>NZ_CATKPO010000011.1:0-810998 GCF_949768395.1 Pseudomonas sp. IT-P260
ATTAATTTCAGTTTTCTTTCAACAACTTACAGACCGGTTAAAAAACACACAGCTGCTTCTATATATAAGCTGGAAAACCACTCCTTCTATATAGAGAGTATTTCAAAGCACCCTATCAGCCTTGAGTGCCTCCACGGCGCCAGCGCCCATACCCAACACCCGCTGCAGAACCTCCAGCGTATGCTCGCCCAATAAAGGAGGCGCGCGACGGTATTCGACAGGCGTTTGCGACAGCCGGATCGGACTCGCTACCTGCGGGACCATTCCTGCCAGTGCATGCGGCAGCTCTATCGCCAACCCACGTGCTTTCACCTGCGGATCGTCAAACACCTGGGACAGATCATTGATCGGCCCACACGGCACGCCCGCCTGCTCCAACTGCGCCACCCATTCGGCGGTGGTCTTGAATACCGTTGCCTGACGAATCAGCGGAATCAACACCGCGCGGTTAGCCACCCGCAGCTTGTTAGTCGCGAAACGCGGATCGTCCGCCCACTGCGGCTGTCCAGCCACCTCGGCAAACTTGCGGAACTGGCCGTCATTGCCAACGGTAAGAATGAAATCACCATCAGCCGTCGGGAAGTCCTGATAAGGCACGATGTTCGGATGCGCATTGCCCAGACGCTTGGGGGCATTGCCCGTAGTCAGGTAATTCATCGCCTGATTGGCCAGGCAGGCGACCTGCACATCCAGCAACGCCATATCGATGTGTTGCCCGCCGCCGTCGTGATCACGATGAGCCAGCGCTGCCAGAATCGCCACGGTCGAATACAAACCAGTAAGGATGTCCGTCAGCGCCACACCCACCTTCACCGGCCCGGCGCCTTCATCACCTTCAGGGCGACCGGTCAGGCTCATCAGCCCGCCCAGCCCCTGGATCATGAAGTCATAACCGGCGCGCTTGGCATACGGCCCGGTTTGACCGAAGCCGGTGATCGAGCAATAGATCAGGTCCGGATTGATCGCCTTCAGCGATTCGTAGTCCAGCCCATAGGCGGCCAGCCCCCCGACCTTGAAGTTCTCGATGAGAATGTCCGACTTCGCCGCCAGCTCCCGCACGAGACTCTGACCTTCAGGCCGAGTGAAGTCGATCGTCACCGATTGCTTGTTGCGGTTGGCCGACAAGTAGTAAGCCGCCTCGCTGGTGTTTTCCCCGTATGCGTCCTTGAGGAAGGGCGGCCCCCAGGCGCGCGTGTCATCGCCATTGCCCGGACGCTCGACCTTGATCACCTCGGCGCCAAGGTCGGCAAGTATCTGCCCGGCCCACGGCCCGGCCAGCACGCGCGATAAATCCAGTACCCGCAGATGCGACAGCGCGCCCATGGTCGCTCTCCTGTTAATAGAACGCCTGCAGACCGGTTTGCGCGCGACCCAGGATCAGCGCGTGAACGTCGTGAGTACCTTCATAGGTATTCACCACTTCCAGGTTGACCAGGTGACGGGCCACACCGAACTCGTCGGAAATACCGTTGCCCCCCAACATGTCACGGGCCATCCGGGCAATATCCAGCGACTTGCCGCAGGAGTTGCGCTTCATGATCGAGGTGATTTCGACCGCCGCAGTACCTTCATCCTTCATGCGCCCCAGACGCAGGCAACCTTGCAGCGCCAGAGTGATCTCGGTCTGCATGTCGGCCAGCTTCTTCTGGATCAGCTGAGTCGCGGCCAATGGGCGACCGAACTGCTGACGATCAAGGGTGTACTGGCGAGCGGTGTGCCAGCAGAATTCGGCAGCGCCCAACGCGCCCCAGGAGATGCCGTAGCGCGCCGAGTTGAGGCAAGTGAACGGACCTTTCAGACCACGCACGTCGGGGAAGATGTTCTCCTCCGGAACAAACACGTTATCCATGACAATTTCGCCGGTGATCGATGCGCGCAGGCCAACCTTGCCGTGAATCGCCGGTGCGCTCAGGCCCTTCCAGCCTTTCTCCAGGACAAAGC
This sequence comes from Pseudomonas sp. IT-P260, assembly GCF_949768395.1. Classification (NCBI taxonomy): domain Bacteria; kingdom Pseudomonadati; phylum Pseudomonadota; class Gammaproteobacteria; order Pseudomonadales; family Pseudomonadaceae; genus Pseudomonas; species Pseudomonas sp. IT-P260. Next base: position 1,942 of record NZ_CATKPO010000011.1, read on the forward strand.
CACGAATGTCGCCGGCATCGTCCTTGGCCCAGACCACGAATACGTCGGCGATCGGGCTGTTGGTGATCCACATCTTGGCGCCGGTCAGGCTGTAGCCGCCGTCGACTTTGCGCGCACGGGTGATCATCGCGCCCGGATCGGAACCGTGGTTGGGTTCGGTCAGACCGAAGCAGCCGATCCATTCGCCGGACGCCAATTTCGGCAGGTATTTCTGTTTCTGCGCTTCGGTGCCGAATTCGTTGATTGGCACCATCACCAGCGAGGACTGTACGCTCATCATGGAACGGTAGCCGGAGTCGACGCGCTCCACTTCACGGGCAATCAGACCGTAGCTGACGTAGTTCAAACCGCTGCCACCGTATTGCTCAGGGATGGTCGCGCCGAGCAGACCGACTTCGCCCATTTCGCGAAAGATCGCCGGATCGGTTTTCTCATGGCGGAAAGCTTCAAGCACGCGTGGCGCCAGGCTCTGCTGAGCGAACTGGGCGGCGGTGTCACGGATCATGCGCTCCTCTTCGGTGAGCTGTTGATCCAGCAGCAGGGGATCGATCCAGTTGAAGCTAGCTTTACCGCCCATGAGTGTGTCCTCGTAAATCGGTGAATTGACGTGGCATTGATCCTAGGCCCGGTTCGCCAGCGCGGCAAACGAGGATTTCGCATCCTGTTGTGCTAATTTCTCACTCCGAAACGTCGCTGAATGCCTTTTAAGCGGCGCATTAGTGAGGTTGACGTACATGCGCAGGAAGATCCCCAGCACCACCGCCCTGATCAGCTTCGAAGCCGCCGCTCGCCACGAAAGCTTTACCAAGGCTGCCGAAGAACTTTCCCTCACCCAAGGCGCCATTTGCCGACAGATTGCCAGCCTTGAGGAGTTCCTCAGTGTGGAACTGTTCCGACGCTCGCGACGCGGTGTGAAGCTGACGGAAGCGGGGCTTTCCTACAGCCGTCGGGTGGCCACGCAACTCGATGCCGTAGAGCGCGACACGCTCTCGGTCATGGGCCAACAGGGCACCAACGTGATCGAACTGGCGGTGGTGCCCACTTTCGGCACGCAATGGCTGCTGCCACGGCTCAAGGATTTCCAGCTCAAGCACCCGGAAGTGACAGTTAACCTGACCAACCGCACCCGCCCGTTCCTGTTTGCCGATACTGATTTCGACGCAGCGATCTACTTCGGTGACGCCGATTGGTCGGGTACCGAATCCCACAGACTGATGGGCGAAAATCCGATGCCGGTGTGCAGCCCTGCCCTACTCGGCAATAGAACGCATCTGACGGCTGACGAGATCGCCGAACTGCCGTTGCTGCAACAAACCACTCGCCCTTACGCCTGGCGCCAATGGTTTAACTCACAGCACCTGAACATCCCCCGCGACATGACAGGCCCACGCTACGAACTATTCTCCATGCTGGCCCAGGCGGCCATGCACGACATGGGGATCGCGCTGATTCCACCGTTCCTGATTCAACGCGAACTGGCCGAGAAACGCTTGGTGATCGCCAACCCGGATGCACTCTCCAGCATCAAGGCGTATTACCTGATGATTCCGGAGCGCAAGGTCGAATCGGCGTCACTCAAGGCATTTCGCGATTGGCTGGTCAATCAGGCAAACAGCTACAGCCTAGAAGGATGAAGGCTTACAACAATTACTAACCCGGTAGTCAGGAAATTCAAAGCCCTACAGATATAAGTATTTGTCGCAAAATCGCAGACTGTATCCGAAAGTCGTACAGACGTCCCACAAGCTCCTGCGGACGTGGCTTTGAGCCTCTATCGGCGACTCATTACGTCCTATTCACGCCGCCGATGAGAATTTTTTTCAGATTCAGCCAGAATCCTTGTAAGGCACGGTCTGTAAGGGATTCAACTGGCCATCTGCGACATTCGGTCACGGGATGACTTGTAGTTAATTTTCCGTCACCCGTCATAATCCCTTGAAGGGCATAAAGTTCGCCTGCAAAATGCCGCGCCCCGCCCTGATTTGGCGGGATCGTGCTGATCGGCCGCCCCAGTCGCACCATCCGCAGTGCCTGGGTTTACTCAATAAGATCACGCAGGAGATTTGACGTGCACATTGGTGTTCCTCTCGAAACCCAGACCGGTGAAACACGGGTTGCTGCAACCCCGGAAACCATTAAAAAGCTGATCAGCCAAGGTCATAAGGTCACTGTGCAAACCGGCGCCGGCGTCAAAGCCAGCGTTGTCGACAGTGCCTATGAAGCGGCGGGCGCAACCATTGGCAGTGCCAGCGATGCGTTCGGTGCCGAGCTGATTCTCAAAGTAGTCGCCCCCAGCGACGCCGAACTGGCGCTGATCAAGCGCGGCGCGGTGCTGGTTGGCATGCTCAACCCCTTCAATAACGAAACCATCGCCAAAATGGCCGAGTGCGGGATTACCGCGTTCGCCCTGGAAGCGGCGCCGCGCACCTCTCGGGCGCAGAGTCTCGATGTGTTGTCGTCGCAGGCGAACATTGCCGGCTACAAGGCTGTGTTGCTGGCCGCGCACTACTATCCGCGCTTCATGCCAATGCTGATGACTGCGGCGGGCACCGTGAAAGCGGCGCGCGTGCTGATTCTCGGCGCAGGCGTGGCCGGGTTGCAGGCGATTGCCACGGCGAAACGTCTGGGCGCGGTGATTGAAGCGTCTGATGTTCGTCCGGCGGTGAAGGAACAGATCGAATCCCTCGGCGCCAAGTTCGTTGACGTCCCTTACGAAACTGACGAAGAGCGCGAATGCGCGGTCGGTGTCGGCGGTTACGCGCGGCCAATGCCGGCAAGCTGGATGCAGCGTCAGGCCCAGGCTGTGCACGAGCGCGCCAAGCAGGCCGACATCGTCATCACCACCGCACTGATCCCGGGCCGCAAGGCGCCGACACTGTTGAGCGCAGACACCGTGGCGCAGATGAAGCCGGGCTCGGTGGTCATCGACCTCGCGGCAGCCCAGGGCGGCAACTGCCCGCTGACCGTCGCCGATCAAGTGGTGGTCGAGAACGGCGTGACCATCGTCGGCCCGACCAACCTCGCCGGTGAAGTCGCCGCAGATGCTTCGGCGCTGTACGCCCGCAACCTGCTGGACTTCCTCAAGCTGGTGTTCACCAAAGAAGGCCAGTTCGACATCAACCTCGAAGACGACATCGTCGCCGCGTGCCTGATGTGCCGCGACGGCCAAGTCATCCGCAAAAACGCCTAAGCAGGGATTCAGACGATGGAAGAGCTTATCTCCCCCGGTATCTACAACCTGATCATCTTCGTGCTGGCGATTTATGTCGGTTACCACGTGGTCTGGAACGTTACACCTGCGCTGCACACGCCGTTGATGGCGGTGACCAACGCCGTTTCGGCGATTGTGATCGTCGGCGCCATGCTCGCTGCTGCGCTGACCGTCACGCCGCTGGGCAAGACCATGGGCACCCTCGCCGTGGCACTGGCGGCGGTCAATGTGTTCGGTGGCTTTCTGGTCACCCGCCGCATGCTTGAGATGTTCAAGAAGAAAGCCCCGAAAGCAAAAGAAGAGGCGCCGAAGTAATGAGCATGAATCTCGTCACGACGCTCTACCTGATCGCGTCGATCTGCTTCATCCAGGCCCTCAAAGGCCTGTCGCACCCGACCACCTCGCGGCGCGGCAATCTGTTCGGCATGCTCGGCATGGCGCTGGCCATTCTCACCACCATCGGCCTCATCTATAAGCTGGGTGCCGAGCTGGCGACTGCCGGTATCGGCTATGTGATCGTCGGCCTGCTGATCGGCGGCACTGCCGGTTCGATCATGGCCAAGCGCGTTGAAATGACCAAGATGCCGGAGCTGGTCGCCTTCATGCACAGCATGATCGGTCTGGCGGCGGTGTTCATCGCGATTGCTGCGGTGGTTGAGCCGCAATCGCTTGGCATCGTCAAGCAACTGGGCGATTCGATCCCGGCGGGTAATCGTCTGGAACTGTTCCTCGGTGCGGCGATCGGTGCAATCACCTTCTCCGGTTCGGTGATCGCCTTCGGCAAGCTGTCGGGTAAGTACAAGTTCCGCCTGTTTCAGGGTGCACCGGTACAGTTCAGCGGTCAGCACAAGCTGAACGCAGTTCTGGGCCTGGCGACGCTGGTGCTCGGCGTGACCTTCATGCTCACCGGCAACCTCGCCGCGTTCGCGCTGATGCTGGCGCTGGCGTTCGTGATGGGTGTGCTGATCATCATCCCGATCGGTGGTGCCGACATGCCGGTGGTGGTGTCGATGCTCAACAGCTATTCGGGCTGGGCGGCAGCGGGTATCGGCTTCTCGCTGAACAACTCGATGCTGATCATTGCCGGCTCGCTGGTGGGTTCGAGCGGCGCAATCCTCTCGTACATCATGTGCAAGGCGATGAACCGTTCCTTCTTTAATGTACTGCTCGGTGGTTTCGGCAATACGGCCGACGCAGGACCCGCCGGTGCGAAAGAAGCCCGTCCGGTGAAATCCGGTTCGGCGGATGACGCGACCTTCCTGCTGACCAACGCCGACACCGTGATCATCGTCCCGGGCTACGGCCTGGCGGTGGCCCGCGCGCAGCATGCGTTGAAAGAGCTGACCGAGAAGCTGACCCACCGTGGCGTGACCGTGAAGTACGCGATCCACCCGGTGGCCGGTCGCATGCCCGGGCACATGAACGTCCTGCTCGCGGAGGCCGAAGTGCCTTACGACCAAGTGTTCGAGATGGAAGACATCAACTCCGAGTTCGGCCAGGCCGATGTGGTGCTGGTGCTCGGCGCCAACGACGTGGTCAACCCGGCCGCCAAGAACGATCCGAAATCGCCGATTGCCGGCATGCCGATTCTCGAAGCGTTCAAGGCCAAGACCATCATCGTCAACAAGCGCTCGATGGCCAGCGGCTATGCCGGTCTGGACAACGAACTGTTCTACCTGGACAAAACCATGATGGTGTTCGGCGACGCGAAGAAGGTCATCGAGGACATGGTCAAAGCGGTGGAGTAATCCTCCACCGTTGCACCGGACGCCCCGACTTGTCGGGGCGTTTTCGTTTGCGCAAAACGTCGGACAATTTGCCACGTTGTTGCAGATCCGGTAACGGTGTTTTACTTCAAACCCGCTAAATAGACGCCTCGTTTGCGACCTTGGTAGCGGGACAGGCGCCCGCGAAATTCACTAGACTGCGCATCCTGATACTCGCTTCCCGAGAAAATAATCCATGTACCGTGACCGTATTCGCCTGCCTTCGTTGTTGGATAAAGTGATGAGCGCCGCCGACGCCGCCGCGCTGATTGAAGACGGTATGACCGTCGGCATGAGCGGCTTCACCCGCGCCGGCGAAGCCAAAGCCGTCCCTCACGCATTGGCCGAGCGAGCCAAGGTCACGCCGCTGAAGATCAGCCTGATGACCGGCGCCAGCCTGGGCAACGACCTCGACAAACAGCTGACCGAGGCCGGCGTGCTGTCGCGACGCATGCCATTTCAGGTCGACAGCACCTTGCGCAAGGCAATCAACGCCGGCGAAGTGATGTTCATCGACCAGCACCTGTCGGAAACCGTCGAGCAACTGCGCAATCAGCAACTGAAGCTGCCGGACATCGCAGTGATCGAAGCCGTGGCCATCACCGAGCAGGGCCACATCGTGCCGACTACCTCGGTGGGCAACTCGGCCAGCTTCGCGATTTTTGCCAAACAGGTAATCGTCGAGATCAACTTGGCGCACAACGCCAACCTCGAAGGCCTGCATGACATCTATATCCCGACCTACCGCCCGACGCGCACGCCGATCCCGTTGGTAAAAGTCGACGACCGTATCGGCAGCACCGCGATCCCGATTCCACCGGAAAAAATCGTCGCCATCGTCATCACCCAGCAAGCGGATTCGCCGTCCACGGTGTCGACCCCGGATGCCGACACCAACGCCATTGCCGAACACCTGATCACTTTCTTCAAACAGGAAGTCGATGCCGGGCGCATGACCAACAAGCTTGGCCCGTTGCAGGCCGGGATCGGCAACATTGCCAACGCGGTAATGTGCGGCCTGATCGACTCGCCGTTCGAAGACCTGACCATGTATTCCGAAGTACTGCAGGACTCGACCTTCGACCTGATCGACGCCGGCAAGCTGAGTTTCGCTTCGGGCAGCTCGATCACGTTGTCGGAGCGGCGCAACAGCGACGTGTTCGGCAATCTGGAGAAGTACAAGGACAAACTGGTGCTGCGTCCGCAGGAGATTTCCAACCACCCGGAAGTGGTGCGCCGCCTGGGTATCATCGGCATCAACACTGCGCTGGAGTTCGACATCTATGGCAACGTCAACTCCACCCATGTCTGCGGCACGCGGATGATGAACGGCATTGGTGGCTCGGGCGACTTCGCGCGCAACGCGCACCTCGCGGTGTTCGTGACCAAGTCGATCGCCAAGGGAGGCGCCATTTCCAGCGTGGTGCCGATGGTCAGCCACGTCGACCACACCGAGCATGACGTCGACATCCTGGTGACCGAAATCGGTCTGGCCGACCTGCGCGGCCTGGCCCCGCGCGAACGTGCCCGGGTGATTATCGATAACTGCGTGCACCCCGATTACCGCAAGGCGCTGAATGACTACTTCACCGCCGCCTGCGCCATCGGCGGTCATACCCCGCACATCCTGCGCGAAGCCCTGAGCTGGCACATGAACCTGGAAGAAACCGGTCGCATGCTTGCGGTGTAATTCGTACAGTCAAACCGCTGATGCAAACACAGTTTGTGTCAGCGGTTTTTCCATCCTTCTCATTCGGCAAAAACTGTACTGCTGTACTGGTTGTTTCCTACGGCTTTCGCCTACTCTCTCCCTCAATTTGAGCAAAAACGCACCACAAAAGTGCGGACAGGTACAGTTTGCTCAATTTTGACCCATACACCACCTATAAACAGTTAACTGGTCACTCACAATACAGTTGAACTGTATCTAGAGAGACTAGGCAAACGAGAGGATCATGGGCACCAGTTAAACCACTACCTGATCCCGCCACAAGCGGAAGGATGTCAACCATGGAACGTACACTCAGTTCCGAACTGTTCTTCGAAGACAAAGCTGCAAAAACCCAGGCTTCCCTGCCTCTGCGCGTTATCGCCAACCTGATGTTGTGGCAGCGCCGCATCTCCAGCCGCCACCAACTGGCTCGTCTGGATTCGCGTCTGCTGGCTGACGCCGGTATCAGCGAAGCACAACGCTACGAAGAGCTGAGCAAGCCGTTCTGGCGCTAAGTAGCGTCGCTGGCTCTGGTCGCTAGACCCACCGCCAGCAACCCGAATTGAACACACAAGACCCGTCGCGGGAAACCGCGACGGGTCTTGTCGTTTCAGGGTTCGAAAGGCCCGTACAGCAGATTATTCAAACAACAGGTACAGTTCTCAATAATCCAAATCTGCACCAGTACAATTCTTCATCGTTGTATGTGCCGGTAAAGCTGCATCGGGCGCAAACTGTCCTTAACCCTCCTCGGCTTAAGGAAAATGCCATGAAAGACTTACAAGATGTTTCGACATCGTCGATTCAACCCCTCGTTCACTCGCACCTGCTGCGGCGTCTGGTTCGTAGCCTGTGGCAGGGATTGGAGCGCGCCAGGACGCGGCGTTTGTTGGCCCAGCTGGGGCAACGCGACCTCGCGGATCTGGGTCTGAGCCACGCCGATCGGCTCAACGAACTGGAGAAACCCTTCTGGCGCTAGCATTCTGCCCACTGTCCGAACCTTGCGCGCAGGCCTAATATCCATGCCAGAACGTGGCGAATCTTCTGTAACCCGCGTCTGAGTCTCAGACACAAGCCACCTCTCAATACGGTTTACTATCAGGAGATACACCATGTCCCGTCTTCGCCTGCTCAGCGCTGCCGCCTTGCTGGCCGTGGCTGCCAACGCCAGTGCCTCCAGCTTCATCGTCACCACCGACGCCGTGGTTGGCGCGCTGAAGTCCTCCTCGGACGCCACGTCCGACGTCAGCTCTTCGCTGCGTGACAACAAAGTCGTGATCGCTGCCCGTGACGACGCAGCCAGCTTCGTCGCCAGCGAAGGCCAGATCCGCGGCGTCAAACTGGAAAGCGCCCTGGACCTGATCCGCCACCAGGCACCACAACTCAACGCGACCGACTTCCAACTGGCGCAAGCCATTCTGGCGATCTGATCGGACGTTGCCAGACGGGGCACGCCAGTCGTGTCCCGATGTTTCGCCACTGGCTCTGGCCCGGGCATTACGCTAGCCTTGAGACTCGCTAACCGTTATCGAGTCCCATGCGTTTTCTGACCAACCTGCTTATCCCTTGTGCCTTGTTCAGCGCCTGCTGGGCGACGTCGGTCGATGCCTTTGATGTCTCCACGCAAAATACGGTGGTGACGGTCTGGGCCACCGGAATGGTGTCTTCCGCGCCATTCGACCGTAAACTGATCATCGCCGCTCATGATGACGCGGCGGCGTTTGTTGCCAGTGACGGCGAATTGCGCGGCGCGCAGCTCGAATCCGCCCTGCATTACCTGCGCAAATCCCGACCAAAACTTCATGTCAGCGACCTTGAACTGGCACAGGCAATTCTCGTCCAATAGTTATCTCAGTCCTTCGTTATCATTGCCCTTCCGGAGTCGTTCCATGCGTAGCCCGCTGATTGCTGCCGCCCTTGGCCTGTTTGTATTGGCCGACGTGGCCCAGGCGCACACCCTGGTAGCCACCAGTAACATCATCGTTCGTGCCTCCCAGCGCACCATCGATTTCACCTCCGATACCACCACGTCGATTCGCGATTCGAAAATCATCCGCGAAGCCCATGACGATGCCGCCAGTTTTGTTGCCACCAACGGCGATATCCGTGGTGCGCACCTGGAAGCCGCCCTCAACACCTTGCGCACCCGCGTGCCGGAAGCCCGCGACGCCAGCGATCAGGTGCTCGCCGAAGCCATTCTTGCCCTGTGAAGTCACTCGGCGCCTGGCTACTGGCCGGGGCGTTGTTGCTGCTTGGCAACAGCGCCCACGCCAGCCTGCAATTGCGGCTCAAGACCGACGGTCTGAGCCCCGCCCAGCAACAGGCCAGTCAGGCGCTGCTCGATGAAGCGATGCAGAAGCTGCCGCCCAGCTTCGTCGAACAGCTGGACCGGCGCATCGACGTCGGCTGGTCCGACGACATGCCCGGCAACGCCTACGGCCAGGCGACCCTGGTTGCCGAACTCGACCTGAACCGCAAACTGCTCGCCAGCCTCACCGACGGCAGCGCGGCCAAAGAAAAAACCAATCGCCCTCACGGCACCGTGCGCCAGGAACTGCTGGCAACCGTGTTGCACGAGCTCACCCACATTTATGACCGCGCGCGCCTGTGGCCCACCGCCGAGCGTACGCTGATCCAGCGCTGCACTCGCCGCAGCAACAGCGCCGGCCTGATCGGCATTCCCGACGAGTGTCGCGGCCAGACCGAACGCCGCTTCACCCTCAGCGATGACCCGCGCCTGCTCGACCTCGCCGGCTGGCAACAGTACGTCGGGCGGCGCGGCGAGCGTGAACAGCACAACCGCCAGGTGGCCCGCAGCCCGGATCTGTACGAGATTTCCAGTCCGAAAGAGTTTGTCGCGGTCAACATGGAGTATTTCCTCCTCGACCCGAGCTACGCCTGCCGACGTCCTGCGCTCTATCGCTACTACAAGGAGCGCTTCGGCTGGGCACCACCGGCCAAGGACACCTGCAGCAACACCTTCGCCTTCCTCAATGCCGGCAACGACTTCGCCAAACAGCCGCTGGGGCAAGTCGATCCGGAGCGGGTGTATGCCGTCGACTACTTGCTGGCCGAAGCCAACCAGAACTGGGTCAGCCGCTGGGGCCACAGCATGCTGCGCCTGGTGATCTGTGCACCGGGACGACCACGGGGCCCGGATTGCCGGCTCGACCTCGACCAGCACCTGGTGCTGTCATACCGCGCCTTTGTCGGTGACGTGCAGCTGTCGAGCTGGGACGGACTGGTCGGCAAGTACCCGTCACGGCTGTTCGTGCTGCCACTCGCACAGGTCATCGACGAATACACCAAGACCGAACTGCGCAGCCTCGCTTCGGTACCGCTGAACCTGTCGCGCAAGGAAATTGAAGAGGTGGTCGAACACGCCGCCGAGATGCACTGGAGTTACGACGGCAACTACTTCTTCCTGTCCAACAACTGCGCCGTGGAAAGTCTCAAGTTGTTGCGCAGCGGCAGCAACAACAAGCAATTGGTCGGTCTGGACAGCATCATGCCCAATGGCTTGCTGGAAGTATTGAAAGGTCGTGGCCTGGCCGACACCAGCGTGCTGGACGACCCCAAGGAAGCCTTGCGCCTGGGCTATCGCTTCGACTCGTTCCGCGATCGCTATCAGGCGATGTTCGATGTGTTGAAGAAGCAGTTGCCGATCAAACAGACCACCGTCGAGGACTGGCTATCGCTGTCTGCCGAAGAACGCCGGCAGTGGTTCGAACGCGCCGACCTGCGCACCAGTGCGGCGTTGTTGCTGCTGGAACAGGCGAGTTATCGCCGCCAGTTGCTGCTGGCCCAGGATGAGGTCAAGCAACGCTACCTCGGTGCCCGGGAGCTGGAGAACGGTGGCATGGACAAGGCCAACGCGACCCTGCAGGAAATTCTCGCCAACAGCGGCTTCCTCAGTCGTCCGGCGGAACTGCTCGACAGCCGCGGTTACGGTTTGCCGCAACCGAGCGAGTTCAAGCGCCTGCAAGACGAAAGCAGCCAACGCCAGAAACAACTGCTGGCGCTGAGTGGCGATCTGGACAAGGAAGTGCGCAAGTTGCTGGAGCCCAAGCGAGCGGCCGAGATTGCCGCCAGCGAAGCCAACGTGAAGCAGATCGGCGAGCACCTGCGCAAACTGCACAAGGCCTCCGGCGGGCTGGAGTTGCCTTAAAAGCAAAAGATCGCAGCCTGCGGCAGCTCCTACAGAGATAAATGTAGGAGCTGCCGCAGGCTGCGATCTTTTTACTGCCTGTAAATCAGTACAAAACACCGTCCAGAATTTCGTAAACGATCCCGGTACCCACCGCGATCAGCACAATGTCCCCACCGGCCCGGCGCCACTCATAACCCGGATACACCGGCAGACGGCTCAGCGCCCGCCCGTCCAGCCGCTCGCCGTAATACCCGTGCGGCAACGGCCGGCCGCGTTCCAGATGGATGCCCGGTGGTGGCGGTGCGCCACGTACGAAGTAGCCGTGGTTGTCGCGAATGGTCTGCCGCACCGGGCCGAAATCGTGTGGCGGGCCACCACGGTGATCGTTCTGCGGGCCACGGTGATCGTCACCACGGTTATCGTAGTGGCCCGGTTGCGGGCCGCCGTGGTCATGATCATCGCGTGGATCGGCGCTGGCCAGCAGCGGCGTCGCGCTGAGCATCAGCACGCCCAGTCCGGCAATCAGACGTTTCGGCATTTTCATCGGGTCTTTCCTCACGGCACCAACAGCAAAAAAGGGATTCAGAACGTGGTTCTGAATCCCTCGGTCTTGCTCAATTAGGCTGTGTTGCGAGGGGCTAATTCCTCTGTATCAGGAACTTTACCTTCAGCTGACGCGGGCCTGACGCACGCCTTCGGACAGCGCCTTGCACAGACCCAGCACGCCATCGACCGCCTGCGCCGGCGTGGTCGCATTGGCGATGTGATCGATCAGTGCCGAGCCCACCACCACACCGTCCGCCAGGCGGGCGATGGACGCCGCCTGCTCCGGAGTACGGATACCGAAGCCGATGCTGATCGGCAGATCAGTGTGTCGACGCAGGCGAGCCACCGCTTCTTCGACATGCTCCAGAGTCGCGGCACCGGCACCGGTCACACCGGCCACCGACACGTAGTAAACGAAGCCCGAGCTGCCATTGAGCACTTTCGGCAGACGCGCATCGTCAGTGGTCGGGGTGGTCAGGCGGATGAAGTCCAGACCGGCAACCTGCGCCGGATCGCACAGCTCGGCGTTGTGCTCCGGCGGCATGTCGACCACGATCAGACCATCGACACCAGCGTCTTTGGCATCAGCGATAAAACGCTCAACGCCATACATGTGGATCGGGTTGAAGTAGCCCATCAGCACCAGCGGCGTATCGTTGTTGCCTTCGCGGAACTCACGCACCATCTGCAGGGTTTTCGCCAGATTCTGCCTGGCGCCCAAGGCACGGATGTTCGCCAGTTGAATCGCCGGGCCGTCGGCCATCGGGTCAGTGAACGGCATGCCCAGCTCGATCACGTCGGCGCCAGCGCCCGGCAGGCCTTTGAGAATCGCCAGCGAGGTGTCGTAGTCCGGATCACCGGCGGTGACGAAGGTCACCAGCGCGGCGCGATTCTGTTGCTTGAGGTCGGCAAAACGGGTTTGCAGGCGGCTCATCAGTGTTTCTCCTGCTTGGACTGTTCCATGTGATGCATGACGGTCTGCATGTCTTTGTCGCCACGGCCGGACAGGTTGACCACCATCAGGTGATCCTTCGGCAGTTTCGGCGCGCGTTTGAACACTTCAGCCAACGCATGAGCGCTTTCCAGCGCCGGGATGATGCCTTCGAGGCGGCAGCACTGGTGGAACGCAGCGAGGGCTTCGTCGTCGGTGACCGAGGTGTACTGAACGCGGCCGATGTCATGCAACCAGGCGTGCTCAGGGCCAATGCCCGGATAATCGAGACCGGCGGAAATCGAGTGGGCGTCGATGATCTGGCCGTCGTCGTCCTGCAGCAGGAAGGTACGGTTACCGTGCAGCACGCCCGGCACGCCGCCGTTCAGACTGGCCGCGTGCTTGCCGGTTTCGATGCCGTAACCGGCGGCTTCGACGCCGATGATCTCGACGCTCTGATCGTCGAGGAACGGGTGGAACAGGCCCATGGCGTTGGAACCGCCGCCAATGCACGCCACCAGGCTGTCCGGCAGACGACCTTCCTGGGCTTGCAGCTGCTCGCGGGTTTCCTTGCCGATCACGGCCTGGAAGTCGCGCACCATGGCTGGGTACGGGTGCGGGCCGGCCACGGTGCCGATCAGGTAGAAGGTGCTGTCAACGTTGGTCACCCAATCACGCAGCGCTTCGTTCATCGCGTCTTTCAGCGTCCCGGTGCCGGCCACCACCGGAATAACTTCGGCGCCCAGCAGCTTCATGCGGAACACGTTGGCCTGCTGCCGCTCGATGTCCGTGGTGCCCATGTAGATCACGCAATCCAGACCGAAACGTGCGGCCACGGTGGCAGTCGCCACGCCGTGCATGCCGGCGCCGGTCTCGGCGATGATGCGTTTCTTGCCCATGCGCCGCGCCAGCAGAATCTGGCCGATGCAGTTGTTGATCTTGTGCGCGCCGGTGTGGTTCAGCTCTTCGCGCTTTAGGTAGATCTTCGCGCCACCGCAGAACTCGGTCAGACGCTCGGCGAAATACAGCGGGCTCGGACGACCGACATAGTCACGCTGGAAGTAGGCCAGCTCTTCCTTGAACGCCGGATCTTCCTTGGCCGCCTCGTATTCGCGGGCCAGATCGAGGATCAACGGCATCAGGGTTTCCGCCACGTAGCGGCCGCCGAACGCACCGAACAGGCCGTTATCGTCAGGGCCGCTGCGCAGGTTGGAGGTGTTCGAAGTCTGGGTCATGATGTGCTCCAGGTGAATTCGGGTGAGAAGACAATGGCGCCCACTCTACCCCTGACCTTCCAGGCTGAAAACCGATAAGATCGCCATAACCTGTCAGGAAAACTCACAGATACCATGAGCCACGACCTTCCCCCGCTGAACGCCTTGCGCGCGTTCGAAGCCACCGCCCGGCTGAACAGCGTCAGTCAGGCGGCCGAACAGCTGCACGTCACCCACGGGGCGGTCAGCCGTCAGTTGAAAGTGCTGGAGGAGCATCTCGGCGTAAGCCTGTTCGTCAAGGACGGTCGCGGCTTGAAACTCACAGATGCCGGTGTTCGACTACGAGACGCCAGCGGCGAGGCCTTTGATCGATTGCGCAGTGTGTGTGCCGAGCTGACGCAGAGCACCGCTGACGCGCCGTTCGTGCTTGGCTGTTCGGGAAGTCTGCTGGCACGCTGGTTCATCCCACGCCTGGGGCGGCTCAACGCCGATCTGCCGGACTTGCGTCTGCACCTGTCAGCGGGTGAAGGTGACCTCGATCCACGGCGCCCCGGACTCGACGCTTTGCTATTGTTCGCCGAGCCGCCATGGCCGGCAGACATGCAGGTCTACGAACTGGCCGCAGAACGCATCGGCCCTGTGCTGAGCCCGCTGTTCAGCGGTTATCAACGCCTGCAGGCAGCGCCGGCGTCAGCCTTGCTCAGCGAGCCGCTGTTGCACACCACGTCGCGCCCGCAAGCCTGGCCGAGCTGGGCACAGCAAAATCACCTCGACGCCAAAGCGTTGAAGTTGGGGCAAGGTTTTGAGCATTTGTATTATCTGCTGGAAGCCGCAGTGGCCGGACTCGGCGTGGCAATCGCGCCCGAGCCGCTGGTGGCCGAAGACTTGAAGGCCGGTCGCCTGGTTGCACCGTGGGGCTTCTGCGAAACCCCGGCGCAACTGGCGTTGTGGCTACCCAAGCGCGCCGCAGACGGGCGCGCCCGGCAACTGGCGCAGTGGCTCAAGAACGAGCTGCGCCAGACAGATCACTCGCCGCGCTTGAACAGCAGGTAAGCGGCCAGCAGACCGATTGCACCGACCGCCACACCGGCGGTAGTCCAAGGATGTTCCTGAGCGTAATCGCGGGTGGCGATGCCGGTCTCACGGGTTTTCACTTTGACTTCTTCATAGGCGTCGCTGAGCAGGCTGCGCGAATGTTTCAGCGCGCTTTCAGCGTTGCTCTTGAGTGCCTTGAGCGTCTTGCGCGACTCGTCCGAAGCATCGTCTTTGAGGCTTTCCAACGATTTGAGCAGACTCTCGATCTCGGCTTCCATGCTTTGCAACGAGGCTTTACGTAAAGAGGTGTTGGCCATGGTGGCTCTCCTGCATTGGTGATGAGTGGCGTGTGTTGGTTGGGACTTCAACGGTTTGAGAAAGTGCAGAAAATCTGAACTTCACGTGCATCGAGCCGCCGAAATCAACAGTGCAGATTCACTGCTAGTCTCAAATCCACACGTCAAGGAGATCGCCATGAGTGACCATCACACCTACAAGAAAGTCGAGCTGGTCGGCTCGTCCACCAGCAGCATCGAAGACGCCATCAACAACGCGCTGGCCGAAGCCAACAAGAGCATCAAGCATCTGGAGTGGTTTGAAGTGGTCGAGACGCGTGGCCACATCAAGGACGGCAAGGCTGCGCATTTCCAGGTAACCCTCAAAGTCGGCTTCCGCATTGCCAGCAGCTGAGTTTGGGCTACGCTTCTGAACTTGCGCGCTGGCCGAGTGCCATAGGAATGGCAAAGCGCTACAAGGTGAGCGCATCGGCATAGCCGGTGCCCGCCTCTTTTAATCCGACCAGGGAGTGCGACCGATGAAGAAGTTCATATTGGCAGTAGGTTTGTTGAGCCTTGCGGGTGGCGCGTTTGCTGCTGGCAAGCCTTGTGAAGAGTTGAAAAGCGAGATCGCGGCGAAGCTGGATGCCAAGCACGTTTCCGGGTATTCGCTGGAAGTCGTCGACAAGGGTGCGGCCGCTGACGGCAAAGTCGTCGGCACCTGTGAAGGCGGCGCCAAGGAAATCGTCTACAAACGCGGTTGATCGCGCCTGAAATGCAAAAGCCGACGCGAAGGCGTCGGCTTTTTTGTGGGCGATGATTTACATGCAGGAGCTGCGGCACGCTGCGATCTGTTGATCCTGGCTTTAAAAAAGCAGATCAAAAGATCGCAGCCTCGTTTCACTCGACAGCTCCTACAGGGGGCGGCGTTTATCCCTTCATGACCTGCGCCAGCAGTTCGTAGGAATGCACGCGATCGGCGTGTTCATACAGATCACAGGTGAAAATCAGCTCGTCGGCCTGAGTCTGCTCGACCAGCACTTCCAGTTTCGCGCGAATCTTCTGCGGACTGCCGACCATCGCCAGGCCGAGGAAATCCCCCACCGCCTCGCGCTCATGGGGCAGCCACAGGCCGTCCATGGTTTTCACCGGCGGACGCTGCACCAGACTCTGCCCACGCATCAACGCCAGAATTCGCTGATACACCGACGTCGCCAGATAATCGGCCTGCTCATCGGTATCCGCCGCCACCAGCGGCACCCCGAGCATCACGTACGGTTTATCGAGCACCGCCGAGGGCTTGAAGTGGTTGCGATAGACGCGAATCGCCTCATGCATGAAACGTGGAGCGAAGTGCGAGGCGAAGGCGTACGGCAAGCCGCGCTCACCGGCCAGTTGCGCACTGAACAGGCTGGAGCCGAGCAGCCAGATCGGCACATGGGTGCCGGTGCCGGGCATGGCGATCACCCGTTGATCCGGAGTGCGCGGGCCGAGGAAGCGGGCCAGCTCGGCGACGTCTTCCGGGAAATCGTCGGCACTGCCGGAGCGCTCGCGGCGCAGAGCGCGGGCCGTCATCTGATCGGAGCCGGGCGCGCGGCCCAGCCCCAGATCGATGCGTCCCGGGTACAGGCTTTCAAGAGTGCCGAACTGCTCGGCGATCACCAGCGGTGCGTGATTGGGCAGCATTACTCCGCCAGAACCGACGCGAATCGTCGAAGTCCCCCCGGCCAGATATCCCAACAGCACCGAGGTGGCGGAGCTGGCGATGCCGTCCATGTTGTGGTGCTCGGCCACCCAGAAGCGGGTGTAGCCGAATTTCTCGACGTGCTGCGCCAGGTCCAGCGAGTTGCGCAGCGATTGCGCCGGGCTACCGTTCTCGCGCACCGGCACCAGATCGAGGGTGGAAAACTTTACGTCGGACAGTTGCTTCATAAACCTGCGTCTCCGAGTGGGGTGCAGGTTTTTTCTTGCGAACGAAAACCTGCCGAATTCATAAGCGTGTTCTGTGCAATGAGGGCATATACCCGAGTTTCAATAGCTGAGGGAAAAATCCTACTAAAAAAGTCAACGATTCACCTGAGCTGAACTTTGTCCCGGCGTCTATCCTCAGAAGCCTTGCAAGCAAAATCCACGACGGCGCGGCGTTTCGCGCCAGATCTTGAGGAGGCAGACATGGCTATCGTGAAGAAAGCATCCGCACATTGGGCAGGCGATCTGAAAACCGGCATCGGCTCGATCTCTACCGAGACCGGCGTCCTCAGAGAAGCGCCTTACGGCTTCAAGGCCCGCTTCGAGGGCGGTAAGGGCACCAACCCGGAAGAACTGATCGGCGCCGCGCATGCCGGCTGTTTTTCCATGGCGTTTTCGATGATTCTCGGTGATGCGGGTCTGAAGGCCGAGAGCATCGATACTCAGGCAGAGGTCACACTGGACCAAGTGGATGGCGGCTTTGCTATCACTGCAGTCAAACTGATTCTCAAGGCGAAAATCCCGGGGGCGACTCAGGCGCAGTTTGAAGAACTGAGCACCAAGGCGAAGGAAGGGTGCCCGGTGTCCAAGGTATTGAATGCGAAGATTACCCTTGAGGCTTCGCTGGTCAGCTAAGTCGGCGCTGACTGACCCATTCGCGAGCAGGCTCGCTCCCACTTTGGAATGCATTTCAAATGTGGGAGCGAGCCTGCTCGCGAAGGTGGACTGGATAGCACCGCAATTGCTGAAGATGTGAGCGACATCAGAACCTGCGCTGCAAGAATATGGTCGAATAAGTGACAGCAGCTTCAGCGCACGCCCGTGCGCGCTGCCCCATGGAGCTTCAGGATATGAAACGTATTGGCTTGGCGATCCTCTGCAGTGCACTGGCCACTTCGGTTTTTGCGACACCGAAAGACTGCGAAGAACTCAGAAAAGAAATCGAAGTAAAGATCCAGGCGAACGCCGTGCCGTCCTACACGCTGGAAATCGTCAGCAAGGAAGAGGCCGACAAGCACGACGTGGCCATGGTCGTGGGCACCTGTGAAAACGGCAGCAAGGCAATCATTTACCAGAAGAACGACAACTGATCCGTCTCAGCTGAGGCAGTCCATGTCGTGATCCTCGGCTACGATCTCATGCTTGGCGTTGTACAGGCGGGCACTCGGGGTGAACCCTAGCGAGCGACCTTCCAGCAAATAACGCTGGCCGGCTTCGAAATGGTCGTAGCGGATGTACAGGTAGCACAGCCGCTCGATCGGGCCGGTCATCAGCGCACCGCCGCCACCAAACACCTCGAAGTCAAACCGCACCCGCAGCTCGTGGCTACCAGGCGTGACCTGAAAGAAACGCCCATCGGTCAGCCGTTGATTGTCCAGGCGCTCGGCCATGAGCAGTTTTCCGCCGGGGGTCGGGGTTGAGAAGTCGACCCAGGCCATTTGCGGATCGACCGGTGGCAGTGGCGTCTGGCAGCCGGCGATAGCGCCGACTGCGAGCAACAACATCAACTTGCGCATGATGGATGTCCAAGGATTCAGACTTCCAGCATAGCGCTGATCACGTGCGCTGACAGCCTGCCGGCGTACCTTGGCCGACCACATTGTGCTGCTCGTCATAGAGCTTCGCCCATGGCCGGAAACCGATGCTGCCAGCTTGCAGCTGATAGCGCTGACCGGCGTTGAAGTCCTTGAATTTCAAATTCAACTGGCAGTCGCGCCATAGCGGTTCGGCATCGGGGCCGATGTTGGTGGCTTCGACCGGGAATTGGTAGCGCACCTGTAATTGGTGGCTGCCGGGCTCGACCTCAAAATAACGTTTGTCGACGGTCGCCTTGTCATCGACCTTCAGCGCTTGCAGCGCCGTGTCCTGTTGCCGGGCATCGAGATCGATCCAGGCTTGCGAGGGGTCAGGGTCGGGCATTCCGAATCCGGCACATCCGGCCAGCGTCAGCAGGCCTCCTGTCAGCAACAACATGCGCATAGCGAAGCTCCAAATGGCGGGATAGTCTTGCGGGCAGACTTTCCAAAGGATTTTTATTTTGAGCAGGCCGCTTCCAAGCCATGGGTTACTTGATCGCGTTTTTCGGATTTTGTTTCCGGGGGTGATGTTTTTGTTGCTCAACGGTTGTTCCAGCGTCAGCTATTACAGCCAGTTGGCGAGCGGCCAATTGCAGTTGCTGCGCGCGCGCGAGCCAGTGGCCAAGGTGATCGCCGACCCGAGCCGCGACGCCAAGCTGCGCACGCACCTGAGCCAGTCACAGAAGGCCCGGAACTTTGCCAGCGAACACCTGCACCTGCCGGACAACCAGAGCTATCGGCTGTACGCCGACATCGGCCGGCCCTATGTGGTGTGGAACGTGTTCGCCACCCCGGAGTTTTCCCTGAAGCCGCAGAACCATTGCTTCCCGATCGCCGGTTGCGTGGCCTATCGCGGCTACTACAGCCAGAGCGCCGCGCGCGGCGAAGCGGCGATCCAGCGTCTGCAAGGCATGGATGTGTCGATTGGCGGCGTCGAGGCCTATTCGACCCTCGGCTGGTTCAATGACCCGATCCTCAATTCGATGATGGGCTGGGGCGATGAGCGCCTGGCCACGCTGATCTTTCACGAACTGGCGCATCAGCGCTTCTATGTGAAGGACGACACCGAGTTCAACGAGTCCTTCGCCACGTTTGTCGAGCAGGAGGGCACCCGCCAGTGGCGGGCGTTTCGTGGCCTGCCTGCGGATACCGACTCGCGGCTAAAGCAGCGTGATCAGTTCATTGAGCTGGTGCTGGAAACACGCTCACGCCTGGAAAAGCTCTACGCCCAGCCGCTACCGGCCGAGCAGATGCGCGAACGCAAAGCGGCGACGTTCGAGCAGTTTCGGCGCGATTACCGGGTCATGCGCGACAGCCAGTGGGCTGGGGACAAGCGTTATGACGCGTGGGTGAATCTGCCGCTGAACAATGCGCGGTTGTTGCCGTTTGGGCTGTATGACCAGTGGGTGCCGGCGTTTGCGGCGTTGTTCAGGCAGGTTGGCGGGGATTGGGGGCGGTTTTATGTTGAGGTCGAGAAGTTGGGTGAACTGCCGGTGGCTGAGCGCAAGGCGGCACTAAGAGCGCTGGCAGAATCCTGATTTCGCATTGGCTGAACTGGCCTCTTCGCGAGCAGGCTCGCTCCCACATTGAAGCGGGGTGCAACAAAAATCCCCAGTGGGAGCGAGCCTGCTCGCGAAAGCAATTTCATCAACGCCGCAAAAACGCCTGATGCAATTCGGCCAGCGTTTCAAAGTGATAAGCCGGCGCCTCAGCGCTCAACTCTGCAAAACTGCCAAACCCATACCCCACCGCCGCCGCGTCCACGCCGTTGCTGTGCGCGCCGATCAGGTCGTGCTTGCGATCGCCGATCATCAGCGTGTTGCGCGGATCCAGCCCTTCTTTAGCGATCAGATGCGCAATCAGCTCGACCTTGTTGGTCCGCGTGCCATCCAGCTCACTGCCGTAGATCACCTTGAAGTGTTTGGCGAAGTCGAAGTGCCGGGCAATTTCCCGGGCGAACTCCCAAGGCTTGGAGGTGGCGATATACAGCTGTCGTCCCTGGCCGCTCAGGGTTTCCAGCAGCGGCGTGACGCCCTCGAACACACGGTTTTCGTACAGGCCGGTGACCTTGAAGCGCTCGCGATAGAAATTCACCGCCTCCCAGGCCTTGGCCTCGTCGAAGCCATAGAACTGCATGAACGCCTGCAACAACGGCGGGCCGATGAAGTGTTCGAGTTTGCTCAGGTCCGGCTCGTCGATGCCGAGCTTGCTCAAAGCGAACTGGATGGAACGGGTGATGCCTTCACGCGGGTCAGTCAGGGTGCCATCGAGGTCGAACAGTACGGTCTGGTAATGCATGAGAAATCCTGAGCAGGTGTAGGTCGATTCAGAGCTGGTCGTAGCCTTCGGCCAGATGCAGGTCCTTGAGCTTCACGTAGTTCGCCGCGCTGTAGGTGAAGAAGGCGCGTTCCTTGTCGGTCAGCGGACGGACCTGTTTCACCGGGCTGCCCACGTACAGGAAACCACTTTCCAGGCGCTTGCCCGGTGGTACCAGGCTGCCGGCGCCGATGATCACGTCATCCTCGACCTGCGCGCCATCCATGACAATGCTGCCCATGCCGATCAATACGCGGCTGCCAACGCTGCAGCCATGCAGCATGACCTTGTGAGCGATGGTCACGTCATCGCCGATCAGCAACGGAAAACCGTCCGGGTTGAATGGACCGGCGTGGGTAATGTGCAACACGCAACCGTCCTGCACGCTGGTGCGCGCACCGATGCGGATGCGGTGCATGTCGCCACGGATCACGGTCAGCGGCCACACGGAGCTGTCTTCGCCGATTTCGACGTCGCCGATCACCACCGCGGAGGCGTCGATAAACGCGCCTTTACCGAGCTGCGGGGTGTGATTCTGGTACTTGCGAACGGACACGATAATTTCTCTCTCTGTCGCCGATAGCTGCGGTGAGTGCCGATTGTAATTAAGATGGGCGCATGTTTCTCCCAGCCAAGGTGCCAACCGTGAGCGTGAACAACCCTCTTCTGCAGTCCTACGACCTGCCGCCGTTCTCCACGATCCGTGCCGAACACGTGCTGCCAGCCATTGAAACCATCCTGGCCGACAACCGCGCCGCCATCGCCGAAATCCTCAAGACTCAAGTCGAGAACCCGACCTGGGCCGGCCTGGTATTGGCAATGGACGAACTCAACGATCGCCTCGGCGCTGCCTGGAGCCCGGTCAGCCACCTCAACGCCGTGTGCAACAGCGCTGAACTGCGCGAAGCCTACGAGTCGTGCCTGCCGGCCCTGAGCGCCTACTCCACCGAGATGGGGCAGAACCGCGAGCTGTTCCAGGCTTATGAAGCGCTGGCCAACAGCCCGGAAGCCGCCAATTTCGACGTGGCGCAAAAAACCATTCTGGAACACGCCCTGCGCGATTTCCGTTTGTCGGGTATCGACCTGCCGGAAGCCGAACAGAAGCGTTACGCGGAAGTGCAGAGCAAACTGTCCGAGCTGGGCAGTCGCTTCTCCAACCAATTGCTCGACGCCACGCAAGCCTGGACCAAGCACATCACCGACGAAGCTGCCCTCGCCGGCCTGACCGACTCGGCCAAGGCGCAAATGGCCGCTGCCGCCCAGGCCAAAGGCCTTGATGGCTGGCTGATCACCCTGGAATTCCCGAGCTACTACGCGGTGATGACCTACGCCCAGGATCGTGCCCTGCGCGAGGAAGTCTACGCCGCCTACTGCACCCGTGCGTCGGATCAAGGCCCGAACGCCGGGCAGAACGACAACGGCCCGGTGATGGAAGAGATCCTCGACCTGCGTCAGGAACTGGCAAAACTCCTGGGCTTCGCCAGCTTCTCCGAGCTGAGCCTGGCTACGAAAATGGCCGAGTCCAGCGATCAGGTGCTGAGCTTCCTGCGCGACCTGGCCAAGCGCAGCAAACCGTTTGCCGCGCAGGATCTGCAGCAGCTGCGCGCCTTCGCCGCCGAACAGGGCTGCGCCGATCTGCAGAGCTGGGACAGCGGTTTCTACGGGGAAAAACTCCGCGAGCAGCGCTACAGCGTCGCCCAGGAAACCCTGCGCGCCTACTTCCCGATCGATAAAGTCCTCGGCGGCCTGTTCGCCATCGTTCAGCGTCTGTACGGCATCGAGATCGCCGAGCTGAAAGGCTTCGACACCTGGCACCCGGATGTTCGCCTGTTCGAAATCAAGGAAAACGGCCAGCACGTCGGGCGCTTCTTCTTCGACCTCTACGCCCGCGCCAACAAGCGGGGCGGCGCGTGGATGGACGGCGCCCGCGACCGTCGCCGCACCGTCGACGGCGTGCTGCAAAGCCCGGTGGCCAACCTGGTGTGCAACTTCACCCCGGCCGACAGCGGCAAGCCTGCGCTGCTGACCCATGATGAAGTGACCACCCTGTTCCACGAATTCGGTCACGGCCTGCATCACCTGCTGACCCGCGTTGATCACGCCGGTGTTTCCGGGATCAACGGCGTGGCGTGGGATGCGGTCGAGCTGCCAAGCCAGTTCATGGAAAACTGGTGCTGGGAGCCGGAAGGCCTGGCGCTGATTTCCGGTCACTACGAAACCGGCGAGCCGCTGCCACAGGATCTGCTGGAAAAAATGCTCGCGGCGAAGAACTTCCAGTCCGGGCTGATGATGGTGCGGCAGCTGGAATTCTCGCTGTTCGACTTCGAACTGCACGCCACTCACGGTGACGGCCGCAGCGTGGCGCAAGTGCTGGAAGGCGTGCGCGACGAAGTGTCGGTGATGCGTCCACCGGCGTACAACCGCTTCCCCAACAGCTTCGCGCACATCTTCGCCGGCGGTTACGCGGCCGGCTATTACAGCTACAAGTGGGCGGAAGTGCTGTCGGCGGATGCCTTCTCCAAATTTGAAGAGGATGGCGTGCTCAACGCCGAAACCGGTCGCGCCTTCCGCGAAGCGATTCTGGCGCGTGGCGGTTCGCAGGCCCCGATGGTGCTGTTCGTCGACTTCCGTGGCCGTGAGCCATCGATTGACGCACTCTTGCGCCATAGCGGCCTGAGTGAGGACGCAGCAGCATGAGTGAGGCACCTGTGATTACCAAGAAGCGCTTTATCGCCGGGGCTGTCTGCCCGGCGTGCAGCGAGCCGGACAAACTGATGATGTGGAACGAGGACAGCGTGCCGCACCGCGAGTGCGTGGCCTGCGGTTACTCGGATACGCTGAACGAGCAAGGGCTGTCGGTTCCCAAGGAACTGGGCACGCGGGTCAATACCAGCGCGCTCAAGCCGGCGCCGGACAAGACGGTCCAGGCCGTGCAGTTCTTTCCGAATCCGAAGCTGAAGAAAAAGTCCGAAGACTGAGCCGGCAAATAACCCTCCACGGTGCAATGCCGTGGAGGGTGCGGCTTACTTGAGGTTGACTGACTGGAACCAGCTCTTCATCGAGCAAGTGGCAAAGGCACTGGTGCTGCAGTCGCCGTTGGCCAGCGCGGTGCGCAGTTTGTCGACATCGGCCTGCATCACGTAGCGCACGCCATCCTTGAAATGGCCGCTTTCACCAAAACCGCCCTGCGTCATTTCATTCAGCGCGTCTTCCTTGCTCCAGCCCTGCACCACGATTCGGTACATCGCCGCCATCAGGCCGGTGCGGTCTGAACCGTGTTTGCAGTGCATCAGCACCGGGCCGTTGGCTTCGGCAGCCTGAATCGCGCGCAGCGTCTTGAGCACATCAGCGTCATCGACGTGGTTGGTGCGATAAGGCAGTTGCACTTGATTGATGCCCGGCTCGGACAGCCAGCTGCTGTCGGCTTCCGGCAGGAAGTTGATCACCGTCGCCACTTTGAGATTTTTCAGCAACGGCACCGCGCCGCCATCCGGCAAGGCACTGCGGTACAGCGTTGGCGACATCTGGAACAGGTTGTACTGCACTTCCACCGGTTGCGCCCACTCCGGCGGGCGCGATGTGACAGCGGCGTCAGCCTGGGCCGGCATCAAGTGCAGCAGAGCGACAAGCGACAAACACAAAACAGGAAAAAGACGCACTCGAGACATGCTGGGCTGACCGTAATCGGAATTCATCAATGAAAGGCCTCGCAGCTTCCACATCTGACGGTCAAAGCCCTGTGAGGCTCTTGTCAAAGAATTGTGAATCCGGGCGATTTCATTAAGCGCCGGGTAAAAAAACCGAGGCTTTTTCCTACTGAATCGGTTCATCCAGAAGATTAGCCTGCTACCATTTGTCACACGATGTTGCAGGCGTCCCCTTTTTCCCGGTCAAACGGGCCGCGCGCCGCGACGAAAAAATGCTCAAGCCGTTCGCAGAAACGGACAACCATCAATGCCTGATGAGGTGCACCCCCATGTCTGATGCAGATCGAGACAACCCGCGGCGTGAGTTCTTGCGCAAATCCCTGACCCTGATTCCCGTGGTCACCCTCGCCGGTACCGGCTTGGGCAGCAGCGTATTGCAAGCTGCGCCTGAAGCGGCCCCGTCGACGCCCGCAGCAACACCGGCCAAAGCTGATGCCAGCGCTTATCAGCCGAGCTATTTCACCGCCGAGGAATGGGCCTTCATCAACGCCGCCGTGGCGCACCTCATCCCCAATGACGAGCAAGGCCCGGGGGCTCTGGAAGCCGGCGTGCCGGAATACATCGACCGCCAGATGAACACCCCGTACGCCGCGGGTGCCCTGTGGTACATGCAAGGCCCGTTCAACGCCGACGCTGCGCCGGAGATGGGCTGGCAGAGCAAACTGGTGCCCAAAGAGATCTATCGCCTGGGCATCGCTGCCACGGATCAGTGGGCAAAATCCCTCAACGGTAAAACATTTGCCGAGCAAGACAGCGCTACCCGAAAGGATTTGCTCAAGCAACTCGAAGCGGGCAAACCGCAGTTCGATGCGGTTCCGGCGAAGATTTTCTTCAGCCTGTTGCTGCAAAACACCAAGGAAGGGTTCTTTTGCGACCCGATCCACGGCGGCAATAAAGGCATGGTCGGCTGGACCATGATCGGCTTCCCCGGCGCCCGCGCCGATTTCATGGATTGGGTGGAACGCAACGAGCAGTACCCCTTCCCGGCAGTTTCGATTCGCGGCGAGAGGGCTTGAGCATGGCAACCGTAATGAAGAAGGTCGACGCGGTGATCGTCGGTTTTGGCTGGACTGGCGCGATCATGGCCAAGGAGCTGACCGAAGCCGGGCTCAACGTGCTGGCGCTGGAGCGCGGTCCGATGCAGGACACCTACCCTGACGGCAACTATCCGCAGGTCATCGACGAACTCACCTACAGCGTGCGCAAAAAACTCTTTCAGGACATCTCGAAGGAAACCGTCACCATCCGCCACAGCGTCAACGACATTGCCCTGCCGAACCGCCAGTTGGGCGCGTTCCTGCCGGGTAATGGCGTCGGCGGCGCCGGTCTGCACTGGTCGGGCGTGCATTTTCGCGTCGATCCGATCGAACTGCGTATGCGCAGCCATTACGAAGAACGCTACGGCAAACGCTTCATCCCCAAGGACATGACCATCCAGGACTTCGGCGTCAGCTATGAAGAGCTGGAACCGTTTTTCGATTTCGCCGAGAAAGTCTTCGGCACCTCGGGCCAGGCCTGGACCGTGAAAGGTCAACTGGTCGGTCAGGGCAAGGGCGGCAACCCTTACGCACCGGATCGCTCCAATCCGTTCCCGCTGGAAGCGCAGAAAAACACCGTTTCCGCACAACTGTTCGGCAAAGCGGCGACAGAGGTCGGTTACAAACCCTACAACCTGCCGTCGGCAAATACTTCAGGCCCGTACACCAATCCCTACGGCGCACAGATGGGCCCGTGCAATTTCTGCGGATTCTGCAGCGGTTACGTGTGCTACATGTATTCCAAAGCGTCGCCGAACGTGAACATTCTGCCGGCGCTCAAGCCGCTGCCGAATTTCGAACTGCGGCCCAACTCGCATGTGCTGCGGGTCAACCTCGACAGCACCAAGTCCAAGGCCACCGGCGTGACTTACATCGACGGCCAGGGCCGCGAGATCGAGCAGCCGGCGGATCTGGTGATCCTCGGCGCCTTCCAGCTGCACAACGTGCGCCTGATGCTGCTCTCGGGCATCGGCAAACCGTACGACCCGATCAGCGGCGAAGGCGTGGTCGGGCGTAACTTCGCCTACCAGAACATGGCGACCATCAAGGCGTTCTTCGACAAGGACACCCACACCAACAACTTCATCGGTGCCGGCGGCAACGGCGTGGCGCTGGACGATTTCAACGCCGACAACTTCGATCACGGCCCGCACGGCTTCGTCGGCGGCTCGCCAATGTGGGTCAACCAGGCCGGCAGTCGACCGATTGCCGGCACCTCGAACCCGCCCGGCACGCCGGCCTGGGGCAGCCAGTGGAAACGCGCGACCGCCGATTACTACACCCACCAGGTGTCGATGGACGCCCACGGCGCGCATCAGTCCTACCGTGGCAACTACCTCGATCTGGATCCGGTGTACCGCGATGCCTACGGTTTACCGCTGCTGCGCATGACCTTCGACTGGCAGGAAAACGACATCAAGATGAACCGCTTCATGGTCGAGAAAATGGGCAAGGTTGCCCAAGCCATGGGCCCGAAAGCCATTGCGGTGATCGGCAAGCAGGTCGGTGATCACTTCAACACCGCGGCCTACCAGACCACCCACCTCAACGGTGGCGCGATCATGGGCACCGATCCGAAAAAGAGTGCCCTGAACCGTTACCTGCAGAGCTGGGACGTGCACAACGTGTTCGTGCCGGGTGCGTCGGCGTTCCCGCAAGGGCTGGGTTACAACCCGACCGGATTGGTGGCGGCGTTGACCTACTGGTCGGCCAAGGCGATTCGCGAGCAGTACCTGAAAAACCCCGGCCCGCTGGTTCAGGCTTAAGGAGCGATGACCATGAACAATCTCGTTATCGCCACCCTGGCCCTGCTCGGCAGTGCTGCCGTGCACGCCGCCGACGTCGATCAGGCGTTGATCAAACAAGGCGAATACCTCGCCCGCGCCGGTGACTGCGTGGCCTGCCACACCGCCAAGGGCGGCAAACCGTTCGCCGGCGGCCTGCCGATGGAAACGCCGATCGGCACGATCTACTCGACCAACATCACCCCGGACAAAACCGGCGTCGGTGATTACAGCTTCGAGGACTTCGACCAAGCGGTGCGCCACGGCGTCGCCAAAAACGGTAGTACGTTGTACCCGGCGATGCCGTATCCGTCCTACGCCCGGGTCAGCGAAACCGACATGCAGGCGCTGTACGCCTACTTCATGCACGGCGTTGAACCGGTGGCGCAGGAGAACAAGGCCAGCGACATCCCATGGCCGCTGAGCATGCGCTGGCCGCTGATGGGCTGGCGCTGGCTGTTTGCGCCGAAAGTCGAAGACTACAAGGCCACTTCGGACGACCCGGTGATCGACCGCGGCGCCTATCTGGTCGAAGGCCTCGGCCATTGCGGCGCCTGCCATACGCCACGGGCCCTGACCATGCAGGAGAAATCCCTGAGCGCGGCAGATGGCAAGAGCTTCCTCGCCGGCAGCGCACCGCTGGAAGGCTGGATCGCCAAAAGTCTGCGCGGTGATCACAAGGATGGCCTGGGCAGCTGGAGCGAAGCGCAACTGGTGCAGTTCCTCAAGACCGGACGCAGCGACCGCAGCGCAGTGTTCGGCGGCATGAGCGATGTGGTGACTCACAGCATGCAATACATGACCGACGCCGACCTCACTGCGATTGCCCGCTACCTCAAGTCACTGCCAGCAGTTGATCCGAACGATCAGCCGCACCAGTACGACGAGAAAGCCGCCAAAGCCCTGTGGAACGGCGACGACAGTCAACGCGGCGCAGCGGTGTACATCGACAACTGCGCGGCCTGCCACCGTACCGACGGCCACGGCTACACCCGGGTGTTCCCGGCGCTGGCGGGCAATCCGGTGCTGCAATCGGAAGACCCGACCTCGCTGATCCATATTGTGCTCAAGGGCGGCACCCTGCCGGCCACCCACACCGCGCCATCGACCTTCACCATGCCGGGCTTCGCCTGGCGCTTGTCGGATCAGGAAGTGGCGGACGTGGTGAGTTTTATCCGTGGCAGCTGGGGCAACAAAGGCGCACCGGTGAGCGCGGACGAGGTCAGTCATCTACGCACCAGCGACATGACCACCACCTCGGCTGATGATCTTGGTCAGGTAACCCGCAGCAACTAAAAAAAGCCCTGCCCGTATTTAATACGGGCAGGGCTTTTTGTTCAGCTCACAACTAAGCTGACGTCTGACCAGATTATGGATTCATGATACTTACATAAGCCTTGGCCAGTGCCAGCAACTTGGCTTTATCATCTGCATCAATATCACCATCCCCATCGACATCTTTTTCATTGCTTACATCGAAAGTTTCGCCACCGTCATAGGACGACGCAATGATGATCCGCGAATCCAGCAGAGAGTCGGTCGGCACGGAGTTTTCTGCGTCCCAGCCGGATTGCTTCAGCGCAAACTGCATGGACACCAGGACTTCATCCGGATCAACTGGAGTCGGACCAAGCTTCTGCAAAAAGATGCCGCGATGGTTAAAGTAAGACACGTTTAATTCCTTTTAAATATTGAATAACAGAATGACAAGAAGGCGGATACTAACGACATTGCAAGTTGTACTGCCAGTTGAAAGATGTGTCTTCGGTTTGCGATAAATATATATATATATCAATCCATGAACCACAGGACCTGTGTTCTTGCGCCGTATCGCCGAACGGCACTGGCTGTTTCCCCGCGCCAGCGATACTGTATGCACATACAGCAATCAGGACACTTGCGATGCACACGCCCTTGCCTCCTCGTGGTCGCGGCACTGCGACCAATCCGCACAACCGCTTCGCGCCGAACCGTTCGGTGGCCGAGGACGACGGCTGGTATCAGGAAGTGCCCGAAACACAGAACACCGAGGTGATGATCGAGACCGCGAAAACCATCATCACTCGCAACACCTCGCCGGACCTGCCCTTTGATCGCTCGATCAATCCCTATCGCGGCTGCGAGCACGGTTGCATCTATTGCTATGCGCGACCGAGCCATGCCTATTGGGACATGTCGCCGGGGCTGGATTTCGAAACCCGACTGATCGCCAAGACCAACGCCGCCCAGGTGCTGGAAGAACAGCTTGGGAAAAAAGGTTATCAGTGCGCGCCGATCAACCTCGGCTCCAATACCGACCCGTACCAACCCATCGAACGTGAACACCGGATCACCCGCCAGACCCTCGAGGTGCTGCTGCGCTACCGTCACCCTGTGACCATCGTCACCAAGGGCTCGCTGATCTTGCGTGACCTCGATCTGCTCACCGAGCTGGCGCAACAACGGCTGGTGGCGGTGATGATCAGCCTGACGACGCTGGACGATGAACTCAAACGCATCCTCGAACCCCGTGCCGCGGCACCCAAGGCCCGGTTGCGGGCGATCCGGGTGATGCGCGAAGCGGGCATTCCGGTGGGAGTGTTGTGTTCGCCGATGATTCCGATGATCAATGACAGCGAAATCGAAAGCCTGCTGACCGAGGCGCATGCGGCGGGTGCGCAAAGTGCCGCCTACATGATGCTGCGCCTGCCGCTGGAGGTGGCGCCGCTGTTCGAAGAGTGGCTGCACGCGCACTATCCGCAGCGCGCGGCCCATGTCCTGAGCCTGATCCGCCAGAGCCGTGGCGGCGAGCTCTACGACAGCCGTTTCGGTGCACGCATGCGCGGCGAAGGGCCGTTCGCCGACTTGCTCGCGCAACGCTTTGCCAAAACGATCAAGCGTCTCGACCTCAATCATCGCGAGGGCTATGACCTCGACTGCAGCGCCTTCTGTCCACCGGGTCGCCAGATGTCGTTGATTTAGCGACAATTGACCCTATGGTTGAGGGGCTGGAATCCTTCCGTCGTAACCCTCAGTCACGTTTTTTGTGACCTGGAACACACGTTCTAGAGCGCTCGATTCAGTTTGAGTTAAGTTTCGGCGGCTACCTTGTTCATCGAGTGACTGACGGGTCGGGATGGCCCGGATGTTTTAAACAGCCACTGGCTTCATACCGGAATACACGGGAATGACTCCCCGAATCCGCCAAAGAGGATGAATCATGAGTGACAAGGATAAACAGCCGTTGGCTGCGTCGGCGCAAGCCGTCCCTGGGGCGCAATCCGCCGATGCAGCGCTGCGAACGATCGTTGACGGCTTTTTGCATTTTCATCATGAGGTCTTCCCGCAACAGGAAGAACTCTTCAAGAAACTCGCCACGGCGCAATCGCCACGGGCGATGTTCATCACCTGTGCCGACTCGCGCATCGTGCCCGAGCTGATCACCCAGAGCTCGCCGGGCGATCTGTTCGTGACCCGTAACGTCGGCAACGTCGTACCGCCTTATGGCCAGATGAACGGCGGCGTTTCCACCGCCATCGAATACGCGGTACTGGCGCTGGGCGTGCAACACATCATCATTTGCGGCCACTCCGATTGCGGCGCCATGCGGGCAGTGCTCAATCCGGACAGCCTGGAAAAAATGCCGACAGTCAAAGCCTGGCTGCGTCATGCGGAAGTGGCGAAGACCATGGTGCATGACAACTGCAACTGCACCGACGAAAAAGAAAGCATGCCGATCCTCACCGAGGAGAACGTCATCGCCCAACTGCAGCACTTGCGTACCCATCCTTCGGTAGCCTCACGCATGGCGAACGGTCATCTGTTCATCCATGGCTGGGTCTACAACATCGAAACCAGTGAAATCAAAGCTTACGACGCGGATCAGGGACGCTTCCTGCCGCTCGACGGCAGCCATCCGATTCCGGTGGCGACGCCCAAAGCGCGCTTCTAAATCTTCCTAAAAATCTGTGTGGTTTGACGCCGGCCGCTGTTTCAGCGGTGCGGCGAAGCCACGCCTGAAGAAAACTTCGGGAGAGTCACCATGCGTGCTGCTCAATTGAAAGCGGTTCTGCCACGGGAGTTGCTGGCTTCGGTGGTTGTGTTTCTGGTCGCCCTGCCGCTGTGCATGGGTATTGCGATTGCTTCCGGGTTGCCACCGGCCAAAGGCCTGATCACCGGGATTATTGGTGGTCTGGTGGTCGGTTGGCTGGCGGGTTCGCCGTTGCAAGTCAGCGGGCCGGCGGCGGGACTGGCGGTGTTGGTGTTCGAGCTGGTGCGCCAGCACGGGATCGAGATGCTCGGGCCGATTCTGCTGCTCGCCGGTTTCCTGCAACTGGTGGCCGGACGTTTGAAGCTTGGGTGCTGGTTTCGGGTGACGGCGCCCGCGGTGGTGTACGGCATGCTTGCAGGGATCGGTGTGCTGATCGTTCTGTCGCAGGTGCATGTGATGCTGGATGCCAAGCCGCAGCCCTCGGGGCTGGATAACCTCACGGCCTTCCCCGGCGCGGTGGCGCAAGCCTTGCCGTCGTTCGGCTGGCAGGCCGGACTGCTCGGGCTGGCGACCATTGCGGTGATGTGGCTGTGGGAGAAATTCCGTCCGCATTCGCTGCGCTTCATTCCCGGTGCGCTGCTCGGCGTTGGCCTGGCCACGGGCGCCAGCCTTCTGCTGGCATTGCAGGTGAAACGGGTCGAGGTGCCGGCCAATCTGGCCGAAGCCATCGACTGGCTGAAACCGGCGGATTTGCTCAGCCTTGCTGACCCAACCCTGCTGATTGCGGCTTTTGCCGTGGCGTTCATCGCCAGCGCCGAAACTTTGCTGTCTGCAGCAGCAGTAGACCGCATGCACAGCGGTGTGCGCTCGGACTTCGACCGTGAACTCTCAGCGCAAGGCGTCGGCAACATGCTTTGCGGACTGGTCGGTGCGCTGCCGATGACCGGGGTGATCGTGCGCAGTTCGGCCAACGTCCAGGCTGGCGCAACCACCCGCTATTCGACGATCTTCCATGGTTTGTGGCTGCTGGCGTTCGTGCTGTTGTTGTCGAGCGTGCTGCAAAGCATTCCGGTGGCGAGTCTGGCAGGCGTGCTGGTGTACACCGGTTTCAAACTGGTGGATCTCAAGGCCTTTCGCGGGCTGGGCCGTTACGGGCGGATGCCGATGTTCACCTACGCCGCCACGGCGCTGGCGATCATCTTCACCGACCTGCTGACCGGTGTGTTGATCGGTTTCGGTCTGACGATGTTGAAACTGGCGTTCAAGGCGTCGCGCCTGAAGATCAGCCTGATCGACCTGCCGCAGGACGGTGAGATGGAATTGCGTCTGGTAGGCGCGGCGACCTTTCTCAAGGTACCGGCACTGACTCAGGTGCTGGGCAGCATTCCAGCGGGCACAGCGGTGCATGTGCCGCTCAATCACCTGAGCTACATCGACCATTCGTGTCTGGAATTGCTGGAGGAGTGGGGCCGGGCGAATGCGGCAAAGGGGTCGAAGCTGTTGATCGAGTCGCGTGGGTTGAAGCGACGATTGGAGGGGCGGGTTCGGACCAATACCGGGATCGGTGCGGCCGGTTAAATCTCCGGGGTGAACTCAACCCCTGTAGGAGCTGCCGCAGGCTGCGATCTTTTGCTCTTGATTGTTAAAAACAACATCAAAAGATCGCAGCCTGCGGCAGCTCCTACATGGGATTGTGTGTAACTCAGGCAGCGGGCTGGTCGAGCTCCAGGCCAACGCCCAGGCGGCGGCCCATGCATGGCCAGCGCTTCCATGCGGCACCGGTGTCCGGGCTGCTCAGTTTGTCGCGGTAGGCTTCTACCGATTCCAGCGCAAAACTCTCGTCGTCGAGCATCTCGTCGATGGTGTGATGCACGACTTCATCCAGTTGATTGGCAAATTCCTCACCGAGCAGCTGGTGAGCAATCAGGTTGGCGACCGTCATGTCCAAGGGGATCAGTGGCTGGCCGAGGTGTTTGATGTACAGGTCGTTGACCTCTTCGACAAAGCGGTGCGCCAGATAGGCTTCGTCCAGCAGGCTGTCCAGACCGACCGGCGGCTGGAGGAAGTACTGCTCGGCGATTTTCAGCACTGGTTTGATCTGCGACTCGATTCCCGCTTCCCTGGCAACTTCATTGGCTGCGTCCAGCATGTCTGGTACTTCATCGATATAGGCGGTGACAAAACTCGTCAACGCGTCTTCGCGGTTAGCGTCCGGCAACTGAATGGCCGAATGCAGATGAGGCAACTTGGCTTCCAGCTGACGCTTGAGCCGTCCGGTTTCGTTTTCGGTCTGTCGGGCTTTTTGGATCTGCTCGCGCAATGCGGCGGTGTTCATGAAAACTCCAGGGAACAAGGCAATGAAATAGGGAAGACATAACTTAGCTGGCTTACGAAAAATGCTAAGACGCATTTGTCATAATTATTTCATCCTTGATGCAGCAGCGTTATATCGGTTCGCCACCACTCGTCTGCATCCTTCTCCATTCGTGCCCTTTAGCGCAAGTCCCGGCTGTTTCAGAACATTAACGCCACGACATTGCAATTTCCGGCGGCTGTCTATACTCGCCATTGAATGGAGTTAGCTGATGACGCCCGACTGCCCACGCAGCAAGGCCCGGCGATTCAAGTTCGTAGTCTGATGCAGCCGCTCCCTTGCCGAAGGCGTTGCGCCTACGGGATAACAAGAACGATAAGGGGAACCCGCAATGATGCGACATCCACACGTCTGGATGGGCCTCCTGTTGTGGTCGATTTTCAGCCCGGCCCAGGCGGCCTGGACTGTGAATATGGCGCCTGGAGCGACTGAAATCAGTCACGCAGTATTCGACCTGCACATGACCATTTTCTGGATCTGTGTGGTGATCGGGATCATCGTCTTCGGCGCCATGTTCTGGTCGATGATCGTGCATCGCCGTTCGACCGGGCAGGTCGCCGCAAAATTCCACGAAAGTACCACCGTCGAGATTCTCTGGACGGTCGTGCCGCTGCTGATCCTGGTGGCGATGGCGGTTCCGGCGACCGCCACCCTGATCCGCATGTACGACACCAGTGAGCCGGATATCGATATCCAGATCACCGGTTATCAATGGAAGTGGCACTACAAATACCTGGGCCAGGACGTCGAATTCTTCAGCAACCTGGCCACCCCCGCCGAACAGATTCACAACAAGGAAGCCAAGGGCGAGCACTACCTGCTCGAAGTCGACAAGCCGCTGGTGCTGCCGGTCGGCGCCAAGGTGCGCTTCCTCGTGACTTCCGCCGACGTCATCCACTCGTGGTGGGTGCCGGCGTTCGCGGTCAAGCGCGATGCGATTCCGGGGTTCGTCAACGAGGCCTGGACGCGCATCGACAAACCCGGCCTCTACCGTGGCCAGTGCGCCGAGTTGTGCGGCAAGGACCACGGCTTCATGCCGATCGTGGTCGACGTCAAGGAGAAGGCCGACTACGACAAGTGGCTCGCCGAGCGCAAAGCCGAAGCCGCGCAGCTCAAGGAGCTGACCAGCAAGGAATGGACGCTGGACGAACTCAAGGAACGTGGCGACAAGATCTATCACACCACCTGCGTCGCCTGTCACCAGGCCGAAGGCCAGGGCCTGCCGCCGATGTTCCCGGCGCTCAAGGGCTCGCCGATTGCCACCGGGCCCAAAGCCGACCACCTGCACCGCGTGTACTTCGGCAAGCCGGGCACCGCCATGGCCGCATTCGGCAAGCAGTTGTCGGAAGTCGATATCGCAGCGGTCGTGACCTACGAACGTAACGCCTGGGGCAACAACAAAGGCGACATGGTCACACCAAAAGAAGTGCTTGAGCTCAAACAGGCGGAAAGCAAATGAGCCGGTCCATTGCGTACTTCGTCAATCGGTCGGGGCAGCGCGCCCCGGCCCGCCCAGTCCACTCACGTAAAGGAGACCGGCCATGAGCGCTGTCATTGATGACCACGGTCACGCCGACCACGCCCACGGCCCCGCCAAAGGCCTGATGCGCTGGGTGCTGACCACCAACCACAAGGACATCGGCACGCTGTATCTGTGGTTTGCCTTCTGCATGTTTCTGCTCGGCGGCACGTTCGCCATGGTGATCCGCGCCGAGCTGTTCCAGCCCGGGCTGCAGATCGTCGAACCGGCGTTCTTCAACCAGATGACCACCATGCACGGTCTGGTGATGGTCTTCGGCGCGGTGATGCCAGCGTTCGTCGGCCTCGCCAACTGGATGATCCCGCTGATGATCGGCGCGCCGGACATGGCGCTGCCACGGATGAACAACTTCAGCTTCTGGCTGCTGCCGGCGGCGTTCCTGCTGCTGGTCTCGACCCTGTTTACCGCCGGTGGCGGGCCGAACTTCGGCTGGACGTTCTATGCGCCGCTGTCCACCACCTACGCGCCGGAAAGCGTCACCTACTTCATCTTCGCCATCCACTTGATGGGGATCAGTTCGATCATGGGCGCGATCAACGTGGTCGCCACCATCCTCAACCTGCGCGCCCCCGGCATGACCCTGATGAAAATGCCGCTGTTCGTCTGGACCTGGCTGATCACCGCGTTCCTGCTGATCGCAGTGATGCCGGTGCTGGCCGGGTGCGTGACGATGATGCTGATGGACATCCACTTCGGCACCAGTTTCTTCAGTGCCGCCGGTGGCGGTGACCCGGTGCTGTTCCAGCACGTGTTCTGGTTCTTCGGGCATCCCGAGGTGTACATCATGATCCTGCCGGCCTTCGGTGCCGTCAGCCAGATCATCCCGACCTTCTCGCGCAAGCCGCTGTTTGGCTACACCTCGATGGTCTACGCCACGGCGAGCATCGCGTTCCTGTCATTCATCGTCTGGGCGCACCACATGTTCGTGGTCGGCATCCCGCTGGTGGGCGAGTTGTTCTTCATGTACGCGACCATGCTCATCG
Source organism: Pseudomonas sp. IT-P260 (assembly GCF_949768395.1). Classification (NCBI taxonomy): domain Bacteria; kingdom Pseudomonadati; phylum Pseudomonadota; class Gammaproteobacteria; order Pseudomonadales; family Pseudomonadaceae; genus Pseudomonas; species Pseudomonas sp. IT-P260. The sequence goes on from NZ_CATKPO010000011.1 coordinate 38,037, forward strand.
CCGTCCCGACAGGTGTGAAGGTGTTCAATTGGGCCAGCACCATGTGGCAAGGCTCGCTGACCTTCGAGACGCCGATGCTGTTCGCCGTGGCGTTCGTGATCCTGTTCTCGATCGGCGGTTTCTCCGGGCTGATGCTCGCTATCGCCCCGGCGGACTTCCAGTACCAGGACACCTACTTCGTGGTCGCGCACTTCCACTACGTGCTGGTGCCGGGGGCGATCTTCGGCATCTTCGCCTCGGCCTATTACTGGCTGCCGAAGTGGACCGGGCACATGTACGACGAAACCCTCGGCAAGCTGCACTTCTGGCTGTCATTCGTCGGCATGAACCTGACCTTCTTTCCGATGCACTTCGTGGGACTGGCGGGAATGCCGCGACGGATTCCGGACTACAACCTGCAGTTCGCCGACTTCAACATGGTCTCGTCGATCGGCGCGTTCATGTTCGGTGCCACGCAGATCTTCTTCCTGTTCATCGTGATCAAGACCATTCGTGGCGGCGCGCCAGCCCCGGCCAAACCGTGGGACGGCGCCGAAGGCCTGGAGTGGAGCGTGCCGTCACCGGCGCCGTATCACACCTTTACCACGCCGCCGGAAGTGAAATGACTGTGGGAGCGAGCTTGCTCGCGAAGAACGATAACGCGGTGTTACTGAAGAACCGCAGTGCCTGCTTCGCGAGCAAGCTCGCTCCCACATGGACCCATTTTGAGATTGAACACCATGGCTGACTCGATCTCGATGAAGAAACTGGTCACCCGCCTGCTCGGCGTGGTGGTGGCGATGTTTGTCTTCGGCTTTGCCCTGGTGCCGATCTACGACGTGATGTGCAAGGCCTTCGGCATCAATGGCAAGACTGGAGGGCAGTACGAGGGTGAGCAGGTGGTGGACAGTTCGCGGCAAGTTCGCGTGCAGTTTCTGTCGACCAACAACATCGACATGCCGTGGGAGTTCTACCCCAAACACGATGAGTTGACCGCCAACCCCGGCGCGGTCAACGAGATGATTTTCGTCGCGCGCAATCCCACCGACAAACCGATGAGTGCGCAAGCCGTGCCGAGCATCGCGCCGAGCAATGCGGCGGCGTATTTCCACAAGACCGAATGCTTTTGCTTTACCCAGCAGGTGCTGCAGCCCGGTCAGCAGATCGAGATGCCGGTGCGTTTCATCGTTGACCGCGACATGCCCAAGGACGTGAAGCACCTGACGCTGTCCTACACGCTGTTCGATATCACCGCCCGACATCCTCCGGTGGCTGCAAACACTGGCGGTTAAGCGTGCCCGATAAGGAGAACAATAAATGGCAACTCATGAGCACTATTACGTCCCGGCCCAGAGCAAATGGCCGATCGTCGCCACGGTGGGGATGTTCGTCACCGTGTACGGCCTGGCGACCTGGTTCAACGATCTGAAGGCCGCGCGCCCTGAATCCCACGGGCCACTGATCTTTTTCGTCGGCGGACTGTTGCTGGCGTACATGCTGTTCGGCTGGTTCGGGGCGGTGATCAAGGAAAGTCGCGCCGGGCTGTACAGCCCGCAGCTCGATCGCTCGTTCCGCTGGGGCATGAGTTGGTTCATCTTTTCCGAGGTGATGTTCTTCATCGCCTTCTTCGGTGCGCTGTTCTACGTGCGGCACATTTCCGGCCCGGCGCTGGGGGGCGAAGGGCCGAAAGGCATCGCCCACATGCTCTGGCCGAACTTCCAGTTCACCTGGCCGCTACTGCACACGCCGGATCCGAAACTGTTCCCGCCGCCCAAAGAAGTCATCAGCCCGTGGGGCCTGCCGCTGATCAACACGATTCTGCTGGTCAGCTCCAGTGTGACCATCACCATCGCCCACCATGCCTTGAAGAAGGGCCATCGCGGCGCGCTGAAAATCTGGCTGGCGATCACTGTGCTGCTGGGCTGCGGCTTCCTTGCCTTGCAGGCCGAGGAATACATGCACGCCTACCACGAACTGGGCCTGACCCTGGGTTCGGGCATCTACGGCGCGACGTTCTTCATGCTCACCGGTTTCCACGGTGCCCATGTGACCATCGGCACGATCATTCTGTTCGTGATGCTGATGCGCATCATGAAGGGCCATTTCGATGCCGAGCATCAGTTCGGCTTCGAGGCGGCGAGCTGGTACTGGCACTTCGTCGATGTGGTGTGGATCGGCTTGTTCATCTTCGTTTATGTGCTTTGAGCACTGATCACCAAGGCGCGTGCGACACCAATTGGCCGCTGTAGAAGCCCCAGGTAATCAAGCCGACGGTGGCAGCGGCCAGGGCCACCCGAACACTCAAGGCGATTACCAGACGATTGGAGCTGCTGTCGTCCTTGACCAGGAAAAACAGGCCGCTGAACAGGCTGATCACCGTGGCAATCAGCAGCACGACAATGGCTGCTTTGAGCATGGGAAGAACTCCGGGGGACAGGCGATGCAGTTGAGTATAGCGATCGCGACGACTGACTTTGTGGCGCGGCCATGAAGCGCTTTCGCCCGGGCGTGATACCGACCGTGGTGGTGGCGCTGTTGCTGCCGCTGCTGGTGTCGCTGGGTTTCTGGCAGCTCGGTCGGGGCGCGGAGAAAACCGCCCTTCTCGCCAGTTACGCCGAGCGCCGCGCCGCCGAGCCGATGGCCAGCAGCGAATTGCTGCACAGCGCCGACCCGGCCTTTCGCCGCGTTCATCTATATGGTCAGTTCGATAGCGCTCACAGCCTGCTGCTGGACAACCGTCAGCGTAACGGCAAGGTTGGCATCGAGTTGCTGCAACCGTTTCAGGATCGGGCCAGCGGCCAGTGGCTGCTGGTCAATCGCGGCTGGCTGGCTTGGCCGGACCGCCGCGTTACCCCGCAATTCAAAACCCCGGCCGATGCCGTGAATATCGATGCCTGGGTGTACGTCGCCCCCGGCGCGACCTTCCAGTTGCACGCCGACCCCGCCAGCAGGACCTGGCCGCAAACCGTCACCGCCGTCGAGCCGGCCAAGCTGTGGAAAACCCTCGAACGCGACGGCTTCGCCTACGAACTTCGCGCCGAACCCGGTCCTGCCAGTTACGAGGCCGACTGGCCGGTGGTGGCCATGGGTCCGGAAAAACACCTTGGATACGCCGTGCAGTGGTTCGCCATGGCCACCGCCCTGCTCGGTCTCTATGTCTATTTGGGCTTGCACAACGCAAAGGAGAACCACCATGGGAACGGCCATGAATCCACCCAGCATGTCTGAGGCGAAAACCCCGGCCACCCGCCGCCGTGGGCGGATCCAGCTGTTGCTGATTGTGCTCGGCGTAGTCGGCCCGATGATTCTCGCCACCGGCATGTACAAATTGCAGTTCTGGGTGCCGGAAGGTCGCAGCTATCACGGCGAACTGATCGGCAACGGCCAGACCCGCGCCGACCTCGGCGTGCAGGCCGATGAGCAACGCTGGCAGATGCTGGTGACCGCGCCGAAAGATTGCGCAGTGGACTGCCAGCAACTGGTGTACCTCGCCCGGCAGATCCAGATCGGCCTCGGTCGCGACGCCGGTCGCGCCAGCCACGCCCTCGCCGCTGCACAGCCGCTGAGCGCCGACTACGAAGCCAAGCTGACCCGCGAATACCCGCAGCTGCAACGCTACCCGCTGGACAGCGCAGCGTTGAGCAAGGCCACCGGCGACAAGGCCACGCCGCAACTGTGGATCATCGACCCGCACGGCAACCTGGTGCTGCGCTACGACCCGAGCGTGAAGGGCAAGGATCTGCTCAACGACCTGCGCCACCTGCTGAAACTGTCGAACATCGGATAAGGGCATCGTCATGGCCAAACCTGGATTTCGCCTCGCGTTGTTTGCCACCCTGCTGGCACTGATCGTCGTGCTGCTCGGCGCCTACACGCGCCTGACCCACGCAGGCCTGGGCTGTCCGGACTGGCCGGGCTGTTACGGTTTTATCAGCGTGCCGAAAAGCGAAGCCCAACTGGCCCATGCCGAACTGCATTACCCCGACTCGCCGGTGGTGGCGCACAAGGGCTGGAACGAAATGATCCACCGTTACTTCGCCGGCACCCTCGGCCTGCTGATTTCGGTATTGGCCGGGCGCGCCTGGGTCAATCGTGGTCATCCGGGCCTGCCGCTGAAACTGCCGCTGTTTCTGCTGGCGGTGGTGTTCGCCCAAGCGGCGTTCGGCATGTGGACGGTGACGCTCAAGCTCTGGCCGCAAGTGGTCACCGGGCATTTGCTCGGCGGTTTTGCGACCTTGAGTCTGTTGTTTTTGCTGACGTTGCGATTGTCCGGGGTGCTGCCGGCGCTGACCGTGCCCAAGCGCTTACAGTATTGGGCGACGGCGGGGCTGTTGCTGGTGATCGGCCAGATTGCCCTCGGCGGCTGGGTCAGCTCCAACTACGCGGCAGTGGCCTGCATCGACTTCCCGACCTGCCACGGCCAATGGCTGCCGCCGGCGGACTTTGCCAACGGCTTTCACCTGACCCAGCACATCGGCCCCAATTATCTCGGCGGGCAACTCGACAGCGATGCGCGCACGGCGATTCACTTGACTCACCGTATCGGTGCACTGCTGGTGACCTTGGTGCTGCTCTGTCTGGCCTGGCAACTCAGGGCCGTCGGCATGACCCGGCTCGCCGGGCTGGTGCTGATCGCCCTCGGCGCACAGATCACCCTTGGCATCAGCAACGTGCTGTTCCATCTGCCACTGCCGGTGGCCGTGGCCCACAACGCCGGTGGCGCCGCGCTGCTGCTGACCATGGTGCTGGTCAATTACCACGCGCGCACCAGTCTGGTTCGGGTCAAACAGCCGATGTTGGCGCGCTGGCGTTTGAGCCCACGTAAACATTCGGCTGCGCCCATCACGATAAAAGGAGAAACGCCATGGCGCTTCTGATCGGCGAACGTCCCGCGCAAGCGCTGTGGCGTGACTATCTGGAGCTGACCAAGCCGAAAGTGGTGGTGCTGATGCTGATCACCTCGCTGGTCGGCATGTTCCTCGCGACCCGCGCCGGGGTGCCGTGGACGGTGCTGGTGTTCGGCAATCTGGGGATTGCGTTGTGTGCCGGCGGCGCGGCGGCGGTCAATCATGTGGTGGATCGGCGTATCGACGCGGTGATGGCGCGCACGCACAAACGGCCATTGGCCGAGGGCCGGGTTTCGCCGGCAGCGGCGCTGACCTTTGCGCTGGTGCTGGCGCTGCTCGGGCAGGCGATGCTGCTGACGTTCACCAATGCACTGACCGCGTGGCTGACCCTCGCTTCGTTACTCGGCTACGCGGTGATCTACACCGGCTTCCTCAAACGCGCGACGCCACAGAACATCGTCATCGGCGGCCTCGCCGGCGCAGCCCCACCGCTACTCGGCTGGACTGCCGCCACCGGCCATGTCAGCGCCGAACCGTTGCTGCTGGTGCTGATCATCTTCGCCTGGACCCCGCCGCACTTCTGGGCGCTGGCGATCCATCGCAAGGAGGAATACGCCAAGGCCGACATCCCGATGCTGCCGGTGACCCACGGCGAGCACTACACCAAGGTGCATATTCTGCTGTACACCTTCGCCCTGCTCGCGGTGAGTCTGCTGCCATACGTGATCCACATGAGCGGCGTGCTCTACCTGATCTGCGCCCTCGCCCTCGGCGCAAGGTTTCTGCAATGGGCCGTGGTGCTGTACCGTGGCACTCGGCCGCACGCGGCGATCAACACCTTCAAGTACTCTATTTATTACTTGTTCTTGTTGTTCATCGCCCTGCTCGTAGACCACTACTTACTGTTGAACCTATGACTCGAACCCAGAAAACCGTCTTCATCCTCGTCGCCGTGATCGCGCTGATCCTGGGACTGACCGTCAACAAAGTACTGAGCGGCAAGGGCCAGGGCGACCCCACCGCACTGATCGACGCCGGCATCATCCTGCTGCCGCAGAGCCGCACGTTGCCGGGCGTGACCATGACCAATCAGGATGGCCAACCGGTCGCTATCGACGAGTTGAAAGGCAAATGGAGCCTGCTGTTCTTCGGCTACACCTTCTGCCCGGACATCTGCCCGACCACCCTCGCCCAACTGCGCCAGATCAAGAGCGAGTTGCCCAAGGATGCTGTGGATAAGTTGCAGATCGTGCTGGTCAGCGTCGATCCGAACCGCGACAACCCGCAGCAGTTGAAGCAGTACCTGGGCTACTTCGATCCGCAGTTCGTGGGGCTGACGCCGAAGTCGATCGAAGAGCTGCAGAAAGTCGCGAATGCGGTGAGTATTCCGTTCATTCCGGCCGACACCAGCAAACCGAATTACACGGTGGATCACAGCGGCAACCTCGCGGTGATCGGCCCGGACGGCACGCAACGCGGGTTCATCCGGGCGCCGCTGAACAACGCCAAACTGGTGGCGCAGCTGCCAGTAATGCTCAACCGCAAATAATGCAGTGCCTGCAGGGGTAAACATTTCTCTGTAGGAGCTGCCGAAGGCTGCGATCTTTTGCTCTGATCTTCAACAGCAAGATCAAAAGATCGCAGCCTCGTTCCACTCGACAGCTCCTACAGGGGAATTTGCCCCATAAAAAAGGCGATCCCGAGGGATCGCCTTTTTATTGCGCCTGTCCGGTCCTGTATCAGAACGCCGGCAATACCGCGCCTTTGTACTTCTCGGTGATGAATTTCTTCACTTCCGGGCTGTGCAGCGCAGCCGCCAGTTTCTGCATCGCGTCGCTGTCCTTGTTGTCCGCACGGGACACCAGGATGTTCACGTACGGCGAGTCGTTGCCTTCGATCACCAGCGCATCCTTGGACGGATCGAGCTTGGCTTCCAGCGCGTAGTTGGTGTTGATCAGCGCCAGATCGACCTGGGTCAGCACGCGCGGGATGGTCGCGGCTTCCAGTTCACGGATTTTCAGGTCTTTCGGGTTCTGCGCGATGTCTTTCAGGGTCGACAGGATGTTGGTCGGATCCTTCAGGGTGATCAGGCCGGCCTTGGCCAGCAGCAACAGCGCGCGGCCGCCGTTGGTGGCGTCGTTCGGAATCACCACGTTGGCGCCGCTTGGCAGGTCCTTCAGATCCTTGATCTTGTTCGAGTAGGCGCCCAGCGGCTCCAGATGCACGCCGATCACCGCCACCAGGCTGGTGCCCTTGGCCTTGTTGAACTCATCGAGGTACGGCTGGTGCTGGAAGAAGTTGGCGTCCAGGCGCTTCTCGGCCACCTGTACGTTCGGCTGAATGTAGTCGGTGAAGACCTTGACCTTCAGATCCACGCCTTCCTTGGCCAGGGCCGGCTTCACGAATTCGAGGATTTCCGCGTGCGGCACCGGGGTGGCGGCAACGGTCAGGGTTTCAGCGTGGGCCGAAAAAGCGGCTACGGCAGCGAAAGCAGCGATCAGTTTTTTCATTCAGCTAACTCCTTTTCAAAGCGCCCGTGTGGCGCCTGCCAGCGAATGGCCGGCTCATCTCTTGATTACAAAAACCGGTTATTTGCGCGAGAAATGCACGACCAGACGGTCGCCGACCATTTGCAGCACTTGTACCAGAATCAGCAGCAACACCACGGTGACGATCATCACGTCAGTCTGGAAACGCTGGTAGCCGAAACGGATCGCCAGGTCACCCAGACCACCGGCGCCGACCACACCGGCCATCGCCGTGTAGGACACCAGAGTAATCGCAGTCACCGTAATCGCGGCGAAGATGCCTGGACGGGCCTCAGGCAGCAAGGCGTTCATGATGATCTGTCGGGTGGTCGCACCCATCGACTGGGTGGCTTCGATAATGCCGCGATCGACTTCACGCAAGGCGGTTTCCACCAGACGCGCGAAGAACGGCGTCGCACCCACCACCAGCGGCGGAATCGCACCGGCCACGCCCAGCGAGGTACCGGTGATCAGCACGGTGAACGGGATCATCACGATCAACAGAATGATGAACGGCAACGAACGCAGGATGTTCACCGCCAACGACATGAAGGCGTAGAGGCCACGGTTTTCCAGCAACTGCCGCGGGCTGCAGAGAAACAGCAGCACGCCCAGCGGCAGGCCGAGCAATACGGTGAACAGCAGCGAACCACCGAGCATCAGCAAGGTGTCGCCCGTCGCCAGCCAGATTTCCAGCCAATCGATGTTTTCGAAGAAAGCCTTGAGCATTTCCATTAACGCAGCACCTCCATGTGAACGTCAGCGGCGGTGAAGCGGGCGAACGCCGCTTCCATGTCGCCACCGGTGACGGCGAGGGTCAATTGCCCGTAAGGAATGTCTTTGATGCGGTCGATGCGACCGGCCAGGATGCTGTAGTCGACCCCGGTTTCCCGGGCAACGGTACCGAGCAACGGCGCGTAGGTCGCTTCGCCCTGGAAGGTCAGACGCACGATGCGGCCGGGCACGTGAGCGAAGTCATCGCGCTGTTCGCTTTCGTCGATCTGCTCGCTTTCCTGGACGAAACGCTTGGTGGTCGGGTGCTGCGGATGCAGGAACACATCGGCCACCGAACCTTGCTCGACGATCACCCCGGCGTCCATCACCGCGACCTGATCGCAGACGCGACGGATCACGTCCATCTCGTGGGTGATCAGGACGATGGTCAGTTTCAGCTCACGGTTGATCTCGGCCAGCAGTTGCAGGACCGAGGCGGTGGTCTGCGGGTCGAGGGCGCTGGTGGCCTCGTCGCACAGCAGAATCTTCGGCTTGGTCGCCAGGGCGCGGGCGATGCCGACGCGCTGCTTCTGGCCGCCGGACAACTGCGCCGGATATTTTTTGGCGTGATCAGACAGACCGACCCGCGCCAGCAATTCGGCGACGCGCTGATTGATCTCGCTGCTCGACAGTTCGCCCGCCAGAGTCAGCGGCAGCGCGACGTTGTCGGCCACGGTCTTGGAAGCGAGCAGGTTGAAGTGTTGGAAGATCATCCCGACCTGCTGGCGGAAACGGCGCAGGCCGTTGGCGTCCAGCGCGGTGACTTCTTCGCCGTCGACGATGATCTTGCCGCCGCTGGAGTCTTCCAGGCGATTGATCAGGCGCAGCAGGGTACTTTTTCCCGCACCGGAATGGCCAATCAGGCCGAAGACCTGACCGTTTTCAATCGAAAGACTGGTCGGGTGCAGGGCGGGGATGTCCTTACCGGCGACGCGGTAAGTTTTGTGGACGTTTTGAAACTCGATCACGTAGCGAACCTTGTGGGGCGCGTTAGAAAAGGATCAGCGGTTAGCCGGGCGCGCATTTTAGCCTGTCCGTATAGAGGTTCTTAGCATTTATTTCGCAATTAACCTTCGATTTGGCAATAACAAGATCAAAGGTCATAAAAAAGGAACGCTCGTTCCTGCTCATTGGTCACTAGTTCAGCGACTTGAAACCCTGGGTAACCGTGCCCGGAAACGCTCAAGAGTCCCCGTGGAAACGGGGTCAACCGAGGAGTTTACGTCTGATGAGCAGCAAGAAACCTACCACCGACAAAAGCCAGCTGGCCGGAACCGATACCAAGGATCGCGCCAACACCAACGCCAAACTCGACAGCCTGGAGAAGTTTCGCTCCGACGCTACCGGCCAGGCCCTGCGCACCAATCAGGGGGTGAAGGTCGCCGATAACCAGAACACGCTCAAGGCCGGCCCGCTCGGGCCGTCGTTGCTGGAAGACTTCATCATGCGTGAGAAAATCACGCACTTTGACCACGAACGCATTCCGGAGCGCATTGTTCACGCGCGCGGCACTGGCGCGCATGGTTTCTTTCAGGCCTACGAGAACCATTCGACACTGACCAAGGCCGGCTTCCTGCAGGATCCGGGAAAAAAGACCCCGGTGTTCGTGCGTTTTTCCACGGTGCAGGGGCCGCGCGGTTCCGGTGACACCGTGCGTGACGTGCGCGGTTTCGCGGTGAAGTTCTTCACCGACGAAGGCAACTTCGATCTGGTCGGCAACAACATGCCGGTGTTCTTCATTCAGGACGCGATCAAGTTCCCCGACTTCGTCCACGCGGTGAAGCCCGAGCCGCACAATGAAATCCCCACCGGCGGCTCGGCCCACGACACCTTCTGGGACTTTGTCTCGCTGGTGCCGGAATCGGCGCACATGGTGATCTGGGCCATGTCCGACCGGGCGATTCCGAAAAGCCTGCGCAGCATGCAGGGCTTTGGCGTGCACACCTTCCGCCTGATCAATGCCGAGGGCAAATCGCGCTTCGTCAAATTCCACTGGCGCCCGACCGCCGGCACCTGCTCGCTGGTGTGGGACGAGGCGCAGAAGCTCGCCGGTAAAGACACCGACTATCACCGTCGCGATCTGTGGGAAGCCATCGAGATGGGCGACTATCCGGAGTGGGAGCTGGGCGTGCAGATCATCGAGGAGGAAAACGAACACGACTTCGATTTCGACATCCTCGACCCGACCAAGCTGATCCCCGAAGAAATCGTGCCGATCACCCCGCTGGGCAAGATGACCCTGAACCGCAACCCGGACAACTTCTTCGCCGAGACCGAGCAGGTCGCGTTTTGCCCCGGCCACATCGTGCCGGGAATCGACTTCTCCAACGATCCATTGCTGCAAGGTCGGCTGTTTTCCTACACCGACACGCAAATAAGCCGACTCGGTGGGCCGAACTTTCATGAGCTGCCGATCAACCGCCCAGTAGCACCATTCCACAACGGCCAGCGCGACGCGCAGCACCGCACGGTGATCGACAAGGGTCGCGCTTCCTACGAGCCGAACTCGATTGATGGCGGCTGGCCGAAGGAAACCCCACCGGCGGCTAAAGACGGCGGCTTCGAGAGTTATCCGGAACGCATCGATGCGAACAAGATCCGCCAGCGCAGCGAGTCGTTCAGCGATCACTTCTCGCAAGCGCGGCTGTTCTTCAACAGCATGAGCGAGCACGAGAAGGAACACATCATCGCCGCCTACAGCTTCGAGCTGGGCAAGGTCGAACGTGAGTTCATCCGTGCACGGCAGGTGAACGAGATTCTCGCCAACATTGACCTGGAATTGGCCAAGCGCGTGGCAGCCAACCTCGGGTTGCCGGCGCCGAGCAAAGGCACGGTCGAGGTGCGCAAGACTTCGTTCGATCATTCGCCGGCGCTGAGCCAGGCGAATCTGCTGCCAGAGGACATCAAAACTCGGAAAGTGGCGATTCTTGCCGCTAACGGCGTCGATGGTGCGGCGATCGATGCGATGAAGAAGGCCTTGGCTGCACAAGGTGCGCACGCCAAGCTGCTCGGCCCGACGTCGGCACCGGTGAAGACTGCCGACGGCAAAGCCCTGGCAGTGGACGCATCAATGGAAGGCATGCCTTCAGTGATCTTCGATGCGGTGTTCGTGCCCGGTGGCGCGGCGTCGATCAAGGCGTTGAGCGCTGATGGCGTGGCGCTGCACTACCTGCTGGAGGCGTACAAGCACCTGAAGGCGATTGCGCTGCACGGCGATGCCAAGCAGTTGCAGGATCTGCTGAAGCTGGAGGCGGATGCAGGGTTGCTGCAGGGCAAGGATGTGCCGGGATTGACCAAGCCGTTCTTTGCGGCGATCGGGCAGCACCGGGTTTGGGCGCGGGAGCCTAAGGCCAAGGCCATTCCAGCCTAAAGCAAAAGATCGCAGCCTTCGGCAGCTCCTACAGGGTTTACTTGCACCTGTAGGAGCTGCCGAAGGCTGCGATCTTTTAGGGTTTGGCTGGAATCAAGACCATCTGCGCCGGCACGGTGCGCAGAATCTGTTTCTCAATCTTCAGCTCGAAATCCGGATTCAATTTCTTCACACGTTTTTTCAGCAACGTCGCCAGCCAAGGGTAATCTTGAGTCCGCGGCGCCTGAATGCTCACAGCACACTCGTAATTCACCACATCGGCGGCGATCGCATCCAGTTGCCGGCGAAGTTTGCGGCTATCGTTGATGTTCAACGCCACCGTGGTGCTTTCGGCAGTCGGATCAATGACCTTGGCTTTCGGTTTGGCCTCGGCCGCCAGCAGCGCCGCTTCGGCTTTTTCCAGCTCGGCTTTGCGGGCTTCGGTGATAGCGCCATTGACGCCACCGGTCAGTGCCGGGGCTTTGGGCATCAGGGCACGGGCGCGGCTCAGCGCGGTGGCTGCCGCATTCACATCACCTTTCTGCAATACGATCTGGCTACGGCGCAGGTAGGCTTCGGCCAACTGGCGCTGGTATTGCTCAAGGGACTGATCGTTGGGGGTCTGTGCCTGCAAGGCGGCCAATTGGTCTTCGGCGGTGGCCAGTTCGCTGCTGGCCAGGCTTTGCTCCAGCTGTGCGATGGCCGTGGCCCGCGCGTCGGGGGCTTCGGCCACCGGCGGCGTGCTTTGGCAGGCGCCCAGCAGCACGGAAAATGCGACAAGGAGCAGATAACGGGAGGCGAACGGCTTCATTCCTGCGACTCTCTAATTGCGCAAAAAGCGAGCAAGTCTACACCCCTCGACGGGGCAGAACAAAACTCAGCAGAAACAGTGCGGCCGCCGTCACAACGATGGACGGCCCCGCCGGGGTGTCCTTGAACCATGACAGCGCCAGCCCGCCACACACCGCGAGCATGCCCAGCAGGCTCGCGCCCAGCGCCATCTGCTCCGGCGAGCGGGCGTGACGTTGTGCCGCAGCCGCCGGGATGATCAGCAGCGAAGTGATCAGCAACACACCGACGATTTTCATCGCCACCGCGATCACCACCGCAATCAACAGCATCAGCGCCATGCGCAGGCCCGCCACCGGCAGACCTTCGACCTTGGCCAACTCCTCATGCACGGTAATCGCCAGCAGCGGTCGCCACAGCGTCACCAACAACACCAGCACTGCCGCGCTGCCGCCGAGGATCCACGCCAGGTCGGTCGGACTGATCGCCAGCAGGTCGCCGAACAGATAGGCCATCAGGTCGATCCGCACTTCATGCATGAAGCTTAGTACCACCAGGCCAAGAGAGAGCGTGCTCGGTGCAAGAATCCCCAACAGCGTGTCGGAGGCCAGCGGTTGACGCTGCTGCAAGGTCACCAGCAACACTGCCAGCAGCAGGCAGCCGACGGTCACCGCGACCGTCGGGCTGACATCCAGCAGAAAGCCCAGCGCCACGCCCAGCAACGCGGCGTGGGACAGGGTGTCGCCGAAGTAGGCCATGCGCCGCCAGACCACAAACGAACCAAGCGGCCCGGCGACCACCGCCAGTGCCAGACCTGCAAGCAGGGCATACAACAGAAAATCAGCCATGCTTGCAGTGGTCTCCGTGAACGTGGGTGTGGCCCGCACCGGGCGCCTTGACCACCGAACCGTGCAGGTCATGGGCGTGGTCGTGATGGTGGTGATAGATCGCCAGGCTCGGCGCATTCTTGCCGAACAGCTCGACGAACGCCGGATCACCGCTGACCTGCTCGGGGTGCCCGGAGCAGCAGACGTGACGATTCAGGCACACCACCTGATCGGTGGTGCTCATGACAAGGTGCAAATCGTGGGACACCATCAGCACGCCGCAGCCGTGACGGTCACGCAGGCGAGTGATCAGGCTGTACAGCTCGGCTTGCCCGGCGACATCGACGCCTTGCACCGGCTCGTCCAGCACCAGCAGTTCCGGCTCGCGCAACAGCGCCCGGGCCAGCAACACACGCTGCATCTCACCGCCGGAAACGCTTTGCACCGGGCTGTCGATGACGTGTTCGGCGCCGACTTCCTTCAAGGCCGCCAACGCACGCGGGCGGTCTACACCGGGCACCAGGCGCAGGAAGCGCAGCACCGACAGCGGCAAAGTCGGGTCGACGTGCAGCTTTTGCGGCATGTAGCCAACGCGCAGTTTCGGCTTGCGCCAGACGCTGCCGCTGTCAGGCTTCAGCAGCCCGAGTACGGCGCGCACGAGGGTGGTCTTGCCGGCGCCGTTGGGGCCGATCAGGGTGACGATCTGCCCCGGCTCGACGCTCAGCTCGATGTTGTCGAGCACGGTCTGCCCGGCAAACGTGACAGCAACGTGCTGAAGACGGATCAACGGGTTGCTCATCAAGCCCCCTGGCAACCGGCGCACAGGCCGACCACTTCGACGGTCTGCGCTTCGACAATGAACCCGACGTCTTTGGCGCTGTGGATAATCGCGTCGCTGATGGCTTGCTGTTCCAGCTCGATTGCGGCGTGGCACTCGCGGCAGATCAGGAACTGGCCCTGATGCGCATGCTCCGGATGCACACAGCCAACGAAGGCGTTGAGTGAAGAGATGCGGTGCACCAAGCCGTTTTCCAGCAGGAAATCCAGCGCGCGGTAAACGGTTGGCGGCGCGGCGCGGCGGCCGTCCTGCTCGCTCAGTACCGCGAGAATGTCGTAGGCGCCCAGCGGCTTATGACTCTGCCACACCAGTTCCAGCACCCGCCGGCGCAGCGCAGTCAGGCGCAGGCCTTTCTGGGCGCACAAGGTATCGGCCTCGGTCAGTGCGCTGTGCACGCAATGAGAGTGGTCGTGGGGACGGCTGGCAATCGGTGTAATAGGCATGGGCGGCGACGAGTTTTGATAGAGACGTTATTATGTTACCCGTTCTCGCCTCCTTGAGTGGTCATCGTGTCCCGACTTTTTTCTGTTTTTGTGGCTTTTGTCGCCAGTTTTCTGCTGATCGGTTCGGCTCAGGCCGAGGTCAAGGTTCTCACCAGCATCAAACCGTTGCAGTTGATCGCTGCAGCGGTCCAGGACGGTGTGGCCATCCCGGAAGTGCTGCTGCCGCCGGGTGCTTCGCCGCATAACTACGCACTACGCCCGTCCGACGTGCGCAAGGTGCAATCGGTGGACCTGCTGTACTGGATCGGCCCGGACATGGAAGGTTTCCTGCCGCGTGTGCTGAACGGTCGAACACTGCCGAGCGTCGCCGTGCAGGATCTGCCGGGCATGAAATTGCGCCGCTTTGCCGAAGACAGCCATTCCCACGCCGAAGACGCCGACGAGCATGATCACGATCATCGTCCGGGTACGCTGGACGCGCATTTGTGGCTATCGCCGGTCAACGCCCGAGTCATTGCCGGGAAAATGGCTGCCGACCTCAGTGCTGCCGATCCGGCCAACGCCGAACGCTATCAGCGCAACGCCAAGGCCTTCGATGAGCGTCTCGATGCGTTGGACGCGCGGCTGAAGCAGCGTCTGGCCAGCGTTGAAGGCAAGCCGTATTTCGTATTCCACGAAGCCTTCGACTATTTCGAAGATGCTTACGGCCTGAAACACACTGGCGTGTTCAGCGTGGCCGCCGAAGTGCAACCGGGCGCGCAACATGTCGCCGCGATGCGCAAGCGTCTGCAGGAAGTGGGCAAGACCTGTGTGTTCAGCGAACCGCCACTGCGTCCACGCCTGGCGGAAACCCTGGTGGCGGGCCTGCCGGTGAAGCTGGCGGAGCTGGATGCGCTGGGCGGCTATACGCCGGCGACCGCTCAGGGGTATGAGCAGGTGCTGGAGAAGTTGGGCAACGATTTGGCCGGCTGCCTGGAATCGTTGTAGCAACGCAAAACTTGTGGCGAGGGAGCTTGCTCCCGCTTGAGTGCGCAGCACTCACAAAAATCAGGCTGATTGCCAGAATTTTGGGGCTGCTTCGCAACCCAGCGCGAGCAAGCTCGCTCGCCACAATTTAAAGCGCGAACGGTAGAGGGGTGCTGACCTGCTGCCGCTGCGCCAAACGCTGCTCGAACTCCCGCGGATCGTGAATCAGCACGTCCTGCCCGGCAAACTGCTCGGCGGCGATCAACCGCGACAGCCAGAACCGCACACAGGCCACGCGCAGCATGGTCGGCCAGAGTTCAGCTTCAGCAGCAGTGAACGGACGCAGCGCCGCATAGGCGCCAAGGAATGCGCGGGCACGCGGCCCGTCAATCAGGCCATCCTCGTCCGAACACCAGTCATTCAAGGCGATCGCCACGTCGTAGAGCATCGGCCCCGAGCAGGCGTTGTAAAAGTCGATCAACCCGGTCAGGTGCGTGCCTTCGAACATCGCATTGTCGCGGAACAGATCGGCATGAATGTTCGCCCGTGGCAGCGCAAGAATTTTGTCTTTCTGCAGGGTGATTTCATCCAGCGCCTTGTGCAGCAACGCACGCGGCTCGTCGCTCAAGTGCGAGAGAAACTCGTTGCCCTCGTCCAGCATCCAGTCCAGGCCACGATCGGTCTTGCGCTTGATCATGCGCTCGCCCTGGGTCGCCAGGTGCAGATGCGCCTGCAACTCACCGACCTGCGCGCAATGCTGGGCGTTGGCGACCTTGATGTGCTTGCCGGACAGCCGTGGTTGCAGCAGCGCCGGCTTGCTCTTGAGCTCACGCAACGCCACGCCGTCAGTGGTGCGCAGCGCGTAAGGCACCGGCAGATCAGCCTCGTGCAACACGTCGAGCAGGTCGATGAAGAACGGCATTTCCTGCACCGGGCCGCGTTCGACCAGGGTCAGGACGAATTCGCCCTGCTCCAGGCTGATAAAGAAGTTGGTGTTTTCGCTGCCGGCGGCGATCCCCTGGAAATCAAGCAGACGGCCAAGCCCGTAAGGGGCAAGAAAGGTTTCCAGCTCTGGCCGAGCCAGGGGGGTGAACACAGACATGGTTAAAAACTGCTCAGTTCGGGCGCCGCGATCAAGCGGCGCCGATTAAAAAGTCAGGAATCTTACTTCCAGGTAAAGATTTCCCACGACGGAATCAGCATATCCGGCTGGTCGGAACGGATGTAGTTCACGTCCGAACCATCGGCGCGCACCAGGAAATACGGTTTGCCGCCCTTCGGCGTGACCTTGATCGCATAAACGAAGCCACTGCGGCTGTATTCCTGAATGACCTTGTCGCCCTCGGTGTGCGTGTTAATGGTAACTTCCGGCTCCTTCGACGGCGCATCATCCGCCGCCATCGCGGCCAATGGTGAGACAGCAATCAAACCGACCAGCAGCAAGCGATTTAACGTACGCATGATAACCTTGTCCCTTTGTCGTCAACGGTCCCGCTATTCTAGCGCCGGGCCCGCCGAAAAGGTTGATTCTGCTCATGAGCCAAGCCCCCCTCGTCCTGGTGGACGGTTCGTCTTACCTGTACCGCGCTTTCCATGCACTGCCACCGCTGACCACCTCCAAAGGCCTGCCGACCGGTGCGGTCAAAGGTGTGCTGAACATGCTCAAGAGTCTGCGCAAGCAGTATCCGGACAGCCCGTTCGCCGTGGTTTTCGATGCCAAGGGCGGGACGTTTCGCGATGAGATGTACGCCGAATACAAGGCCAATCGCCCCAGCATGCCCGACGACATGCGCGTGCAGATCGAGCCGCTGCACCAGAGCGTGATTGCTCTTGGCTTCCCGCTGTTGTGCGTGGAGGGCGTCGAGGCAGACGACGTGATCGGCACCCTCGCCCGCAGCAGCGCGGCAGCCGCTCGCCCGGTGATCATCTCTACCGGCGACAAGGACATGGCGCAATTGGTCGACGGCCACATTACCTTGGTCAACACCATGTCCGGTAGCTCGATGGACGTTGAGGGCGTAAAGGAGAAATTCGGCGTCGCTCCGGAGCAGATCATCGATTATCTGGCACTGATGGGCGATTCGTCCGACAACATCCCAGGCGTTCCCGGCATCGGCCCGAAGACCGCGTCCGGCCTGCTGGTCGGCGTTAACGGCGGCCTCACCGAGCTTTATGCAAACCTCGACATCGTCCCGACCCTGCCGATTCGCGGGGCCAAGACTCTGCCGGCCAAGCTTGAAGAGCACAAGGAGATGGCCTTCCTCTCCTATCAACTGGCGACCATCAAGGTCGACGTGCCGCTGGACATTGGCCTCGATGACCTGCAAATGGGCCCGGAAGACCCGGCCAAGCTCTACGAGTTGTACACCCTGCTGGAATTCAAGAGCTGGCTGAATGACCTCGATCGCGACGCCAAGCGCCAGGAGCTGAGCGCGGCCGCCGAGCCTGCGCCGGCTGGCGATCTGTTTAGCGCGCCGCCAGCCGAAGTGCCCGCCGCCCCTGCTGAAGCCGCTTACGAAACCATCCTCGATCAGGCGCGTTTCGATGTCTGGCTGGAGAAACTGAACAACGCCAAGCTGTTCGCCTTCGACACCGAAACCACAGGCATCGACGCGCAACAGGCGCAATTGGTCGGTCTGTCGTTCGCGGTGCAGGCCAACGAAGCGGCCTATATCCCGCTGACCCATTCCTACATCGGCGTGCCCGAGCAACTGGATCGCGACACTGTGCTGCGCGCGCTGAAGCCGATCCTGGAAGACCCGAACAAACTCAAGGTCGGCCAGCACGCCAAGTTCGACATGAACATTCTGGCCAACTGCGCCATTGGCGGCGATCAGAGCCAAGGCATCAATGTGCGCGGGATTGCCTTCGACACCATGCTTGAGTCCTACGTACTCAACTCCACCGCCACCCGCCACGACATGGACAGCCTTGCGCAGAAGTACCTGGATCACACCACTGTGAGTTTTCAGGACATCGCCGGCAAAGGCGCCAAGCAGTTGACTTTTGACCAGATCGCTCTGGAGCAGGCCGGCCCTTACGCTGCCGAAGACGCCGACATCACCCTGCGTCTGCACCAGACCCTGTTTGAAAAACTCAGCGCGATCCCGAGCCTGGCCAGCGTGCTGACCGACATCGAAATCCCGCTGGTACCGGTGCTGGCGCGCATCGAGCGTCAGGGCGCGTTCGTCGACGCCGAACTGCTCGGCATCCAGAGCATCGAGCTGGGCAACAAGATGGTCGCACTGGAGCGCGAAGCGTTCGAAATCGCCGGGGAAGAGTTCAACCTCGGCTCGCCGAAGCAGCTGGGCGTGATCCTCTACGAAAAACTCGGCCTGCCGGTTCTGAAGAAAACCGCCAAGGGCCAACCATCGACCGCCGAGGAAGTGCTGGCGAAACTGGCCGAGGATGATCACCGCTTGCCGAAGGTGCTGATGGAACACCGCTCCATGAGCAAGCTGAAAAGCACTTACACCGATCGCCTGCCGGAGCAGATCAACCCGCGCACCGGACGTATCCACACGTCGTACCATCAGGCTGTGGCGTCCACCGGACGTTTGTCTTCCAGCGATCCGAACCTGCAGAACATTCCGGTGCGCACCGCTGAAGGCCGCCGCATTCGTCAGGCGTTCGTCGCGCCGAAAGGCTACAAGTTGCTGGCGGCGGACTATTCGCAAATCGAACTGCGGATCATGGCCCACTTGTCCAAGGACGAAGGCTTGATGAACGCCTTCCGCAACAATCTGGACGTGCACACCGCCACCGCTGCCGAAGTGTTCAAGGTCGAGCTCAACGAAGTGACCTCCGACCAGCGCCGTGGCGCCAAGGCGATCAACTTCGGCCTGATCTACGGCATGGGCGCGCAGAAGCTCGGCAAGGACATCGGCGTCGACACCAAGACCGCCAAGGCCTACATCGACACCTACTTCGCCCGCTACCCGGGTGTGCGCGAATACATGGAGCGCACCCGCAAGCAGGCCGCCGATCAAGGCTATGTAGAGACCTTCTTCGGTCGTCGCCTGTACCTGCCGGAAATCAACTCGAACAAACCGCAGGAACGTGCCGCCGCCGAGCGCACGGCGATCAACGCGCCGATGCAGGGCACTGCCGCCGACATCATCAAGAAAGCCATGGTGGCGGTGGATAACTGGCTGACAGCGTCCGGGCTGGACGCCAAGGTCATCCTGCAGGTACACGACGAACTGGTGCTGGAGGTTCGCGAGGACCTGGTTGAGCAGGTGAGTCAGGAAATCCGCCTGCATATGAGCGAAGCGGCGAAACTGGACGTACCGTTGCTGGTGGAAGTCGGCGTCGGCAACAACTGGGATGAGGCGCACTAAGGCGTCTGGACCGGGCGTTTGCCGCGACACACTGTCGCGGCAAACGGCTGTATAGGGCTTATATCGAATCGCGCTTGGGGTTATTCCAAAGCTTTTTGAAAAAAATCTGAACTAATCTGACAACTCACTACTCAGAGATACTGAATGGCTGGTGAAGCCCTTCGATGCTCCTATGTTGTGTTAAGTGTTGGCAGATATCTGAACCCCGCCCTAGCGGTTCGGAACTTAAACCCCGGAACTTCTCCCTCCCCATATGAAGTCCGGGGCTTTTTTTACCCAAAAATCGGCTGTAGCGCGGTCATGCTGCGTTAAAAGCGTTACTAAAAATGCTCATTTAGGTTCCCTAAACTCCGTTTTTTAGTAAAGCTTTTGCCTTGCCTCACCGCACTACAACCAATTTTCCATATCCTGATTATTCAGCCGCGGCTTCCGCACCTTTGTCCGCCAGTTCCATCCAGCCTGCCAACACAGTGTAGGCCTCTTCCAGGCCCATGCGTTTTGGCGCGGAAAACAGCTGGATCGTCACCCGATCCCCCCAGCCCTTGCGGATTTCCGACTGCACCTTGAGCAGCGTGTTCTTGGCGGCGCCGTAGGTCAGTTTGTCGGCCTTGGTCAGCAGAATGTGCATCGGCATGCCGGCGGCGACGGCCCAGTCGAGCATCAACAGGTCGAAGTCGGTCATTGGATGACGGATGTCCATCATCAGAATCAAACCCTTCAAACTCTCGCGGCCACCGAGGTATGCCTCGAGGTGACGCTGCCAGTGTTGCTTGAGCGGGATCGGTACTTTTGCATAACCGTAGCCCGGCAGGTCGACCAGACGCCGTTCATCGTCTAGCTTGAAGAAGTTCAACAGCTGTGTGCGACCCGGAGTTTTCGAGGTGCGCGCCAGGCTGGCGTGAGTCAGGGTGTTCAGTGCGCTGGATTTACCGGCGTTGGAACGACCGGCGAACGCCACTTCGAAACCTTCGTCGTCAGGGCATTGATCGACTTTGGCGGCACTGAGCATGAACGTGGACTGTTGGCACAGGCCGAGGATGGGATTCTTGAGTTGCATGGGATTTCCGATGTGGGCGGCGCCGGGATTGGGCGCGGAACGCGGTGTCGCTTCCGTTTCAGTGACGCCAGTATATAATGCCGCAGATTTTGTGTGTGCTTTGTCCCAGCGAAGGATGAAGTTCACGAGAGCCAAAGACCTTGATTGCGCATCAGAACGCAGAACGCTCTCAACCCTGAAAAGGTCGTTTTATGACGAAATGGCTGCTGGCTGCCGGAGTCCTGATACCGCTTTACGGCGCACAGGCTACACAGGAACCGGAAGCCGTGTACAACCGTGTTTGTGGTGCCTGTCATTCCGGCCAACTACCCATGGCGCCCGAAAGAGGCGATCAGGCAGCTTGGACGCCGAGGTTGGCGAAAGGTATGGAGACGCTGGTGCAACACGTGACCCAGGGTTTCAAGGCGATGCCGCCGCGTGGTTTGTGCATGGACTGCAGTGCCGAGGATTACCAGGCCATCATCCTTTGGATGAGCGAGAGTAAACCCGGTCCATAACTCTTAACCCTTAGCCGTAGTTGGATTAGCTGATGAACAAATTGATCGTGAGTCTGCTGTTGACCGTGGGAATCTCCGGCATCGCCCATGCTGCAGGTGATGCAGCAGCCGGCCAGGCAAAAGCTGCCGTGTGCGGAGCCTGCCATGGCCCGGACGGGAACAGCATGGCACCCAACTTCCCGAAACTGGCCGGTCAGGGTGAACGCTACCTCGACAAGCAGTTGCACGACATCAAGTCGGGCAAACGCCAGGTTCTGGAAATGACCGGCCTGCTGACCAACCTGAGCGATCAGGACCTGGCCGATATTGCCGCTTACTTTGCCAGTCAGAAGGGCAGCGTCGGCGCCGCCGATCCAAAAATCGTCGCCCGTGGTGAAGCCTTGTTCCGTGGCGGCAACCTGGACAAAGGCCTGCCAGCCTGCACCGGCTGCCACTCGCCGAACGGTGCCGGCAATGCCGCCGCCGGCTTCCCGCACCTGGGAGGCCAACACGCTCAATACATCGCCAAACAGCTGACCGACTTCCGCAAGGAAGAAGGCGGTCGCGCCAACGACGGCGATTCCATGCCGATGCGCACCATCGCACGCAAACTCAGCGACGAAGACATTGCTGCGGTCGCCAGCTACATTCAGGGCCTGCACTAACCGCCCTGCATCGAGCGTTACCGGTGATGGACATCTCCTGCAACGTTAACGCTCGATTAATCCGTCGCAGCAAGTATAAAAAGGGTGGCTTTGGCCGCCCTTTTTTGTGGCCGCTGCCGTTACACTACAGAACTCATGCCCGCCAGGATCTGTCTGAAAACAGGTCGCGCGAGGTGACCAAAATTGTCCAGGAGTAAAGCATGCGTAATCTGATCATCAGCGCCGCTCTCGTCGCTGCCAGCCTGTTCGGCGTGACCGCCCAGGCCGCCGAAGCACCCGCTGCCCCTTATGTCGAACTGGCCAACCCGGTGCCAGTGGCAGAGCCTGGCAAGATCGAAGTCGTGGAGCTGTTCTGGTACGGCTGCCCGCATTGCTACGCGTTCGAGCCGGTGATCAATCCCTGGGTTGAAAAACTGCCGTCCGACGTCAACTTCGTACGCATTCCTGCCATGTTCGGCGGCCCGTGGGATGCTCACGGTCAAATGTTCCTGACCCTGGAAGCAATGGGCGTCGAGCACAAGGTTCACGCTGCGGTATTCAATGCGATCCAGAAAGAACACAAGAAACTGACCGACAAGAACGACATGGCTGACTTCCTCGCCACACAAGGCGTGGACAAGGACAAGTTCCTCGCCACCTTTGACTCGTTCGCGATCAAGGGGCAGATCGTCAAGGCGCGTGAGCTGGCCAAGAAATATGAAATCACTGGCGTTCCAACCATGATCGTCAACGGCAAATACCGCTTCGACATCGGCTCTGCCGGTGGCGCCGAAGAGGCCTTGAAGCTGGCTGATCAACTGGTCGCCAAAGAGCGAGCAGCCAACAAGGCAGCTGCCAACTAAGCGCGGTCATTGCCATGCGCCGCTGGGGCACCGAACGCATCGTTGGCCTGCATGATCCGCAGGTCAACGAGCATCACCTGGAGTCCACGGGCCTGCCCGCAGACCATCGTCTGCGCTTGCTCAGCTTCAACATCCAGGTCGGCATCAGCACCGAACGCTATCGGCATTACCTGACCCGCAGCTGGCAGCACCTGCTGCCGCACACCGGGCGCTCAGGCAATCTGCAGAAGATCGGCGACCTGCTTGGCGACTTCGACCTGGTCGCCCTGCAGGAAGCCGATGGCGGCAGCCTGCGCTCAGGCTACGTCAATCAGGTCGAACACCTGGCCCACCTCGGCGCCTTCCCTTACTGGTATCAACAACTCAATCGCAACCTCGGCCGGCTGGCCCAGCACAGCAATGGCGTGCTCAGTCGACTGAAACCGTGGGCGATCGAAGACCATCCGCTGCCGGGCCCGAAAGGTCGCGGCGCAATCCTGCTGCGCTTTGGCGAAGGCCCGGAAGCGCTGGTGGTGGTGATGATGCACCTGGCCCTCGGCGCCCGGGTGCGCAGCCTGCAACTGGCCTACATTCGGGACCTGATCGGTGGCTACAAGCACCAGGTATTGATGGGCGACATGAACACCCACGCCAGCGATCTGCTACAACAGTCACCGTTACGCGATCTCGGCCTGCTGGCCCCGCAGATGCAAGCCACGTTTCCCAGCTGGCGGCCGCAGCGATGCCTGGATCATATTTTGCTCAGCCCGACCCTGACCCTGGAAAAGGTCGAAGTGCTGGCCCAACCCATTTCCGATCACCTGCCGGTCGCGGTAGAGATTCGTCTGCCGGGTTCGCTCACGGCCGATGCATTGCCCGCGTTGAGTCCTGCCCCTCGCGGAACCCCTGAATGAGCGACGACGCCCAGCGCTGGAAAGAGAAGTACCTCAAAAGTATCGAACAGCAGGACAAGCTCGAACGACGCTGGGCCGCCCGGCTCGACTTGCTGCGCCGCGGTCTGGTACGCAGCACGCTGGCTGCTGAAGGCACCGACAAGGTCGTTGATCAGTGCATGAAAGAGATGCGCGACGTGGTGCGCACCGACGACATGGATGCCGGTCTCGCCGCCCTGCTGCCGCGCCTGGAGAAAGCCGTACTCGACTCCGAGCAGCGCCGCGAGACCCGCATTGATCAGGTCAGCACCGCGTTGACCGCGCTGGTTACCCAACTGCAAGCGTTGCCGCTGCCGCGGGAAGTCGCCCAGCCGCTGAAGAAATTCGCCAAGCAACTGGACAGTCGGGTCGGCCAGGCGCGGGAAATGCCGCTGCTGCTGAGTGAACTCAGCGGTTTGCAGGGCAAAGCGTTGAGCCAGCTGGAAACCCCACCCGCGCCAGAACGCCCGGGCCTTCTGCAACGCCTGTTTGGCAATCGCGAAACCGAAGAAACGCCAGGGACGCAGGGCCCGGAGCAAGCTCAAGCGCCTGCGCCAATACCAGCG
This sequence comes from Pseudomonas sp. IT-P260, assembly GCF_949768395.1. NCBI lineage: Bacteria > Pseudomonadati > Pseudomonadota > Gammaproteobacteria > Pseudomonadales > Pseudomonadaceae > Pseudomonas > Pseudomonas sp. IT-P260. The sequence goes on from NZ_CATKPO010000011.1 coordinate 62,234, forward strand.
CCGCCATCAGCCAACACTGAACCTGAAGTCGAGCCCGCACAGACGCCAACAGGCGAACCGACTCCGGCACCGGTCAGCGCCGCGCCTCTGTTGCAACCGGCAGAGGGAAGCCCTCAACAGGCACCTGCAGCGCAACCGCAGGCCGAATCGCCTGTGGTTTCGTTTGTGCCGCCGGTCATTGCCATCGAGACGGCGCCCGAACCACTGCCTGAACTCAAACCGCCCCTCGAACCTCTGGCCCTGCCGCTTGCGCCACCATCACTCACTGCGGCGATCAACCCTGACGAGTTGATCCACCCGGGGGACGCCCCGGCCCCCTTGCTCCTCGACAGCCTGCCCCTGCCCGCCCCGATTGCCCAAGCCTTGGCTGCCATCGATCCGGAGCAGCCCGAGCAAGACATTCTTTACGCCCTGCCCGATTCGCCGGAGCCGTCCTACAGCTCGGTGGCCAAACACATCGAAGACACGCTGATCGGGCTGCTCGACGATCTAACCTTGCCAGAGCGCCATCGCCCGCAAGCCGAGGCCATGCGTGATCGCTTGAAAAATGGCCTGAATTGGTACGAACTCCTGCCAATTCTGGACGACCTTGCCACCTTGATGCTGGCAATCACCGACAGCGGCCAACACGAATTCGAAGCCTATCTGCAGCGGCTCAACGAACGCCTCGAAGCATTCCAGAGCAATTTGCAGGCCGCGAGCGAGGGCCATGCCGACAACAGCTCGGCAGCCCGGGCGATGGACACGCAGATTCGCGAGCAAGTCGACGGCTTGCAGACCAGCGTGCAGGAAGCGGCCGATCTGGATGATCTCAAGCGAGTGCTGGAGAACCATCTCGAAGGACTGCTCGGTACCATGGATCAGCATCAGCAACAACGCGATGCCCGCGAGCAGGAAGTGGCGGCACGTCTCAAAGGCCTGGCCGAACGTGTGGCGCACATGGAGCAGGAAGCCCTGGGCTTTCGCGAACATCTGGAAGAACAGCGACAGAAAGCCCTGATCGACCCGTTGACCGGCCTGCCCAACCGCGCTGCCTGGAGCGAACGGCTGGAACACGAGATCAGGCAATGGCAACAACACGGCAACACCTTGAGCCTGGCGATGCTCGACCTCGATCATTTCAAGCGCATCAACGACAACTACGGCCATCTGGCGGGCGACAAGGTATTGAAAATCATCGCCACGGTACTGCGCAAACGTCTGCGTGGGGCGGATTTCATTGCTCGTTTCGGTGGAGAGGAATTCGTTCTGCTGCTGCCAGCCACCACGCCGGCCGTCGGCGCCAAATTGCTGGAAACCCTGCGAGCGGCCATCGAAGCGTGCCCGTTTCACTTCAAAGGTGAGCGAGTGACGATCACGATTTCCATGGGACTGGCGTCGTTCAAGCCGGGAGAACACAGCGATCTGGTGCTTAAAAGAGCCGATCAGGCGCTGTACCGTGCTAAAAACGGCGGACGGAACCGAGTCGAACTGGGCTGAGCAAGTTGTTCCATTTTGTTTAAATCGGCCCGTCAGGCGTCGATACGCAAGGCAGTACGTTACACTGTTGCATTATTGTCTTGCGTGTACTGCCTTCTGCCATGAAATTTTTCGCCCTCCTCGCGTCGCTGCTCGTTCTGGCCGGTTGTGCCAGCGGCCCGCGTTATGACACCAGCCATCCTTCGGCCAATCACGACAGCCGCGTTCAGTTCGTGATCGTGCACTACACCTCCGCTTCCCTCGCCCGTTCGCTGCAACTGCTGACCCACGGCGAAGTCAGCAGCCACTATCTGATCGGCGACGACAAGGGCGGCACTATCTACAAACTGATGGATGAAAACCAGCGCGCCTGGCACGCCGGCGAGAGCCAGTGGCAGGGCCGTACCTGGCTAAACTCCAGCTCGATCGGCATCGAAATCGTCAATCCGGGCTTCAAGGACACGCCGACAGGGCGCCTGTGGTTCCCTTACAGTGAAGCGCAGATTCAATCGCTGATCGTTCTGCTCAAGGACATCAGCAAGCGCCAGGGCATCAGCCCGCGCCATATCATTGGCCACAGCGACATCGCGCCCCTGCGCAAACTCGACCCGGGTCCCTTGTTCCCATGGAAACGCCTGGCCGCCGAAGGCCTGGGCGTATGGCCCAATGAACAAGCGGTGGCCCGGCAGCAAGTGCAGTTCAACGCCGAACTGCCAAGCATCAGCTGGTTCCAGGAACAACTGGCGCGCGTCGGTTACGACACCCCGCAGACCGGCGAGCTGGACGTCGCGACTCGCCATGTCCTGGCAGCGTTCCAGATGCACTTTCGCCCTTCACGCTTCGACGGTACACCGGACGCACAAACGGCAGCGTTGTTGCAGGTCCTCAATCAGACAAAATAATGACGCCCGCCCGACGGTCAGGGCGAAAGCGTAATCAGCAGCTATAACTCATTGGTAATTCTTCGGATATTCCATGATGGTTGCTACCCGAGCGACGCTGCGTAGCTGGTTTTATCGCCCGTGGTTTTTGGCGATGATCGCGGCTGTCTTCAGTGCTGCATTGCTGATAGCCGGCGGAATGTTCGTCGCCATGCGCCAGATCGAACAGAACGAAAGCCAGGAAATGAACACCCAGGGCGAGCGCTTTCTGGCCCGGCTCGAACAGTTGTTCGGACAACTGCGCGAAAGTCTCGATGACCTCGAAGCGCAGCCGCTGCGCAGTTGCGACGAGGAAATGATCGCAACCCTGCAACAAGTCACCTTCAACTATCGCTTCGTCTATGAAGCGGCCTACATGGATGGTGCGCGGATATGCTCCAATCGGCCCCGTCAGGAAGGACTGTCGGTGGTTCGCGCACCGGATATCAAAGGACCGACCTACAGCTACTGGCTCAACACCACCACCGAACCGGATGAAAACCGTGCTGCGCTGATGCTCGGGCGCGGCAATTTTCGCGTGGCGACATCTCGCGGGCATTTGACCGACATGGTCGACCTGCCGCCGGACAGCAGCCTGCTGGTGGTGCTGGACCACGGCAAACGGGCGATTCCGGTGCTGGGCACCGCGCAGACGTGGCCACCAACCGAAGCGTGGCCACCCAAAAGCCGCGCGCCCCTGCAAGTCACCCAGTCACGGCTGATCTACCGCATGCCAACCAACAATCCGGAATACCAGTTGGTGCTGATCACCCCGCGCAGCGGCATGCATATTCCCAGCGTCTGGTGGTGGATGGTGCCGATCTGCCTGCTGCTGGGGGCATTTGTCGGATTCTTTGTGTTTTTGCTGGTGCGCCAGCGCCAGTCACTGGACGCCGAACTCCAGGGCGCCATTCGACGTGGCGAGCTGCAAGTGTTGTATCAGCCGATCTTCGATCTTGATAGCCGCAATTGCGTAGGCGCCGAAGCCCTGCTGCGCTGGCGTCGCCCGGACGGCACGCTGACCAGTCCCGATCTGTTCATTCCATTGGCGGAAAACACCGGGCAGATCCGGCAGATGACGGACTTTGTCCTGCAACGGCTGCTGGAACAACTGGGACCGGTGCTGCGCGCCAATCCGCAGCTGTACATTTCGGTCAACCTCGCCGCCTGCGACGTGATGGTGCCGCGCATCGGCCAGGTCATGGCCAGGCTGCTGACGCTGCACCGGGTCGCCGCGCGACAGATAGCCTTTGAAGTCACCGAGCGCGGACTGATCGACGTGGTGGTGGCGCGGGAGAACCTGCAAGCCTTGCGCGATGTCGGCCATCAAGTGCTGATCGATGACTTCGGTACCGGTTATTGCAGCCTCGCCTACCTGCAGACGCTGCCAGTGGATTGCCTGAAGATCGACAAGGCCTTCATCGACGCGCTCGGCCATGATGCGGCCAGCAGCGGCGTTGCGCCGCACATCATTCACATGGCGCAGGCTCTGGAGTTGAAGGTGATTGCCGAAGGCATCGAGCACGAAGCGCAAGCCGTGTTTCTCAGCAGTGAGGGGGTCAAGTTCGGTCAGGGCTGGCTGTTCGCCCAGGCCCTGAGTGCGGTGCAGTTCATCGAACTGATCACCCGTGGACGGCGCCTCACCGGGCGCCGGCTGGACGACGAAGCCTAGACCGCCAGCGCCATGTAGAACTGCGTGCCCTGCCCCGGCCGCGAATAGACGCCCATCCGCCCGCCATGCAACTGGACGATTTCCTTGCACAGCGCCAGACCCAGCCCGGCGCCACCCTTCTTGCGCCCGACCTGCACAAACGGCTCGAAAATCCGCCCCTGCTGACCGTAGGCAATGCCTTCGCCGTTGTCTTCGACGCTGATGATCACCCGTTCGCCATGCCGCCGCGCCTGCAGGCGAATCTGGCCGTCGCGGGCGGTATGGCGCAGAGCGTTGTCGATCAGGTTGTCGAGTACCCGCTCAAGCTGTGCCTGATCGGCCTGCAGACGCGGCAACGGCCCTTGCACTTCGACGCTCAGGGCAATGCCTTTGCCCGCAGCGCAATCGGCGAAGCGCGACTGCGCCTGCTCCAGCAAATCTTCGATGGAGCACGGCGCCAGAGTGAGTTTCTGCAACCCGTTCTGATAGCGCGAGAAGTTGAGCAAATCGTTGATCAACTGCATCAAGCGCTGCATCTCTTCGTTGACCGTGTCGAGCAGGTCCGCCTCGCGTGACTCCGGGGGGAACTTCGCACGTTCGCGAAACAGGCCGAACGCCATGTGCATGCCGGTGACCGGCGTACGCAGCTCGTGGGAGGCGCGCAGCACGAACTCGCTGCGCACGCGCTCGAAGGCGCGTTGCTCGGTGACGTCGTGCAGCACCATCACCGCCCCCAGAATATGCCCCTGGATGTGACTGACCGGGGTCAAACTGTAGGTCAGCAAGCGCGATTCGCCATCAACCTCGATGCTCAAATCTTCCGGGGCGCGCTCAAGGGTGCCGCCGCGCAGCACCAGTTGCAGTTGCGCGTCGAGCTCCGGGCGCTCGAGCGCGGTGCCCAGGCCTTGGCCGAGACGGTCACTGTCCCAACCCAACTGACGCTGAGCCACTGGATTGAGGTGTTCCAGATGCCCTTCACGGTCGATCATCAACAAGCCGTCGTCGATGCTGTCGAGCACCGCCTGCAGGCGTTGCTGACCGGCCAGCAATTCGTCGACGTTGGTCGCCTGATGCTCGCGCAGCGCCTCGGCCATCAGCCCGAAGCGCTTGGTCAGCTGGTTCATTTCCATCGCCGAGGAAATCGGCAGCGTCACTTCGAAATTGCCTTGGCCGATGTTGTCCGCCGCTTTGGCCAGCGCCTCGATGGGCGCGCCAAAACGCCGGGCAATGGCGTGCGCGGTGACGAAGCCGATAATCAGCACCGCCAATCCCACCAGCCCGAGCAGACCGGAGACCAGCAGTGCCCTTTCCCGGGCGTCATGCTGCACGGCGTTGATGTTGTCCAGTGCGTGCTTGTGCTCGGTAATCAAACCGTTGCGCAAGGTGTTGAAGCGTTCCCTGAGGTCGCTGTTGCCACTGAGCACATTGCCCGGATCACGCGACATCTCGAACGCCTGGAGAAAACTCAGGTAGTCAGCCTTGGCCTGGGTAAACCCGTACTGTCGGCCATCGCCCTCTGCCTCTTGGGAAATGCCTTCATCCAGCAATTGCAGGTAATGCTGCTTTGACGCTTCGAACGCGACTGGGTCGGGCTTTTCGGCCAGCATCAGCACCAACTGGTCGCCGAGGGTCTGGCGCAATTTGAGCCCCAGGTCGAGGGTCACGAAGTTGCTGCGGATCGTTGCTTCCTGACTACCGGCCATCTGCATCACGCTGACCAGCCCGAGCAACAGCCCGAGCAAGGCGACCGTGATCAGCGCAGAGATGCTCAGAAACAAGCGAGTGCGCAACTTCATCGCCAGTTTCATCGTCGGGCGCTCACAGGTTGTACTGCTTGCGCTTGCGATACAGGGTCGACGCGTCGATGCCCAAGGTTTTCGCCGCCTGATCAAGGGTGCCTGCCGTTGCCAGCACCGCGCCAATGTGGGCTTTTTCCAGTTCATCGAGGCTCAGCGCGGCACCGACTCGCGGTGCGTTGTTCGCCGGTTGCTCGGCCATGCCGAGGTGGCTGATTTCCACGCGCTCCTGCGGGCAGATGATGCTCGCCCGCTCCACCACGTTACGCAGCTCCCGGATGTTGCCCGGCCAGCGATAACCCAGCAGCGCCTCGCGCGCCTCGTCACTAAAGCCCCGTGCCGGGCGCGCGTACTCTTTGACGAAACGCGCGAGAAAGCGGTCGGCCAGGGTCAGGATGTCCTCGGCACGTTCGCGCAATGGCGGCAGATGCAGGGTGATCACATTGAGGCGATACAACAGGTCTTCACGGAAGCGCCCGTCGCGCACCATGTCCTCAAGATTGAGGTTGGTCGCGGCAAGAATCCGCACATCGGCGCGGCGGGTCACCGGATCCCCTACCCGCTCATATTCCTTGTCTTGAATGAAACGCAGCAATTTTGGTTGCAACGTCAAAGGAAAGTCGCCGATCTCGTCGAGAAACAGTGTGCCGCCGTCTGCTTGATTGACCCGACCCAAGGTGCTTTCGCTGGCCCCGGTGAACGCACCGCGACTGTGGCCGAACAGCTCGCTCTCCATCAGTTCCGCAGTCAACGACGGGCAGTTGATGGTCACGCAGGATTTCTTCTCGCGCTTGCTCCAGCCGTGAATGGCCCGGGCCAGCTCGCCTTTACCTGTGCCGGATTCGCCGAGAATAAGGATGTTGGCGTCGGTACCGGCGACCTGCCGCGCAGTTTCCAGCACGACTTTCATCGCCGGGCTGTGGGAGTCGAGGCCGTCCTTGGGTTTGCGGATCTCGCCTTCGAGGGCTTCCAGACGCGCCGAGAGCTGGCGTACTTCCAGTTGCTTGGCGGTGGCGAGGCGCAACTGGTCGGGGCTGCACGGTTTGACCAGATAATCGGCGGCGCCCGCCTGGATCGCGTCCACCGCGGTATCAACCGCCGAGTGGGCGGTGACAATGACCACGCGCATCCATGGCGCCTGAATGCGCATCTGCGCCAGTACGTCGAGACCGTTGTCCTCACCCAGACGCAAATCAAGGAAGCACAGGTCAAACACCTGACGTTGCAACAATGCCTCGGCCTGAGCCGCGCTGTTGGCGGTGGCCACTGTGTAACCTTCGTCTTCAAGGCAGTAACGAAAGGTTCGCAGGATGGCGGACTCATCGTCCACCAGCAGAATGCGGCCTTGATGCTCAGTGGCGGATTCCATTTTTCCTACGCTCCATAGTGATTGATCTTGGGTTAGTCCCGGAAAAATCGGGCAAGTTGCATGGTTGATTCTGAACGATGCGAGCCATAGGAGGGTAGCTCTCTCCTGCCTTAACGGCCAATCCATTGATTTTGTTGAGTTTTTAAACAATCACCGATTCGCAGCGGCAACCCTGCGTCCATTTCTGACATCCAGGACGTGCTCTCAATTCCATAAGAATGAAATCTCCTACGAAATAATCGTGCATTCCGCACGACCGCAGACGACTCATCGTGCAGGATGCGTCCATCGCTGAATTTTAACCAATTGTAAACTATTGATTTTATTGAATATTTTTCAATGAAAAAACTGGCATGCAGCCTGCAATAACTCATTCAGCCCGGGCAGATTCCACTGCCCCAACCGAACAAGAGTGAGGAACCCAGGATGACTCGCCAACGTGCCGCCCAAGTGCGTATCTCGCCACTGCATATCCAGCAAGGCCTGTTTGGCGTACTTGCACTGTTGATCACCCTGATCGCCTGCCAGCAATACCTGAGCTGGGAAAACAGCCAGAAGCCTGAGCCACTGATCTCGATTCAACACAGCACGCAGACGCACTTCAGCGCCGTCAGCAGCAGTCAGGCCGAAAGTGCTTCGATGCGCATGATGGATGTCGATCAGCCGCAGCCGCTGGATCAACTTCCACGTGAAGAGCGCTGGGTTTTCTGACGAACCAACGAATTCGGGCGCCTGGCGCCAGGACACGCAATATCCCTAAATAGAGAAGTAAGGAGAATCACCATGTTGAGTTGGGCAATTACATTCTTGATCATTGCCATCATCGCCGCCGTCTTGGGCTTCGGTGGTATCGCGGGCACCGCCACGGGTATCGCCAAGATTCTCTTTGTCGTGTTCCTGGTGATGTTCATCGCTTCCTTCTTCTTTGGCCGTCGCGGCCGAGGTTAACGATGATTGCGTTAAAGACACTGGCAGCCGCCCTGCTTCTGGGCGGTAGTGCCATGGCGATCGCGGCCAATGATGGCCAGGCGCGGGTCAACGAGCTGCTCAGCTCCGACCCGCAATACCGGGAAACCTGGCAAGGCGTCGTGAAGCATGAAGAGCGCCTCCCGGAGTGGGTGATGAACCTGTCCGGTACGCCAGAGCAGCAGATGAATGCCGTGACCGAAGATGGCGACAAGTATCTGGTCGGCCCGCTCTGCGAATCCGCAGACAAGTGCCTCAACCACCGCTTGATCGTAGCGTTCAGCTTCGACAAGAAAGATGCCTACGCCATGCTCGTCGATGTGCCCGAAGGACTGCCGGCCGACAAGTCGCCAACGCGACATGCCACTTACCGCTTCCTCGGCAAACCGGATCAGGGCATGCAGAACCTGCTGATGGAAACGCTGAAGAACGATCCGAACTGGTACTGATTCGAACATGAGGGCAGCGCCCCGCTGCCCTTTATTGCGCCTGCCCGAGGAAGGCCGGCGCATGACCAGGGGGCCGGGACGTTCTGACTGTTACAGGGTCGGAGTGACCTACGGGTACAGGGAGTGCCTGCGCGAGGGCCGGGTCAGGGTAAAAGCTGCGACGCAGGTTCGCCGACCCTCAGCGGCTCGACGGACTTGCGCTGAGCTTTGCGCGATACAAAACATTGATCCAGAGCGTTCTGCTCGCCTTTTTATGGTTCAGACTGCGCGCGAAAACATTTCGCCGTGTTTCCTGGCGACCGTATATCGAGAAAGAGCCCCTTTAAACTGTGGGACTTCTAGTCTGCAAATGTAGGCTTTTTCCTGAATTTTTCGATGAATTCACTCGTTCAAAAAACAACCAACCTAAGCTGAAATGGCCGGTTCACGGCACTTATGCCGGCTGAAATGTCGTAATCGAACCGCTTGGGACGCCAGTTTCATTTAAAAAATCTCATGCCGATTCGGCATAGGGTAGGCGTTTACGGCATTAGACGGCGCAACCTTGCATCGGAATAGTTGCGCCTTTTTTCGCCTGCCGAAGAGCCGTAAATACGCGCTTCGGGGCACCTTATACGGAGGCAGATGCACAGACTTTTCCGCTAAAGAGCGTTCCAGTTGCTGCATGTGCCTGAGTCAAACGCAAGTAAGGGTAAAGATAATGAAGAAGGCAAAACTCAGCCTCGCCTGGCAGATCCTCATCGGTCTGGTTTTAGGGATTGCAATTGGTGCGTTGCTCAACCACTTCAGTGCCGAAAAAGCCTGGTGGATCAGCAACGTCCTGCAACCGGCAGGCGATATCTTTATCCGTCTGATCAAGATGATCGTGATTCCGATCGTCATCTCCTCCCTGATCGTCGGCATCGCCGGCGTGGGCGACGCCAAGAAACTCGGGCGTATCGGCCTGAAGACCATCATCTACTTCGAAGTCGTCACCACCATCGCGATCATCGTCGGCCTGCTGCTGGCCAACCTGTTCCACCCGGGTGCCGGCATCGACATGAGCACCCTGGGCACCGTGGATATCTCCAAGTACCAGGCGACCGCCGCCGAAGTACAACATGAACACGCGTTCATCGAGACCATCCTCAACCTGATCCCGTCGAACATCTTCGCGGCCATGGCCCGCGGCGAAATGCTGCCGATCATTTTCTTCTCCGTACTGTTCGGTCTCGGTCTGTCGAGCCTGCAGTCGGACCTGCGCGAGCCGCTGGTGAAGATGTTCCAGGGCGTCTCGGAAAGCATGTTCAAAGTCACCCACATGATCATGAACTACGCCCCGATCGGCGTGTTCGCCCTGATCGCGGTGACTGTGGCCAACTTCGGTTTCGCCTCGCTGCTGCCGCTGGCCAAGCTGGTGATCCTGGTTTACGTCGCCATCGCTTTCTTCGCTTTCGTGGTGCTGGGCCTGATCGCCAAGCTGTTCGGCTTCTCGGTGATCAAGCTGATGCGCATCTTCAAGGATGAGCTGGTCCTGGCTTACTCCACCGCCTCCTCGGAAACCGTGCTGCCACGCGTCATCGAGAAGATGGAAGCCTATGGCGCACCGAAAGCCATCTGCTCCTTCGTGGTGCCGACCGGTTACTCGTTCAACCTCGACGGTTCGACCCTGTACCAGTCGATCGCAGCGATCTTCATTGCCCAGCTGTACGGCATCGACCTGTCGATCAGCCAGCAACTGCTGCTGGTCCTGACGTTGATGGTCACCTCCAAAGGCATCGCCGGCGTACCGGGGGTGTCCTTTGTGGTGCTGCTGGCGACGCTGGGCAGTGTCGGTATCCCGCTGGAAGGCCTGGCGTTCATCGCCGGTGTCGACCGCATCATGGACATGGCCCGTACCGCACTGAACGTGATCGGCAACGCCCTGGCGGTACTGGTTATCGCACGCTGGGAAGGCATGTACGACGACGCCAAGGGCCAGCGCTACTGGAACTCCCTGCCGCACTGGCGCAGCAAGGAAAAACTGCCGGCTGGTGAAATCTCCAAGAACTGATTTCTGAAACCTGTGGAGATTGGCTTTTCTGTGGGAGCGAGCCTGCTCGCGAAGGTGGAGTGTCATTAAGCAATGAGGTGACTGGCAAGACGCTTTCGCGAGCAGGCTCGCTCCCACAGGGGATGTGAGCCAAGCCACAAATGAGGCACACACAAACCCCGGCGCAATCCGGGGTTTGTCGTTTCTGGCGACCCCGCTATCATTCGCCGCATCTTCCGGGGGATTTGACTGATGCTTAATGGCCTGTGGCTTGGCTTCTTCGTCGTGGCAGCAATATCTGCGCTGGTGCAGTGGCTGGTCGGCGGCAACGCCGGGATATTCGCGGCGATGGTGGAAAGCATTTTCGCCATGGCCAAACTCTCGGTCGAGGTCATGGTCCTGCTGTTCGGCACGCTGACCCTGTGGCTGGGCTTTCTGCGCATCGCCGAAAAAGCCGGGATCGTCGAGTGGCTGGCGAAAGTGCTGGGCCCGCTGTTCCTGCGGCTGATGCCGGAAGTCCCGGCCGGACACCCGGCGCTCGGTCTGATTACCCTGAACTTCGCCGCCAATGGCCTGGGCCTGGACAACGCCGCCACCCCAATCGGCCTCAAGGCCATGAAGGCGCTGCAGGAGCTCAACCCCAGCGCGACCATCGCCAGCAACGCGCAGATCCTGTTCCTGGTACTCAACGCCTCGTCCCTGACCCTGTTGCCGGTGACCATCTTCATGTACCGCGCCCAGCAAGGCGCACCGGATCCGACCCTGGTATTCCTGCCGATTCTGCTGGCGACCAGTTGCTCGACTATTGTCGGCTTCCTTTCGGTGGCGTTCATGCAACGCCTGCGCATCTGGGACCCGGTGGTGCTGGCCTATCTGATTCCCGGCGCACTGATCCTCGGCGGCTTCATGGCGCTGCTGGCGACGATGTCGGCCACGGCGCTGGCCGGGCTGTCGTCGATCCTTGGCAACCTGACGCTGTTCGGCCTGATCATGCTGTTTCTGGTGATCGGCGCATTACGCAAGGTCAAGGTCTACGAGGCATTTGTCGAGGGCGCGAAGGAGGGCTTCGACGTCGCCAGGAACCTGCTGCCGTATCTGGTGGCGATGCTCTGTGCGATTGGCGTACTGCGCGCATCCGGAGCGTTGGACTTTGGCCTGGACGGCATCCGCCATCTGGTGCAGTGGGCCGGTTGGGACACGCGCTTTGTCGACGCGCTGCCGACGGCGATGGTCAAACCGTTCTCCGGCAGCGCCGCCCGGGCGATGCTGATCGAGACCATGAAGACCTCCGGCGTCGACAGCTTCCCGTCACTGGTGGCGGCGACGATTCAGGGCAGTACCGAGACCACGTTCTATGTGCTGGCAGTGTATTTCGGTGCGGTGGGGATTCAGCGCGCAAGGCACGCCGTTGGATGCGCGCTGCTGGCTGAATTGGCCGGCGTACTCGGCGCCATCGGCGTGTGCTACTGGTTCTTTGGTTGAAGCAAAAGATCGCAGCCTTCGGCAGCTCCTACAAAGGCACGCATAACCCTGTAGGAGCTGCCGAAGGCTGCGATCCTGGCGACTTCAGGGTTTAACTGGAGCCAATTGCTGGCCTTGCTGAACAGCCCACGCAACCACCTTGGCCGTCAGCCGATCACTGGCCTGTCCAAACCCGGCAACGACCGCCGGCACCTGCACATCGCTCAGCGGTTGGCGCTCTTCAAAGCGCCGACTGGCGAGAATCTTCTGGTCATAGCCGCGCACCAGCAACGCATCGACGCGCACCACGACGCTGGCCTGATTGCCCTGATACTCGGTCTGAAACGCCTGCAAACTGCCGCCCAGTTCCAGATCCGCGGCAAAGTTGCTGTCATCGGTACTGAGTAGCGTCACCCGACCATCGCGGGCAAAGCCATCGAGCAGCCGATTTCGCACCAGCACCGGCGCCGGATCGCTCCAGCGCGAGGCCTTGTAGCTGCTGATCACGTCACCCTGTGGAATCACCGCGATGTTCGGCCGGTTCAGCGCTTCGCTGGCCTGCAATTTGTTCAGGCGCAGCGACCAGTGTTGGGTCGCCGCCGAACTGGCCGAGGCGGGCGCTTGCGCGGCGGGCAGGCGATAGACATCCGAAGGTTCGGCCTTGGGCAGGATCGAGCACGCCGAGAGCAGGGTGAAACTGGCGAGGAAGGCGAAGTGAGTCAGCTTCATGGGGTGAATTCCTTGTTCTTGTCACTGCCCAGCAGGTAGCCGCTGGGGTTGGCCTCAAGGCGTTGGGAAATGCCGCGCAGCGAGGTCAGGGTTTCGCGCAGTTCGCGGATCGCCGGCGCCAGGCCATTGAGGCCCTGCATACCGTTGTCGAGCGAGTTCTGGTTCTTGCTCAGCAGGCCATTGATGGTGGCGCTGCTTTGCTCCAGCGACTTCATCGCCTGCTCGGCACTGCCCAGCGCCTGCTTGCCCTGATCGTTGAGCAGGCCGTTGGCGTTGCGCATCAGCGCCGAGGTTTGCTCGAGCATGCTGCCGGCTTGTTTGCCGACGCTCGCCAGTTGCTGCATGGCCTGACGCAAGTCGCCGCGCTGATCGTTGATCGAACCGGTGGTCTGTTCCAGATGCGCCAGGGTGTTGCTGACGCGCTCGACGTTCTCCGGGGAAAACATCTGGTTGGCATTGTTCAACAGGGCGGTGACGCCGGTCATCAGGTCGTTGCTGTCGTTAAGCAGCCGGGAAATGGGCGAAGGCGACGCGACGATGGTCGGCAATTCGCCGTCGTGTCCGCGCAGTTTCGGACTCTCCGGGGTGCCGCCGCTGAGCTGGATGATCGAAGTGCCGGTGATCCCGGCCAGCGCCAGTTTGGCCTGGGTGTCTTCCTTGACCGGGGTGTCACCGCCCAGACGAATCCGCGCCAGCACCCGGCGCGGGTCTTTCGGGTCGAGGCGCAGGCTGACCACGTCACCGACCTTGATCCCGCTGTACTGCACAGGGCTGCCCTTGGACAGACCGCTGACCGCCTCATTGAAGACGATTTCATAATCCTTGAACTCGCTGTCGACGCTGGACTTGGCCAGCCACAGACCGAAGAGCAGGGCGCCCGCAACGACAATTACGGCGAACAGGCCGATCAACACATGATGGGCTCGGGTTTCCATGTCAGACCTCGTTGAGCAATTTGGCGGCGTCCAGCGCCGAGCGGCCACGCGGGCCGTGGAAGTATTCGTGAATCCACGCGTCATCGGTTTCCGAGACCACGTCGATCGGGCCGGCGACCAGTACCTTCTTCTGCGCCAGCACCGCCACACGGTCGGTGATGGTGTAGAGCGTGTCGAGGTCGTGGGTCACCAGAAACACGCTCAGGCCCAGCGCATCGCGCAGGGTCAGGATCAGTTGATCGAACTGCGCCGCGCCAATCGGATCGAGGCCGGCGGTGGGTTCGTCGAGAAACAGGATGTCCGGGTCCAGCGCCAGCGCCCGGGCCAGCGCGGCGCGCTTGATCATCCCGCCGGACAGCGACGCCGGGTATTTGTCCGCCGCCGACAGCGGCAGCCCGGCCAGCGCCAGCTTCACCGCCGCCAGATGCTCGGCGTCGTTGCGGCTCAGACCGGCGTGTTCGATCAGCGGCAGGGCGACGTTCTCGGTCACCGTCAGCGAGGAAAACAACGCGCCTTTCTGGAACAGCACGCCGAAACGCCGCTCGACCAGTGAGCGCTCATGCTCGGACAGGCTCGGCAGGTTCTGCCCGAACACCTTTACGTTGCCTTCGCTGGGCCGGCGCAGGCCGACAATGCTGCGCAACAGCACCGATTTACCGCTGCCGGAGCCGCCGACCACGGCGAGGATTTCACCTTTGTACAAATCCAGATCGAGATTCTCGTGCACGCTCTGGCTGCCAAAGCGATTGCACAGGCCACGGACTTCGATCACCGCCTCCGAGGGCGCAAGGGGTAGACGACTCACCAGCCCATCTCCATGAAGAACAGCGCAGCCACCGCGTCGAGCACGATCACCACGAAAATCGACTGCACCACGGCGGATGTGGTGTGCGCGCCGACCGATTCGGCGCTGCCACTGACCTTGAAGCCTTCCAGGCAACCAATGGTCGCAATCAGGAAGGCAAACACCGGAGCTTTCACCAGGCCAACCAGAAAGTGCTGAATGCCGATGTCGCTTTGCAACAGCGAGAGGAACATCGCCGGCGAAATCCCCAGCGACACCGCGCACACCACGCCACCACCAATGATCCCGCAGAGCATCGCCAGAAACGTCAGCATCGGCAGCGCCACCAGCATCGCCAATACCCGCGGCACTACCAGCAGCTCCATCGGATCGAGGCCGAGGGTGCGGATTGCGTCGATCTCTTCGTTAGCCTTCATCGAACCGATCTGCGCGGTAAACGCGCTGGCGGTGCGTCCGGCCATCAGGATTGCCGTGAGCAGCACACCGAACTCACGCAGGAAGGAGAAGCCCACCAAGTCCACGGTAAAGATCGTCGCACCGAAACTGGCCAGCACCGTGGCACCGAGAAACGCCACCACCGCGCCCACCAGAAAGGTCAGCAGCGCCACAATCGGCGCGGCGTCGAGGCCGGTCTGTTCGATGTGGGCGACGACGGGGGTGATGCGCCAGCGCTTGGGACGAAACAGGCTGCGGGCGATGGTTTCGAGGATCAGGCCAATGAAACCCAGTACTTGCAAGGTGTCCTGCCAGACCGTTTCCACCGCGCGCCCGATGCGGGTCAGCAATTGCACGCTGACGCTGACTTCCGGCTCCTTGATCGGCACACAGAAGTCGGTCAGCGAGCGATACACCGTTTGCAGCAGCGCGCGGTCAGCCTGGGAAATCGTGCAGTCAGGATGTTCGGCGGAGCGGCCCAGACGCTCGGAACCGAGCAGCTCCACCAGCAACGAAGCGCCCGCAGTGTCGAGGGCACCGAGGCTGTTGAGGTCGACCACGGTGTTGGCGTCGTACTGGCCGGTCAGTTGTTCGGTCAGGTGCTTGAGGTCGGCGTAATGGGCAAGCGTCCAGTCCCCGGAAACCCGCAGGCGGGCAGGGCTGATTGACGTGTCCAGTTGGGCATTACCGCTCATTGAGCTGCTGATCATAAGCTCCGTGCTTGTTCGGCTATTAAGCGAACTAACGTAATAGCACGAACCGGATTACTTTTCTTTGATCGCTGTGCTGTCTGTCACTTTGAAACGCAGCACGCCGATCACCTGACCGTCTTCAGTCAGCACCCGCACCTGCCACTTGCCCGCCGGGTTACCGGGAAAGTTCTGCTTGTGCGTCCAGGCCCGGTAGCCTTCCTTGCGCCCGCCGTGGATGTCGAGGGCGATGCGATCGACCTCTTTGCCGTCGAACTGCCACACATGGTAGATGCGTTCATCCAGCCCGCGCGGCGCGTTGATTGCGGTGTAGGCGTAGAGACCGCCGTTGCGGATCTGCTCGGCGCTGACCTCGTCGAGGCTGGCGCCAGGCGTGCGGTCCTGCAACTGCGTACTGATCGCCACGTCGGTCATCCACAGCGTCGCCGGTGGCACCCACGAGCGCAGGGTCCAGCCGACCGCGCCGATGCCGACGGTGATGCACAGAATGGCCAACGCATTGCGCACGGTACGGATCGGGAAGATCGACGCCAGACTCGGGAACGACAGCACCACCGCCGTACCCAATGCCCATTTGAAACTCTGTGCGGTGGTCAGGTGCATGATCACCGGCAGCGCAGTGAGCAGGGCGGCGAACAGGGTCAGGGTGTGCAACGCGAGAAACGCCCAGCGCCGTGGCGCCAGCCATTTGTAGTAGAGCGGATCGACAATCGAGATCAGCGCGGCGATGCATAGCAGGCCGGTGAAGATCAGTTGGCCGCTGTTCCACGTAGTCGTGATGAAGAAGAACGGCAGGACGAAAAACAGACTTTCCTGGTGGATCATCTGCGTTGCATAGCGCAGCAGCGGCTGGGGGATTTCCCGCTTGAAGATGCGCGTGAACAGCCCGGTCAGGGTGTTTTCCAGCATCAGCCAGATCCAGCTGAGCAGCATGATGATGGTGATCCAGCTCGCCAGGCCCTGCTGGCGATCGACCAGAATGAAACTGCCGACCCCGGAGATGAAACCACCGAGCGCAATGACCCCGGGATAGCGCTTCATCAATTCGAGGATGCGCTGGATCAGGAGGGGGATTTTCTGCATGGTGGCGGTTCACGACTGGATAGGGAAAAACCTCGACAGAGTACCGTCCGCCGGGCGAGGTGGCGAGGCTCCCGGTCAGTAAAATCACGCAGCCCCCCTGTGGGAGCGAGCCTGCTCGCGAATGCGGTGGGTCATACAACATTGCATCAACTGACACGACGCCTTCGCGAGCAGGCTCGCTCCCACAGGGTCAGTGTTCGGCGGGTTTTCGACGGTGATGCAGGCGCCAGCCGATCAGGATCAACAGCAGAACCCCGAGACCACCGGCAATCAGCCACAAAACTTCATCATCACTGAGCAACGGCTTTTCGATCCGCAGATACCCCGGCTGCAACAGCAACTCGCGCATGGCCTTGTTCGCCGTTTCCAGGGTCACGCCTTGCAGCTCGCGGGCGGGGTTGGCAAAGTGCCCGTCCTCGTAGTCGCCCAGCGCGCTCCAGTAGTAGTCCGCCATCGCGCTGTTGCCCTGTACCGCCCAGGCCTGATGGGCGATGGCGGCCTGTTTGATCCGGGCGAAGGTGTCGGGGTCGAGGCCGTTTTTCAGCAGGTCGGCCTTGAGGTCTTCCAGCACTTGTTTGGCCTCGACAAGATCATCGCGATCAACATCGGCATTGAGGCTCATGAAACCGACCCCGCCGAACACTTCACGCTCGGCCCACGGCCCGTAGGACAAGCCATGGTTCAGGCGAATCTGCCGGTACAGTGCCCAGTCGAGGTAGTCCTTGAGGATGTCGAAGGTCTCGTCGTACTGATCGTCAAGCATCGGCTCCGGCACCAGCCAGTGCAATTTGGCGCTGTCGCCGATGAAGCCGCGGGTAAGGGTGCGTTCATGGGCGGCGCTGGTGCGGATGTCCGGCAACTCACGGTGCTCGGCCGGATCCACCGCTTCGAGCGCGCCCCAAGTGCGTTCCAGATAGGCCGGCAGCAGTTTGTCGAGTTCACCGACGACGATCAGCGTCATATTGTTCGGCGCGTACCAGGTCTTGCGCACCTTCTCCAGTTGCTGCTGGGTCAGGTGCCCGACCTCGGCGCGTTGCGGGCATTTCAGGCCCAGCTCCACCGCCAGCTGATTGCTGGCGGTGTGGCCCAGGTCCTGGCGGTCGAGAAAACGTTGCAGACGCGTGTAATGGCCGCCGTCCTCGCGCTCGACTACGCGCTTGGCGGCGTTGATCGCATTGTCGTCAATGCGGGTCTGGGTCAGCAGACCGAGCAGCAAGTCGAGCACTTTGCGCTGATTCTTCGCCGGGGCTTCGATGACGAACGTGGTGTCGGCGTTGCTGGTGAACGCGTTCCACTCGCCGCCCAACGCCTGCATGCGTTCCTCAAGGCCACCTTCGCCAGTGGCATCGACACCGCTGAACAACAAGTGCTCGAGCAGGTGCGGCAGCTCTTTTTCATCGCAATCGAAATCGTCGAGGCCGACGCCGACCACCAGACGAATCGCCACATGCCCGCGTTCAGTGCCGGGTTTGAGCAACAGCTGCAATCCGTTGGGCAGCGCATAGCCTTCGACCTGAAAGCGATCAACGGCAAAAGCGGGCAGGGAACCGAGCAACAGACAGGCGAACAACAGGCAACGCATAACAGGCTTCCGTACGGCTGATTTGGAGATCCGTGTCGCTATTCAGGCCGGCATTCGCGAGCAAGCTCGCTCCCACAGGGGAATGCATTTCAAATGTGGGAGCGAGCTTGCTCGCGAAGGTCTTGAGGCTGAATCAATGTTACTGACTGACCCCAGCCCCAGACGTTCAAGGCGAATGCGTAATGTCGGCAATATCATCCGCTTCCAGCGCTCCGGTATCTGCCGTTTCCAGCACCACGTAAGCACTGCTGCAAAACAGCGAATTCAAGCGCTTCATATCGGCAATCAGCTCCAGGTGCAGCGAACTGGTTTCCAGACTCTGCACGATCTTACGTTGCAAACGGCTGACATGGGCATGGGCCAGACGCCGTTCCTGTGCGCGAAAGCGACGTTTCTCGCGCAACAGCTGACGGGCACTTTCCTTGTCGCCGCTGAGGAACACCGACAGGCCCAGGCGCAGGTTGGCGATCAATTGCTGATGCAACCCGGCCAAATCCTCCAGGCCTTCTTCGGAAAACGACCGACGCTGGGAAGTCTTCTGCTGCTGCACTTTGCGCAGCATGCGTTCGATCAGGTCGCTGGCCAGTTTCAGGTTGATCGCCAGTTCGATGGTCTCCGCCCAGCGCCGACTGTCCTGCTCGCCGAGATCTTCGCGGGGCATTTGCGCCAGGTACAGCTTGATCGCGCTGTACAGCGCTTCGACGTCATCGGTCAGACGACGCATCTCCTGGGTTACGGCGGTCTGCTTGCCACGCAACACATCGAGCATCGCGTCGAGCATGTTGTCGATCAGATCGCCCATACGCAGGGTCTCGCGGGCCGCGTTGGCCAGCGCCAGGCTCGGTGTCGACAGTGCCGTCAAATCAAGGTGACGCGGCTTGGCGGTGCCGTTGACTTCCGGGCGCTCCGGCAGCAACCAGGCGCACAGCCGCGCCATCGGGGCGACGCTGGGCAGCAGGATCAGGCAGCGCGCGGTGTTATAGAGCAGGTGGAACCCGATGACCATTTCCTGCGGGCTGAAGTCGAGCCCGTCCATCCAGTGCACCAGCGGATCAAGCACCGGAATGATCAGCAACAGCCCGATCAGTTTGTACAACAGGCTGCCCAGCGCCACTTGCCGCCCGGCGGCGTTCTGCATGCTGGTACTCATGAACGCCAGCACGCCGCTGCCGATGTTGGCGCCGATCACCAGGCCGATCGCCACCGGCAGGCTGATCACGCTGGCGCCGGCCAGTGTGGCGGTCAGCAGCACGGCAGCGAGGCTGGAGTAGGAAATCATCGCGAACAACGCGCCAACCAGGGCGTCGAGCAGAATGTCGCCGGTCAGCGAAGCAAAAATCACCTTCACGCCTTGGGCGTGGGTAATCGGTGCGGCGGCTTCAACGATCAGTTGCAGGGCGAGAATGATCAGCCCCAGACCGATGCTGACCCGGCCCATCTGCCCGAGGCGCGTCTGTTTGCGCGACAGAAAGAAAATCACCCCGAGGAAAATCAGCAGCGGCGACAGCCACGACAGGTCAAAGGTCAGCACCCGCGCCATCAGCGCGGTACCGACGTCGGCCCCGAGCATGGTCGCCAGCGCCGGGGTCAGCGCCATCAGTCCCTGACCGACGAAGGAAGTGACGAGCATGGCCGTGGCGTTGCTGCTCTGCACCATCGCGGTCACGACGATGCCGGCGACGAACGCGAGCCAGCGTTTGGACATGTTCTGGCCGATCACATGGCGCAGATTGGTACCGTAGACCCGCAGGATGCCGGTTCGGACGATGTGCGTACCCCAGATCAGCAGGGCCACGGCAGACAGCAAATTGAGCAGGGTGAGCATGCAGACCCCCTGTAGTAGCAGCGCCCCAAAGGGGCAAGTTGACGGTACCGCGCGGTTTCTACGTTTTGATACTTAAGCTGTAGTTGGCTAACGGACTGGGCGCCAGCATTGCACAGCTAAAGTGCGGATTGAAACAAATGTGTCATGAAAACAGGTTCATCCACCTCATCTGAAATCACCGCAGTCCTACTGGTATTACGGCTGCCCCAGATTCTTCAGTACCCCTAAACAACTGTGGGAGCGAGCCTGCTCGCGAAAGCGGTGGATCAGCCAACATTGTTGTCGACTGACACTCCGTCTTCGCGAGCAGGCTCGCTCCCACAGGGGTGTTGCGTGATTCAGGACTACCGGGTTATTGCCCCGGAATATCCTTGCGCAGCTTCACCGGGTCCTGCTGTTTTTTCTTCCTGGCGATCGCGGTGCGCATCTTGATGTTGATCGCTTCCACCGCCAGCGAGAACGCCATGGCGAAGTAGACGTAGCCTTTCGGCACGTGTACGTCGAACGACTCGGCGATCAGCACGGTACCGACCACCAGCAGGAACGACAGCGCCAGCATCTTCAGCGACGGGTGCTTGTCGATAAATTCGCTGATCTTGCCCGAGGCCGCCATCATCACCAGCACGGCGACGACGATTGCCGCGACCATCACCGGTACATGGGAGACCATGCCGACGGCGGTGATCACCGAATCCAGCGAGAACACGATGTCGATGATCGCGATCTGGATGATGGTGTAGAGGAAATTGCCGCCCTTGCCCGAAGGCTCGTCGCCGCTTTCGTCTTCGCCTTCGAGCGCGTGGTACATCTCCTGCGAGCTCTTCCACAGCAGGAACAGGCCACCGAAGAACAGGATCAGGTCGCGCCCGGAAATGCCCTGGCCGAACACCACGAACAGGTCGGCGGTGAGGCGCATGACCCAGGTGATCGACAGCAGCAACAGGATCCGCGTGATCATCGCCAGACCCAGGCCGAAGATCCGCGTGCGCTGCTGCATGTGCTTGGGCATGCGGCTGACCAGGATCGAAATCATGATGATGTTATCGATGCCCAGAACGATTTCCAGGGCGGTCAGGGTAAAGAAGGCAACCCAGATTTCGGGGTTGGTCAGCCAATCCATGTGTATTCCTTTGAGCGAGTGTTAAACCATGACGCCAGCAAGCAGCTGGCGTCATGGTGAGTGAATGCCGTTACAACGTGCTGAACAGCGGGAAAGTCCCCAGCAGCAAGGCGGCCACTAGTATGCACAGGCAGACCAGCACTGCCCACTTCAGAGTGAAACGCTGGTGGTCACCGAACTCGATACCGGCCAGCGCCACCAGCAGGTACGTCGACGGCACCAGCGGGCTGAGCAAGTGGACGGGCTGACCGACGATCGAGGCACGGGCCATTTCCACCGCGGTGATGCCGTAATGGCTGGCCGCTTCGGAGAGCACTGGCAACACACCGTAGTAGAACGCGTCGTTCGACATGAAGAAGGTGAACGGCATGCTCACCAGCGCCGTGATTACCGCGAGATAGGGCCCGAGGAAGTCCGGGATCACCGCCAACAGACTTTTCGACATGGCGTCGACCATGCCGGTTCCGGACAGGATACCGGTGAAGATGCCCGCAGCGAAAATCAGACTGACCACCGACAGCACGCTGCCGGCGTGGGCCGCCACGCGGTCCTTCTGCATTTGCAGGCACGGGTAGTTGACGATCATCGCGATGCTGAACGCCACCATGAACAGCACCGGCAGCGGCAACAGGCCGGCGATCAGGGTGCACATCAGCGCCAGGGTCAGCAGGCCGTTGAACCAGATCAGCTTCGGACGACGGGCATCGGGGAACTGCGACACGCTGATTTCGCTGTGATCGATCTCGTCGCCGATCAGGTGCAGCTCGCCCAGACGCGCACGCTCACGTTTGCCGTAGAAGTAGGCAATGATCAGGATCGCCACCACACCGGCAGCCATCGCCGGGATCATCGGCACGAAGATGTCCGACGGGTCGACGTGCAGCGCACTGGCGGCGCGAGCGGTCGGGCCACCCCACGGGGTCATGTTCATCACGCCACCGGCAAGGATGATCAGACCGGCCATGATCCGCGGGCTCATGCCGATGCGGCTGTACAGCGGCAGCATGGCGGCCACGCAGATCATGTAAGTGGTCGCGCCGTCACCATCGAGGGAGACGACGAGCGCCAGCACGGCGGTACCGACCGAAACTTTCAACGGGTCGCCCTTGACCAGTTTGAGGATCTTGCGCACGGCCGGGTCGAACAGGCCGGAGTCGATCATCAGGGCGAAGTACAGAATGGCGAACATCAGCATCACGCCGGTCGGCGCAAGCTTGGTAATGCCTTCGAGCATCATCGGGCCGATCTTCGGCGCGAAACCACCGAACAGGGCGAACAGGATCGGAATGATGATCAGGGCGATCAGCGCAGACAGGCGCTTGGTCATGATCAGGAACATGAACGTGATGACCATGGCGAAGCCAAGGAAAGTCAGCATGGGATTACTCCAGGCGTAGCGCGGCTAATTGAGTGAGCGGATCGCAGGGGATCAGCGCAGAACGGGAAGCACGGGACGTACGGGCGGAGTTTCAGCGAGAAGGCGGGCTACAGAGGACATCAGAATCACCATTGTTGTTGTTAATTGGGCCTTGCGTGCGAGCGATCACACGCATCGGCCAACCGGTCTGTTGCCGGTAGTGGCGGCGATCCTAATCGGGCAACCTTTCAGCTACCTTTCGTTGACCGGAAAACAGACAGGTCAAGCGGTCGCATCGCGCCCATCCAGATTGCGTGCTCGGTGTGATCGAGCAAATCGTCACCGGTGTCGGGGTGAAGGAACACCACCAGGCCCTTGCGATTGAGCGCCAGCCACGGCAATACCTCGCCGATCATCTGCGGACCGAAGGCCAGCTGGCAGCTCCAGTCAGGGTGCGGGCCGACCGGGCGTTCATGGACGCGGCCCATCTTCAATGGAAACAACTGCGCGGCTTGCTCACACAACGCGCGTGCCTGATCGATGGTATCGGCATCGAAATAGACGTGGGCGTGGTAGCCCTTGATCGCTGGCATCTGAAACCCTCGGAAATCGGTTCGAACCCTGGGCGGTGCCCATATGTCACACGCCATACAAGGGATTATAAAAAGGATCAGCCATGAAAAATGCCGAAACCCCGACGGTGAAAGTGGTGCTCTATGGTGCCATGGCCAGCCTGGGCGGTGCGTTGATGGCTGAGTTGCTGCGACGCCAGCACGAAGTCATCACGATTCTCGACGATTTGAACGTACTCGCGCCACGTCCCGGGCTGCGCACCAAAAGCGGCGATTTGTTCGATGCCGAGCGGGTCAAGCAAAGCGTAGCGGGCAGCTCGGCAGTGATCTGTCTGCTTGATGCACCGGGCTTGCCGTTCAACAGCGACCATGTGGAAAGGTCCGTGGTGCTTGGACCGGTGGAACAAGTGCTGGCAGTCGATGCGTTGGTCGACGGCCTGCAAGCAGCCAATGTTTCACGGCTGTTTCTGGTGGGGAATTTTGCCGTGCTCGACGAACCGGATCTGGACGACGGCCTGCAACGCCACGCTGCCGAAGAAATCCGCGAGGCCCTGCAAAGCAGTCCGTTGCAGTGGACGCTGGTGAACGCGCCTCACGGCGTGGCGGGGCTGACCATCGAGCATTTCAGTCAGGTCGGCGGCAATCTCGAGCCGGGGCTGGCGGAGCCGCTGGAACGGCTGAACCGGGTCGCGGTGGGGATTGCCGATGAGCTGCGGCTGAACCTGCATGTGGGGCAGCATGTGAATTTTGTGGCGACGTCGGGTACGTAAAAGATCGCAGCCTGCGGCAGCTCCTACAGGGAGTTGCTTTTGATGTTCAAACCGCAATCGATGGCAATGCCACCCCGGCAAGGGATTCGGCGCTACTGGCCTGTTCGGCCATCAACCAGTCGACAAATTGCTGAATCAACGCGCCCCGGCGTTTGCGCTGCGGCAGCACCACGTAATAACCCAGGCGCGACAACGTGGTCTCGGCGATCGGCCGACACAGCAAGCCCTGGGTCAGCAAGTTATCCACAAGGTGGCGCCAGCCGATGGCCACGCCTTGGCCGCCAATCGCCGCTTGAATCAACAGCGTGTAGTTGTCGAAGCGCAATTGCCCCGGTGCCGGCGGGGTACTGATGCCGAGTTCGCGAAACAGCCCGCTCCAGTCAAACCAGTTGCTGCTGTTTTCCCCGCGCAGATGCAGCAGCGGGAACTCCAGCAACGTCTGGGCAGGCAAGGGCAGGGCGCGTTCCTTGAGCAGTTGCGGGCTGCACACCGGGAACACTTCTTCGCTGAACAGCCAATGGCTTTCGCCCTGTTTGAATCGGCCGTCACCAAACAGCACCGCCACGTCGATGTCGGTGCGCAGCATGTTGTGGTTGCGCTCGCTGGTGACCAGGCTGACATCGACGTTCGGGTTGGCTTCGTGGAAGCGGTGCAGGCGCGGCATCAGCCAGTAGGCGGCGAAAGCGAAATCGGTGGCGACTTGCAATACCTCGTGTTGTTGCTGCGTGCTGATCGCACTCAATCCTGCGTCGATATTCTGCAAACCGAGCTGAACCTGCTCGAACAGAATCGCGCCGCCCTCGGTCAGTTCGATGCCACGATAGATCCGGTCAAACAGTCGTGCTCCCAGCTGTTCTTCCAGGCGCTTGATCTGCTGGCTGATCGCTGGCTGCGTGGTGCCCAGCTCAACCGCCGCCGCAGTAAAACTGCGATGACGGGCCGCCGCTTCGAAAGCGCGCAACAGGTCGAGAGACAGATTGCCGAGGGCTTCATACATAAGCTGTGCTTATCCTAGTCATTGTCCGGGGCGGGCTTTACCCGACAGAGCATGGACTCCATGCTCGATCGCAGCAATGTCGCATAACTATTCACTATGGAATGCCGCGATCACATGAAGCGCAAGAACATTCTTTTCATCATGGCCGATCAAATGGCCGCGCCAATGTTGCCGATCTACGGCCCGTCGCCGATCAAACTGCCGAATCTTTCGCGCCTCGCCACTCAGGGCGTGGTGTTCGATGCCGCTTACTGCAACAGCCCGCTGTGCGCGCCGTCGCGTTTCACCCTGGTCAGTGGCCAACTGCCGAGCAAGATCGGCGCCTACGATAACGCCGCCGATTTCCCCGCCGACATTCCGACTTACGCCCACTACCTGCGCCGCCTCGGCTACCGCACCGCGCTGTCAGGCAAGATGCATTTCTGCGGCCCGGACCAATTGCACGGCTACGAAGAGCGTCTGACCAGCGACATCTACCCGGCCGACTACGGCTGGGCGGTGAACTGGGACGAACCGGACGTGCGCCCGAGCTGGTATCACAACATGTCGTCGGTGTTGCAGGCCGGGCCGTGCGTGCGCACCAATCAGCTCGACTTCGACGAAGAGGTGGTGTTCAAGGCCCAGCAATACCTGTTCGACCACATTCGCGAGGACGGCGACCAACCGTTCTGCCTGACCGTGTCGATGACGCACCCACACGACCCGTACACCATTCCCAAGGCGTTCTGGGATATGTACGACGATGCGGATATCCCGCTTCCAACGACGCCTGATCAACATTCCCTTGATCCACACTCGCAACGCCTGCTCAAGGTCTACGACCTGTGGGACAAGCCACTGCCTGTGGATAAAATCCGCGACGCGCGACACGCATACTTCGGTGCTTGCAGCTATATCGATGCCAACGTCGGCAAACTCCTGCAAACCCTCGAAGATTGTGGACTGATGGAAGACACCGTCATCGTCTTCTCCGGCGACCATGGCGACATGCTGGGAGAGAAGGGCCTCTGGTACAAAATGCACTGGTTCGATATGGCCGCTCGCGTGCCCCTGTTGATAAGTGCACCCGGCCAGTTCAAATCGGGCCGTGTCAGCTCTGCCGTCTCCACCGCCGACCTGTTGCCGACCTTCGTCGAACTGGCCGGCGGCAGCCTGGAACCGAATCTGCCGCTGGACGGCCGCTCCTTGGTGCCGCATCTGCAAGGGCAGGGCGGGCATGACGAAGTGTTCGGCGAATACATGGCCGAAGGCACGGTCAGCCCGCTGATGATGATCCGCCGCGGCGCCTACAAATTTATCTACAGCGAAAGCGACCCGTGCCTACTCTTTGATGTACACAACGATCCGCGTGAACTCGAAGAACTCAGCCAGTCGCCACAACATCGCCAACTGTTCGCCGATTTTCTCGCCGAAGCGCGGGCCAAGTGGGACATGCCGGCCATCCACCGCGAGGTCCTCGCCAGCCAGCGCCGCCGTCGTTTTGTCGCCGATGCCCTGACCATCGGCAAGCTGAAGAGCTGGGATCACCAGCCGCTGGTGGATGCCAGTCAGCAGTACATGCGTAACCACATCGACCTCGACGATCTGGAACGCAAGGCCCGTTATCCACAACCCTGCCAAAACCAATAATGTAAGGGGAAGTCCATGCGCAAGTTATCCACAGCACTGACGATAGGCCTGCTGGCTCTGGGCAGCGCCTCGGCATTTGCCGAGCAAAGCTGCGAAACGGTGAAAATGGCCGACCCGGGTTGGAGTGACATCGCCGCGACCAACGCCATCACCGGGTTTCTGCTGGACGGCATGGGCTACAAGGCCAAGGTCGACACCCTCGCAGTGCCGATCACCTTCGGCGGTCTGAAGGACGGCCAGGTGGATGTCTTTCTCGGCAACTGGATGCCGGCGCAGCAGGGCTTCTACGACAAGTTCGTCGCCACCGGCGACGTCACGCAACTGGCGAAGAACCTCGACGGCACCGAATTCACCCTGGCTGTCCCGGATTATGTGTGGGACGCCGGTGTGCATAACTTTGCCGACCTGAACAAACACGCCGACAAATTCGAGAAGAAAATCTACGGCATCGGCTCCGGTGCACCCGCGAACATTTCGCTGCAGGAAATCATCAAGAAGAACGACTTCGACCTCGGCCAGTGGAAGCTGATCGAGTCCAGCGAGCAGGCGATGCTCGCTGAAGTATCGCGGGCAGTGAAAAAGCAGAAATTCGTCACCTTCCTCGGCTGGACCCCGCACCCGATGAACGTGCAGTTGAAGATGCATTACCTCAAAGGCGGCGAGAAGTATTTCGGCGACACCGGCAGCGTCTACACCCTGACGCGCAAGAGCTACGCCGAGGCTTGCCCGAACGTGGGCAAGTTGCTGACCAACCTGTCGTTCACCCAGGACATGGAGAACAGCATCATGGCCGAGGTGGTGAACAAGAAAGTCAGCAATACCGAAGCGGTAAAGGCATGGATCAAGGCCAATCCGGCGGTGCTGGACAAGTGGCTGGAGGGGGTGAAGACCGTGGATGGCAAGGATGCTTTGCCAGCGGTGAAGGCCAAACTCTGATCCAGTCCAACCCGCTTCTTGTAGTGAGGGGATTTATCCCCGATGGGCCGCAAAGCGGCCCTTTAATCTGAATTCACGGTATGTCAGATCTACCGCGACTAGTGGATTCAGGACTGCTTCGCAGCCCATCGGGGATAAATCCCCTCACCACAATGACCGTACTGTCCTGTTAGGCTTTACCTGAAACCCACACACCACGAGGCCCCATGGCCCTGCCCAGTCGCCACTCACTCTTCCCCTTCCTGACCTGGCTGCCGCGGCAAACCCGCGCCAGTGTCGGCCGGGATCTGGTCGTTGGCCTCAGCGGTGCCATTCTCGCGCTACCGCAGTCAATCGCCTACGCGCTGATCGCCGGCCTGCCCCCGGAATACGGCCTCTACGCCGCGATCATCCCGGTGCTGATCGCCTGTCTGTGGGGTTCGTCGTGGCATCTGATTTGCGGCCCAACCGCAGCGATCTCGATTGTGCTGTATGCCAGCGTCAGTCCCTTGGCCGTGCCCGCGTCGCAGGACTACATCACGCTGATCCTGTTGCTGACCTTCCTTGCGGGAATTTTTCAGTGGCTGCTGGGGTTGCTGCGCTTCGGCGCTTTGGTGAATTTTGTCTCGCATTCAGTGGTGCTCGGTTTCACCCTCGGCGCGGCAGTCGTGATTGCCATCGGCCAGTTACCCAATCTGCTGGGGCTGGACCTGCCGGCCAAAGCCACGGCGCTGGCCAGTCTGATGGATTTGCTGAACCACCTCAGAGCTGTGGATAAACCCTCTTTGCTGCTCGGCCTGGCCACCGTGGTGGTTGGCGTGGTGCTGAAACAACTGCTGCCGCGCTGGCCGACATTGTTGATTACGTTGGTGTTGGCCAGCCTGCTGGTGTGGCTGTGGCCATCAATGTTCGGCCATGTACATCGGGTCAGCGCCTTTGTCGGGCGCTTGCCGCCGTTCAGTGGCTTGCCACTGGATCTGGATCTGATCCTGCGCTTGCTGCCGAGCGCCGTGGCGGTGGGCATGCTCGGGCTGGTCACCAGCCTGTCGATTGCCCGTTCGATTGCCGCGCGTTCGCAGCAGTTGCTCGATGCCAATCAGGAAGTCCGCGCGCAGGGTTTATCGAACATTGTCGGGTCTTTCTTTTCCGGATCGCTGTCAGCCGGCTCGTTCACCCGCTCGGGCCTGAGTTACGAAGCGGGTGCCTGCTCGCCGCTGGCCGGGGTGTTTTCGGCAATCTGGGTCGCGCTGTTCGCGATTTTCGGCGCCGGGCTGATTTCGCACATCCCCATCCCGGCCATGGCCGGGAGCATTCTGCTGATTGCCTGGGGTTTGGTGGATCATCGCGGGATCCGCTCATTGCTGCGCGTCAGCCGCGCCGAGTTCGTGGTCATGGCGCTGACCTGCCTTGCCACGCTGCTGCTGGAATTGCAGACGGCAATCTACGCCGGGGTGCTGGCGTCGCTGTTCTTCTACCTCAAACGCACTTCGCAACCGCGGGTGCAGCATTGGCGCGAGGGCGAGGAGGACGTGCTGCGGGTCGGCGGCTCGATCTTCTTTGGCGCCAGCCATTACCTGCAAGTGCGCCTGCAACGGCTGCATGGCGCGCGGGTGGTGATCGAAGCGCAGCAGATCAACTTCATCGATTATTCGGGGGTGGAGATGCTGCATCAGGAGGCGCGGCGCCTGCTGCGTCAGGATCGCAGTCTGACCCTGCGCCGGGCGCGGCCGCAGGTGGTGGAGGAGTTGCGCAAGCTGGAAGGGCCGGAGAAATGCCCGATCCGGTTTGAGGACTGACCTGTCGGCCATACCAGACCTCTGTGGCGAGGGAGCTTGCTCCCGCTGGCTGCGCAGCTGCCCAAACCCGATGGAGGGCGCTTCGCACCCGAGCGGGAGCAGGCTCCCTCGCCACAAAGGCTCTGTTATTGCGCCAACTGACGACGCAGCTCGGCCAATACCGGCGCCGTATCCGGACGCACTCCGCGCCACAGGAAAAACGCCTCGGCAGCCTGTTCAGCCAGCATCCCCAGACCATCCATCGACACCGCCGCGCCATGCTCGCTGGCCCAACGGCAGAACGCGGTCGGTTCCTTGCCGTACATCATGTCGTAGCACAGGGTCTGGCCCGGCTCGATCAAGCTTGCTGCAATCGGTGGCACGTCGCCGGTGAGGCTGGCGGAGGTGGCGTTGATGATCACGTCCACCGGCTCCTGCAACCAGTCGAAACCACTGGCCGACACCGGCCCCAGATCACAGAACAACTCCGCCAGCAGCTCGGCTTTGTCCACCGTACGATTGGCGATGATCACCGACGCCGGTTTTTCCGCCAGCAACGGCTCCAGCGCGCCACGCACCGCGCCGCCAGCGCCGAGCAGCAGAATGCGCTTGCCGGTCAGGCTGAACCCGGCATTCACCGTCAGGTCACGGACCAGGCCGGCGCCGTCGGTGTTGTCGCCCAGCAGCGAACCGTCGGCCAGTTTGCTCAAGGTGTTCACCGCACCAGCGCGTTGTGCACGGGCGGTCAGGCTGTTCGCCAGACGATAGGCCTCTTCCTTGAACGGCACGGTGACGTTGGCGCCACGACCTTCCTGGAAGAACGCCGTGGCGCAGGCACTGAAGCCGTCCAGCGGCGCCAGCAGGGTGTTGTAGTCCAGGCGCTGCCCGGTCTGTTCGGCGAACAGTTTGTGAATCATCGGCGACTTGCTGTGGCCGATCGGGTTACCGAAAACGACGTAACGATCCATCAACAGTCCTCAGGCCTGGGCCAGCCAGTCGCGGTCTTGCAGGAAGTAGTCGGTCAGGCGCGCTTCCTCGCTACCGGGCTCGGCCTTGAAGTCATAGGCCCAGCGCACTTGCGGCGGCAGCGACATGAGAATCGACTCGGTACGCCCGCCCGATTGCAGGCCGAACAGCGTGCCACGGTCGTAAACCAGGTTGAACTCGACGTAACGGCCACGGCGGAATTCCTGGAATTCACGCTGTTTGGCGCTGAACGCCTCGTGCTTGCGGCGCTGCACGATTGGCAGGTAAGCGTCGATGTAGGCGTCACCGATGGCGCGCATGAAGGCGAAACTGGTGTCGAAGTCCCACTCGTTCAGGTCATCGAAAAACAGGCCGCCGATGCCCCGCGGTTCGTGGCGATGCTTGATGTGGAAGTAGGTGTCGCACCACGCCTTGTAACGCGGATAGACGTCCGCCCCGAACGGCGCGCAGGCTTGCTCGGCGACGCGGTGCCAGTGGATGCAGTCTTCTTCGTTGCCGTAATACGGGGTCAGGTCGAAGCCGCCGCCGAACCACCAGACGGGTTCTTCACCTTCCTTCTCGGCGATGAAAAAGCGCACGTTAGCGTGGGATGTTGGCACATGTGGATTGTGCGGGTGGATCACCAGCGATACGCCGAGGGCTTCGAAACCGCGACCGGCCAGTTCCGGACGATGGGCGCTGGCCGACGGCGGCAGACCGCTGCCGAACACGTGGGAAAAGTTGACGCCACCCTTTTCGATCACCGCACCGTTCTCGATCACGCGGGTACGACCGCCACCACCGGCAGGCCGGGTCCAGGCGTCTTCGACGAAGCGCGTGCCGCCGTCCTCGGTTTCCAGCGCGGCGCAGATGCGGTCTTGCAGGTCGAGCAGATAGGCCTTTACGGCGTCGGTGCGGGTCGTCATGGCTTCACCTTGAATCGGGCATAACTACGCGCACGCCCCGCAGGCAGGGGGCGGCGCAAATGGGCGCGTAGCATAACACCGCAGGCAAGCGTGCCGCAGTTGACGAAGATCAAGCAGGGGAGTTGGATAGGGGGCTTACAAACGACCCAAGGAGAGCAGGCAGATGGCAAAGCGTATCCAGTTCCGTGCCCATGGCGGTCCCGAAGTGCTCGAGTATGTTGACTACCAGCCCGCCGCGCCCGGCCCGAATCAGGTGCGGGTGGCCAACAAGGCGATCGGCCTGAACTTCATCGACACCTATTACCGCAGCGGTCTGTATGCCCCGCCAGCCTTGCCGTCCGGCCTGGGCGCGGAAGGTGCCGGTATCGTCGATGCGGTGGGCAGCGACGTCACCCGGTTCAAGGTCGGCGACCGCGTCGCCTACGGCAGCGGCCCGTTGGGTGCCTACAGCGAGTTGCACACCCTGCCCGAAGCCAATCTGGTGAAGCTGCCGGACGAGATCAGCTTCGAGACCGCTGCCGGGGTCATGCTCAAGGGCCTCACCGTACAGTATCTGCTGCGCCAGACCTATGAACTCAAGGGCGGCGAAACCATTCTGTTCCACGCTGCTGCCGGGGGTGTCGGTTCGCTGGCCTGCCAATGGGCCAAGGCGCTGGGCGTGAAACTGATCGGTACGGTCAGCTCGAAGGAAAAAGCCGAACTGGCCAAGGCCAACGGCGCCTGGGCGACCATCGATTACAGCCACGAAAACGTGGCAGAGCGGGTGCTGGAGCTGACCGATGGCCAGAAAGTCCCGGTGGTGTACGACGGCGTCGGCAAGGACACCTGGCTGACATCGCTCGACAGCGTCTCGCCGCGCGGACTGGTGGTGAGTTTCGGCAACGCCTCCGGTGCAGTGGACGGGGTCAATCTGGGGATTCTCGCGGCAAAGGGTTCGTTGTACGTGACCCGGCCAACCCTGGCGACCTACGCCAACAACGCCGAGAACCTGCAGCGCATGGCCGACGAGCTGTTCGAGATGATCATCAGCGGCAAGCTCAAGGTCGACATCAGCCAGCGCTATTCACTGGCTGATGCGGCGAAGGCGCAGACCGAACTGTCGGCGCGACGCACCACCGGCTCGACCATCCTGCTGCCCTGATCCACCTTCGGTGGCTTGCCAGTCAGGGTTGTAACGCCCTGGCTGGCAACACCGTTCGAACGCGTTCAACACCTCGGCAGATGACACTCCAACGGTTTCTGCACCAAATGGCCAACCGTCGCGTGATCCGGCGGTTGAACCGCCGCGAGGATTTGCCGCCATTCGGCTGACACCACCCAGTAATCGCCGCGTGCGCGCTGTTCGATGTGCAGTGCGTTGGAGGCGATCGGCATCAGCCCGAAACGCTGGTAAAAGCGCAGCTGTTGCGATCTGCACAACGCGGTCACGCCCTTATAGCCGCGTTTGATGGCCCATTCGGTAGCGGCTGCCAACAGACCATTGACCGCGATCGGTAGCTGATTGGGTGTGTAGGAGATCAAGCGGCTGAATTCGACATGGCGCGACAGCGCCGCCGTGGGAGAAACGTGTTGCTGCGCCAGCGATACCCATTCGAACGGTGCCGGAGTCGCCCTCAATACCGCCAGCAGTTGATCGTGGCGATACAGCAGAAAGTGAGTACTGCGCGACTTTATCGCCAGTCTGGTTTCGAGCATCCGCGCCCGTGAAGTCAGCATGTAATGCTGCAGCCGAAGCCGAAATTGTCGATCGACAAACCGGTCGAACTCCTGAGTATCCGCCCCCGCCTCAAGCATCACGATGCGACACCCGTCATGGTGACTCTTCAACGTCACCTGAAGCGCCCGCAGGTAATCCGTGAGTTGCAAATTCGTAGTGTCCATTCTTTCTCCGCAGACCTTAACTTATCGAAGTGTTTCAAGTGCAGGGAAAGGATGGTTGCTTTTGGCAATTCCGCCACGCCAGAAAGTCTGATAATCAAGTGGGAAATATCAATGAATACGGACACTTGGCGACTTTTCCGACATGGAAAACAGCGTCATTGCAGGATAAATCGCAGGCACGCGTAGTCTTCCTCGCCATTCAGGCGAGGAAGACTCACGGTAAAGGTTTTCGACTCAGGATCAGTCGGGACGAATGACCTTGCCGGTTGCCAGATCGCGGATCACGCTGGGGTTCTTGCGCCCACCCAGTTGGCCGCCGAGGATCAGATCGATCTGCCCACGGAAATACTGCTCGACGCGCAACCGCGTGCGCGCCGCCGGCCGCCCCTGCGGGTTGGCCGAAGTCGAGATCAACGGCCCGACCATCGAGCACAGATCCCGCACCTGCGGATGATCGCTGACCCGCAAAGCCACGGTGTCGTGCACGCCCGTCACCCATTCCGGCAACAGGTTCTGATGCGGCACCAGCCAGGTGTTCGGCCCCGGCCAGGTGCTGGCCATGCGGTCGATCCATTCTTGCGGGAAATCTTCGAACAGGAAGTCGAACTGACGGATATTGTCGGCGACCAGGATCAGGCCCTTGTCCACCGAACGGTTCTTGATCGCCAGCAGTCGATCCACCGCCTCTTCATTCCACGGGTCGCAACCCAGCCCCCAGACGGCTTCGGTTGGATAGGCAATCACCGCCCCGGCGCGAATCTCTCGTGCGGCTTGTTGCACACGCCAACTGTTGACCATGAAAAAACTCTCCGCAAACAGGTTTTGCGCAGTTTACCGATCTTCCCTGTAAAACCTAGCGTGTCCTGGCCAGCCAGCGACCGTTTTCACACACCGCACGGCCGTCCATTTCCAGTTCGGTCAGCGCCGCCAGCACTTTGGGCAACGCCCAGCCACAGCTGTCGGCCAAAGCCTCACTGGTGTGCGGCGCTGCATGCAGCAAGGCAAGCAACGGGTGTCCGGCCTCCGGCATCTCTGTGGATAACGGCAGCTGCTGCCAGCCGCGCAGGGCTTCGAGGATGTGTTCGATGGTTTCCACCAGCACCGCACCGTCGCGGATCAACTGGTGACAGCCACGCGCGCCGGGGTGGTGAATCGAGCCAGGAATCGCATAGACCTCGCGGCCCTGTTCCGCCGCCAGTCGCGCGGTGATCAGCGAACCGCTGGCGACACTGGCCTCGACCACCAGCACGCCCAGGGACAGACCGCTGATGATCCGGTTGCGTCGGGGAAAATTGCTCGCCGTCGGGCCGGCGTCCAGGGGAAACTCTGAAAGCACCGCGCTGCCGGAGGCGATCATTGCATCGGCAAGGCGTCGATTGCGCTGTGGATAAAATTTTTCCAGTCCCGTGCCAAGCACGCCGACGGTTTGTCCGCCGACGTCCAGCGCCGCTTGATGGGCCGCCGCATCGATACCCAGCGCCAAACCACTGGTGATGACAAAACCGGCCCCGGCCAGGCTACGGGAAAACGCTGCGGCGGTGTCCATGCCCGGACGTGAAGCACGGCGACTGCCAACCATCGCCAGTTGCGGTTTTTCCAGCATCAGCGGATTGCCGGCCACAAACAACAGCGGTGGCGGGTCGGGAATCTGCGCCAGCAGCGCCGGATAATCCGCTTGATCCCACATCAGCACATGCTGCTGCGGCTGCTCTAGCCAGCGCAATGCATGGCTGGCGCCATCGCGCACTTCGCAACTGCGCCGAGCGTCACTGCACGCCGCCGGCAAACCCAGCGCACGCCAGGCACTGCCTGGCGCACTGATGGCTTTTGACGCCGAGCCGAAGGCTTCAAGCAGCTTGGCAAAACGTTTCGGGCCGATTTCCGGCAAGCGGTGCAGGCGCAAACGCGCTTCCAGCTCCGCGGGGGAAATGGAGGTACTGGCAGACAGCATCATGGATCATCCTTGACTGTTATAAGTCCCGAACCATTCGGAACAAGCTGTGGATAACTCTGTTGGTAACTTGTTAAGCCTGCTAAGGATTTCGCACCTTGTCGAGCACCGCCAACGAGCGTGATGCGTTGAGTACGAGGCCGTAACTGAGCTTGTCGTAGGTGCGGAACACCATCAGCAGACCGGCCCGTTCGTCAGGAATTTTCAGCGGCTGGCCGGTGATCCGGTCACGCACGGTTTCCCCGGTTTTCATCACCACCAGCACATTGCCTTCGGCGAGGCCGTCGCGCTTGCCTTTGTTCAGGGTGACCACGTCCATCACGCCGATCTGCGTGACGCCGCGCGGCACGTCGATGATCAGGCCGTTGATGTTGGTGCTCGGGGCGCTGGGCATGAAGGTCGAATTGACCGAGCGCTCTTCGCCGCTGAACAGGCGGTCGCCCAGACGCACTTCCTGAGTGGTGCGTTGCAGGGCGAGGGTGGCGACGTCGCCTTCGGTAGCGACGATTTCACCGCCACCGATATCGTCGGCGTTGATCCCCAGGAACTCCTTGGTCTGCGGGTCGGTATAGACCTTGCCCTGGCGGAAGATGCCGTACACCGGCTGATTCGGGTCGAAATGCCCGCGGGCGAAGATTCGGTCACCGGTGCCGCTCAACACGCGCTCGGCATCGCCGGCGACGATGTACGGCGCCTTGTCGAAGTCCTCGACCTTGTCGACGATGCGGTTGCTCAGCAGAAAGCTGTTGATCGATTTCAGCGGAATGCTCGGAATCGCCTCGGCCACCGGGCTGGTGCGGATGCGTGGCGACAGCTTGATGGTGCCCCGTGACTCGCCGCGCTTGAGGGTCAGTTGCGGCTGGCCGTTGACGTAACTGAGCGTCAGCGTGTCGCCGGGGTAGATCAGGTTGGGGTTTTCAATTTGCGGATTGGCCCGCCACAGCTGTGGCCATTGCCAGGGCTCGCGCAGGTATTTGCCGGAAATGTCCCAGAGGGTGTCTCCCGAAACCACCGTGTATTGCTGTGGAAAACCATCCCTGAGTTGCACTTGCCCTTGCGCAGCCGCGGCCGAAGCCAGAAGCAGCAGGGCGAGTAGTGTTTTCCTCATGCAGCGAATCCCTTTATCATGTGCGTTCGCGTGAACCGTCAGAGCCCCCGTGGCTCGCTACTGCAAATTGCATTAGCTACGCTTCACAACGGTAGCCTGCATCTTCGGACCTGCCAGGCCATCGACCCGACTTTACTCAATACGTGCAGCAATCAGCCTATGGCCATTTTAAACATCCTCGAATTCCCGGACCCGCGTCTGCGTACTATCGCCAAGCCTGTGGCTGTAGTGGACGACGAAGTGCGTCAGTTGGTCGATGACATGTTTGAAACAATGTATGAAGCGCCGGGCATCGGCCTCGCCGCGACCCAGGTCAACGTGCACAAACGTATCGTCGTGATGGACCTTTCCGAAGACCGCACCGAACCCCGGGTGTTCATCAACCCCGAGTTCGAATCGCTGACCGACGAGATGGATCAATACCAGGAAGGCTGCCTGTCGGTGCCGGGCTTCTACGAAAACGTCGACCGCCCGCAGAAGGTCAAAATCAAGGCACTGGACCGCGATGGCCAGCCTTACGAACTGATCGCCGAAGGCCTGCTCGCGGTGTGCATCCAGCACGAGTGCGACCACCTCAATGGCAAGTTGTTCGTCGATTACCTGTCCACGCTCAAACGCGACCGGATCAAGAAGAAACTGGAAAAGCTGCACCGCCAGAACGCTTGATGCCCCTCTTCAAAGGCTTGCTGCGGCAAGCCTTTTTCTTTTTATGAGACTCCTTTCATGACTGAGCCACTGCGCATCGTTTTTGCCGGCACCCCGGAATTCGCCGCCGAACATCTCAAGGCCCTGCTGAACAGCCCTTACGAGATCGTTGCGGTCTACACCCAACCGGATCGTCCGGCCGGTCGTGGACAAAAACTGATGCCGAGCCCGGTTAAGCAGTTGGCGCAGGAAAATAATATCCAGGTGTTGCAGCCGCCGACCCTGCGCAACGCTGAGGCTCAGGCTGAACTCGCCGCACTGAAGCCGGACTTGATGGTGGTGGTCGCCTACGGCCTGATCCTGCCGCAAGCGGTGCTGGATATTCCGCGCCTTGGCTGCATCAACAGCCACGCTTCGCTGCTGCCACGCTGGCGCGGTGCGGCGCCGATCCAGCGCGCCGTGGAACACGGTGATGCCGAAAGCGGCGTGACCGTGATGCGCATGGAAGCGGGCCTCGACACCGGACCGATGCTGCTCAAGGTCGTGACCCCGATCAGCGCCAACGACACCGGCGGCACGCTGCACGACCGCCTCGCTGAAATGGGTCCGCCCGCCGTGGTCCAGGCAATTGCCGGTCTGGCCGCCGGAACCCTCGAAGGCGAAGTGCAGAACGACGAGCTCGCCACCTATGCCCACAAACTGAACAAAGACGAAGCGCGCCTCGACTGGAGCCGTCCGGCGGTCGAACTGGAGCGTCTGGTCCGCGCTTTCAACCCATGGCCGATCACCCACAGCACCCTCAATGGTGAAGCGCTGAAAGTGCTGGCCGCAACGCTGGCTGACGGCAAAGGCGCACCGGGTGAAATCCTCAGCGCCAGCAAGGACGGTCTGATCGTCGCCTGCGGTGTGCAGGCGCTGTGCCTGACCCGCCTGCAACTGCCGGGCGGCAAGGCGCTGAACTTCAGCGACCTGTTCAACAGCCGTCGCGAGAAATTCGCCGTCGGCACCGTGCTCGGCGCCATGGTGGCCGCGCAATGAACCCGCGTCTGGCCGCCGCCAAGGCACTCGCCGCCGTGCTCAGCGGCAAGGCGTCGCTGAACAGCTCCCTGCCGACGCAACTGGACAAGGTCGAAGACCGTGATCGCGGTTTCACCCAGGATCTGGCGTTCGGTACTGCGCGCTGGCAGCCACGGCTGTCGGCGCTGGCGGAAAAACTTTTGCAGAAGCCGTTCAAGGCTGCCGACGCCGATGTCGAGGCGTTGCTGCTGGTCGGTCTCTATCAACTGCTCTACACCCGCGTGCCACCCCACGCGGCCATCGGCGAAACCGTCGGTTGCGCGGACAAGCTGAAAAAGCCGTGGGCCAAGGGGTTGCTCAACGCCGTGCTGCGCAACGCCCAGCGCGAAAGCGAGACGATTTTCGCGGAACTTGAGCGCGACCCGGTGGTGCGCACCGCCCACCCGCGCTGGCTGCAAAAATCCCTGAAAGCCTTCTGGCCGGAACAATGGGAAGCGATCTGCGCGGCGAACAACGCGCATCCGCCGATGATCCTCCGGGTCAACCGCCGACATCACGGCCGCGACGCCTACCTCGGCATGCTCAGCGACGCTGGCATCGCTGCCACGCCGTGTGTTTACAGCCGTGACGGCATCGTGCTCGAAGCCGCCACCGACGTGCGCAGCCTGCCGGGTTTTGCCGAAGGCTGGATCAGCGTGCAGGACGAAGCCGCGCAACTGGCCGCCGATCTGCTCGATCTGGCCCCGGGCCAACGGGTGCTCGACGCCTGCTGCGCCCCCGGTGGCAAGACCTGCCACATCCTCGAAGCCGAACCGGCGCTGGCCGGCGTGGTGGCCGTGGATCTGGAAGCCAAGCGTCTGGTGCGCGTAAAGGAGAACCTTGAGCGGCTGGGCCTGAGCGCCGAACTGATCGCTGCCGACGGCCGCGATACCGCAGCATGGTGGGACGGCAAGCCGTTCCAGCGCATCCTGCTCGACGCGCCATGCTCGGCCACCGGCGTGATCCGCCGCCACCCGGACATCAAGCTGACTCGTCAGGCCGACGACATCGCCGCCCTCGCGCAACTGCAAGGCGAACTGCTCGACGCCCTGTGGAAAACCCTCGAAGTCGGCGGCATCCTGCTCTACGCCACGTGCTCGACCTTGCCGACCGAGAACACCGAAGTCATCGCCGCGTTTCTCGAGCGCACGCCGGGTGCCCGCGAACTGGATCTGGCGACCACCGCCGGGATCAAACAGCCCCACGGTCGCCAACTGCTGGCCCAGCAGGGCGGGCATGACGGGTTCTACTACGCCAAGCTGATCAAGATCGCTGCCGCGCGCGGCTAAACGGATTCAACGGAGTGACTGGATGAAAATCATCATCCTCGGTGCGGGGCAGGTCGGCGGTTCGCTGGCCGAACACCTGGCGAGCGAAGCCAACGACATCACCGTGGTCGATACCGACGGCGAACGCCTGCGCGACCTCGGCGACCGTCTCGACATCCGCACCATTCAGGGCCGCGGTTCGCTGCCGTCGGTGCTGCGTCAGGCCGGCGCCGACGATGCCGACATGCTGGTGGCGGTGACCAACAGTGACGAGACCAACATGGTCGCCTGCCAAGTCGCGCACACGCTGTTCCACACCCCGACCAAAATCGCCCGGGTGCGCGAAGCGTCCTACCTCAATCGCGAAGAACAGCTGTTCCAGAATGAAGCGATTCCGGTCGACGTGCTGATCAGCCCCGAGCAGGTGGTGACCAACTACATCAAGCGTCTGATCCAGCATCCGGGCGCGCTGCAAGTGATCGACTTCGCCGAAGGCCAGGCGCAACTGGTGGCGGTGCGTGCCTATTACGGCGGCCCCTTGGTGGGCCAGCAACTGCGCCAGTTGCGCGAGCACATGCCGAATGTGGAGACGCGGGTCGCGGCGATTTTCCGCCGTGACCGGCCGATCCTACCGCAGGGCGATACGGTGATCGAGGCCGATGACGAAGTTTTCTTCATCGCCGCCCGTGAGAACATTCGCGCAGTGATGAGCGAAATGCGCCGTCTCGACGAAACCTACAAGCGCATCGTGATTGCCGGTGGCGGGCAGATCGGCGAGCGTCTGGCCGAGGCCATCGAAAGCCGCTATCAAGTAAAGATCATCGAGATGAACCCGGCACGCTGCCGCTATCTCTCCGACACCCTCGACAGCACCGTGGTGTTGCAGGGCAGCGCGTCGGACCGTGATCTGCTGCTGGAAGAGAACATTGCCGACGCCGACATCTTCCTCGCGCTGACCAACGATGACGAAGCCAACATCATGTCGTCGCTGCTGGCCAAACGGCTGGGGGCGAAGAAGGTGATGACGATCATCAACAACCCGGCGTACGTCGACCTGATCCAGGGGGGCGACATCGACATCGCTATCAGCCCGCAACTGGCGACCATCGGCACCTTGCTCGCTCACGTACGGCGTGGCGATATCGTCAGTGTGCATTCACTGCGTCGGGGTGCGGCGGAAGCCATTGAGGCGATTGCCCACGGCGATGCGAAGTCGAGCAAGGTCATCGGCCGGCCGATCGAGAAAATCGGCCTGCCGCCGGGCAGCACGATCGGGGCGATCATCCGCAACGAAGAAGTGATCATCGCCCACGACGATACGGTGATCGAAACGGGTGACCATGTGATTCTGTTCCTTGTGGATAAAAAGCATATCCGCGATGTGGAGAAGCTGTTTCATGTGGGTCTGAGCTTCTTCTGAGTTTTGCGCTGACGGCACTGGCCCCTTCGCGAGCAGGCTCGCTCCCACATTTGGAATGCGTTTCCCCTGCTCGCGAAGGCGGTCTCACTAAACCCCATCAATACCTGCCCCGCACGAAAGGAACCCACCCATGCTCGAATCCCTGGAAAAAATGCTCGCCAAGGGTGTGGATAACTCATTGCTGCGCTTCGGCCTGGGCAAGGGTTATCTGGATCTGGGGGAGAACGCCAAGGCTGCCGAACATTTTCAGCGCTGCGTCGGCTTCGATCCGAAGTACTCGGCGGCGTGGAAGCTATTGGGCAAGGCCCAGCTTGCACTGGGCGAGCACGCCGCCGCGCGGCAGGCGTGGGAGCAAGGTCTGGAAGCCGCCCGCGCCCATGGCGACAAGCAGGCGGAGAAGGAAATGACCGTGTTTCTGAAGAAGCTCGACCGCCAGGCGCAATAAGCTAGAGATAACGCAGGCCAATGCCCTCGGCATCCACCGTCACCACCTCCATTCGCACCCGTGGCGCGCCTGTGGGTAAACCCTGCACCTGACCATAGACCACCGCACCTTTGGGCAACGAAGCCAGGCCTGGGTGCTGGACATACACGCCGGTAGCCGACAGATTGCGCGTCTGCCCCAGGCACTCACCGAAGCTGTCGTGGGTGATCTTGATGCGGAAGGATTTGCGTTGTTCGGACATCTTTATGCGCCCTTGTATGAACGAGGCTGTGGATAAGCCGCAGAATCTGGATCAAAGGATCGCAGCCTGCGGCAGCTCCTGCAGGTTATCCACAGAGTGTGCCAACTTGCTCAGTACCAGCGCGCTTCGCCCGGCGGACGTTTCTTGAAGCGCTTCATGCTCCACATGTACTGGCTCGGATACGCCGCGACGTAGCGCTCGACCACTTTGCTCATGGCCGCACAGGACTCCTCGGTATCGGTGCTGTACATGGCTTCGGGCGCCGCCTCGAGGATCACTTTGTAGCCGGAACCGTCCGGCAAGCGCAGGGCATGCAGGAACACGCCGACCGCTTTGCCGCCGGCGAGCATGTTCGGCACGAATTTGCTGGTCAGTGCCTGGGTGGCGAAGAACGGCACGAAAATCCCGGCGGATTCGGCCGGTTCCGGGTCAGCCGGAATGCCCACTGCACCACCTTTGCGCACTTCCTTGATCACGCTGAGGATGCCTTCCTTGGTGGAAGCAGCGACTTTGTTGCCCAGTTGCACGCGTTGCTTGCGCAGCAATTCATCCACCGCCTTGAGCTTTGGCGGGCGGTAGAAAATGATCGGTTTGCACTGGCTGCAATAGAAGTGGTTGAGCACTTCCCAGTTGCCCAGGTGGCTGGTGATGCCGACCACACCTTTGCCCGAGGCCAGCGCCTCCTTGAGGATGTCGAGGCCTTCGACTTCGCGCACCAGATCGATCGAACGCTGGGCCGGCCAGATCCAGGCGCAGGCGCTTTCGGTCAGGGATTTGCCGATGTCTTTCAGGCTCTGGCCGACCAGACGCTCACGTTCGGCCGGGTCCATCTGTGGAAAACATTTGGAAAGGTTGATCCGCACCACGTCGCGGGAACGGTTGGGGGTTTTCCACATGATCCAGCCGATCGCCGAACCCACGGCCTGCACGGCCCGCCATGGCAGCAGGGCAAACAGCCGCAGAGCGCCTACCAGCAAGGCGCCTTTAAACTTTTCCACAGGTCACTCCTGATTTTGTGCTGTGCGCGAGGCGGCCATTCTAACCGCCGTTGACCAGCTGCGCGTAGCGGTCACAGTCCTGAGTGTGATCCATGACCATGCCCGAAGCCTGCATCAGTGCGTAGCAAATGGTTGGGCCGACGAAGGTGAAACCGGCCTTTTTCAGGGCCTTGCTCATGGCCAGCGCTTCGGGCGTGATCGCCGGGACTTCGCTGCGATCCTTGAAATGATTGATGATCGGGCGGTCGCCGACAAACGACCAGAGAAACGCCACCGGGTCTTCCAGCGCCAGCCAGGCCTGGGCATTGCGCCGGGCGGCATTGAGTTTGAGGCGGTTGCGGATGATCCCCGGATCAAGCATAAATTCAGCGATTTCGGCGTCGCTCATCTGCGCCACACGCTGCACGTCGAAGCCGTACAACACCTCGCGGTAGCGCTCGCGTTTGCGCAACACGGTGATCCACGACAGCCCGGCCTGGAACCCTTCGAGCAAAAGCAACTCGAACAAACCCTGCGCATCGCGTAGCGGCGTGCCCCACTCCTGATCGTGATAAGCCATGTACAGTGGATCTTCGGTACACCAAAAGCAGCGTGGCATAAGGCTCCAGGGGGTGGAGGTGCGACTGAATCGGGTATACTCCCGCTCTTTAAATCGCAGCCCAAGAAACAGGTGAATTTCGTGAGCCAGCCTACGCCAGCCGTGCGTACCTTCCAAGACTTGATCCTCGCGCTCCAGCAATACTGGGCCGAGCAAGGTTGTGTGGTACTTCAGCCCTACGATATGGAAGTAGGCGCCGGTACTTTCCACACCGCGACCTTCCTGCGCGCCATCGGCCCGGAAACCTGGAACGCCGCCTACGTGCAGCCAAGCCGCCGTCCGACTGACGGCCGCTACGGGGAAAACCCGAACCGTCTGCAGCACTACTATCAGTTCCAGGTGGTCCTGAAGCCGAACCCGGACAATTTCCAGGAACTGTACCTGGGCTCGCTCAAGCATGTCGGCCTGGACCCGCTGGTCCACGACATTCGCTTCGTCGAAGACAACTGGGAATCGCCGACCCTCGGCGCCTGGGGTCTGGGCTGGGAAGTCTGGCTCAACGGCATGGAAGTGACCCAGTTCACTTACTTCCAGCAGGCCGGCGGCATCGAGTGCTACCCGGTCACCGGTGAAATCACCTACGGTCTCGAGCGTCTGGCCATGTACCTGCAAGGCGTGGATTCGGTCTACGACCTGGTCTGGGCTGACGGTCCGTTCGGCAAAGTGACCTACGGCGACGTGTTCCACCAGAACGAAGTGGAGCAGTCCACCTACAACTTCGAACACGCCAACGTCGACAAACTGTTCGAACTGTTCGACTTCTATGAAAGCGAAGCCAAGCGCCTGATCGAACTCGACCAGCCGCTGCCGTTGCCAAGCTACGAAATGGTCCTGAAGGCCTCGCACACCTTCAACCTGCTGGATGCGCGCCGGGCGATCTCGGTGACCGCGCGTCAGCAATATATTCTGCGAGTTCGCACCCTGGCGCGTTCCGTTGCGCAAGCCTACCTGCTGGCGCGCGCCAAGCTGGGCTTCCCGATGGCGACCCCGGACCTGCGTGACGAAGTACTGGCCAAGCTGGAGGCTGCACAATGAGTGCTCAAGATTTTCTGGTTGAACTGGGCACCGAAGAACTGCCGCCAAAAGCCCTGAACACCCTGGCTGAAGCGTTCCTCGCCGGTATCGACAAGGGCCTGCAAGCTGCCGGCCTGAGCTACGAAAGCAAAACCGTCTACGCCGCGCCGCGTCGTCTGGCCGTGCTGATCACGGCGCTGGCCACCCAGCAGCCGGATCGCAGCATCAACCTCGACGGCCCGCCACGTCAGGCCGCTTTCGACGCTGAAGGCAACCCGACTC
Source organism: Pseudomonas sp. IT-P260 (assembly GCF_949768395.1). Taxonomy (NCBI): domain Bacteria; kingdom Pseudomonadati; phylum Pseudomonadota; class Gammaproteobacteria; order Pseudomonadales; family Pseudomonadaceae; genus Pseudomonas; species Pseudomonas sp. IT-P260. Next base: position 106,353 of record NZ_CATKPO010000011.1, read on the forward strand.
AGGCAGCCCTGGGCTTCGCCAAGAAGTGCGGCGTCGAGCTGAGCGAAATCGACCAGAGCGGTCCGAAACTGCGTTACAGCCAGAACATCGCCGGCAAGCCGACCGCAAGCCTGCTGCCGACCATCGTCGAAGATTCGCTGAACGACCTGCCGATCCCGAAACGCATGCGTTGGGGTGCGCGCAAGGAAGAGTTCGTGCGTCCGACCCAGTGGCTGGTGATGCTGCTAGGTGACCAGGTCATCGACTGCACCATCCTTGCTCAGAAAGCGGGCCGCGACTCCCGTGGTCACCGTTTCCATCACCCGGAAAGCGTGCGCATCGGTTCGCCGTCGAGCTACCTGGCCGACCTGCGTGCCGCCTACGTGCTGGCCGATGCCAACGAGCGTCGCGAGATCATCAGCAAGCGCACCGAAGAGCTGGCGACCCGTCAGGAAGGCACGGCAATCGTGCCGCCGGCGCTGCTCGACGAAGTGACCGCGCTGGTTGAATGGCCGGTGCCGCTGGTGTGCTCGTTCGAGGAACGTTTCCTCGACGTGCCGCAGGAAGCGCTGATCACCACCATGCAGGACAACCAGAAGTACTTCTGCCTGCTGGATGCCGAGGGCAAGTTGCTGCCGCGTTTCATCACCGTGGCGAACATCGAATCCAAAGACCCGCAGCAGATCATCGCCGGTAACGAGAAAGTGGTTCGCCCACGCCTGACCGACGCCGAGTTCTTCTTCAAGCAAGACAAGAAGCAGAAACTCGAAGATTTCAACCTGCGCCTGCAGAACGTGGTGTTCCAGGAAAAACTCGGCAGCGTCTACGACAAGGCCGAGCGCGTTTCGAAACTGGCGGCATACATTGCCGCGCGCATCGGCGGAAACGCTTCGTGGGCGGCCCGCGCCGGCTTGCTGTCGAAGTGCGACCTGGCCACCGAAATGGTCGGCGAGTTCCCGGAGATGCAAGGTGTCGCCGGTTACTACTACGCGCTCAATGACGGCGAGCCGGAAGATGTCGCGCTGGCGCTGAACGAGCAGTACATGCCACGCGGTGCCGGTGCTGAACTGCCGGCGACCCTGACCGGTGCCGCTGTCGCGATCGCCGACAAACTCGACACGCTGGTCGGTATCTTCGGTATCGGCATGCTGCCAACCGGCAGCAAAGACCCGTATGCCCTGCGCCGTGCGGCGCTGGGTGTGCTGCGCATCCTGATCGAGAAACAACTGGATCTGGACTTGAATGACGCCGTGGCCTTCGCCGTGACTGCGTTCGGCGCCAAGGTCAAGGCTGCCGGTCTGGCCGATTCGGTGCTGGAATTCATCTTCGACCGTCTGCGGGCGCGTTATGAAGACGAAGGCGTGGATGTCGCCACCTACCTGTCGGTCCGTGCCCTGAAGCCGGGTTCGGCGCTGGACTTCGACCAGCGTGTGCAAGCGGTACAGGCCTTCCGCAAACTGCCGGAAGCGGCGGCGCTGGCGGCGGTCAACAAGCGTGTATCGAACCTGTTGAGCAAAGTCGAAGGCTCGGTGCCGACCGTGGTCGAGGCCAAGTACTTCGACAACGCCAACGAGTTCTCGCTGTACTCGGCGATTCAGCAAGCGGATCAGGCGGTGCAGCCAATGGCCGCAGCGCGTCAGTACAACGAATCGCTGGCGCGTCTGGCGGCATTGCGTGAGCCGGTGGATGCGTTCTTCGACGCGGTGATGGTCAATGCCGAAGACGCCAAGGTCCGGGCCAACCGCTACGCGCTGCTCGCGCGTCTGCGTGGCCTGTTCCTCGGGGTTGCCGACATTTCGCTGCTGGGTTGAGGGACTGCTGTTGAAACTGCTGATTCTCGATCGGGACGGAGTGATCAATTACGACTCCGATGCTTACATCAAGTCGGTGGAAGAGTGGATTCCGCTGCCCGGCTCGATCGCAGCGATTGCGCAGTTGAGCAAGGCCGGCTGGACGGTGGCGGTGGCCACCAACCAGTCGGGTATTGCTCGCGGCTACTACGACCTCGCCACCCTCGACGCCATGCACGCGCGCTTGCGCGCACTGGTGGCGGAGCAGGGCGGTGAAGTCGGGCTGATCGTGTATTGCCCGCACGGGCCGGACGAAGGTTGCGACTGCCGCAAGCCGAAACCGGGGATGTTGCAAACCATCGCGGCGCATTACAACGTGGCGCTGACGAATGTCTGGTTCGTCGGCGACAGCCTTGGTGACCTGGAGGCCGCCAAAGCCGTCGATTCACAGCCCGTTTTGGTAAAGACCGGGAAAGGCGAAAAAACTCTGGGCAAGACCCTTCCGGTCGGCACCCTGATTTTTGACGATCTGGCGGCGATTGCCGCAGAACTTATCCACAACTAGAGTGCTTCTGAAGTTCCTGACCAGGGATTGATCGGGAGTGCGCTTGAACAGTCGGGCAGTGCCCGTAACGGTAAACGTCGCCATGTCGATACTGCAGGCCATCAGAATTTTTCTCTTTTACCTGCTGCTGGGCACCACTGCCTTGCTGTGGTGCAGCCTGAGCTTTTTTATCGCGCCCTTTCTGCCGTTCAAGGCGCGTTATCGTTTTATCAACGTGTACTGGTGCCGTTGCGCCTTGTGGTTGACCAAGGTGTTTCTCGGCATTCGTTACGAAATCAAAGGCGCGGAAAACGTGCCGGACCGGCCCTGTGTGATTCAGTCGAACCACCAGAGCACCTGGGAGACGTTCTTTCTCTCCGCCTATTTCTCGCCCTTGAGCCAGGTGCTCAAGCGCGAATTGTTGTACGTCCCGTTCTTCGGCTGGGCCATGGCCATGCTGCGGCCGATCGCGATTGACCGCGACAACCCGAAAGCCGCACTCAAGCAAGTCGCAGCCAAAGGCGATGAGCTGCTCAAGGACAACGTCTGGGTATTGATCTTTCCGGAAGGCACCCGCGTTCCCCACGGCACTATTGGCAAGTTCTCGCGCAGTGGCAGCGCCTTGGCGGTGAATGCGGCGCTTCCGGTCCTGCCGATTGCACACAATGCCGGCAAGTTCTGGCCGAAAATCGGCTGGGGCAAGAAGCCGGGTGTGATCACCGTGGTCATCGGTCAGCCGATGTACGCCGAAGGCACTGGACCTCGCGCCATTGCCGATCTGAACGACCGGGTACAGGCCTGGAATGAACAGACTCAGCGCGAAATGGGTTCGCTGCCACCGGCGCCGCAGGCACCTGCCGCGAATGATCAGCTGGCTGTCTGAGGTTTTGTGGATAACCTGTGTACGGTTTTGTAGAAAAAGCCTGAATATTGAAAGTAACTTATTGATTTACTTATATATTTCTCAAGCTCATAAAACGCCGTAAAAGGTGCATAAGTTTTTTTCGGAAGTAAAGAAACCGGCTGATATAGCCGGTTTTTTGTGCCTGTTCACTCGGCCATCAACGGTAGCTGCAGCCGGAACGTAGTGCCTTGATCGACGATGCTGTGGCACTCGATGCGACCGCCATGATGATCGATCACTGCCTTGACCATCGACAGCCCCAGACCGATACCATCAATTCCCTGCGCCGATGAAAATCGTCGGTATTGAGTGAACAGATCCGGCAGTTCCTCGGCGGCAATGCCTTTGCCCTGATCAGTCAATTCACAGCACAGCCACTCACCTTGGCAACTGACGCTCAACTGAATCGTGGTGCCTGCCGGGCTGTACTTGATGGCGTTTTCCAACAGGTTGAACAAGGCCCGGGTCAACAGGCCTTGATCCGCGCTGATCAGGCGTTCCTGGGATTGCTCATCCATCGCGTGCAACAGTTTGATGCTTTTCTGCTGAGCAATGGGCAGCGCCTGATCCAGCACGTCCAGCACCAGCATCGCGAACAGACTGGGTTGAAACTGGTAAGCCTCAGATTCCGCACGGGCCAGCAACACGAAACCATCGGTCAATTCCAGCGCGCGGCGTACCTGGCGTTCGATCTGTTCGAACAGCGGTGAGTCCGCTCCGGCTTGATGGCGATGCACATCGAGCAGGGCCAAAATCGCTGAATGTGGGGCACGCAGGTCGTGAGAAAGAAACCGCAACAAGACCCCACGCTGTTCTTCGGCGGCGCGTTCGGCACTCAGGTCGGTGAGGCTCAGTAGCCAGCCGATCGGCGTATCGCCATCCACCGGCAGCAAAGCCGCCCGTTCCAGACGCAAGCTGCGTTCCTTGTGATCGCGAAACTCTAGCAGGGCCAAGGTAGACAATTCCGGGCGTGGCTCTGTGGACAACTCCGGATAACCGAGGCGGGCCAGTTGCTCGAGGACGTCGTCGCCAACCAGCGGGTGATCAAACAATACCCGCGCCTTGCGATTGCCGAGCAGGATCTGCCCCTTGGGATCGCTGATCAGGGTCGCCACCGGCAGGTATTCCAGACCGTCGGCAATGAAGCGCCGGGTATCGCGCGTGCGGCTCATGGCTTGCTCCAGCGCCATGATTTGGCCCTGCAGCTGGTCAGCGCTGGTGAATTGCGCGCGGCGCCGTTCCGGGAATACTTTCGGCTCGCGATCCAGCCGTGCCAGCTCCCAGCCAAAGTACGTCAGCACCACGCTCAGGCGCCGCCAGTTCCAGACCAGGTAGCCGAACAATATGCCAAGCGCTGCCGGCGTCGGTGACCACCAGTGTCGAACTTCCGCCAGTCCGGCGCTGGTGAGCAGCACACCCGCCACCCCGCCCAGCGTTACCCAGATCGCCCAGCGCGGACGCCACGGCAGCAAACCGAGGACAACCGCCAGCCATCCCGCCGAAAGCAACGCGCTCCAAACCGGTGACGCATCGTGCAGATTGATCTGCGCGCGATACGACAACAGGGCAGTCAGCGGCAACAGCACTAGACTTATCCACAACCACTCACGCCCCAATCGCCGAAACAGGCGCTGAACCTGACTCGGCTCGCGGCTTTCACGCCGACGCGGGCTAATCATGACAAACAGGGCAGGGGACAGTGAATGGTTTCATGGGCCACAGGTCTGAGGATGTAGATCCGAAGAATCATAGCGGACGTCGACCCATGGTGAACGGCTTACTTTTATTGCTCAGGCCGAGCCGTTAACGTAGCCGGCCACTGCCCAAGCAACAAGGAACCCACGCATATGCGCGTTGCGATACTGGATGATGAACCCGCCGAACTGCGTCGGGTCGAGCAAACCCTGCAGCAGATGGCTGCAGTGGGAGAGCAGCCTTGGTCGCTGCACAGCTTCGAACGGGGTGAGGACCTATTGCGCCAGTTGCGTCGGGACACCTTCGACTTGCTGATCCTCGACTGGCAACTGCCCGACATCACTGGCCTGGCGCTGCTGCGCTGGACCCGCGAACACATGGAGTCGCCGCCCGCCGCGATCATGCTGACCAGCCGCGACGGCGAAAGCGATATCGTCCAGGCGCTGAACGCCGGTGCCGACGATTACGTCAGCAAGCCTTTCCGCCCCAACGAGCTGAAAGCCCGAGTCGCCGCCGTCCTGCGCCGGCACAGCCAGCCACGCAGCAGTGCTGGCGAAGTCCTGACCTTCAATGACCTGACATTCGACGATGCCGAACTGAGTGTCACCCGCGAGGGAAAGTCAGTCGTCATGACCGAACGTGAATACCGCCTGGCGCGGTGCCTGTTCAGTAACCTGGGTCGGCCGTTATCGCGGGAGTATCTGTACGAACGCTTCTGGCCGCATGAAGAAGTCGCGTCATCACGGCCGCTGGATACGCACATCTATCGCCTGCGCAACAAACTGGGACTGACGGCGGATCGCGGTTGGCAGTTGCTGACGATTTATGGGTATGGGTATCGGTTGGAGAGTGTGGCGGTTGCATCCGAGTAAAAATCAAAAGATCGGACCGCGTTCGGACGATCTTTTGATCGGCCAATAAAAAGGCCAACGCTTGAGCGTTGGCCTTTTTGTTTGACGCCGACCGGGATCAGAAATCCAGGTTGGATACCGCCAACGCATTGCTCTCGATGAAGTCACGGCGAGGTTCGACCGCATCACCCATCAGGGTGTTGAAGATCTGGTCTGCGCCAATGGCGTCTTCGATGGTGACTTTCAGCATGCGGCGCACGCTTGGGTCCATGGTGGTTTCCCACAGCTGATCCGGGTTCATTTCGCCCAGACCTTTGTAGCGCTGGATGGTGTGGCGCTTGGTGCTTTCGGCCATCAGCCAGTCGAGGGCTTCCTTGAACTCGGTGACCGCTTTCTTGCGCTCGCCGCGCTGGATGTACGCGCCTTCGTCGAGCAGTGTGCTCAGTTGAGCGCCGAGGGTGACGACGGTCTTGTAGTCGTTGCTGCCGAAGAAGTCGCGGTTGAAGGTGACGTAGTTCGACAGACCGTGGGAAATCAGCTCGACCTCCGGCAGCCACACGCCACGTTCACGGTCTTCACGCAGGCTGGCCTTGTAGACCAGGCCCGACTTCTCGACGGTGCGCAGACGCACTTCGTACTGGGCCAGCCAGTCTTGCATCTTGGCGTGGTCGCCGAGCATTTCCAGGCTCACGGCCGGCAGGTAGATGAAGTGCTCGGTCAGCTCCTGCGGGTACAGGCGCGACAGACGCTTGAGGGTTTTCATCACCATGCGGAAGTCGTTCACCAGACGCTCGAGCGCCTCACCGGAAATGCCCGGGGCCTCTTCGTTCAGGTGCAGGCTCGCATCTTCCAGGGCCGACTGCGTCATGTACTCTTCCATGGCGTCGTCGTCTTTGATGTATTGCTCTTGCTTGCCTTTCTTGACCTTGTACAGCGGCGGCTGGGCGATGTAGATGTAACCGCGCTCGATCAGCTCCGGCAACTGACGGAAGAAGAACGTCAGCAGCAGGGTACGGATGTGCGAACCGTCGACGTCAGCATCGGTCATGATGATGATGTTGTGATAGCGTAGCTTGTCGATGTTGTACTCTTCGCGACCGATACCGCAGCCCAGTGCGGTGATCAGGGTGCCCACTTCCTGGGACGAGATCATCTTGTCGAAGCGTGCTTTCTCGACGTTGAGGATCTTGCCCTTCAGCGGCAGGATCGCCTGGGTCTTGCGGTTACGTCCCTGCTTGGCAGAGCCGCCCGCGGAGTCACCTTCCACGAGGTACAGTTCGGACAGCGCCGGGTCTTTTTCCTGGCAGTCAGCGAGCTTGCCCGGCAGGCCGGCGATGTCCAGCGCGCCTTTGCGGCGGGTCATCTCACGGGCCTTGCGCGCCGCTTCACGGGCACGCGCCGCGTCGATCATCTTGCCGACAACCAGCTTGGCTTCGTTCGGGTTTTCCAGCAGGAAGTCGGAGAAGTACTTGCCCATCTCCTGCTCGACCGCAGTCTTCACTTCGGAAGACACCAGCTTGTCTTTGGTCTGCGAGCTGAATTTCGGATCCGGCACTTTCACCGAAATGATCGCGGTCAGGCCTTCACGGGCATCGTCACCGGTGGTGGCGACTTTGTGCTTCTTCGCCAGACCTTCCTGCTCGATGTAGTTGTTCAGGTTACGCGTCAGTGCGGAACGGAAACCCACCAAGTGAGTACCGCCATCGCGCTGTGGAATGTTGTTGGTGAAGCACAACAGATTCTCGTTGAAGCTGTCGTTCCACTGCAGGGCGATTTCCACGCCGATGCCGTCTTCACGCTGGATGTTGAAGTGGAACACCTGGTTGACCGCAGTCTTGTTGGTGTTCAGGTATTCAACGAACGCACGCAGGCCGCCTTCGTACTTGAACAGCTCTTCCTTGCCGCTGCGCTCATCCTTGAGGACGATGCCGACACCGGAGTTGAGGAAGGACAGTTCACGAATGCGCTTGGCCAGGATGTCCCAGCTGAAGTGAATGTTCTTGAAGGTTTCGCTGGAAGCCTTGAAGTGGATCTGGGTCCCGGTGGTTTCGCTGTCGCCAACGATCGCCATCGGTGCCTGAGGCACGCCGTGGACGTAGGTCTGTTCCCAGATCTTGCCGCTGCGGCGTACGGTCAGTACCAGCTCTTCGGACAGTGCGTTCACAACCGACACACCTACACCGTGCAGACCGCCGGAGACCTTGTAGGAGTTGTCGTCGAACTTACCGCCAGCATGCAGGACGGTCATGATGACCTCGGCGGCGGAAACGCCTTCCTCCTTGTGCACGTCTACCGGGATGCCACGGCCGTTGTCTTTAACGGTGATGGACTCATCCGGGTGGATGATGATGCTGATGTCGTCGCAGTGGCCGGCGAGGGCTTCGTCGATCGAGTTGTCGACCACTTCGAACACCATGTGGTGCAGACCGCTGCCATCGTCAGTGTCACCAATGTACATACCGGGACGTTTGCGTACGGCATCCAGGCCTTTCAGCACTTTAATGCTCGTTGAGTCGTACGTATTTTCTTCGCTCAATGCCTTCACTCCCGATGGTCGTGGGTCTGGGTGATACGGCCCTGTTCCACGTGGAACAGAGCGACTGGCGTTTCCGTCTGCCAGCCTTCCCTCAATAATTCGTGATCTACACAGGTGATGAAAACCTGGCAGCGTAAGTCTTCCAGCAAGCGGCACAGCGCGCGACGGTGGCTCTCGTCCAGCTCGGACGGCAAGTCATCCACCAGATAAATACACTGCCCGCGTCGGGCCTGGCTCACCAGATGCCCCTGGGCAATTCGCAAGGCACAAACCACCAGCTTCTGCTGACCCCGGGACAAGATGTCCGCGGCATTGTGTGCGCCCAATCTAAGACGCAAATCAGCCCGTTGCGGTCCGGCCTGGGTATGACCCATTTGCTGGTCCCGTTGCACGGAGCCAGCCAGTACGGCACTCAATTCCCGGTCCTTGTCCCAGCCTCGGTAATAGCTGAGCGTCAAACCTTCAAGCTCAACCAGTTCGCTCAAGGTTTGTTCAAAGACTGGTTTCAAGGCTTTGATGTAAGCGCGGCGGTATTCATCGATTTCAGCGCTGGCCTGGCACAGTTCCCTGTCCCAAACCGCTTGCGAAACGGCGTCAAGTGTACCATGCCGCAGCCAGGAGTTTCTCTGGCGCAAGGCCTTCTGCAAACGCTGCCAGGTCGCCATGAAACGCGGCTCGACATGGAACACGCCCCAATCCAGAAACTGCCGGCGAATCTTCGGCGCGCCTTCGAGCAGGCGGAAGCTATCGGGGTTGATCAACTGCAGTGGCAGGATCTCGGCCAATTGCGCAGCGCTGCGGGCGTTCTGCCCGTCGATGCGAATCTGAAACTCGCCCTGACGGTCGCGAGATATGCCCAACGCACTGTGGCCACCCTCGGCCAATTCGACCTGACCGAACACCGTGCAGGCGAGTTGCTCGTACTGGATGACCGGCAACAGCCGCGTGCTACGAAACGAACGGGCAAGCCCCAGCAGATGAATGGCTTCCAGAACACTGGTTTTGCCGCTGCCGTTGGCGCCGTAAAGAATGTTGATGCGGGGGGAGGGGGAGAAGGTCACCGGGTGCAGATTGCGCACCGCGGTGACCGAAACACGACTTAACGACATCCAGGATCAGCTGATTACAGACGCATCGGCATGACAACATAAGCCGAGTCGTCATTGTCGGACTCTTGCACCAGCGCACTGCTGTTGGAGTCGGACAGGATCAGGCGAACCTGTTCGGTGGTCATCACGCCCAGCACGTCGAGCAGGTAGCTCACGTTGAAGCCGATTTCCAGCGAACCGCCGTTGTATTCAACGCCCACTTCTTCTTCCGCTTCTTCCTGCTCCGGGTTGTTGGCCTGGATCTTCAACTGACCGTTAGCCAGTTGCAGACGGATACCACGGTATTTCTCGTTGGACAGAATTGCGGTACGGCTGAAGGCTTCACGCAGTGCTTGACGATCGCCCAATACCAGCTTGTCGCCGCCCTTCGGCAGAACGCGCTCGTAATCCGGGAACTTGCCGTCGACCAGCTTCGAAGTGAAGGTGAATTCGCCGGTGGTGGCGCGGATGTGGTGCTGACCCAGAACGATGCTGACATTGCCATCCGGCTCGGTAAGCAGACGCGCCAGTTCCAAAATGCCTTTGCGCGGCACGATCACTTGGTGGCGATCCGGCTGTCCGATATCGGCCTGCATCGAGCACATCGCCAGACGGTGACCGTCGGTGGCCACGGCACGGATCACACCAGCCGAGACTTCCAGCAGCATGCCGTTGAGGTAGTAGCGCACGTCCTGCTGGGCCATGGCGAAGCTGGTGCGTTCGATCAAACGACGCAGTTTGCTTTGCTCCAGGCTGCAGGTCAGCGAACCCGGGCCTTCCTCAACCGTCGGGAAATCGTTGGCCGGCAGGGTCGACAGGGTGAAACGGCTACGACCGGCCTTCACGACCAGTTTTTGCTCATCGACCTTGATGTCGATCAGTGCGTCGTTGGGCAGGCTCTTGCAGATGTCCATCAGCTTGCGCGCAGGCACGGTGATGGACCCGGTTTCGGCCGGTTCTTCGAGTTGCACGCGCCCCACCAGCTCGACTTCCAGGTCGGTACCGGTCAGCGACAGCTGCTGGCCGTCGACGACCAACAGCACGTTGGACAGTACCGGCAAGGTCTGTCGGCGCTCGACGACGCCTGCGACCAGTTGCAGGGGTTTCAACAGGGCTTCGCGTTGAATGGTGAAATGCATGGTCTAGTCCCTTGCCTTAATAAGCTGCGCTGGTGTTCATCAAGTGGTCAGTGTACGCAGCAGGTTCTTGTAGTCCTCGCGGATGTCCGCGTCGGATTCCTTAAGTTCGTTGATCTTGCGGCAGGCGTGCAACACCGTCGTGTGGTCGCGACCACCAAACACATCGCCGATTTCCGGCAGGCTGTGGTTGGTCAGCTCCTTGGACAATGCCATGGCCACCTGACGCGGACGTGCCACCGAGCGCGAACGACGCTTGGACAGCAGGTCGGAAATCTTGATCTTGTAGTACTCGGCGACGGTGCGCTGAATGTTATCCACAGAGACCAGTTTGTCCTGCAGTGCCAACAAGTCCTTCAGGGATTCGCGAATCAACTCGATGGTGATGTCGCGGCCCATGAAGTGCGAGTGGGCGATCACGCGTTTCAGCGCACCTTCCAGCTCGCGGACATTGGAACGAATTCGCTGGGCAATGAAGAACGCCGCGTCGTGAGGCAACTCGACTTTGGCCTGATCAGCCTTCTTCATCAAGATCGCCACGCGGGTTTCAAGCTCCGGCGGCTCGACGGCAACCGTCAGACCCCAGCCGAAGCGGGACTTGAGGCGCTCTTCAAGGCCTTCGATTTCTTTCGGATAGCGGTCGCTGGTAAGAATGACCTGCTGGCCACCTTCAAGCAGGGCGTTGAAGGTGTGGAAAAACTCTTCCTGGGAACGCTCTTTACGGGCGAAGAACTGAATATCGTCAATCAGCAGAGCGTCCACCGAACGGTAGAAGCGCTTGAATTCGTTGATCGCGTTCAGTTGCAGCGCCTTGACCATGTCGGCCACGAAACGCTCGGAATGCAGGTACACGACCTTGGCATTCGGGTTCTTCTTTAATAGATGGTTACCCACAGCGTGCATCAAGTGGGTTTTACCCAGGCCGACGCCGCCATAAAGGAACAGCGGGTTGTAACCATGCTTGGGATTGTCCGCCACCTGCCAGGCCGCCGCGCGGGCGAGCTGGTTGGACTTGCCTTCGACGAAATTCTCGAAGGTGAAGGTGCGGTTCAGGTAACTGGTGTGCTTGAGCGCGCCTTCCACCTGCACCGTGCGCTGTTCGGCGCGAACCGGGGCCTGTTGTGAGGCCGCACCGGCCATCGGGTCGAAGCTGTCGCGGGACGGCTCTTCACTGACTTCCTCGGTTTTCTGCGTCGAGCGCTTGGCCGGGGCTGCACTTGGAGCCGGGGCTGGCGCACTGGCCGGCGCGGTATTGGCCTGAGCCTGGGATACCTGCGCAGCGGCCAATGGCGCATTCGGCGCGGCACGCGGTGCAGAGCTGCGTTTGCTGCCTATTAATAAGGAAAGCGCTGGCGCCATGCCATTGCCGTGCTCATCCAGCAGTTCAAGGACGCGACCGAGGTACTTTTCGTTGACCCAGTCCAGCACAAAACGGTTCGGTGCGTAGACGCGCAACTCGTCGCCTTCGGCTTCGACCTGTAGTGGACGGATCCAGGTGTTGAATTGTTGGGCAGGCAGCTCTTCGCGCAAAAGCTCCACGCACTGCTGCCAAAGTTCCACTGACACGGATATCCCCTAAGTTGAAAGCCGGTGAGGCAAAAACAAGCGGCCATTGTAGCGGCGAGCCGTCCAGTTATCCACATGCAGGTTGTGTGGTGAACATGATTAATCAACGTGTTAACCGGTAAAAAGGCGACCAACGGTGTGTGCATAAGCTCTGTGGATAACCGCCTCTGAGAGCACTGGACAACTGGGGGTGGAACTCGGTGGATAACCAGCCTGTGGATAACAGGCCATTCCACACACAGGTTATCCGACAGCGCAGCACAGGCTGAACACGGTTTTCCACCGTAGTTGTCATTCTCTGTACATCACGCTTTATAAGGGCTGAGCATGGTTATCCACAGAAGAGAGCCGCCCTAGCTTTTACAAGCTTTACAGAAAAGCTTTAAATAATTCCCTTCTTTATTTTTATGTCTGGCAAACAGGAATTCGGTTCCTTGAGCTCCAGAGATCTATTTATAAGGAAACGCTGGTTGGAAATTGACCTGAAGGCTTGCTTTCTCTAGAATCCCCGGTCTCTTAAAACGGGGGCCATTCCGGCCCGTTGTGGACGAACCAGGTAACACGACATGAAACGTACTTTCCAACCAAGCACTATCAAACGCGCTCGTACCCACGGTTTCCGTGCTCGCATGGCTACCAAGAACGGTCGTGCCGTCCTGTCGCGTCGCCGCGCCAAAGGTCGTGCGCGTCTGGCAGTTTGATAATCCGGCACTGGAGGTGAGTCAGGACTTCAGTCGGGAAAAGCGTCTGCTTACCCCCCGGCATTTCAAGGCAGTCTTTGACTCCCCTACCGGCAAGGTTCCGGGGAAAAATCTCCTGCTCCTTGCGCGCAACAACGATCTTGATCACCCCCGTCTCGGGCTGGTTATCGGGAAAAAGAGCGTAAAGCTCTCCGTTGAGCGCAATCGCCTCAAACGTCTGATGCGCGAATCGTTCCGTCTGCACCAGGATTCTCTGGTCGGCTGGGACATCGTTATCGTCGCGCGCAAAGGTTTGGGCGACGTAGAAAACCCCGAATTGATTCAGCATTTCGGCAAACTCTGGAAGCGCCTGGCCCGTAACAAGCCAGTTTCAGCAGTCAAAACCGAAACTGTAGGGGTAGACAGTCCAGATGCGTAAACTGGCCCTCGTTCCGATCCAGTTTTATCGCTACGCCATTAGTCCTTTGATGGCCAATCACTGTCGTTTCTACCCCAGTTGTTCTTGCTACGCGTATGAAGCCATCGAAAATCATGGCCTTCTGCGCGGTGGCTGGCTGACCTTTCGTCGTTTAGGTCGCTGTCATCCGTGGAATCCCGGTGGTTATGACCCGGTTCCACCTATCCCTACCTCCCGTTCTTCTTCGATGGCCGAGTAATCATGGATATCAAACGCACGATCCTGATCGTCGCCCTGGCAATCGTGTCCTACGTCATGGTTCTTAAATGGAACCAGGATTATGGCCAGGCTGCCCTGCCGACTCAGAATGTTGCTTCCAGTACGACTGCATCCGGTTTGCCGGACACCGTTCCTGGCAATAACGCTTCCGCCAGTGACGATATTCCGCGTGCCGCCAGCGATACCAGCGCACCTGTGGAAACGCCAGTCGCTGCCAGCAAGGATCTGATCCAGGTCAAAACCGACGTGCTCGATCTGGCGATCGATCCACAGGGCGGTGACGTTGCTCAACTGACTTTGCCACTGTATCCACGTCGTCAGGACCGTCCTGATGTGCCGTTTCAACTGTTCGACAACGGCGGCGAGCGTACTTATCTGGCACAAAGCGGCCTGATCGGCACCAACGGTCCGGACGCAAGCCCGGCCGGTCGTCCGGTTTACGCTTCGGAGAAGAAAAGTTATCAACTGGCTGACGGTCAGGACCAACTGATCGTCGACCTGAAGTTCAGCAAGGACGGCGTCAATTACATCAAGCGTTTCACTCTGAAACGCGGCCTGTATGACGTGACCGTGACCTACCTTGTGGATAACCAGAGCGCTCAGCCTTGGTCGGGTTCGATGTTCGCCCAGCTGAAGCGCGATGCCAGTGCCGACCCTTCGTCGACCACTGCCACCGGCACCGCGACTTACCTGGGCGCTGCCCTGTGGACAAGTTCCGAGCCGTACAAGAAAGTGTCCATGAAAGACATGGACAAAGGTCAGCTGAAGGAAACCGTCACCGGTGGCTGGGTAGCCTGGCTGCAGCACTACTTTGTGACTGCGTGGGTTGCGCCGAAAGGCGAAAACAACGTCGTTCAGACGCGTAAAGACAGCAAAGGCAACTACATCATCGGTTACACCGGTCCTTCGCTGACCGCTGCACCGGGTGCGAAAGTTGAAACCAGCGCCATTCTGTACGCCGGGCCGAAAAGCCAGGCCGTGCTGAAACAGTTGTCCCCAGGTCTGGAACTGACGGTCGACTACGGCATTCTGTGGTTCATCGCTCAACCGATCTTCTGGCTGCTGCAACACATTCACGCGATTGTGGGTAACTGGGGCTGGTCGATTATCTTCCTGACCATGCTGATCAAAGGGATCTTCTTCCCATTGTCGGCCGCCAGCTACAAATCCATGGCGCGCATGCGTGCCGTTGCGCCGAAACTGGCTGCATTGAAAGAGCAACATGGCGATGACCGGCAGAAAATGTCGCAAGCCATGATGGAGCTGTACAAGAAAGAGAAGATCAATCCGCTGGGCGGCTGCTTGCCGATCCTCGTGCAGATGCCGGTTTTCCTTTCGCTGTACTGGGTTCTGCTGGAAAGCGTGGAAATGCGCCAGGCGCCATTCATGCTGTGGATCACTGACCTGTCGATCAAGGATCCGTTCTTCATCCTGCCGATCATCATGGGCGCGACCATGTTCATTCAGCAGCGTCTGAACCCGACTCCACCGGATCCGATGCAGGCGAAGGTCATGAAAATGATGCCAATCATCTTCACCTTCTTCTTCCTGTGGTTCCCGGCTGGTCTGGTGCTGTACTGGGTTGTGAACAACTGCCTGTCGATTGCCCAACAGTGGTACATCACGCGTAAGATCGAAGCGGCGACGAAAAAAGCCGAGGCGTAACTTACTCTGTGGATAACACCACTCAAAACGCCCCCTAGTGGGGCGTTTTGCTATCTGCCACTTTTGTCTGGATTCCGGTTTATGAGCGCACCTCGTGAAACCATCGCCGCTGTCGCCACCGCTCAAGGTCGCGGCGGTGTCGGCATCGTCCGTATTTCCGGGCCGTTGGCCAGCGTCGCAGCCAAAGCCATCAGCGGCCGTGAACTGAAACCGCGTTACGCGCATTACGGTCCGTTTTTCAGTGATGATCAGCAAGTGCTGGACGAAGGACTGGCCCTGTATTTCCCGGGGCCGAACTCGTTCACCGGCGAAGACGTGCTGGAACTGCAGGGCCACGGCGGCCCGATTGTTCTGGACATGTTGCTCAAGCGTTGCCTGGAACTGGGTTGCCGTCTGGCCCGCCCCGGTGAATTCAGCGAGCGCGCGTTCCTCAACGACAAACTCGACCTGGCTCAGGCAGAGGCGATTGCCGATCTGATCGAAGCCAGTTCTGCACAGGCTGCACGCAATGCCTTGCGCTCGCTGCAGGGAGCGTTTTCCCAGCGTGTGCATAACCTCACTGAACAACTGATCGGCCTGCGCATCTACGTGGAAGCTGCCATCGACTTTCCGGAAGAGGAAATCGACTTTCTTGCCGATGGCCATGTGTTAAGCATGCTCGACAAGGTACGTGAAGAGTTATCCACTGTGCTGCGAGAAGCCGGACAGGGTGCCTTGTTGCGCGACGGTATGACCGTGGTGATTGCCGGTCGTCCGAATGCCGGCAAGTCCAGCCTGTTGAATGCCCTGGCTGGCCGCGAAGCCGCGATCGTGACTGAGATCGCCGGTACCACGCGAGACATTCTGCGCGAACATATCCACATTGATGGCATGCCGTTGCACGTGGTGGACACCGCCGGTCTGCGCGATACCGATGATCAAGTGGAAAAGATTGGTGTTGAACGAGCGCTGAAGGCGATCACTGAAGCCGACCGGGTGTTGCTGGTGGTCGATGCCACTGCGCCGGAAGCGGCTGATCCGTTTGCCCTGTGGCCGGAATTCCTCGAAACCCGGCCAGATCCGGCCAAAGTCACCTTGATCCGCAACAAGGCTGACCTGACGGGTGAGACGATTGCCCTGGAAGTCAGTGACGATGGCCACGTGACCATCAGCCTCAGCGCCAAATCCGCCGGCGAAGGTCTGGAATTGCTGCGCGACCACCTCAAGGCCTGCATGGGCTATGAGCAAACCTCGGAAAGCAGCTTCAGTGCCCGTCGCCGCCATCTGGAGGCCCTCCGCCACGCCAGTGCAGCGCTGGAACATGGTCGTGCACAGCTGACGCTGGCAGGTGCCGGTGAACTGCTGGCCGAAGATTTGCGTCAGGCACAGCACTCACTGGGCGAAATCACCGGGGCATTCAGCTCCGATGACCTGCTCGGCCGGATCTTTTCCAGCTTCTGTATCGGTAAATAAGCCCTCTGCTGTAAGCAGACAGGCCCATTCGCGGCCTGTCTGCACCCTCATTTCCAATTCCTTTCTCCAGTGCCGGGCAGATTCCCTCTCCCTCAGCGGATTTCCCGCGGCCGTCGTGCAGTCACTCAGCGGATTTCTGTGGATTAAGCCCTGTGAATAACTGCCACTGAGGGCAGTTGATAACAGGGCGCCAAAACTGGATATAACTGCCTCTGTGGATAACCACCTCATTCATCCACAGGCTTAAACCGGTTATCCAAGGGCCTCATTGGCACCTGGTCACAGGGTTTTGAAACGCTGTACATATTGAAATATATAGCCTGTAGCGATCTATCCACAGAAAGGATGGTCAGTAAGAATAAACATAAAAACAAAGGTTTTATAAATTTCTCTTTTTTTTATTCTTTTGATCTCGAGTTCTCCACAGCTGGTTAAATTTTGTGCAAAGGGTTCTTTAGGAAGGGCGAAGTCCCTATACTTGTCGACCAGGTTCAGAAACCTGATCTCAAACTATTCCTGATTGACCTACTTAAGCAGGCACGAGGTGCGTGGTGGATTTCCCTTCCCGTTTTGAAGTGATCGTCATCGGCGGCGGTCATGCCGGTACCGAGGCAGCACTGGCCTCAGCACGTATGGGGGCAAAAACCCTGTTGCTGACGCATAACGTGGAAACCCTCGGTGCCATGAGCTGCAACCCGGCCATCGGTGGCATTGGCAAAAGCCATCTGGTCAAGGAAATCGATGCCCTCGGCGGCGCGATGGCCGTGGCTACCGACCTGGGCGGTATCCAGTTTCGTGTGTTGAACAGCCGTAAAGGCCCGGCCGTGCGTGCAACCCGTGCCCAGGCGGACCGGATTCTGTACAAGGCCGCTGTCCGCGAAATCCTGGAAAACCAGCCGAACCTGTGGATATTTCAACAGGCTGCTGACGACTTGATCGTCGAGCAGGAACAGGTTCGTGGTGTGGTCACACAAATGGGTCTGCGCTTTTTCGCCGATTCCGTAGTGCTGACCACCGGAACGTTCCTCGGTGGACTTATCCACATCGGTTTGCAGAATTTCTCCGGCGGTCGTGCCGGTGATCCGCCATCGATTGCCCTCGCACATCGTCTGCGTGAACTGCCGCTGCGTGTCGGTCGCCTGAAAACCGGTACGCCACCGCGCATTGATGGCAAGTCTGTGGATTTCTCGGTGATGGCCGAGCAACCAGGCGATACGCCGATCCCGGTGATGTCGTTCATGGGCAACAAGGAACAGCATCCACGCCAGGTCAGTTGCTGGATTACTCACACCAACGCCCGCACCCACGAAATCATTGCGGCGAACCTCGACCGTTCGCCGATGTATTCCGCTGCCGGCGAGATCGAGGGCATCGGCCCGCGTTATTGCCCGTCGATCGAAGACAAGATTCACCGCTTTGCCGACAAGGAAAGCCATCAGGTGTTCATTGAGCCGGAAGGCCTGACCACTCATGAGCTGTATCCGAACGGGATATCCACAAGCTTGCCGTTCGACGTGCAATTGCAGATCGTGCAATCGATTCGCGGCATGGAAAACGCGCACATCGTGCGTCCGGGTTATGCGATCGAGTACGACTACTTCGATCCGCGCGACCTGAAGTACAGCCTGGAAACCAAAGTCATCGGCGGTCTGTTCTTCGCCGGGCAAATCAACGGCACCACCGGTTACGAAGAAGCCGGTGCGCAAGGTTTGCTTGCCGGGGCCAACGCTGCGCTGCGCGCCAAGGGCAAAGAAGCCTGGTGCCCGCGTCGCGATGAGGCGTACATCGGCGTACTCGTCGACGACCTGATCACCCTCGGTACCCAAGAGCCGTACCGCATGTTCACTTCCCGTGCCGAGTACCGCCTGATCCTGCGTGAAGACAACGCCGACCTGCGTCTGACCGAAAAAGGCCGCGAACTGGGTCTGGTCGATGACGCGCGTTGGGCGGCGTTCTGCAAGAAGCGCGAAAACATCGAACTGGAAGAGCAGCGTCTGAAAAGCACCTGGGTTCGCCCGGGTACGCAGCAGGGCGATGCGATTGCGGAAAAATTCGGCACACCGCTGACTCACGAATACAACTTGCTCAACCTCTTGAGCCGTCCGGAAATCGACTACGCTGGTCTGGTCGAAGTGACCGGACAGGGCGCCGAAGATCCACAGGTCGCCGAACAGGTTGAGATCAAGACCAAATACGCCGGTTACATCGACCGTCAACAGGACGAAATCGCCCGTCTGCGCGCCAGTGAAGACACGAAACTGCCTGTGGATATCGATTACACCAACATTTCCGGTCTCTCCAAGGAGATCCAGAGCAAGCTCGGTGCCACGCGTCCGGAGACGCTCGGCCAGGCTTCGCGGATTCCGGGCGTGACCCCGGCAGCGATTTCGCTGTTGATGATTCATTTGAAAAAACGCGGCGCGGGCCGTCAGTTGGAGCAAAGCGCTTGAGTTCTAAGGTCACTTCGCAACACGCCGAAGAGTTATCCACAGGAGCCCGCGCGCTCGGTGTCAATCTCAGTGCAGCTCAGCACGAACTGCTGCTGGGTTACCTGGCCCTGTTGATCAAATGGAACCAGGCCTACAACCTGACTGCTGTGCGCGACCCGGACGAGATGGTCTCGCGGCATCTGCTCGACAGTCTGAGCGTGATGTCGTTTATCGAAAACGGTCGCTGGCTCGACGTCGGCAGCGGCGGCGGCATGCCGGGGATCCCGTTGGCGATCCTGTATCCGGACTCGCAAGTGACCTGTCTGGACAGCAACGGCAAGAAAACCCGCTTCCTGACTCAGGTCAAACTCGAACTCAAACTGGATAACCTGCAAGTTATCCACAGTCGTGTCGAAGCTTTCCAGCCTGCCCAGCCATTTAACGGGATCATCTCCCGGGCGTTCAGCAGTATGGAGAACTTCACCAACTGGACTCGCCATCTGGGCGATGCCGACACGCGCTGGCTGGCAATGAAGGGCGTTCATCCGGCTGATGAGCTGGTAGCATTGCCGGCAGACTTCAAACTCGATAGCGAACACGCCCTGGCCGTCCCCGGTTGCCAAGGCCAACGCCATCTGCTGATACTGCGCCGCACGGCATGATTGGGAACACAAGCAAGAATGGCTAAGGTATTCGCGATAGCGAACCAGAAGGGTGGTGTGGGCAAAACCACCACCTGTATCAACCTCGCAGCATCCCTGGTCGCGACCAAGCGCCGGGTGCTGTTGATCGATCTCGATCCACAGGGCAACGCCACCATGGGTAGCGGTGTGGATAAACATGGCCTGGAAAACTCGGTCTACGACCTGCTGATCGGCGAATGCGATCTGGCCCAGGCCATGCATTTCTCGGAACATGGCGGTTATCAACTGCTGCCGGCCAACCGGGATCTGACGGCGGCCGAAGTGGTGCTGCTGGAAATGCAGATGAAGGAAAGCCGTCTGCGCAGCGCGCTGGCGCCGATCCGTGAAAACTACGATTACATTTTGATCGACTGCCCGCCGTCGCTGTCGATGCTCACGTTGAACGCTTTGGTTGCCGCCGATGGGGTGATTATCCCCATGCAATGCGAATACTTTGCGCTCGAAGGCTTGAGCGACCTTGTGGATAACATCAAGCGCATCGCCGAACTGCTGAACCCCAACCTCAAGGTCGAAGGTTTGCTGCGCACCATGTACGACCCGCGGCTGAGTCTGATGAACGACGTCTCGGCCCAGCTCAAGGAACACTTTGGCGAACAGCTGTACGACACAGTGATCCCGCGCAACATCCGTCTGGCCGAAGCGCCGAGCTACGGTATGCCGGCACTGGCCTACGACAAGCAATCGCGCGGCGCGCTGGCCTATCTGGCTCTGGCGGGCGAAATGGTTCGCCGTCAGCGCAAAAATTCACGCATCGCCGCTGCCCAGCCAACTTAAGGAATCCCCATGGCCGTCAAGAAACGAGGTCTCGGACGTGGACTGGATGCACTGCTGAGTGGTCCGACCGTCAGCGCGCTGGAAGAACAGGCGGCGCAGGCCGATACCCGTGAACTGCAACACTTGCCGCTGGACCTGCTGCAGCGCGGCAAATACCAGCCACGCCGCGACATGGACCCGCAGGCACTGGAAGAGCTGGCGCAGTCAATCAAGTCGCAAGGCGTGATGCAGCCGATCGTGGTGCGCCCGATTGGTGGTGGCCGTTTTGAAATCATCGCCGGTGAACGCCGCTGGCGCGCCAGCCAGCAGGCCGGCCAGGAAACCATCCCGGCGATGGTCCGTGATGTGCCGGATGAAACCGCGATCGCCATTGCGCTTATCGAGAACATCCAGCGTGAAGACCTGAACCCGATCGAGGAAGCCGTCGCCTTGCAGCGTCTGCAGCAGGAATTCCAGCTCACTCAACAGCAGGTGGCCGAGGCTGTGGGTAAGTCCCGCGTGACTGTGGCTAACCTGTTGCGACTTATTGCACTGCCGGAAGTCATCAAGACCATGCTGTCCCACGGTGACCTGGAAATGGGTCATGCCCGTGCTTTGCTCGGTCTGCCGGACAATCAGCAGGTGGAAGGGGCGCGACATGTTGTCGCACGCGGCCTGACTGTGCGCCAAACTGAGGCACTGGTTCGCCAGTGGTTGAGTGGCAAACCGGAGCCTGTGGAAGCGGCCAAACCCGACCCGGATATCGCCCGGCTCGAACAGCGTCTGGCCGAGCGCCTAGGCTCTGCGGTGCAGATCCGCCACGGGAAGAAGGGAAAAGGGCAGTTGGTGATCGGTTACAACTCCCTCGATGAGCTTCAAGGTGTGCTCGCACACATCCGCTGAAACATTTCCTCATGTAGCGCGCAGTCGGAAATCACTACCTGACAGTTGAATAGGGGCAGAACCGCCCCTATACTCTGCGCGCATTTTGTCGGCACAAATTATGCCAAGTTATTGAATTTCGGCAGCCGACCATTGGAGAGCAAACGTGATGGAAACCCGCAAGCCAAACCGCCTGCCGTTCCATCGCCTGGCGGTTTTTCCGGTGTTGATGGCTCAATTTGTCATTTTGCTCATTGCCGCTTTGGCGCTCTGGCAATGGCACGGAGTCGTTGCCGGATACTCGGGTCTTTGCGGAGGCCTGATAGCCTTGCTGCCCAATGTTTATTTCGCTCACAAGGCATTTCGGTTTTCCGGCGCCCGAGCAGCCCAGTCCATCGTCCGGTCATTTTATGCCGGCGAGGCAGGCAAACTGATTTTGACGGCAGTGCTGTTTGCACTGGTGTTTGCAGGTGTGAAGCCATTGGCGCCGATCGCAATATTCGGCGCTTTCGTGCTGACTCAGTCGGTCAGCTGGTTCGCTCCCCTGCTGATGAGAACAAGACTTTCGAGACCTTAGGGCGTTTGAGGCAACCATGGCAGAAACAACCGCTTCGGGCTATATCCAGCACCACTTGCAGAACCTGACCTTCGGTCAGCTACCCAACGGCGGCTGGGGCTTTGCCCATACCGCAGCAGAAGCCAAGGAAATGGGCTTCTGGGCTTTCCACGTCGATACCCTCGGCTGGTCGGTCGCGCTGGGTCTGATCTTCGTTTTCCTTTTCCGCATGGCGGCAAAGAAAGCGACTTCGGGTCAGCCGGGTGCTTTGCAGAACTTCGTTGAAGTATTGGTCGAATTCGTCGATGGCAGCGTGAAAGACAGCTTCCATGGCCGTAGCCCGGTGATTGCACCGCTGGCACTGACCATCTTCGTCTGGGTGTTCCTGATGAACGCCATCGACCTGGTACCGGTCGACTGGATTCCTCAGCTGGCCATCCTGATCTCCGGTGACCACCACATCCCGTTCCGCGCCGTGTCGACCACTGACCCGAACGCGACCCTGGGCATGGCGTTCTCGGTTTTCGCGCTGATCATTTTCTACAGCATCAAGGTCAAGGGCATCGGCGGCTTCATCGGCGAACTCACCCTGCACCCGTTCGGCAGCAAGAACATCTTCGTTCAGGCCCTGCTGATCCCGGTGAACTTCCTGCTGGAATTCGTGACCCTGATCGCCAAGCCGATCTCTCTGGCTCTGCGTCTGTTCGGCAACATGTATGCCGGCGAGCTGGTGTTCATTCTGATCGCTGTGATGTTCGGCAGCGGCCTGCTCTGGCTGAGCGGCCTGGGCGTTGTTCTGCAGTGGGCGTGGGCTGTGTTCCACATCCTGATCATCACCCTGCAGGCGTTCATCTTCATGATGCTGACCATCGTCTACCTGTCGATGGCGCACGAAGAAAACCATTAAGACGAGTCTCGACTAGTCTGATGTCCTTCCCGGTCAAACGGGAAGGGGCTCCTAACCGGGCCTCTGAAACGATTTGTTTTACCGCTTTAATCTAAAAAACCTAAACCATACGACGTAAAAGTCGGGAGGAAAGATGGAAACTGTAGTTGGTCTAACCGCTATCGCTGTTGCACTGTTGATCGGCCTGGGCGCACTGGGTACCGCAATTGGTTTCGGCCTGCTGGGCGGCAAGTTCCTGGAAGGCGCAGCGCGTCAGCCAGAAATGGTTCCAATGCTGCAAGTTAAAATGTTCATCGTTGCCGGTCTGCTCGACGCCGTAACCATGATCGGTGTTGGTATCGCTCTGTTCTTCACCTTTGCGAACCCGTTCGTTGGTCAGATCGCTGGCTAATTACCCGGATTCTTCCGAGTAATTTGATGTGATGGACAACGTAACTGCGAGGTGTTGGCGTGAACATTAATGCGACCCTGATTGGCCAGTCCGTTGCGTTCCTGATTTTTGTACTGTTCTGCATGAAGTTCGTATGGCCTCCGGTCATTGCGGCACTGCACGAACGTCAAAAGAAGATCGCTGATGGTCTGGACGCTGCCAGCCGAGCAGCTCGCGACCTGGAGTTGGCCCAAGAGAAAGCGGGTCAGCAACTGCGCGAAGCGAAAGCTCAGGCAGCTGAAATCATCGAGCAAGCCAAGAAACGCGGCAACCAGATCGTTGAAGAGGCTGTTGAAAAAGCCCGTATCGACGCTGACCGTGTGAAGGTTCAGGCTCAAGCCGAGATCGAACAGGAACTGAACAGTGTCAAAGACAAGCTGCGCGCCCAAGTGGGCTTGCTGGCTGTCGGCGGCGCCGAGAAGATCCTGGGTGCCACAATCGATCAAAACGCGCACGCAGAGCTGGTTAACCAACTGGCTGCTGAAATCTAAGCGAGGGCGATCATGGCAGAACTGACCACGTTGGCCCGACCTTACGCTAAGGCGGCCTTCGAGCACGCTCAGGCCCACCAGCAACTGGCCAATTGGTCAGCCATGCTCGGCCTGGCAGCAGCGGTGTCGCAAGACGACACCATGCAGCGCGTGCTCAAGGCCCCGCGACTGACGAGCGCAGAAAAGGCCGCCACGTTCATTGACGTGTGCGGCGACAAGTTCGATGCCAAGGCACAGAATTTCATCAATGTCGTTGCCGAAAACGACCGTCTCCCGCTTCTGCCGGAGATCGCCGCTCTTTTCGACCTGTACAAGGCCGAGCAAGAGAAATCGGTAGACGTTGAAGTGACCAGTGCTTTTGCATTGAACCAAGAACAGCAAGACAAACTCGCCAAGGTTCTCAGTGCACGACTCAACCGGGAAGTGCGCCTGCAAGTTGCGGAGGATGCTGCCCTTATAGGTGGTGTCGTTATCCGCGCCGGCGACCTGGTTATCGATGGCTCGATTCGCGGCAAAATCGCGAAACTTGCCGAAGCATTGAAATCTTGAGTTTGAAGGGGCAGCAGAGCAATGCAGCAACTCAATCCTTCCGAAATAAGTGAAATTATCAAGGGCCGCATCGAAAAGCTCGATGTGACCTCCCAAGCCCGTAACGAAGGCACTGTCGTCAGCGTATCTGACGGTATCGTGCGGATTCACGGTCTGGCCGACGTCATGTACGGCGAGATGATCGAGTTTCCGGGCGGCGTCTACGGTATGGCCCTCAACCTGGAGCAAGACTCCGTAGGTGCCGTTGTACTTGGCGCATACACCAGTCTGGCTGAAGGCATGAGCGCCAAGTGCACCGGCCGCATCCTCGAAGTTCCGGTAGGTAAGGAACTGCTGGGTCGCGTAGTCGACGCACTGGGTAACCCTGTTGACGGCAAAGGTCCACTGGGCAACACCGAGACCGACGCGGTCGAGAAAGTTGCACCGGGCGTGATCTGGCGTAAGTCGGTAGACCAGCCTGTACAGACTGGCTACAAGGCTGTCGATGCCATGATCCCTGTCGGCCGTGGCCAGCGTGAGCTGATCATCGGTGACCGTCAGATCGGTAAAACCGCTCTGGCGATCGACGCGATCATCAACCAGAAAGACAGCGGCATTTTCTGCGTCTACGTGGCAATCGGTCAGAAGCAGTCGACCATCGCCAACGTGGTTCGCAAGCTGGAAGAAAACGGTGCACTGGCTAACACCATCATCGTTGCAGCGAGCGCTTCGGAATCTGCAGCACTGCAATTCCTGGCTCCGTACTCCGGTTGCACCATGGGTGAATTCTTCCGCGACCGCGGTGAAGACGCGCTGATCGTTTATGACGATCTGTCCAAGCAAGCAGTGGCTTACCGCCAGATTTCCCTGCTGCTGCGCCGTCCACCAGGCCGTGAAGCTTACCCAGGCGACGTGTTCTATCTCCACTCCCGTCTGCTGGAGCGCGCATCCCGCGTTTCGGAAGAGTACGTAGAGAAGTTCACCAACGGCGCAGTGACCGGCAAAACCGGTTCCCTGACCGCACTGCCGATCATCGAAACCCAGGCTGGCGACGTTTCCGCGTTCGTTCCGACCAACGTGATTTCCATCACCGACGGTCAGATCTTCCTGGAATCGGCCATGTTCAACTCGGGCATCCGCCCTGCAGTGAACGCCGGTGTTTCGGTATCCCGTGTGGGTGGTGCCGCTCAGACCAAGATCATCAAGAAGCTGTCCGGTGGTATCCGTACCGCTCTGGCTCAGTACCGTGAACTGGCAGCATTCGCCCAGTTCGCTTCTGACCTGGACGAAGCGACCCGCAAGCAACTTGAGCATGGTCAGCGCGTTACCGAGCTGATGAAGCAGAAGCAATACGCACCGATGTCGATCGCTGACATGGCGCTGTCGCTGTATGCCGCTGAGCGTGGGTTCCTGACTGACATTGAAATCGCCAAGATCGGCAGCTTCGAACAAGCGCTGATTGCTTTCTTCAACCGCGATCACGCCGATTTGATGGCCAAGATCAACGTTAAAGGTGACTTCAATGACGAAATCGACGCTGGCCTCAAAGCCGGTATCGAGAAGTTCAAGGCCACCCAAACCTGGTAAGCCGCAGCGGGAGCCGCAAGGCTCCCGCTTGCTAACCTGATAGGTGTTACATGGCAGGCGCAAAAGAGATTCGCAGTAAGATTGCGAGCATCAAAAGCACGCAAAAAATTACCAGCGCCATGGAAAAAGTGGCGGTCAGCAAAATGCGCAAGGCACAAATGCGCATGGCTGCTAGCCGTCCTTATGCGGAACGTATCCGCCAGGTAATTGGGCATCTGGCCAACGCCAACCCGGAATACCGCCACCCGTTCATGATCGACCGTGAAGTAAAGCGTGTCGGTTATGTCGTAGTGAGCAGTGACCGTGGTCTGTGCGGCGGCTTGAACACCAACCTGTTCAAGGCCCTGGTCAAGGACATGGCGGTAAACCGCGAAAACGGCGTCGAGATTGATCTGTGTGTTGTTGGTAGCAAGGGTGCGGCCTTTTTCCGCAACTTCGGCGGTAACGTCGTTGCAGCTATCAGCCACCTGGGTGAAGAGCCGTCGATCAATGATCTGATCGGCAGCGTCAAGGTGATGCTGGATGCCTACCTGGACGGCCGTATTGACCGCCTGTCCGTGGTATCCAACAAGTTCATCAACACCATGACGCAACAGCCTACCGTGGAGCAGTTGATTCCACTGGTGGCGACCCCGGATCAAGAACTCAAGCACCACTGGGACTACCTCTACGAACCAGACGCCAAAGAGCTGCTAGACGGCTTGATGGTGCGCTACGTGGAGTCGCAGGTGTACCAGGCGGTGGTCGAGAACAACGCGGCCGAACAAGCTGCGCGGATGATCGCGATGAAGAACGCTACCGACAACGCCGGTGATTTGATCAGCGATTTGCAGCTGATCTACAACAAGGCGCGTCAGGCTGCGATCACCCAAGAGATCTCGGAAATCGTCGGCGGCGCTGCCGCGGTTTAACGGTTCAAATATTCAGAGGATCCAGCTATGAGTAGCGGACGTATCGTTCAAATCATCGGCGCCGTTATCGACGTGGAATTCCCACGCGACAGCGTACCGAGCATCTACGACGCCTTGAAGGTTCAAGGCGCCGAAACCACTCTGGAAGTTCAGCAGCAGCTGGGCGACGGCGTGGTACGTACCATTGCGATGGGCTCGACCGAAGGCTTGAAGCGCGGTCTGGACGTCAACAACACTGGCGCAGCCATCTCCGTACCGGTCGGTAAAGCGACTCTGGGCCGGATCATGGACGTACTGGGCAACCCGATCGACGAAGCAGGCCCGATCGGCGAAGAAGAGCGCTGGGGTATTCACCGCGCCGCTCCTTCCTTCGCTGAACAAGCTGGCGGCAACGAGCTGCTGGAAACCGGCATCAAGGTTATCGACCTGGTTTGCCCGTTCGCCAAGGGTGGTAAAGTCGGTCTGTTCGGTGGTGCCGGTGTAGGCAAAACCGTAAACATGATGGAACTGATCCGTAACATCGCCATCGAGCACAGCGGTTATTCCGTGTTCGCCGGTGTGGGTGAGCGTACTCGTGAGGGTAACGACTTCTACCACGAGATGAAGGACTCCAACGTTCTGGACAAAGTGGCCCTGGTTTACGGTCAGATGAACGAGCCGCCGGGAAACCGTCTGCGCGTAGCACTGACCGGCCTGACCATGGCCGAGAAGTTCCGTGACGAAGGTAACGACGTTCTGCTGTTCGTCGACAACATCTATCGTTACACCCTGGCCGGTACTGAAGTATCCGCACTGCTGGGCCGTATGCCTTCGGCAGTAGGTTACCAGCCGACTCTGGCTGAAGAGATGGGCGTGCTGCAAGAGCGCATCACTTCGACCAAGCAAGGTTCGATTACTTCGATCCAGGCGGTATACGTACCTGCGGACGACTTGACCGACCCGTCGCCAGCGACCACCTTCGCCCACTTGGACGCCACCGTCGTTCTGTCCCGTGACATCGCTTCCCTGGGTATCTACCCAGCGGTAGACCCACTGGACTCGACTTCGCGTCAGCTGGATCCGAACGTGATCGGCAACGACCACTACGAAACCGCTCGCGGTGTTCAGTACGTGCTGCAGCGCTACAAAGAGCTGAAGGACATCATTGCGATCCTGGGTATGGACGAGCTGTCGGAAGCCGACAAGCAGTTGGTAAACCGTGCTCGTAAGATCCAGCGCTTCTTGTCGCAGCCGTTCTTCGTGGCTGAAGTCTTCACCGGTGCTTCGGGTAAATACGTTTCCCTGAAAGACACCATTGCTGGCTTCAAAGGCATCCTCAACGGTGACTACGACCACCTGCCAGAACAAGCGTTCTACATGGTTGGCGGCATCGAAGAAGCGATCGAGAAAGCCAAGAAACTGTAATCCCGGCGCCCGGCAACGGGCGCTAATTTAGGTTGAGGCAATCAGATGGCTATGACAGTCCATTGCGATATCGTCAGCGCGGAAGGGGAAATCTTTTCCGGCCTGGTCGAGATGGTGATTGCGCACGGTGCACTGGGTGATCTTGGTATCGCTCTGGGTCACGCGCCGCTGATCACTAATCTGAAGCCAGGTCCGATCCGCCTGATCAAGCAAGGCGGGGAAGCCGAGGTGTTCTACATCTCCGGTGGTTTCCTCGAGGTTCAGCCGAACATGGTCAAGGTGCTTGCCGATACCGTGCAACGTGCCGCCGACCTGGATGAAGCTCAGGCTCAAGCAGCCCTCAAGGCTGCCGAAGCTGCTCTGCACGAGAAGAGCGCAGATTTCGATTACGGAGCTGCGTCCGCACGTCTGGCCGAGGCTGCAGCTCAGCTGCGCACCGTCCAGCAGATCCGCAAGAAGTTTGGCGGTTAATCCGTCAGCCGCTTGTTGTGCGATTGATAAAAAAGGGTAGCCTCGGCTACCCTTTTTTCTTTTCCGATTTTTACAACCCGGTCGCAGTTGCTGACCGCCCAGGATTGGTAGCCAGTCATGTCTCTCGAAATCGTTATTCTCGCGGCCGGTCAAGGCACCCGTATGCGATCGGCGTTGCCGAAAGTGCTGCACCCGGTTGCCGGCAATTCCATGCTTGGGCATGTTATCCACAGTGCACGGCAGCTCGATCCACAGCGCATTCATGTGGTGATCGGCCACGGTGCCGACGTGGTTCGCGAGCGTCTGGCGGCTGACGATCTGAATTTCGTCCTGCAGGACAAACAATTGGGCACTGGTCATGCCACGGCTCAGGCGGTCCCGTTCATCACTGCTGATACCGTACTGATCCTTTACGGTGACGTGCCTTTGATCGAAGTCGAAACCCTGCAGCGTCTGCTCAAGCACGTCGTACCGGGGCAGATGGGCCTGCTGACCGTTGAGCTGGAAGACCCGACCGGTTACGGCCGCATCGTGCGCGGCGCTGACGGCAAGGTTGCTGCCATCGTCGAACACAAAGATGCCAGCGAAGCCCAGCGCGCGATCACCGAAGGTAATACCGGCATTCTCGCTGTCCCGGCCAATCGTTTGGCCGACTGGATGAGCCGCCTGTCAAACAACAACGCGCAAGGCGAGTACTACCTGACCGACGTGATCGAAATGGCGGTCAGCGATGGTCTGGTGGTGGCCACCGAGCAGCCGCACGACCCGATGGAAGTGCAAGGCGCCAACGATCGCAAGCAACTGTCGGAACTGGAGCGTCATTACCAGCTGCGCGCCGGCCGCCGCCTGATGGCGCAAGGTGTGACCCTGCGTGACCCGGCGCGTTTCGATGTGCGGGGCGAAGTCACCGTCGGTCGCGATGTGCTGATCGACGTCAACGTGATTCTCGAAGGCAATGTTGTCATCGAGGACGACGTGGTGATCGGCCCGAACTGCGTGATCAAGGACAGCACCCTGCGTAAAGGCGTGGTGATCAAGGCCAACAGCCACATCGAAGGTGCGGTGCTGGGTGAAGGCAGCGATGCCGGTCCTTTCGCCCGTTTGCGTCCGGGCACGGTTCTGGAAGCGCGCGCGCATGTGGGTAACTTTGTCGAACTGAAAAACGCGCGCATGGGCGAGGGTGCCAAGGCCGGGCATCTGACCTACCTGGGCGACGCGGAAATCGGTGCACGCACCAACATTGGCGCCGGCACCATCACCTGTAACTACGATGGCGCCAACAAATGGAAAACCGTGTTGGGCGAAGATGTATTCATCGGCTCCAACAACTCGCTGGTCGCGCCTGTGGATATCTCGTCCGGGGCAACCACCGCGGCTGGCTCGACCATTACCCAGAATGTGGATAACGCGCAGTTGGCCGTGGGTCGGGCGCGGCAGAAAAATATCGATGGCTGGAAGCGGCCGGAGAAGATCAAGAAGAGCTGAGTTTTCCACAGCGGTTTTAACATCAAAAGATCGCAGCCTTCGGCAGCTCCTACAGAGGAGGGTGCCGGGGGTTGCGATTTTTTTATGGCCTGAGCTTGACGATTGAAGGGCAATAGGTTTTGATTGCTTACGTTATCTTTCGAAACGAAACTTAAGCCGCCATGTCGAAACGTAATACACCCCAGCGCCGCCACAACATTCTCGCCTTGCTCAACGAGCAGGGCGAAGTCAGTGTGGATGAACTGGCCAAGCGCTTCGAAACCTCGGAAGTTACGATCCGCAAGGATCTGGCTGCGCTGGAAAGCCATGGTCTGTTGCTGCGCCGTTACGGCGGGGCGATCACGATGCCGCAGGAGCTGGTGGCGGAACCCGGCCAAAGCGTTTCGAAGTACAAACAAGCGATTGCCCGCGCTGCCGTCAAACGTATCCGCGAGCACGCCCGCATCATCATCGACAGCGGCAGTACCACCGCCGCCATGATTCCCGAGCTGGGCCAGCAGCCGGGTCTGGTCGTCATGACCAACTCCCTGCATGTCGCCAACGCCTTGAGCGAACTCGAACACGAGCCGGTGCTGCTGATGACTGGCGGCACCTGGGATCCGCATTCGGAGTCCTTCCAGGGCCAGGTGGCTGAGCAGGTACTACGCTCTTACGACTTCGACCAGTTGTTTATCGGCGCCGATGGCATCGATCTGGTGCGCGGTACCACCACATTCAACGAGTTGCTCGGTTTGAGCCGGGTGATGGCGGAAGTAGCGCGGGAAGTGATCGTGATGGTCGAGGCCGACAAGATCGGCCGCAAGATTCCCAACCTGGAGCTGCCGTGGAGCAGCGTCCATACCCTCATTACCGATGATCGCTTGCCGCAAGAGGCCCGCGATCAGATTCAGGCCCGCGGTATCACATTGATTTGCGCGGCTGTCAGTCAGGAGAAATAAGCATGTGTGGAATTGTCGGCGCAGTTGCTGAACGTAATATCACCGCCATCCTGCTTGAAGGCCTCAAGCGCCTTGAATACCGCGGCTATGACAGCGCCGGTGTGGCAGTTTTCACCAATGACGAAAAGCTCGAGCGCATGCGCCGTCCGGGCAAGGTCAGCGAGCTGGAAGCAGCATTGGCCGCACAGCCGCTGGTTGGCCGTCTCGGTATCGCCCACACCCGTTGGGCGACCCACGGTGCACCATGCGAGCGTAACGCGCACCCGCATTTTTCCGGCGATATCGCCGTGGTGCACAACGGCATCATCGAGAACCACGAAGCCCTGCGTGAGCAACTGAAAGCGCAGGGTTACGTGTTCACTTCGGACACCGATACCGAAGTCATCGCGCACCTGCTGAGCCACAAACTGAAGGATCAGCCTGACCTGACCGTTGCGCTGAAAGCTACCGTCAAAGAGCTGCACGGCGCCTACGGTCTGGCCGTGATCAACGCACAACAGCCGGATCGTCTGGTGGCCGCGCGCAGTGGCAGCCCGTTGGTGATTGGTCTGGGCCTGGGTGAGAACTTCCTCGCCTCCGACCAGTTGGCCCTGCGCCAGGTCACTGACCGCTTCATGTACCTGGAAGAGGGCGATATCGCCGAAATTCGCCGCGATAACGTGCAGATCTGGGACGTCAATGGCAACGCTGTCGAACGCCAGACCGTGCAGTACAGCGATGGTGCCGAAGCCGCCGACAAGGGCGAATTCCGCCATTACATGCTCAAGGAAATCCACGAACAGCCCGTCGTGGTGCAGCGTACCCTCGAAGGTCGCCTGAGCAACAATCAGGTGCTGGTGCAGGCCTTCGGTCCACAGGCTGCCGAACTGTTCGCCAAAGTGCGCAACGTGCAGATCGTCGCCTGCGGTACCAGTTACCACGCTGGTATGGTTGCGCGCTACTGGCTCGAAGAACTGGCCGGTATCCCGTGCCAGGTCGAAGTCGCCAGCGAATTCCGCTACCGCAAAGTGGTGGTGCAGCCGGATACCCTGTTCGTGACCATCTCGCAGTCCGGCGAAACTGCCGACACCCTGGCCGCGCTGCGCAACGCCAAAGAGCTGGGCTTCCTCGCCAGCCTGGCGATCTGCAACGTCGGCATCAGCTCGCTGGTGCGTGAATCCGACCTGACGCTGCTGACCCAGGCCGGTCGCGAAATCGGCGTAGCCTCGACCAAGGCGTTCACCACACAACTGGTCGGCCTGTTGCTGCTGACCCTGTCTCTGGGTCAGGTACGCGGCACGCTGGGTAAAGGCGTCGAAGCCACGCTGGTGGAAGAGTTGCGTCGCCTGCCGACCCGTCTGGGTGAGGCACTGGCGATGGACAGCACCGTGGAAAAGATCGCCGAACTGTTCGCCGAGAAGAATCACACCCTGTTCCTCGGCCGTGGCGCGCAGTTCCCGGTCGCAATGGAGGGCGCCTTGAAACTCAAGGAAATCTCCTACATCCACGCCGAAGCCTATCCGGCTGGGGAACTGAAGCACGGCCCGCTGGCGCTTGTAGATAACGACATGCCGGTGGTCACCGTGGCGCCGAATAACGAACTGCTGGAGAAGCTCAAGTCCAACCTGCAGGAAGTCCGTGCCCGTGGCGGTGAACTGATCGTATTCGCTGACGAGAAGGCCGGGATGACCAACGGCGAAGGCACCCACGTGGTGCAGATGCCGCACATCCACGACATCCTCTCGCCGATCCTCTACACCGTCCCGCTGCAGTTGCTGTCGTACTACGTCGCCGTGCTCAAGGGCACCGACGTCGACCAGCCGCGTAACCTGGCGAAGTCGGTGACGGTGGAATAAGTTATCCACAGCTGACATTGACCCGTGTCTCTAAACAATTAGGTTTGTCACAAAATAAATAGCGTTGTCACAGACTAAATAGGTTTGTCACTAGGGACCTCGAGAGTAAAATGTTTACCGCGTCGCACCAAGTCTGTTGGGCGACGCGTTCCCTCAACCCTTGGTCAGCAGTAATGGTCACGCAAACCATCGCTTCAGCCCGTCGTATCCCATCCCGACCTATTACCCAAGATTGGATCGACAAGCGGATTGCGTCCGGCGTCGGTCAGGGCGTAATGGGGCAATACCATCCTTGGATCAAGGTCAGATCCATCGCATCGCTCGGTTCATCCCACATCGTTCCTGGAGTGAAGGTTCAGCGAGCCCACCACCTCCTGTCGAAGGCGGAATTTCACTTCCACTTGATTCTGGAGCACGATCCCGCCGTCATCGATATTCGTGAGCAATATCCCCTTTTGCCACAGGCGGAAACCCACTCCATTGCATGCAGCCTTGGGTATCGGCCGGTCCTCTACCCACGGACCAATGTTCCTCATGTGTTCACGACCGATTTTGTGATTACCTTGATCGGAGAGGATGGAGGCGAAAAAATTATTGCTAGAACTGTTAAGTATCGATCTGAAATAGCCGAACTCTCTCCCAAGAGTCGTGCCCGGTTGCTTGAGAAGCTTGCGATCGAAAAGTTGTACTGGAGCCGTAGGGAGGTCGATTGGAAGCTGGTTCTATATGAGCGCCTTTCTCCTGTGCACATCCAAAACTTGGTCAAGCTTAGAAGCAATGCATTAGTGTCGGCGGCCATTGCTAGTGAAAGAAATTTTCAGAAAGTTGCGGAGTACATCGATGAATCAAGATCGGATGAAATTCCGCTCAGACTACTCATCACTAAGTTGTCAAAGTCATTGTTTATGGATTACAAAGCGACTAAATCACTTTTTTTTCATATGCTTTGGCAAAGGCGTCTGCTAATGGATTTCGAGAACCATGAAATCGATCTGACGAGACCTCTGAAAGTTTTCACCCCAGAGTCCACCATACTTAGTGTTTGCGATGAGAGGCGAGAGCATGCGTAGGCTTATTGCTAACTGTATTATTTCCCCCACCGCACAATCGGCTATTTTCGATTGCCCCGTACGGCTATTGGAACTCGACTCGGCTTATCGAAAAGTTATTGTTATTGATTATACATTTTCTCCCAAGAAACCTTGGGTCGAGGAGCTTGACCCAATCCTTATCGAACTCGAAGCAGCAGTGCTCAAGATTTCTCCAGAGCAGGCGCCGGACTTTTTGGTCCGTGACGATGATGAATTATCGGAAAAAGAGCTGGAAAACCGGGAGAGGCGATGGAGCCTGGTTAGAGAACTTGTTGAGGGCCGTACTGTCGGCGAGTTGTTAGCAGGCGACTGCTTTGGTGCAAGGGTCAATGCTCATGCGTCGACCGTAGGCGTTGATCGAAGGCAAATTTATCGCCTTTTATTCAGGTACTGGAGCATGGGGCAAACAAAAAATGCCTTTTTGAGTAACTCTACAAACTGGGGGAAGGCTAAGAATCGGAACATCGCGCCTGGTAAGCATTTGGGCCGTCCGCCTAAGTATTTAGGTGTTGTTCACGAAGACCGGGCGATACCGCTTGGAGAAAAAGAGCTGGCAGTAATTAGAATCGCCTACGATCGATTTGCCAGCGGAAAGTGCGGTAAGGTGCGGGATGCATGGGACTGGATGCTAAATAAGTTCTACACCAGAACTCTCCCAGGTGGTGAGCGGGGAGAAATTGCCCGTGGCACTTATCCGACGATCTCCCAACTAAAACATCATGGGAAAAAGTTGTTCGATGCGTTGTATGTATTGAAAGGTCGTCGAGGATCAATTCGGTGGAACAAAGATTATCGAGCTTTAACTGGATCGGCAAGCGATGGGGTTTTCGGTCCATGTCACCGATTTGAGATAGATTCAACCATCGCTGATGTTTATTTGGTACATCGGCTTAACCGTAACTGGTTGATTGGCCGGCCAGTTCTTTATGTGGTTGTCGATAACTACTCTCGCATGATTGTAGGGATACATGTTGGCCTTGAGGGCCCGAGTTGGAATGGCGCCCGACACGCTTTATTTAATGCGTACACCCCTAAGCAGGAGTTCTGTAAGCGTTATAACGTAGAAATTACAGAGGATGAATGGCCATGCCACCATTTACCTTTTGAGCTGTCGGCAGATCGTGCTGAACTGCTCAGTGAGGCGGGTGAAGCTATGAGCAACACTCTCGGAACAATACTTAAAATCGCTCCCCCATTTCGACCCGACTGGAAATCCATTGTCGAGAGCCGATTCCGCCTGATTAACGAGGGGCTAGATTTAAAATTTTGCCCCGGAGGAGTCGATGCAAGGCGCTTGGAGCGAGGTGACCGCGATTACGAGCTGGACGCAATCTTGGACATCGACCAATTCACCGAGATGGTTATTCTCGCGGTGTTGAACCACAACAGAAACCTCCGCCTGCCGCATCTCTTGACTGAGCAGATGATTGCAAGCGAGGTGAGTCCTACACCTCTTGAAATTTGGCGCTGGGCAATGGAGCACGGCCCCATCAATGCACGAACGAAAGGTGCTGAAGAACTGAAAATTGCTTTGCTGCCGTCTCGCGAAGCACCCATTAAGCGTGGTGGGATTTACTTCCAGGGTCTGCTCTTTACGTGCGAAATTTTGCAGCGGGAGCAATGGGCAGAACGTTCACACAATGGTTCCACTCGCTATGTCCGAGTTTGGTATGACCCTAACTGCATAGACAGTGCGTGGGTAAAGGTGGGCGCCGAATTTCATCCGCTCACACTGGCCCCTCACATGGCGCAAAAATTCAGCGGCTACCGTCTGGAGGAAATCCTAGACGTGCTGACCATTACGAAGCAGGTGTCACCCGATGAGGTGTTCCAAGCAACTCAAGACCGGGTGAATCTGAAGCAACGTGCAGAGGAAATTCTAGCCGATGCGACCAAGCTGAAGGAGCAAGCTGGGAGGCCCCCATCCAAAGCGAAATTCAAAGCGGATAAGCGTGTGAATCGCCAAGCTGAGGTTGCGGTGGATCGTGCCCGGGACAGTGTAGGCCTGAAGGCAATACATTCCGGCTCCGCAGCCAGCCTTGAATCACCTCGTGAACCAGTTATCCGTGAAAAAGGAGAACTCTCGTCTAGAAGTCGAAGCTTCCTGAAACTGGTCACGGGTGAAACTAAAGGCAGCAGCTATGAGTGAAATAAAACATCTACCGGCCATCTATAGGCCGACGGGCTTGCCCCATTATGATGGCAATCCGCTCATCGAGGCCCTCCCGCCCATCCTTAGCGATGACGATGTTGCGCGGATGATTCTCCATTCACCGCTTCTACCAACCAAGGCTGAGCTAGCCCTTCCCGCCAAGCTCAGAGTTCATGGTGTGAACCGGCTCACTGATGCTGTCATCCCCTTAGAAATCCACCTACATTTGGAGGACATCTTCAGTCAGTTGCTGAGACATGGATACACCGGCCGTCATCCTTTCCACCGAGATACCGTCGCAATGCTGCATGCTTCTTCAACTGAAGATCTCAGGCACTCCGGATTCAAGTCGTCGGCGTCGACTATGACGCTCGTAGGTCTCAGTGGCATGGGTAAGACTACAGCCCTGAACGCCATCGCCCGCCTTTATCCACAGACCATAAGGCACTCTGAATATGCCGGCCGCCCGTTCATTCAGACCCAGGTTGTGTGGTTGAAGATCGAGTGCCCACACGACGGTTCGCTTCGTGGGTTTTGCGCTGCATTTTTCTCCGCGTTGGACGAAGCTTTGGGGGTGAATGAGCACAGCAAGCTCATGACCACGCGCTTAAACATAAGCATTCTCCTTCAGCGGATCGGGCAGTTGTGCCGTAGCTACTTCATAGGCGCGTTGATCATTGATGAGTTGCAGCACCTCAATGCTGCGCGGGGTGGCAATGGCAAGGATACGTTGCTCAATTTTTTCGTCACCCTCTCAAACGAGGCAGGTATCCCATTAGTGTATGTGGGGACAAATGCCATGGTGCCGCTGTTTTCAGGTGTATTGCGCAATGCACGACGTGCCGTGGGGATGGGGGTGGTGTCGTTCGATCGGTTTAGCTCGGACGATGATTACTGGCGATATTTAGTACAGAGACTATGGGCATATGACTGGACTGGATCTCCGACACCGCTAACCAAGGTGTTGGAGGATAAGATTTACGATCTGACCCAGGGCAACACTGACTTTTTGGTAAAGCTGATGACGCTGACGCAGCGATATGTGATCTATGAAGGGCTGCCGAAGGTAACGGAGGCAATTTTGCAGCGCGTTTACAACGAGCAAATGCGCTTGCTGCACAAGCCGATTGAGGCGCTGCGCAGTGGTGACCCCCTTCAGATCGCTGATTTTGAAGATATGATGCCTGCGAAAGATCAGATCGCACAGATGATGAATTTCGACTTGATGCGACGGGCTAGACGGGCTGATTTAGCGTTGATTTCGAGTACCAACACGCCGAGCAAGAACGAGAAGGCCAGTGAGTTGAGCGCTAATCCGATGGTCCCAGTGAGCAAATCGGTCAATTCGAATATTGCCAAAGGAATCGCAGAATCTGACGACTTGGATTCTGCTCTTTCAGCAGAGGGGTGGATAGACGACAAGCCATGGTGATCCGCGTTTGATGAGCCTGAGCAGGAGACAGCGATGGAGCTTTTTCCGCAAGCTTTCCCAGATGAAACAATTCACAGTCTAGCTGCTAGGTACCATCGGCTTGCAGCCAATACCAGCTATCGTCAGACAAGTTACGAGTTGTTTGGCCGATATTCCCGGACATGTGGTTCGGCGTTCCCTTGCTGTCTCAATGCACTCTCACAGCGATTATCCAATCAGATGTCAGTGAATCAGCTGATCCAGGCACATACCTTGTTACCTCTTTTCGCGCCGTTCCTCAGCAGCCGTCAGATGGGCGCTGCGATTGAAGCCATGTCTGGTCCTACTGGAGTTGGCTTGAAAATGTCAGTTGGAATAACTGCCTCGGGCTTTGAGCGCTTTGGGTCATTGAGGTTTTGCGAGCACTGCGTTGCGCGCGACGGTCGACATACAGGTCAAGCGTATTGGCATCGAATCCATCAAGCGGCTGGTGTGCTGGTGTGCCCTTACCATAAGGCCGTGCTGAAGGTCGTGAGCAAACCACGTGATGACTGGAGATACTTTTATCTACCCAATAGTCTAGAAGATCACGATTTGAAAGATGCAGTTCAAAATCAGGACGATATTCTTGCCTTAACTGACGTAGCCCGGCTCACAGCGTGGGGACTGTGCAATCCAGAGCGAGTGTCTAAGCTTGTCGCCAGCGGCATACTTCGGTATCGACTGGCTGAATTGGGAATACTTCACCACAAGCGTTTGCGTTTATCACAGCTGCTTGAATATTTGAATGAAGCCATGGAGGCTGCCCCGCGATTAAAGGAGTATCAGCTACTGAACGCAGATGGATCCGGGAAATGTGATTGGGCGGTCCGGCTGCTCCGCACTCCGCGAGGGACCTATCATCCATTTCGCTTTTACTTTCTCTGCTACCTACTTGGACTTACCACAGAGAGATTTGCTGAGCTAGGCATTTCCTTTGCAGTTTCAGGCCCATCCATTTGCGTTGATTCCGAGCCAGTTCCCCACCAGCAGTTAAGCGCCCCTGCCGCTCTAGAGGTGCAAGCTCACCGAAATCGATTCCTAGCCTATTCCAAATCAACCCGGGTTCACGACCGAGCCGGGTACATGTGGCTGTACCGAAATGACCGGAACTGGCTCAGCGACTACGTCAGAATCCATCGTGCGCCCTCTATCAGGCGTCCTTATGTGGATTGGGCGGCCAGAGATGCCGAACTGGTAGCGGAACTGCCGAAGGCACGCGATTACCTGCTCCAACTCAATGATCCGCCGGTGAGAATTTCTTACGCTGGGCTTGCCCGCTGTGTATCCCACCACTACGACTTTCTCCGCTTACCTGGAAAATTACCTCGTGCGACTGAAATTGCTAGACAGCTAGTTGAGACCGAACACGATTTTCAGCTACGAAAGATCGCCAAGGTGCTTTTGAGCCTACCACAAACCGGGAAGGTATCTCTTTCCAAGCTGATGCGCTTAGCTGCGATCCGCCTTCAGCGAGTATCGAACTCAGAAATTTACGGCCTTATATCCAATCGCTTCGGGGACATTTAGATAATCTGAGTAGGACTAAATATGAAAGCTTCCAAACCCTGTTCGTTTAGATAATTTTCATGTTTTATGGAACGGTTACTCCTGGATCAGGCCGCACCGATTTATTCAAGATCATTGTCAATTAATTCAAAGCTGCAGGAATTCTCGGTATATTTGTAATACGTATCAAATTTTTCAAAAAGTGCAAATAGAAAAATGGCGCCGTCTTGTATGCTCATTCGATGGACGCTAAAATTTTGATAGGGGGCTTGAAACACTAACGCGCTATTGTTTAGTTTTTTAAATATGTAAGGCTCTATAGTTCTTCTGTTTTTCGATAATCCTCGATTAAGTCCGAGGTCAATTATTTTGTTTAATATAGCTTTAGCTCTTATTTTGCTAGTGATGTTTCGCTTTGGCGAGCAAAGCATTTCGCATATAAACTTCGAATACTTCATGTCTGTCACGCTGGCAGCGCTAATATCCCTCAGCGGCTCCAACGGTTTGGAGAAGCACGCATAGTATTTTGAAGTTTCATGCATAAAATGTACTACTCCACACATGCTACATGTGTATTCCAACTTAACGTTATGCAGATGGCAGTATGTAACTCCGGGAAAATTATGGGTTCGATGTGCATAGGCCACCCCTGAAATATTAATATTATCTTGTATGCAATATTTGCACATCAATGCACGGTATTTATTCTGCATATTTAGAAAGCTTTTGCCTGCTAGAAGTTGAGTAGCTGGCTCGAACGTATGACTCCATAAAAAATCATGATCTACAGCTAGGTGGTCTTTTTGCCATTGCTTCAATAAGGCCGAATCGCGGCTCTTGATCCTGTAACTATGAGCCAGACAATACTCCTGAGTTGCGTGTTGCAACATGCCAGTCAGAAGTTCGTAACGATTCAGTACTGAGATAAAATGCTCATCGTGGAATGTGATGGGAATGTAGGACATCTTTTAAGTATCGTCCATTAATAGTATGAGTGGTGCTTAGTGACGCTAGTGCACTAAAGCAAGTGTTTGATTAGTGCCGAATTATCTCAGCATACATTCCAGAGGGTAAGGTTTGGCGTAGCCTGGTTGGCGCTAGGTTCATGGAAAAATTTGCACTCGAGTTTCCGGGGGCGGCGTCACGGTTTCAGCCCGCTGCGGTTGCGGCGTGAAGCTCCATGAAACTCTTTTAACCAAGACACAGGCCGTGCGCTCTGGCACGTCTAGGGTTCCACTTTTCACCACGGACTAACTGGGCAATTGCATAGACGTATTCCCTCCGTTTGCATTCAACCTGACCAGTCATTTGTACCGTATTTGAGCAATAGACCAGTCGCGCGACAAATTATGAATTTTCTCATAATTGTGCATAAAATTAGTTTTTTAGCATTTCTAGCCAATCAAGATGTTTGAATGGAGGAAGAAATCTAAATTTTCCTGCCCCCACACTATCCAGGAGTTCGTATTTTTCTCTTAAGTCGCGCATTTCACCCAAGCGCTCTAACTGCAGCAGCGTATTTTTGTCTTGGAAATAGTCCCTCTCATGTGGATGCCGCTGCCGAGTTGACCCGGTTTTACCAGGATGTTTTTGATCCAGCCTGATTCCTCGCGAACCATTGCCTGTGCTGGATTTGTTTCGGTCGGAGGAGGGCCGTATCGCGTCGGCAATGGATCAATTCGGCGTTAGCGTCAACAGAAGACGCACAGATATTCGATTTTCTGTCCTCATCTCGTCTTGCATAAGTCCAAATTGTGGCTTGCTGGCTGGGCGTCCAAAAATGCATGCAGCAAGGAAAAGAAATGTTTCCTTTAAGTGCTAAAAATAACCATAAGGACAACATTTCTTTACTTTCGGCTATCGGCATATTGGCGCTGATGCGATTCTGACCCAAACTGCGGAAATTTTTTAACCCAACCGGATACTCAGTAACACTCTGTCTTTGCGCGAAGTTTCAGAGGAAGCATATAGGTCAGTCGAAATCAGCAGGTGGGATCAAAATCACATCAGCGCCAACAGCCAGTCAATTATTATAATAATTGACTACTTCTTTCTTCGAAGAAAGAAGGGCCAGCCTTGTGGTTGCGCGTGTACAAGCGACATAGAGGTCTTCATCTGTGAACGCAATATGCTCACCTGGGATGCCTACGTCAACAACAATGACTGATGTGGCCTCGATACCCTTGAATGATTTGATAGTAGAGAAGAAAACTGTATCCTTCTTTCCTAGATCTTCAATATATGTACTTAGACTAAGTCCGTGCCCAGACTTCTGGCCTTTCATAGCGGAATTTTCAAGCTTGAATGGACTCAGTATCGCCACTGGGCCTTCTCCACTCCATTGTTTCGCAATCTCCCAAGCGCGTTTCACCTGATCGCTAGTCGATTCGACCATTGGCGAAACACCAACCGGCATGCCGGTCATTGATTCAACTTTTGTATTTAAGTAGCGATTTGATGCGTCGTTGATCTTCACCGTATTCCGGCAATTGTAGTGGAGATGGAAAATCACTTCTGCGCCGATCGGGACACCTTTTCCGGCACTGTACAAATCCTGTTTCCAGTCGGCGAAGAATGCCCATCCTCCTTCGTCAGAAAGGAGCTCGAGTAGCGCGATGATCTGTTCTTCCGAGAAGTCTTGGCCTTCATCAACGATGATGGCATCGTATTTGACTACTTCATCCGATCTGTCCATGACCAGGCTCGGCAGAACCTCCCGATGGAAATCGTCTTGGCCAAACCTGTGGCGCGAATCCGGGCAAAGTTCAAGGAACAACCTATCAACGTTCCAGATGAACTCGGTGTGGTCTGGATTGCGAAGACGCAAGATGTTGGCGAGCGTGCGGTTATAGCAAACGTATATACACCGTAGACCTTGTTCGACTAAAGCGTGCAGTCTCCACATAGCCAGAACAGTTTTCCCTGACCCCGCAGGGCCTATAACTGCAACGCTTGGAAGCTGGAATAAGCCTTTCAGGCTAGCGAACTGCTGTCGAGTCAGTTGCTCGATTTTCCCCATGTCGCTGACAACGTCCTCGTCCGTATCCACTTTCTGGATCTGGAATTGTCTGTTCTTGAGGTCATTGATCACAGACTCAACGACTTGTGGAGTGAACTGCGCGGCACGTCCCGTCCCTCCACGCTTTTCCAGTGAATTTCGAAGCCGGGACACTAGCTGGCTCATATGACGGCGAGTTCCGATGGTGGACTCATCGAACATAGCCGGAAGGCTGCGTGCCTCTCCTTGGGGATACACAACGATGTAGGAGAATCGTCCCGGAAACTCCTTCCATTTGTTTCTTTCCAACAGGACACCAAGCAGATCGTGCATATTCCGCATGGCTTGTTCGGGTGGGGATTCCTTAAGCAAGACCCACGTCTCATCGTCTTGCTTTCGCTTCCACTTCCCATCCTCGTCCACCTTGAACTCCTTGGAACCCTTCACCTCAAGGACAACAAGACCTGAGTCTGGTGCGAGAACGACGAAGTCTGCTTCTCCATCACGGACGTAGCCGTTCTTCGCAAGCGTCCATTTAACACTAGGCATGACGACCCAATTGTCTGGTAACTGGTTCTTGAGTGCTTTTAGCACTTCGTTCTCCCAGCGGTCTGCTGGAAGATTTCCAATGATCCTTGGCATCGGTTTCCGTCCTATGAATTGGTAAGCAGCGCAACAAACCGAAATTTTTCGGCTTCTTCGCTCCGGATGAAACCGTCGCGGGTGCGGAGCCTTGGGGTAGCCATACTCCGTTTGAAGTACGCGGTGACAGGCAAGAGTTCCCCCCCATGAGTAACTGCTAGCCATTCCTCGCCATCACTGAGCTGGCTGATCTTGCGCGGGCCAACTTTCCGCCAGTTTCTGCCGGCAAAAGAAAAAGTGGTGTCATCCGGAAGGCTGGTAAGAGCCTTCGCAGTTACATTGTACTGCGAGCTTAGTTGCGTCTTGCTCAGTGCTCCCGGCGTGGAATTGGGATCAACGTCTTCGACGACAAACATCTGGTCGTTTTGTAGGTTAGCGCGGACCCAGATCATGCGACGGGACAAGTTGAAGGAATCGATGCGCCGGATCCGGCCAAGGCCTTGTTTGGCAGCGAGATGATGTGCGTCACCAATCGCGTTTCGTTCGCTAGCATAGCCATCCCACAGAGGATGGACGACTACGTTGAGAACTCCATCAGTTGCCCATCCATGAACGTTACCATCGTGGATGATAGATTCTGCAGGAAATCCATTCTTAGTCCATGCATCGACAAGCCTAGCTGCGCGAACGTCCCATTTGCCCTCTGCTCCAATGGGCAGGACCTTGTTGGCAGCCACGGTATCTAACCCAGGTTTGTAGTTAGCATCTAGCATGGAGGCCAACAAGTCGATGCCTAGCTCCCAATCAAGAAGACCATGAACTTGACGGTTACGGAAACCCCGGAGTAGGAGGTCCGGGCTGCGCCACTCGTTGCCTTTCGTTTTTGAGAGATCAATCTCTTCACGGATCATATTGCCCATTCGCGGGGTGTCACCCTCCCCAAACAAGCTCCCTCGTAGGATGGATTCCCATTGAGACATTGCCGAATCTACGATTC
Source organism: Pseudomonas sp. IT-P260 (assembly GCF_949768395.1). Taxonomy (NCBI): domain Bacteria; kingdom Pseudomonadati; phylum Pseudomonadota; class Gammaproteobacteria; order Pseudomonadales; family Pseudomonadaceae; genus Pseudomonas; species Pseudomonas sp. IT-P260. The sequence continues at coordinate 150,026 of NZ_CATKPO010000011.1, forward strand.
CCGCACCGTTCGGATGGGCGTCGGCAAGGTACATCTCCCCACCGCCAAGGTCTGTGAGCGCGTGGACAGATGCGATCTCTACATCCATCGAATCAACATCTAATTCTAGAGCGATGGCACGCTGCAAGATGGTCGCGGCAGAATACCAAGCGGCGCGGCGTCTTGTTAGGCTAGCCTCGTCCTTGCTTTCGAAGTATTTCAAGCCATTACCATCGAGCATGCGTATTGCAAGGATATCCGTGGTCTTGGGTGAAGTAAGTGCAACCTTAAAATCCGGGTTTTCGTCTTCTGATCGCCAGATGGATTCGCCCTCAGCATGAATCCATTTACTCCCGCCTTCCTGAATACTACCAACCTCTTTAAAGCCAAAGTATTCACTACGGTTGGTATTGGTACGAAATACGGGAGCTTGCCGCTCTAGCTTGACCTGTGTATTGCAGACTTGTTTGAAACCCTCAGCGCTGAGTCGGGGGCTGGAGATGTCTGTTGAGCCCGAACGCCCCCTATTCTCGCCGCCTCCAAGAGCTGGCTTAGTAGTATCCATGTCAGTTGCAAATGCACGCGGAGCTACGGCCATGTAAGGCTTCGCGTCTTGTGCCCCACAATTTGGGCAAATAACGCTCAGAGGAGGGTTCTGAAGCCAGCTTGGATTCCACAACCCTGATTCACTTGCGTGAGTCCTCATGGCGGTTATAGAAATGCGCTCTACATGAAGTTGCCTACATGCTCCGCAGCGTACGTGCACATACGCTGCTCCTATGGGGGCCCCTGAGGCTTTCCAGCGACCAACACGAGGATCATTGAACAGTGGTCCTGTAACGTACAGTGGGGTTAGCCGTCGCTTGTCCCATGTGCGCTCCGAGCCTGGAGCGAAGTCCGCGATGGCTTGGTCTGCAGGCCTGTCGAGAGACTTTGCATCGCGCTCCGCGTCACCTTTTCCAGAGGGAAGTTTGAAGTAGAGCTCTCGGACGCTCGTTGGCATGCCAAACATTGGCAAAATACCCGCCTCAGCGAGGCGGTGAGCCAGTGTGGATGCCACGAACTCATTTCCTTCAACGGCATCCTTCATTTTTTCGGGCAGGTGTGACACATACTCTATGAGGGTCTCGGTGGATACATTAGAGCCTGAGGTTATGGTTCGTGCCACGTTCTTGATGGCTTCTCCATTCACAGCAATCCAATTCCTGACCAACGCAATATTTGCTTCGGCATTGGCAAGGGTGCCCATCTCACCGTGTGTATCAGGATCTTGGCTAGTTGCAACCCATGAAATGCCTGCAGCACGAAAAGCTTGTCTCAAAATGTCCTTGGCGATGAGGCGCTCGGCTAATATGCGTTGATCGTCGCCCATGGCAAGTCGTGGCTGCGGGGGCACGCCCCCTGTCATTTCGCTGGGGTGTTCGAAGTGAATGCGGTCATGAGTTTGTCCGCGACAAAAGGTGAAGGCCACTGAAAAAGCCTGTCCCTTACGACCAGCTCGCCCTACACGCTGCTGGTAATTAAAGCGCTCCGGGGGCATGTTCGCTTGCATCACAGCCTGCAACGAACCGATGTCCACACCAACTTCCATCGTTGTCGTGACCGACAGGAAATCGATGGAATCTACATTCCTCAATACATTGCGCGTACCGATATCTTCAATCGTTTCTTCATCGAAAAAGATGTCGCGAAAGTGCCTTTGGCGTTGGGCTTGGTCTTGAGTTTGGCCGGTTAGCTCCTCAGCATGAATGCGAAATGCAGACGACTTATCATTCGCCTCGTGGGCATAGTAGTGCTCGTCTTCGATTTCCTTGGCCGTGGCCTTCCCATTGGGCTGTGTCTCGAGCTTGCCTAGGCAGCGTGAACACACGCCCGCAGATGCATGCCAATGAACCCGCCCGCAGTTCGAGCATACCCATGGATAGTCTTCAGGACCGACAACACGGGTCCACAGTTTTTCCAGCCGGACCACGCCCCAAAGGTCCCCCTGTACATGCCCCACCAACTTGAAGGCATTAACCATGGAGTCATGCAGTGCGTCACGGTTAATTCTATGGGCCGCAGCCACTTTCGTCAGATAGCCATGGACGCGCTTCTTCGCAGCTCCTTCGTTTGCCGCGCCAGTGGGCTGGTCGTGTCTCCAGCCATCGGTTGGCCTGTTCCATGGATTGGGATCCAGCCGGTTTTCCTCAGCGAGGATACGGAGGATGCTATCGCATGCGAGGCGGAAGACTTCTGAAGGCATGCCAATTGGCGACTGAAGAGCCTTGTCTGGCGGAAAAGCTAGGTGACCTATCCCTTGCGCCTCAAGGTCATACAAGAGGCGCCCGGCTAGAGTTCGCCACGAAACCTTTCTCAGCGACTCGGAAATTGACTCAATATCATGCAGGTTGGCCTCATCTTCTAATTTGGCGACCAGGTTTCCGTCAGATGTCTTGAAGATAGACGTCCAATCTTTCCCTTTGTGTCCAACCTTTCGTTTATCGACGGATGCACCGCCAGGGTTAATTCCCTTCTCGATGAAATCTCGCCAAAGAGGGCTTAACTGTCTATCGGGGCCTGGCTTTGCAATGATGTCATCGACACGCACATACCCATGCTTATGGGCGCGTATTCTTTTTACTTGGTCTACTTGCTCGTCTGTAGCGCCTTCCTTGTCTTCGACCACCGCCCTTGCGGCTTGCACGAACAAATTGAATCTTTGTAGCGATCCATCTGTTTGACCAAATAGATTCTTGACCCTTTCACGAATGCCTTGGACTTTTTCTACCTCTACAGATTCAATTGCATGCAGAGCGTCCTTCATCAACACATCTATGCCGCTATCAGATCGTTTCTTCAGCTCTTGATTGATGAAAGTGCGTAGCAGCAGCATCCACTGCTCTTCTTCCACGCCAACAGAAAGATTCGCTGCCGCCTCGCGGCTATCAGAGAAAGCCACAAGCTTACGGCTCTTTCCCTCAGGCAGGACTCCCATCAGGTGCTTGGAGAACAAGTGTGACATGCGCGCCAAGCCAGTCACAAACGATCGGATCGGCGTACGACGGCCATAACGTTCTGAATAGTCAATGTGACACGATGGACAACGCTGGGGCATCGCCGAGTATTCATGGCGGTTTGCCTCTGGTATTTCTGCGTGAAAGAGATAGCAGGGCTGACCACCTTTTTGTGTCCCAGTAGTGACTAGACCTGTAATGGGATCGATGGTCGCCGTAATCCAACTTGCGGGTTTGTTGTCTCGTGGCTTACCTGGGCGACCATCCTTTGAGTCAGTTTCAATCGTACCGTGCTTCCATTTCAGATTGTCCGGGATTGTAGTAGGGTCGAAATCAAGGTTACGCAACCAAACGACACCGACATCCTTATATCTCTGGGCGTCTGTGCGTGTCTCGACTGTAGTCTCGGGAAGTCCGTTGATTTGGGTTTCGAGGGAAGTTAATTCGAATTGTGTTTCGATTCCCAGCCCATTCTTTAGCGGAATCCTGTTCCCACATAGAAGCTGCGTGCCACAACACTCGCAATAAAGAACTTCAAGCACGCGCCGCCCATCCAAGGAGAGCTTCCGGTCAGGCAGGAGCATTCCGCTGCGTCGATCATGGTCTTCGTCGTGCAACTCGATGGTTGCCCAGAGACCTTCGACATTCTTGGCCATCCAATGGAAGCGAAGGCGCGGGAAGGACAGCCTCTTGTCCCTCGCGTGCTTGGAACCAATGGCACGGAACAAACCCCTAGCGGCAATTGGGCGCTTGTTAGCGGGAAGGCTAGCGAACCAGTAATCGGAAAGCATATTGATCGGCTTGGCTCGGATCTGCCCGTTGGTATCGAATCCAGCGAGAATGCACTTGTTGCTGGTGACTTCGTCGACGGCAAGGAGATCAACGACAGAAATCACTTCTAGGGTTTCATTGTCGTCGCCTTCTTGAATATTGGTACCCCCAGCCTTGAGGCAGGCTTCCACTATGGCATTGTTGAATTCGGGGATGTCGTCTTCCAGTGTATGGAGGTGCTCTCCGGATTCGATATGGAAGCGAGCCTTCGCATCCTCACTCGTATAACCAAAGAAGCCGCCAAGATATTCGTAGGTGGCATCATCACTTCCATCAAGCGACGCACTAGATGCGAGTATCCGTAACTGAGGGCTTGTCGGGTCAAGCCCGAGTCTGTTCAGAAGGAGACGTATTAGATAAGCGACTTCCGTACCTGCCGAGCTACGATGCAGGTGGAGTTCATCTACGATGAGTTGGAATACGTGGTTCTGACGATCTTTTTCAAGCCATTTTCGCGTTTCCTCGAACATGTCGGAGTCGGCACGATCACCGGGTATGTGGGGATCGGGGTGCCGCATTAGCATGATGGACAACATGCTGATGTTTGTGACGAGGATGTCCGGCGGCATTGCCTGCATTTCCCAGCGATGAAACATTTCCGCCGCGTCTGGTGACATACGTCGGATGAAACTGGCTTCCTCTAATGATTGAGATAGTTGTTTTCTGGCCTTGTCAATCTCTTCCGAGATATTGGCTGCCTCAGCTTCAGCAACCGCATCACGGCAATGCTTAATTTTTTGGCACATTGAGACATAGTCTGTGACTGCTGCCTTCAAATCCTCGCGTAGCTCGGAGCGCTTGCCTGTATGTGGCTTCCCATCGGCCTTGAAAGGATGGCCGGAAACTGGCGTGGAACCATTGTAGCGGCCAAATCGGATTCGATTACCCGCGAGATATTGGTCAAGCGCTGCATGGACTTCATCTGTATCGAGTGCGAGGCGTAGGCGAGAAACCTGATCTTCAACGAGCGCATTCATGGGATACAGAACGAGTGCCCGAACTGCCGCCGTACGCTTCTCACCACGCAACTCTTTTCGAGTATCATTCCATTTCGGCAGTTCTTCCTTGGTCCACTCACTAGGAGTCTTCGAAGGATGTTGCCATTGAGTGGATGGACTTGTAGCCTCCCGGACGATATTGGCCAAGGCGGGAAGCAAGAAGGATTCCGTCTTGCCTGAACCTGTGCCGGTTACGACGACGCAATGCTTGCCTTCCAGTGACTTCCTAAGCATCGTTTGCTGATGTAGGTAGAGTGGATGACCACCACTGAATAGCCCAGCACTGACAACCGCTTTGAACGCATCGCGTCCCACCTCGTTTAAGCTAGGGAGGTCACTTTCGAGCAACTCTGTAAGTTTTCGACCTGACTTGTAGGAAGGAATTGGTTCAACATAGGGTGTTTGAAACAGAACCCCAGGCAGGTCCAGTAATTCCTTTCGATCTTCCTCAAAGGTTTGGGAGTTCGTTCGAAATGCTGAGGTTATGTATCGCTTGATTCCGTTCTGGAAAGTATCGAAAGCGCCAACTGGGTCTTTCATTCTTTTTCCTTATAGCTTCAATTAGTGTGCTGCGAATCAGAAAATATCTAGAACCGCCCCAAGTTTGGTGGCAATAAGATTAGCAACCACCTCAGGGACATGTCGGTATGCAAGCCACTTGCCTTCTGCCATATCGTTGTAAAACCGATTGGCGAAAAAGACTGTTGGTCCATCTACTGTGTAGGAAAGTGAGATCCTATTACCTGAGCCATTCGTCTCTTGTTTTTGAAGCGTAAGAACCTCTGGGGCAAAGCCAGCACATAGAACGAGGGCACGTTCAAGAACACTTGGTAAGCCAATTCTGGCTGGGAGCCAAACGGTCCCATTATTTCGCTCATACGTGATAGGTATTGGGTGAAGGTCCTCAAGGCCTGTTCTAATGCTCACCCACTTTGCAAATGCGTCAAGCGCCAGCCAAACACCCCAACGTGAGTCGCTGACGAAGGCGTACCTTCCTTGGTCCGCGAGCACGTACAGGTTGTCCATTCCTGTGTCAAGATCTTGCACCTTCCAAAGCTCGCTTGTATTGCCGCAGGGGTTGGCTGTAAACCGCCCCTGGCCTGCGTGGAATCGCATGGCGCTATCCCGAGCGCTTCCAATAGACTCCATTGTGTTGTGAAGCGTTACGTTTGTGAATGCCTTCAAACTGCCAGCCCAATTCGCAATTGAAATGCAAGGTGTTTGTGTAAGCTGGAAACCTATTTGATCTAATGTTTTTTTAGCTTCAAATTCATTAATGATGAGCAATCGCCATGACTCGAATTCAACCGCATTGGTGATCAAGCTGTGCGTAGACCACGCCTTTTCTGCTCTTGCGATATTCTCCCAATGAGAGATACGTAAGGTTCCCGCAACCCCCCAAATTTGAGGGCCGTGAGATGTGGAAGGTAGCGAGTAAAAAGTGGGCTTAACCGAATGTATTCGAGCTATATGCCCCTTATGCGTTCTGGAAATTTCGAGGTGACCGCGCCGACAAAGGTCCAGCAGGATTAATGCGGGATCACCGAATGCATCAGAAGTACGGATAAGTCGTTGTAATTGATTTCTTGCTACGCCGTAATCAAAACTACCTGACTGGGCGAGTGAGTCGAGGAATTTTTTCCGAACATCGATAATGACAGCGTCGTGTTTAACGATGGCCCCAAGTTCTACGGGCTTTAAATCAAAACCAACGACGTTGAAGGCTGATTGCTCAATAACTGGCAGGAAAACACCAGACAAACCTTCGTCTGATGTCATCGGTATTCCAAGATTGTCCAGACTAAATGGACGCCCTATATCAACAAAGTCTCCTCCCAGACCGGCAACTCTCAACTTTGCCTGGCCGAGTTGGGTACCATTTTTGGTAGTTGCGTGGAGCACATACGATGCACTTCTTGCACTAGGTAGCCTAATCTCGAATCGTCTTAACGGTATCAATTGGGCTTGCTCGCCCGTGTTCGCATAAGTGGGTAAGAACGTCTCATGGATAATGATGTCTTGAGAGCATGTTATGCGCGTGCCCTCAGGAGCGTCTAACTCAATCATGGGTAGATCGTAGGGCAGATACATGCGACTGTAGCCGCGTCGAATCGACCTTCCACCAACAAAACGGATACTACGAGGCTTTGGATGGGCACATTCCTCCCCATCAGGGAGAAGACGTTGCTCAAGCGTAAGACTGTCACACGCCACTAAATTAACAAACAACCAGTTATCAGGAATTCCTGCCACCGATATCAGTTTGTGATCAGGTTTGACACGTTCGAGGTAGCTCTTGAGAGATGCAAAACTGTGGGGCGGGGCCAATAGAAAGGCCTGTCCACTCCCAGGAAGATCACCCTCTCTCAACTCTAAGTTTCCAGTCACAGAATCAAACGCCGGAACCAGAACCCAGAGCAGATGTCGCCTTAACAGAAGTTGGAGTGTTGTAGGTTCTGACTCTTCGATACCAAGGTACTGGACATTAAACTGCAGGGCGTTTTCAGATGCTTGTTCAGCGATTCTCCAGAACTCCGCATCTTGCTTGGCAGATGACGTGCAGTTTGTCCCTTCCGTGCCGGAAAAGCATCCCTTCCACTTAAATTCATTGTGGGACAGCACAAACTTACCAGTATCTTGTAAAGCAGGCAGACGCCAGCGAGGGGAAATCTCCAGGGGGGCATCCTGCACCACCACTAAAGAAATGCCAACTCCTTTTAAATCTTTTAAATCAGTGGATGAATAATGTGAACTACTATTTTTATCCGTTAATGTTCCATCCCAATCGGAATATGCAGTGCTGATTGCAGCAAGGATAGGCTGTTCGAAATCAGGAATATCGAGTGCCTTTTGAAATCCGGCAGTGAAAATCCGTTTCGTCGCACGCGCCTCGTCCAATATCCGCGATAAGGATGCTTTGGACAATTCTTGGCCAGGTCTAATTTGTGCCTGTACAAACGCTTGTGCAAGGTTTTCTATATCTTGGGGCTTTAAAATGCTTTGGGATCTTGGCACGCCGATCCTGTGATAGCCACCCAATCTCCTCAGTTTAAAGGAGCCGAACCGCCCAGCATTTCTTTCCGTCCACTTCTGCAAATCGGCCCAAGCCGATTCAACGCGATCCATTTCATTGGGGCCGAAAGTATGGTGCAGTTTAAGATCTGCTTGTAGCCCCCCATAATACGAGTTCGGGTTCTCCGCATCGTTCCTGATCAGAGCGGCAAGGTAGGGAAGGTATGCAGGGGCATGCAGGCCTAGGTAGGTAGGATCCAAAGCGCCAGGGTCCATGTAGTTGCGGTTATTAGCATCTCCTTTTCGTTGTTCAACCAGATCACGTATGCGTTGAGCGAGGCTACCGCCTGGGTTGGCCCAGATATGGCCAGTACGAACTGCGTCCAAAAATCCAGCGTCACCACCGATATCTTGACCAATTTGGTCGAGAAACTCCTTGTCCACCCTAAGGAACACCTCCTCACCCTTGGATGCCTCGGAGAAGAAGCTATGTAGCAAGCGAAGATTCCATTCGCTGAATCTATCGTCGAGTGGCTTGCTCTTGGAATCTGGCAGCTCCTGTACATGGCCAAATTGGCTGGGTATCTCAGTCTGGGGTTCGAGAAGGCCGTCCTCACTAGCGTTCATACGTATGATTTCTCACTCATGCGGCAAGATAGCGAACCGTTGAAAGGTAGCTCCGTATAGTCAGGTGCGATGCATTTAGTCGTTTGTGCCTGGTACGTCCGAGCAGCCTCCCTGTTTGGGTATAGTTAAAGCACTCTTTTGGCTTCTTGTCAGAGTTAGTTTTGCGAAGTCCGGAAGCAGCTGGCCTGTCCGGGCAGCCGGCCAGTCACAAGCAGACTGTCTCAAGATCGGGAGCTCCCTTGAGATGTTTAGTGATGTAGGCTGCTGGGTGTGGCGGACGCTTGTATAGGGTATGCAGCACATGGCTATCATACCCTTAGATTAGGCTATATGCATACTGTGCAGGCAGTGCAGCAAGAGCTCTTTAGGTGACAGAGCAGTTCCCGGGCGGATATGGGTGGTGTTGTGTAGCGGGCTTTTGTAACACCGACCCGAAGGCCGGTATTTTCAAATGGTACCGGTAAGGAGCTCTGCGATTTAGTAAAGCTTATGGACGGCTAACATCCGACCAATAGCCTCGCCGACTAATGGTGGGACGGCGTTACCAACCTGAGTGTAGCGGGGGCATTCTTGCTTTCTTTGCTTTCCACCGGTCGTATACTTTCCCTGAAATTCGAACCAATCTGGGAATGATTGAAGCCGAGCATTTTCACGTACGGTAAGAATTCTTGGTTCACTGTAATGGAGGATATCATCAGGCAAGGTCGTAATTGTTGGGGCTGGTCTACCTTGATCGAGAACTGTTGTTGCGTGCTTTTTAGTTCCTACTTGTTCTCGCTCCTCCTGTGATAAGCAATACCCTGGGCGACAGATTTCCTGAATATGCTTAAAATATTCTCTGGTTTCGGCCTTGTGTCTCGCAAGTCTTCGGCTATTCGGTGCACGATTCTCGCAGCTTAGCCTCATAAGTTTTTGGAACGCATTGGGATTTGGGTGAGGGGTATATTCTGCTTCAAGAAATCTCGACATTCCAGAGTCTTCATTGGAAACAAGAATTTTCCCATGTGTTTCAAGGTCAGAAATTGCTTCTCGTGTTGTTACATGGCGAGTGATGGGTAATTCTTTGGCGGTTAGAAAATCGCGCCGGCTTTCCTGTACCATTTTCAGCAGGTTAGATCGTTGAGAAGAATTCCCTTTTCGCTCGCAGAGCATAAAGTAGCGATGGCGGGTTTGGGGGACACCAAAATCTGCGCAATTGACGAGTCCTGAGTCGACGTCATATCCGAGAGCATCTAATTTCTCTGCAATGTATTTCGCGTATGAGGCCTTGCCGGCATTCGCAATATCTTCGGCAACTCCTCCCTTGGTCTCGAAGCGCATGTTGAATCCAGCAACGTTCTCAATAACTAAGTATTGAGGTTGCAATAAACCAACAAGAGCAAGGTATTGCTCTGTCATTTTGTTGCGAGGGTCAGTGGGGTCGCGTTTTCCCGCCGTTGAAAATCCTTGGCATGGAGGACCACCAACGATGAGATCAATCTGGCCTCGGAGCGCCGCAACTTTTTCAGAAAAGCCTGAAAGTAAGTCTTCGCAGGTCATGGCCTGCTTTGGAAGCCATTTTGGCCAAGCGAACTGGTACTTAGTTCCTTCGATCAAGTTGAAGCGAAGCGTTTCAAAAGCTAGAGAGCTCTTCTCTATGGCAAAGACACCTTCGTGTCCAGCCTCAAGGAGGCCCAATGAGAGGCCTCCACATCCGGCAAACACGTCGCAAAATCGTAGCTTTTTCGGGGTTGTCATCGCATTTAGCATAGTCAAGTGATGGCCTTCGGCCACTTAGTGTGCCAATGAATTGTCGCACAGCCCCATATTAAGTTCCAGGACTGCTTTAGTAGTGCTTGAGCGGCTATGATTTTTAGGAGGTTTGAATGTTCTGGAGGATGCATGGTTAGCTTGTGCATGCGGTTATCGACAGGGCGCGTAGCAAGATTTCGTCTTCGATTGCTTGGTTGGCATGCCATTTCGAAAAGACAATTTCCATGGCGCCAGAGTGAGGCTTCAAACTACGTGCGGATAGTTGTAGAGCTTCTGCTGCAGCGAACGCGCGCGGAAACGGTCGCGGCATTCTGCCCTAGTTTTCTTACTCGCTTCCCTGATTGGTGGGCTTTGGCCTTAGCAGATCCATCTGAGTTGGAAGTGGTATTGAAACCTATAGGTTTATGGCGCCGCAGAGCTTTAGCCATGACGTTGCTAGCTCAATACGTGGTGGGACGAGGGGGGCAATGGCCAGATAATCGGCCTCAGCTAGAGGCCCTTCCTGCTGTTGGCCAATATGTCGCGAATTCTGTTTTGTTGTTTATTCATGGACGGAGGGAGCCGTTGTTGGATGCCAGTATGGCTCGACTTCTCCGAAGGTACTTTGGTCTTTCCCCTATCAAAGCTGATATCCGTCATGACAAAGTTCTACACTCCACTGCGTATCTTGTCTTGGCTAAGCAAAATCCGATAGAGATCAATTGGGCAATGCTTGATCTCGCGGCAGCTATATGTCGGCCAAGGATGCCGAGGTGTAGAGAATGCCCACTAAGGAGAGCCTGCTGCTTCTACAGGAACCGAGACTCGGGCGAAGGTCTTGTGATGCAAGACGAACCGTATGTGCCAAGCAAGAGGTGACCGGTGATGCACTGGGGAGGGCTAGTAAGCGAGCACTGGACACTAGCGTCCGTATGATCAAAAGAACCATTACCAATCAGACTCTAGCTCGGTGCTCAGGTGGATACCCATCACCTTGGCCTTGCGGTATCTCAGCGGCTCCGCGTTGATCTCTAGGGCAGCAAGTCGACTTGCTGCGATGACCAAGCTGTTGAAGCGGTCATTGCTAATGGCGACATATGCGATGAGCCTTTTGCCAGTCGCCTGCATAGAGCCGATGCAGCGAGGAGCCAACTTGTCGCTTAGGAGTAATGGATCAACGTGTAGGTAGCATTCTAGGGTTGGGTATTTGAAAGCTTCAGGGTATCGGACGGAGCCGTAAAGCTTGATCGCAGCATGTTCTGAATAATGATGACCGATTGGCCTGGTATCGGTAGGCGTGGCCATGCTGAAAGACCATGACATATTCCATCCCCATATCCGGGCTTGTAGGATTATTCGCTCAACGGTGGCACGATTCCGACTAGCCATAACATTCACCCTCTTTGTTTGAGTTGGCTAGATCTGCGCGTCAAGGAAATGGAATGGAGCTGGGACCCGGCCCGCGATGTGCCGGCTCTGCATTATTGGTCGAGAATGAACGGATAAAAAAGGACCTTTCGTTTTCATTGTGCGAAAACTAGGATAATTCTGATGTTCGATCGGGTCGAAGCAATGCTTGCCCTCTACCGAGCAGGATTTGCTGCTGATCCGAAATTGACGCAGTTGCCGCCACTACGCTAACCCAAAAATAATCGGTAAAAATCCAGCGCTGGCAATCGGCACCGGCTCGACATTTGTGACAAGCTTTATTGTTTGCAATGGATGTCGTTTTTTGGCGAAACCAAGATTTGTGACAATCTTTATTATCAGAGCAATATCTTAGGACTGCCCTACAGGCCGCGAATTATGCGGGGCGTTGTGACAATCTTTATTGTTTCGTCACAACCCGCAAAAATCGCAGCCTCGGCTGCGATTTTTGTATCCGACTCGAGGGTATCCATGGACCGCTTCCAGGAAATGCAGATCTTCGCCACGGTGGCTCAGGAGCAGGGCTTCTCGGCAGCGGCGCGACGCCTTGGCTTGTCCGCCGCCAGTGTCACTCGCGCGGTTGCAGCGCTGGAGCAGCGTATTGGCACGCAGTTGCTGATCCGTACCACGCGCAGTGTGCATCTGAGCGAAGCGGGTCAGCGTTATCTGGAAGACTGTCGGAGAATTCTCGCCGAAGTGCAGGAAGCCGAGGATTCGGCGGCCGGCAGTCACGCCCAGCCCCGTGGGCAATTGACGGTGACTGCGCCGGTATTGTTCGGCGAGCTGTTTGTCACACCGCTGATGGCGTCTTATCTGACGCAATACCCGGACGTTTCGATCAATGCGCTGTTGGTTGATCGGGTGGTGAGCATGGTCGAGGAGGGCATCGATGTCGCGGTACGCATCGGTGAACTGCCGGACAGCAATCAGCATGCGATCCGGGTCGGCGAAGTGCGGCGGGTGATCTGTGGTTCGCCGGCTTATCTGGCCCGGTACGGCCGCCCCGAGCATCCACAGGCGCTGGCCGGCGCGCCGGTAGTGGCGACCTCGGCCATCGGCCAGTTGCGCAGCTGGCCGTTTGTGGATCAGGGAGAAGCGATCAGCGTGCGGCCTGAACCGAGGCTGGTGGTCACCGCCAACCAGGCGGCGATTACTGCGGCCTGTCTGGGGTTGGGGCTGACCCGGGTGTTGTCCTATCAGGTCGCCGGCAAAGTGGCTTCCGGTGAACTGGAAATTGTCCTCGCCGATTTCGAACTGCCGCCGCTGCCGATTCATGTGGTGTATCAGGGCGGACGCAAGGCACCGGCGCGGGTGCGCAGTTTTGTCGACCATGCGGTGAAAGCCTTGCGAGAGCATCCGGCGCTGCAGAACGCGGCGTTATTTCATCCAGTGAAATAATCGATTGCGATTGCTGGTGATTCTGTTGCTTTGAAGATGGGGGGAAGATGGCCTCCATCGGCGCTGCCATACCGAACGGCGCCACCTCCAGCGGAGTCGACCATGCAAGCGATCAAACTCTACAACTTCCCACGTTCCGGCCATGCCCATCGGGTGGAGCTGATGCTGTCACTGCTGCAACTGCCGACCGAACTGATCCTGGTCGATCTGGCCAAGGGTGAGCACAAGCAGGCGCCGTATCTGGCGATCAACAGCTTCGGCCAAGTGCCGGCGATTGACGATGACGGCGTGGTGCTGGCCGACTCCAACGCGATTCTGGTGTACCTGGCGCTCAAGTATGGCAATGGTCGCTGGCTGCCGACCGATCCGCTGGGCGCTGCAAGGGTCCAGCGCTGGTTGTCGGCCGCAGCAGGGCCGATTGCTTTCGGACCTGCTGCTGCCCGATTGGTGACGGTGTTTGGCGCACAGTTGAATGCTGAAGAAGCGATTACCCGTGCGCACAACCTGCTCAAAGTGATGGAAGTGGAACTGGGCAAGACCCCATACCTGGCCGGCAGCGAGCCGACCATCGCCGACGTGTCCGCCTACAGTTACATCGCCCATGCGCCGGAAGGCAACGTGGCGCTGGACGACTACGCCAACGTGCGTGCCTGGCTGGCGCGTGTCGAAGCCTTGCCCGGTTTTGTCGGCATGCCGCGCACGGTCGCCGGTCTGCAAAAGACTGCCTGAGGTTCAAGTCCGATCTGATCGAGTTATCCACAATGCGCCGGCGGCGCGGGGAGAGGCGTGATGGAACGTTCACCGTGGCACGCTGGCGAGCAACAACTGCAGGCCCATGTCGGCGTTGCCGAGCGCATGGAGGCCTTTGGCCGAAAAGTGATTCGCGACTGGATGCCGGATCAACACCGCGCCTTTTATGAGCAGTTACCGTTCATGCTGTACGGCGCGGTCGATACCGACGGGCGTCCTTGGGCCAGTGTGCTCGAAGGCGCGCCAGGGTTTGCCCATTCGCCTGATCCCGAGCATCTGCATTTCGCCAGCCAACCCGCTGCTGATGATCCAGCGCAATTGCGCAATGGCGAACCGATCGGGTTGCTCGGCATTGAATTGCATACTCGCCGCCGCAATCGCCTCAACGGTCATGTCGCCAATCTCACCGAGCAGGGTTTTGAGGTGAGCGTGGATCAGGCTTTCGGCAACTGTCCGCAATACATTCAACTGCGCCAGTTCCAGCGCGTGCCGCTGACCGATCCGCAGACACGGCCAGCGCAGCACGGCGACGGTCTTGATGATGCGGCCCGGGCGATGATCGAAAGCGCCGACACCTTCTTCGTCGCCAGTTACGTCGATACCGACGGACAACGTGCGGTGGATGTTTCCCATCGCGGCGGGCAGGCCGGATTTGTCCGGGTCGAAGGTCATCGCCTGACCATCCCGGATTTTGCCGGCAATCTGCACTTCAACACGCTCGGCAATCTGCTGCTCAATCCCAAGGCCGGCCTGCTGTTCATCGACTTTTCCACAGGCGATGTGCTGCAACTGAGCGGGCGGACCGAGATCATCCTTGAAGGGCCGCAAATTGAAGCGTTCCAGGGCGCCGAGCGTCTGTGGACATTCGAGGTCGAGAAACTCGTGCGGCGTCCGGCGGCACTGGCCCTGCGCTGGCGCTTCGACGGCATGTCGCCCACCAGCCTGTTGACCGGCACCTGGGCCCAGGCTGATGCACGTCTGCAGGCCAAGGCTCTCGGTGACCGCTGGCGGCCGCTGCGGGTAACCCGCATCGAAAGGGAGAGCCAGCACATCCGCTCGATCTATCTGCAACCGGACGATGGCGCAGGGATGCCAGTGTTTCAGGCCGGCCAGCATCTGCCGCTGCGCTTCACTCTGAACGGGGAAACGCATATCCGCACCTACAGCCTGTCGAGTGCGCCATCGGATGATTTTCTGCGCATCAGTGTAAAACGCGAGGGTCTGGTTTCAGGACATTTGCATCAGCAGATCCGGGTCGGCGATGTTCTTGAGGCACGGGCGCCACAGGGGCACTTCACGGTGGCGCCGCTGGAACAACGGCCGCTGGTGCTGCTGGCGGCGGGAGTTGGCATTACGCCGTTGCTGTCGATGCTGCGCGAGGTGGTGTATCAAGGCCTGCGCACTCGGCGGATTCGGCCGACGTGGTTGCTGCAGAGTTCGCGCAGCCTGGCCGATCAGCCGTTTCGCCAGGAACTTGATCGCTTGCTGGAAAATGCAGGCGATGCGGTACGGGTGATTCGCCTGCTCAGCCAGCCGGAGGCCGATGTGCATGAAGGCGTGGATTTCGACCGCCGTGGGCGTATCGACGGGGCACTGCTGCGCGAACTGCTGGAGGTCGAGGATTACGACCAGATCGATTTTGCTGTCTGTGGCCCCGGCGCTTTCACCCAAGGTGTCTACGACGGTCTGCGCGAGCTGGACATTCGCGACGCACGGATTCACGCCGAAACCTTCGGCCCGTCAACGCTCAAGCGCCTGCCGGACCCGGATGCGGTGGTCATCGAGCAGCCACCGGCCGCGATCACGTCAGTGCCGGTGATGTTCGAACGTTCTGCCAAGGAAGCGCGCTGGCAGCCGGACGGCGGCAGTCTGCTGGAGCTCGCAGAAAGCCGTGGCTTGCGCCCCGAGTTCAGTTGCCGGGGAGGTTCGTGCGGCACCTGCAAGACGCGCCTGGTCAGTGGCGCGGTGAATTATCCACAGCCCCCGGCGGACATGCCGGAAGCGGGGCAGGTGCTGATTTGCTGCGCGGTGCCAGCGCAGAGCGAGCAGTTGCTGGTGCTGGATCTGTAACCCGATCTTCCCTTCACCCCCGAAAACGTGTGGGAGCGAGCCTGCTCGCGAAAGCAATCTGCCAGTCGCCGTTGATGTGACTGAGAGGACGCCTTCGCGAGCAGGCCCGCTCCCACAGGGGGGCAGTCGAGGTCAGGCGTAAGACAGGTCTTTCTCTTCCAGCAGCTCCTGATACAACGCGGTCCACTTGCGGCCCATCTCGTCGGCGGTGAACAACTGCCGGTAACGCGCCTCGGCCTTGATGCCCATGGCCGCCGCGCGTTCGGGGTTTTCCCAGAGGGTACGCATCGCCTCGCGAAACGCCTGTGGATGACTCGGTGGCACCACCAACCCGGTTTCGTTGTGGATATTGATGTAGCTGGTGCCGGTGCCGATCTCGCTGGAGATCATCGGCTTGCCGTACATCGCGCCTTCGAGCAGCGAAATGCCAAACGCTTCGGAGCGCAGATGCGAGGGGAACACGATGGCGTAGCTCAGTTGCAGCAGGGCGACCTTGTCTTCATCGCCCAGACGCCCGAGGAAGTGGATATTACGCAGGCCCAGCGCGGCGGCCTGGGCATGCAGTTCCAGTTCCAGCGGCCCGGCACCGACGATCACCACTGGATAATCCACGTCCTTCAAGGCATCGAGCAGGATGTGCAGACCCTTGTAATAACGCATGACCCCGACGAACAGGAAAAACTTGTCCCCAAGCTGCTGGCGCCAGCGATTCAGGCGGTCGCTGTCGGCCTGTGGATAACCGGCCTTGTTCAGACCGTACGGAATCACCCGGGTCTTGTCCTGGAACTGCTGCAACACGTCGCTGGTGTGCAGGTAGTTCGGCGAGGCCGCAACAATCCGGTCGGCGCTGGCGAGGAAGCGGTTCATCAGCGGTCGGTAGAGTTTGAGCAGATGCTTCTGACGAATGATGTCCGAGTGATAGGTCACCACGCTCGGTTTGTTCAGGCCGCTGGCAAAGTGCACCAGGTCCATGAAGGGCCAAGGGAAGTGGTAGTTGACCACATCGGCTTCGGCCGCCAGTTCGCGAAACTGTTTGAACACGCTCCAGGAAAACCCGGTGGAGGCGAACTGGATGTCGAGTCTGGCGCGATGCACTTCGTGTGAGCCGAGTTGCATCACGGGAGGGGTCGGGTCGGCGCTGAGGGTCAGCACCTGACCGTCGATGCCGTGATGCGCGCCGCTTTCGCAGAGCTGGAAGATCACTTGTTCGATGCCGCCGACCGAATCTGGCAGATACGTCTTGAAAAAATGAAGAACTCGCATTCAGCCTCCCATGGCCTGGCGGTAGGCACCGGCGGTGGCCTGTGCGCAACGTTCCCAGGAAAATAGCCGCGTCCGGTGCAATCCGGCTTCTCGGCAGGCCTGCCAATGCACTTGATCGTCGATCAGGCGGATCAGCGCATCACGCAAGCCCTGTGCATCATCAGGTTCAATGTAGTTGCCCGCCGCGCCGGCGACTTCCGGCATGGCTGAAGAACGGGTGAGAATCACCGGGGTGCCGCTGGCCATGGCCTCAAGTACCGGCAAACCGAATCCTTCATACCGCGACGGAAACACCAGCGCGCGGGCGCCGGCCAGCAGTTGTGCGACCTGTTCATCCGGCAGATAGCCGAGCAGGCATACGTGACCCGACGCGAGGGCCTGGCGCAGCTCATCGCTGAACTGCGTCTGCTGCCAACCGGCCATGCCGACGATCAGCAGGGGAAAACGCTGGCGCACGGCCTCCGGCAGCAGGGCATGGGCGCGCAATGCCAGGCTCAGATTCTTGCGCGGCTCCAGAGTACCGACACACAGGAAATACTCGCGCGGGGCAACGGCATGCGCCTTGAGCACCGCTTCGATGGCGTCGGGTTGCCGTGGGTGGAAGCGCTCGGCCACACCCAGTGGCGCCACCACAAAACGCTCGGCCGGCAGACCAAAATAAGCCTGCGCCTCGTCGGCAATTGCCTGCGAGTCGGTGATGATCCGTTGCGCCTGTTGCACGCCAGCGGTCAGTCTTCGTTCGATTTCCTTGAGGCGCGCGGGGGGCTGGGTCTCAGGGAAGTGCAGATGGGTCAGGTCGTGCAGGGTGATCACGGTCGGGCCATCGAAGGCCAGCGGCCACAGGCTTGGCTCGTGATACAGGTCGATGCCTTGCGTGCGGCCCTGATCGAAACGTTTCTGCTCCAGCCAGCGCCGCGCCTGATAGGCTCCGGGGATCTGCCGCAGCAGTGGCGTCAGGCGCGAATAGCCGGGCATGGCCGCTTCCGGCAGGGCCGAGCTCCAGCCCCAGCCGTGGAACAACGCCACTTCGACATCGGTTGTGTCGCGCAAGGCGCGGACCAGTTCGGCGACGTAGTGGCCGATGCCAGTGCGTGGCGCCTGAAGAATCCGCGCGTTAAGAGCAATGCGCATGCTGGCCTTCGGATGCGGGCAGTGGATGGTTCAGGTTGCGCTCGATACGCTGCACCAGTTGTGCGCTTGCTTCGCGCCAGCTCAGCCAACGCCATTGGTCGAGGCTCAGAGGTGCCGGAAACTCACCCGAGCGCTCCATCCCGAGCACCAGGTCGGTAAGACTCTGCGGATTGTGCAGATCGAAATACGCCATGTAATCGCCGCCGATTTCGCGGAACACCGGGATGTCGCTGGCCATCGCCGGCAACCCGCGTTGCATGGCTTCCACCAGAGGCAGGCCGAACCCTTCAACATGCGACGGGAATACCAGCGCGGTGGCGTGGGAGTAGGCGTGCTCAAGGCTTTTGTCCGAGAGCGAGTTGAACATGAACAGGCGACGGTTCAGTTGTGGATGCTGGCGGATCCGCTCGATCAGCGCCTCGCACTTCCAGCCGATTTTCCCGGCGATGCACAACCGCGCCGTGGAGCCAGCCGCCCAGGCACGTTCGAACGCATCGAGCAGGTAGGCGTGGTTCTTGCGCGGCTCAATGGTGCTGACCATCAGGAACACCGGCTCCGGGGTCTTGAACAGGTTCAGCAGGTTGCGATCGACCTCCGCTGCGGCGTCGGTCAGGTCCAGTTCGGAACCCAGGTGGAAGTAATCGAACCAGCGCTGCTGCACTTGTTGCGTGCCGATCCGGCGCACCATCTCCTGGCGCACCTGATCACGAATGGTGGTCGAGATCGCGACATAGCCATCGGCCGTGCGTGCAATCCAGTTGAACCAGTCATTGAATACCTTGACCAGACCCGCGTCGCAAAACTGCGGATGGGTCAGCGGGATCAGGTCGTAAATCACCGAAACGATACCCACGCCATCGCGTTTGAGTTGTTCGGCCAAGGGGAAAAAGTTGGCGTGCCAGGAGGAATCGAGCAACACCAGTTGATCGCCGGCCCGATGTTGCAGCGGCACGCAACGCTCGGGGATCGGTTTGCCTTTGAGCAGGCGCCCGAGCACGCGCATCGGCAGGCTGAAACAGGCGAACGCGGTGAGCCGGCAGAACACATACAACACTCGCCGGGCGAAATGCGACTGGCTGAAAGGCCGGCGTCTTTCCAGAGCGCGATGGCGCAACCAGAAGCTGTTGGCCCACTGTTCCAGCTTCACCCGCAGGCTGGTCAGATTGATTCTCGGGGTTTTGATCGGCGCCAGGCTTTTCACTTCATACAGGGCACCGTCGAGCATCACCACCGGGATGCATTCGCGCTCGGCGTTGGCTTCTGGCAACTGTTGAATGACGTTGCGCACCACGCGTTGAATGCCCGAATTGGCGGACGGGTGTTCGAAAACGTAGGTGCACTCCATCAACAGTCGTGTCATCGCGAGATCTCCCTGTCTGGCTGCGGCGTCGGGTGTTCGCTGGAGCGGCTGATCTCGGTCCGGGCCTGCAGCCATGAGCAACCGACAAAGTCTTCCTGGCGGTTGTTGATGACGTGGAAGACCAGACCGTAATCGCGCCATTCGAAATTGCGATCCAGATGCGAGTCCAGACGCGACAGGCTCAGCGCCACCGAATAGCTGCCCTTGCCCAGGCGCATATCGAAGGCGAAGCGGAACGTCACCTGTTCACCGGCGCTCAGGTCGCTGATTGCCTGGTCCTGACGATGGGTATTGATGCCGTAGATCGCCTGGCCGAGGCGATCCTTGATCAGAAAGCCCAACACCAGACGCTCGATGTCCTCGCGCACCTCGGTCTGCACTTCCAGCACCACTGGCTGGCCGACTTCCGCCACTTCCAGGCTGCGCCCTTGAGCGTCGAGCAGGCGCACGCTGACAATCCCCGCTTCACCGGTCCCGGAAATGGTCTGCACCTGGCCGTTGGCGAGCATTTCCTGGCGCACGATCTGGCCTTCGCGCTGGGCAAGCATGGCGTTGTAGTAGTCCATGACCTCTTCGGGTTTGCCGCGCATGGCCAGGCGGCCGTTCTCCAGCAGGATCGCGGTGTCGCAGATCGACTGAATCGCCGAGCGGTCGTGGGACACGATCAGCAACGTGGTACCGGCCTTGCGGAAGTTGCGGATGCGCTCGAAGCTTTTGTGCTGGAAGTAGGCGTCGCCCACCGACAGCGCTTCATCGACTATCAGGATGTCCGGACGCCTGGCGGTGGCAACGCTGAAGGCCAGGCGCATCTGCATGCCACTGGAGTAGGTGCGCACCGGGTGATCGATGGCTTCGCCGATTTCGGCAAAGCTTTCGATCTGCGGCATCAAGGCTTCGATCTCTTCGACCTGCATGCCCAGCAACTGGCCGGCCATGAACGCGTTCTGACGCCCGGTGAAATCCGGGTGGAATCCCATGCCCAGCTCCAGCAGCGCGGCCACACGACCTTGCAGTTGAATCTGCCCGCAGCTGGGTTGCGTGGTGCCGGTGATCATCTTCAGCAGCGTACTTTTGCCCGCGCCGTTGACCCCGACAATGCCGACCGCTTCGCCGGGCTGAATCTCGAAATCGATGTCCTGCAGAACCCAGTGCAAGTGGTGCCGGGTGCCGGAAAACGGCACCAGCCACTCGAACAACCGGCTCCAGCGATTGGGGTATTGCTTGTAGGCCTTGCCCAGGCCGCTGACGCGTATATGTCCCATCAGAGTTCATCCACCATTTCGCCGACACGTTGCCGGAACAGGCGCAGGGCCATGGCGCAGAACAGCAGGCCGAGGATCAGCAACGGCAGCAGCGATGACCAGTTTGGCCACTGGTTGTAGAGGAACACGTTCTGGTAACTGGTCATCAACGCCGTCATCGGGTTGAGGCTGATCAGGTGCTGGATGCCCGGCGGCAGGATCGACAGTGGGTAAACGATGGGGGTCAGCCAGAACCAGAATTGCAGGCAGATGCCGAACATCTGTCCGACATCGCGGAAGAATACGTTGAGGATGCCGAGGATCATCCCCAGCCCGGCGGCGAAGATCACCTGCACCAGCAACAGTGGAATCAGCGCCAGCAAGGCCATGCCGGGCAGGCGCCCGCTGATCAGCAGAAAACCGAAGAACAGCGCGAGAATGATCGCGAAGTTGATCCCGGCGTTGAGCAGCGCAATCACCGGCAGGCAGATGCGCGGGAAGCTGATTTTCTTCAGCAGGTTGGCGTTTTCCAGAAACATGCTCTGGCTGCGGGAGGTGATTTCCGCGAACAGTCCCCAGGTCAGCAGGCCGGCGCACAGGTACACGCTGTAGGCCAGGCCGTCATCCACACCCGGCAGGCGCGCGCGCATGATCTGGGAAAAGATCACCGTGTACACGACGATCATCGACAACGGGTTGAGCACGGTCCACAGCGCGCCGAACAGCGAATTGCGATAACGCGCCTGAAACTCCCGCTTGACGCTGCCGAGGATGAATCCGCGGTAGCTGCGCAGCGAGCGATACAGGGAAAGCAGCATCAAACCGTCCTGCCGTATTGGTCTTCGAAGCGCACGATATCGTCTTCACCCAGGTATTCGCCGCTTTGCACCTCGATGATCACCAGGTCGATCACGCCGGGGTTTTCCAGGCGATGGCGGTGCCCGGCGGCAATGAACGTCGATTCGTTCTTGGCCACCAGATGCGTGCCGCTGCCGTTGTTGGTGACCTTGGCCATGCCCTCGACCACCACCCAGTGTTCGTTGCGGTGATGGTGCATCTGCAGCGACAGCTTGCCGCCGGGCTTGACCACGATGCGCTTGATCTTGAAGCGCGGGCCTTCCTCGAGCACGGTATAGGTGCCCCACGGACGGCTGACCGTGCGATGCAGGCGGTAGGCTTCGTGGGACTTGTCCTTGAGCTGCTTGGCGACGCGCCGCACATCCTGGGCGCGATCGGCGTGGGCCACCAGCACGGCATCGGCGGTGTCGACGATGATCAGGTTATCCACACCCACGGCAGCCACCAGCCGGCCTTCGCTCTGCACGAAGTTGTTGTGACTGTCGATGAACACCGCTTCGCCGCTGGCGCGATTGTTGTCGGCATCGGCCGGTACCAGTGCTGCCACGGCGCCCCATGAACCAATGTCGCTCCAGTCGAAACCGGCGGGCACCACCACGACTTTTTCCGAGCGTTCCATCAACGCGTAATCGATGGAGATGTCAGTGATTTCAGCGAACAGCGCTGCTGACAGTTCCTGTTGCAGACAGCCGACGGTTTCCACCGGGGCGCTGGCCTCCATGCAGGCGCGGGTCTGCTCCAGCAACTCCGGTGCGTGCAATTGCAGCTCGTTGATCAGGGTCGCGGTGGTGAAGCAGAACATGCCCGAGTTCCACAGGAAGTTGCCGCTTTCCAGGTAATGCGTGGCGGTTTGCAGGTCAGGCTTTTCCACGAAACGCTGCACCTTTGCCGCGCCTTTGGCATCCAGTGGCGCGCCGGTTTCGATGTAGCCGAAGCCGGTTTCCGGGGTGGTCGGCAGCACGCCGAAGGTCACCAGATAACCGTCCTTCGCCAGGTTGACCGCGTGTTCGACGGCGCTCTTGAGCGCTTCCTGATTAACGATCAGATGGTCGGCTGGCATCACCACCATGATCGCGTCGTCACCGTGCAACGCTTGCAGTGACAAGGCCGCCGCAGCAATCGCCGGGGCGGTGTTGCGCCCGGTCGGCTCCAGCAGGAAGTGTCCGCGATGGCGCGACACATGGGCGGCGCAATAGTGATCCTTGCTCTGGAAGTAGTATTCGCGGTTGGTCACCGTAACGATGTCGCCCCAGCCGTCCAGCAATGCGGCGGCACGCTGATAGGTCTTGCCCAGCAGCGACTGGCCGTCGGGCAGGGTCATGAACGGCTTGGGATGGCCCTCGCGGGACACCGGCCACAGACGAGTGCCGGCGCCGCCGGACAGAATCACGGGGATCAGCATGGCCTACTCCTTGGCGACGCGTTTCATGTCCGCATCCATCATCATGCGGATCAGGGTGTCGAGGTCGGTTTTCGGTTTCCAGCCCAGCACGCGCTGCGCCTTGGCCGGGTTGCCGAGCAGCACTTCGACTTCGGCGGGGCGGAAGAACGCCGGGTCGATCTTCACGTAATCGCGGTAGTTCAAACCGACGTGATCGAAAGCGATGCGGCACATCTCGCGCACGGTGGTGGTGATGCCGGTGGCGACCACGAAATCGTCAGGTTTGTCCTGCTGCAGCATCAGCCACATGGCTTCGACGTAGTCACCGGCAAAGCCCCAGTCGCGTTTGGCGTCGATGTTGCCCAGGGCCAGTTCCTGCTGCTTGCCCTGTTTGATGCGGGCAGCGGCGTCGGTGACCTTGCGCGTCACGAATTCGATGCCGCGCAGTGGCGATTCGTGGTTGAACAGAATGCCGCTGCTGGCGTGCAGGTCGAAACTTTCGCGGTAGTTGACGGTGATCCAGTGGCCGTAGAGTTTGGCGACACCATAGGGGCTGCGCGGGTAGAACGGCGTGTTCTCGTCCTGTTGCTCAGCCTGGATCAGGCCGAACATTTCGCTGGTCGAGGCCTGATAGAAACGGGTGTGCGGGCTGAACTGGCGGATCGCCTCGAGCAGGTGGGTCACGCCCAGGCCATCGACGATGCCGGTGGTCACCGGTTGATTCCAGGACGCGGCGACAAAGCTTTGCGCGGCCAGGTTGTAGACCTCGTCCGGCGCCGACTTGATCACCGCGCGCTGCACCGAGCAGGCATCGGCCATGTCACCGTCAAGGTAGACGATGTCGCCTTCGACGCCCATCTCGCGCAGGCGCCAGCGTGAATCGCTGCTGCGCCGTGCGACCAGACCGTGAACCTTGTAGCCCTTGTCGAGCAGCAGTCTGGCCAGATAAGCGCCGTCCTGGCCGGTGATCCCTGTGATCAGTGCACTTTTCATTCTTGTCGTACTCGCTGCTCCCAGTCGGACAGGATCGCCCGCAGAGATTGTTGTGTTGTAATTTTCGGCGCCCATCCCGTGACTTGGGCAAGCCTTGCATGACTGCCGCAAACGCGACGCTGATCCGCGCGGCGCATGCGCGCCGGATCCTGGACCAGTTGCAGGTCGACCTCGGCAAGGTCGGCCATTTGCTCGATCAAACTGCGGATGCTTTGCTCGCGGCCCGAGCAGATGTTGTAGACCTGCCCCGGCGTGCCTTTTTCCAGCAAGGCGAAATACGCCGCGATCACATCGCCGACATCGAGGAAATCGCGCGTGACGTCGATGTCGCCGACCTCCAGTTGCGCGGCTTGCAGGCCTTGTTTGATGCGGTTGATCTGGCGTGCAGCACTGGCGATGACAAAGTTGTCTTTCTGCCCGCTGCCGATGTGATTGAACGGCCGCGCCACCAGCACCGGCCAGCCTTCGCTCAGGCCCCACTGCAGGCTGAGAAACTCTGCCGACAGTTTGCTCACCGCGTACGGATTGCGCGGGCAGGGCGGTTGCAGTTCGGTAATGGGCAGGGCGCTCTCGTCGACTTGTCCATAGACGTCGCCGGAACTGACATACAGGAACGTCCCGCGAAAGCCGCGGGCCTTGAGGGCCTGTAACAGATTGAGGGTACCGAGCAGATTGATTTCTAGCGTGCGGGCCGGGTCGCGAAAGGCTTCGGGAACGAAGGTCTGGCCGGCCAGATGAATCACCGCGTCGGGCAATTGTGGCCACAGTTCGGCGAGGCTGGCAGGTGCCGTGAGATCGTAGGGTGCAGCGGCAGGCAGCAGTTCCCATGTCGAGTCAGGCTGATCCAGACACGACTGGAGATGTTGTCCCACGAATCCACTGAGGCCCGTGATGAACAGACGCTTTTTCAAACAGCGACCCCTTGGTCTTTAACTTTCGCCACTTTCCCACAGGCTTTGAGGAGAAGTCTGTCAGGCCGGATGAAAAGACCGACATGACGGCAGGCGAAGTCGTTGTTGTAGTTGTTTGTTACCAATCTGTGCCAAATGCGCAGCAATTTCAACAGCGCAAACCGTGACCGGTCAGTTCTCGTCAGCGTAGCCGGATTTATTCTCGTCGGGCGGTTCCCGGATTCGCGACGGATGTGTTTAGAATGGCCCTCGTCGCCATCTCCCCGGATTCGCCGGGGATGTTGCGCAACAGGGTGAAACCAGCCACTAAAACAAGAACGAAGACGAGCTCCATGACGAAGGACGAGCAGCGGTGATCCCGACTCGATTCAGCGCTTGGCCGTCATAGCGTGAAACTGCCGGGATGGTGGTTTCACCGTGGGATGCCATGAATTTCATTCTTTACTCGGACGTCAATGACCGCTCCATCAGCCAGAGTCTGGGGCGTCCGGAATACAGCTATTACTTCGTGCTCAAGGCCTACCGTCCTGTGCTGGAAAGCCTTGGACAGGTGCACGTGGTGTCGTCGGCGGCTGAAGTCGACCCGTTGTATCGGCAGTTGCAACTGGCCGGTCAGGATTGTCTCTTCCTTTCGTTCGCTCCGCCGCATAAAACCCCGACCGACCTGCAATGCCCCGTGGTTTGCGTGATCGCGTGGGAGTACGACTCGATCCCGGATGACCCTCGCGATGACGATACGCGGCACGACTGGAGCCGGCTGCTGGCCAGCCATGGTCGGGCGATCACGTTGTCCAGTCACACCGCACAAGCCATTCGCCGGACCATGGGCGAAGATTTCCCGGTTCTGGTATTGCCGACACCACTGTGGGAAGGCTTTGCCGGGGTGCGCCAGCGGTACCCTGCTGCGCCGGTCAACCCAGGCACGGTGTTGCAGATCAAGGGCTGCATTATCGATAGCCGCACGCTCGGGTTGTCCGCCGATGGGCTGATCGCACCCGCCGTCGATGTGCAGGAGCCGCAGCCCGACGCGGTGGTTACGCCCGAAGCTGCGCCATTACCGCCACTGACCTTGCGCCGACGTGCGTTCATCACCAAACACTACCTGCGCGAAAGTTATCGCGCCGCCGCGACCCCGACGGACCACGGGCCGCTGTTTTTGCTCAAACACAATCTGTTGCTGTGGTATCGCGAAGCCGTTCGCGACTTGCTGCCGCTCGCCCTGCGCCGCCAGCTCTTCCGGTTGCGTAGCCCGGCCCCCGAGCCGTTGCTGCCGGCCGTCATCGTCGAAACACCGCCGGTGGTCGAGCATCCGCAGGCCAGCCTGCCGGACACCAGTGCCACGGTACAGACCGAGGTCAGCGGTGTGGTCTATGTGAGCGTGTTCAACCCTGAAGATGGACGCAAGAACTGGCATCACCTGATCACGGCGTTCTGCTGGGCCATGCGCGATATCGAAGATGCCACGCTGGTGTTGAAGATGACGCAGAACGATCTGGCGACTTACTACGTGCACCTGATCACCTTGTTGTCGCAGCTGTCGCCCTTCGCCTGCCGGGTGGTGGTGATGCACGGCTATCTGGAGGACGAAGAGTTCGCCAGGCTGTACGGTGCTGCCAGTTTTTACGTCAACGCGTCCCGCTGCGAAGGGTTGTGCCTGCCGCTGATGGAATTCATGGCCTGCGCTCGTCCGGTGATCGCGCCGGATCACACGGCAATGCACGACTACATCGACGAGCGCGTCGGCTTCATCGTCAAGTCCAGCCGTGAGCCTACGATCTGGCCGGATGACGTGCGGATCCTCTACCGCACACTGCGCCATCGTCCGGATTGGGGCTCGTTGAAAACCGCCTACGAAAACAGTTACGCCATGGCCAAAAACGATCCGGTGGTTTATCAGGCCATGGCCCTGGCGGCGAATGAGCGCATGCGCGAGTACTGCAGTTTTGCTCCGGTGCAGCAGCGTCTGGCGCAGTTTTTTCAACTGACGCCGAGTGCAGGCCCACAGTTGATCGCCGAGGCGGGGACTGCATCATGCTGATCATCATTCATTCGGAAACCAACAAGAGCAACATCCAGCAGAACCTCGGCCGGCCCGAGTACAGCTATTACTTCGTGCTCAAGGAATTCCGCCCGGTGCTGGAGCGCCTCGGGCAAGTCATTGAAGTGAGCAACCCGGACGAACTGGTTGATCGCCTGTACTTCGATTGTCTGAGCCGTGGCGAAGCGTGCGTGTTCCTGTCGTTCTCGCCGCCGCATCGCACGCCGATTCATTACGCCTGCCCGACCGTCCCGGTATTTGCCTGGGAATTCAGCACTATCCCTACCGAGAGCTGGCACGGCGAGCCACGTCACGACTGGCGCGTGGTGTTGAACGCCTGCGGCATGGCGATTACCCATTCGAGTTTCACGGTGAACGCAGTCTGCGACGTGATGGGCGCGGACTATCCGATCTGCGCGATACCCGCGCCAGTCTGGGACCGTTTTGCCGCACGCGGTGCGCAGTTGCGCAAGCAGCCTGTGGTCGAAGCGGTGCAGTTGAAGTTGCGTGGTCTGTTGCTCGACAGCCGCACGGTGGATCTGCGCGCGTACGGTCCGCCGGGGTTGTGCGAAGGCACGCCAATGTCGTTTGCCGGGCCACCGCAGGACTGCCAGTTGCAACTGGACGGCGTGGTCTACACCTCGGTGTTCAACCCGTACGACGGGCGCAAGAACTGGCAGGACATGATCAGTGCCTTCTGCACCACGTTCCGTGACGTCGCCGATGCCACCCTGGTGCTGAAGCTCACGCACCATGACATCGCCAATGCCCTGAATGACATGCTGCATCACCTGTACAAGAACCAGTCCTGCCAGTGCCGGATCGTGCTGATCCACGGTTATCTGGCGGACGCCGATTACGAAGCGCTGGTGCAGGCCACCAGCTATGTGGTCAACAGCTCCTATGGCGAAGGGCAGTGCCTGCCGCTGATGGAGTTCATGTCCTGCGGCAAACCGGCGATTGCGCCGCTGAACACGGCGATGGCCGATTACGTCGACAGCGACAACGCGTTCATCGTTGATTCCACCGACGAGCTTACGGCGTGGCCCCACGACCCCCGTGCGGCTTACCGTACCTTGCGCTACATGACCGATTGGGACTCGCTGTGCGCTGCGTACCGCGACAGTTATGAGGTGGCGAAAAACGACGTTGAACGCTATGCGCGAATGTCCGGGCATGCCGTTCACAACCTGCAGAAGTTCTGCAGTCAGGCGAGTGCAGAAGAACGCCTGCGGAGGTTTTTTACGCAGCGCGCGCAGGCCCTCAAGCCGTTGTCCGTGGAAGCCTCGGGCGCATGATCCGGCGTCTGCTCGCACGCTTGCTCCCGGCTCCGTCGCCTGCTGCACCTGCACCTGAGCCAAGCGCGCAGGTCTCGCCACGGGATGTGGGGTTGCATGACGCGATTCTCGACGGCTGGTTTTTGCCGGGCAGCGGCGAGTTGCTCAAGGGCTTCGCGATCACGGCTGACGACACCTTGCTCGACGTCGGTTGCGGCGAGGGCGTGGCGACGCTGTTCGCTGTGCGGCAGGGCGCCTCGGTAATCTTCACCGACAGCGAACATGACAAGGTCCGCGATCTGGCCCGGCAGGTCGAGGCGCAGAGCACCAAACCGAATCTGGGGCTGGTCAGCAACAGCCTGCCATTGCCGCTGGCCGCCGGTTGCGCGAGCAAAGTGGTGTGCATGGAAGTGCTGGAGCATATCGATCAGCCGGAACCGTTCATGGCCGAACTGGTGCGCATGGGCCGCCCCGGTGCGCAGTATCTGCTGAGCGTGCCGGCGCCGGTGGGCGAGCACCTGCAACAAGGCATCGCCCCGGCCAGTTATTACCAGACGCCCAACCATGTGCAGATTTTCACCGAGCAGCGCTTTGCCGAACTGGTGGAGAACGCCGGGCTGGTGATCGAGCATCGGCAGGCCAGCGGCTTCTTCTGGGTGATGGGCATGATCTTCTTCTGGGCCAGCGAACGCGCTGCCGGCCGGGACCTCGGTGGCGCGGTACGCGACCGGATTCAGGCGCCGTATCCGCCGCTGATGGAAAGCTGGGCACGGACCTGGCAAGACCTGCTGGCGCAGCCCGACGGTTTGGCGATCAAGCAGATGCTCGACCGCTTCATGCCCAAGAGCCAGGTGATCATTGCCCGCAAACCGCTGGCTGGCGAAACCTGCACCGAGGGCCAGCCATGAGCGCCAGGCGGATCATGGACATCGAGGTGCTGCGCGCCATCGCCGTGCTCGGCGTGCTGTTTCATCACTTGCA
The DNA here is from genome assembly GCF_949768395.1 of Pseudomonas sp. IT-P260. NCBI lineage: Bacteria > Pseudomonadati > Pseudomonadota > Gammaproteobacteria > Pseudomonadales > Pseudomonadaceae > Pseudomonas > Pseudomonas sp. IT-P260. The sequence continues at coordinate 179,280 of NZ_CATKPO010000011.1, forward strand.
GGGCAGCCTGTTCACCGACACCGTGCCGCTGCTGGAAAACATCCACGCCTGGGCGCAACCGTGGTGGGGCGTTGATCTGTTTTTTGCGATCTCCGGCTTCGTCATCGCGCGCAGCCTGATCCCCGCGCTGCAAGGCTGCACGACGCGTCAGGAGTGCTGGCAGCAGACGCGCAATTTCTGGCTGCGCCGGGTGTTTCGCCTGTTGCCGTCGGCCTGGGTGTGGCTGGCGCTGATCCTGCTGGCGTGCGTGTTTCTCAACCGCTCCGGGGCCTTTGGCAGCTTGCACGCCAACGTACAGGCGACGCTGGCGGGGGTGTTGCAGTACGCCAATTTCCGATTTGCCGACAGCTTTTTTCATTACGAATACGGCAGCAGTTTTGTCTACTGGAGCCTGGCGCTGGAGGAGCAGTTTTACCTGCTGTTCCCGCTGCTGATTGTGCTGTGCCGCAAGCATTTGGTCTGGGCCTTGCTGGCGCTGGTCGCGGTGCAACTGTTCACCCTGCGCACGCCGTTGCTGATGGTGGTGCGCACTGATGCCCTGGCGCTCGGCGTGCTGCTGGCGCTGTGGAGCGCGCAACCTTCCTGGCAGCGCTGGCAGCCGTCGTTTCTGCGGCGGCCGTGGGCCGGGGTATCAGTGCTGATCGGCGTGGCACTGCTGATGAGTTTCATGGCCACCGACCGTTTCACCTTCGCGCCTTACCGCATCGGCTCGATTGCCGTGCTCGGTGCGCTGCTGGTGTGGATTGCTTCTTACAACCGCGATTACCTGCTGCCGGCGGGCCATTTGCAGCGGCTGATGGCGTGGATCGGCAGTCGTTCCTACGGCATTTACCTGATTCATATCCCGGCCTATCTGCTGGTGCGGGAGCTGATTTTCCGGCTGCAGGCTGCCGGTTTGCCGAGTCCGGCCGGGCACCCGATTCTCACCTTGCTGATCGCCTTCGGCCTGATCGTGCTGCTCAGCGAGCTGAACTACCGCTTCATCGAAATGCCGATGCGCAATCGCGGTGCCGCCCTGGTGCGGCGCCTCGACACGTCCCGAACTGCCGTTTCAACCCCCGGAGCCACCTCATGCTGAGCCTATTGAAAAAACTCACGGCGGCGACGCCTGCACCGGCCCCCGCGCAACCCGTCGCCCCGGTGGCGGACAAGGTCGATCCGTACATGCTCGGCCTCTACGATGCCAAGCTCAGCGGCTGGTTCAACCAGGAGACCGGCGAGTTGTTCAAGGGCTTCCCGGTGACCGCCGATGACACCTTGCTCGATGTCGGCTGTGGTGACGGCGGCAACGTGCATTTTTGTGGCATGCGCGGGGCGAAGATCATCATCGCCGACATCGACGGCGCCAAGGTCGAGGCCACCCGCCAACGCCTGAGCGATACCCCGGCGCGCAGCGTCGAGTGCCACGTCACCGACTGCAATCCGTTGCCGATCGCCGACGGCACCGCTACCCGTGTGGTCTCCACCGAAGTCATCGAGCACGTCGACGACCCGGCGCAGTTTCTCGCCGAGCTGGTGCGGGTCGGCCAGTCCGGTGCGCTGTACCTGCTGAGCGTGCCGCACCCAAGCTCGGAAGATTTGCAGAAGGATATTGCGGCGCCGGAGTATTTCCAGAAGCCCAACCACATTCGCATTATCAGTGAAGATCAGTTCAAGACGCTGGTCAGCGACGCCGGGCTGGAGATCATCAGCCACAGCCAGTACGGTTTTTACTGGTCGATGTGGATGCTGTTGTTCTGGGAAGCCAAGGTCGATTTCAGCAACCCGGATCACCCGTTGCTCGAGCATTGGGCCAACACCTGGCAAGCGGTGCTCGATTCGCCCCGTGGTGCGCAGATCAAGCAGGCGCTGGACGCGGTCGTGGCGAAGAGTCAGGTGATCATTGCCCGCAAGCCTTGAGTCGTTCCTCCAGGGATTTGTGTACCCTGCATTTTTGTATCGGCAGGGAATAAGCATTTCATGCGGTTCGGCTTTTCGATTTTGATCGCGGCAACGCTGCTGCTCGCGGCTTGCGAGCGGCAGGAGGCCCCCGCCCTCGATCAACAACTTTATATCTGGCAACGTCAATGGACGCCGGCCCATGACGCCGCCCTGCGCGAAAGCCGCGAGAGTTTCTCGACACTGCGCGTGCTGGCCTTGCAGGCATTCCCCAATGACGGCTGGCATCGGGCGCAAATCGATGCGCCGTTGCTCAAGCGCGATGGCCGACCGCTGATTGCGGTGGTTCGTCTCGACGGTCAGCTCAAGGCGCTCGATCAGCAACAGGTGAGCGCACAGATCCTTCAGATGCTGGCTGACTGGCAAGCGCAGGGCCTGACGGTGAGCGGGGTCGAGATCGATCACGACGCCGGTAATGCGCGTCTGCCGGCGTATAGCGAATTTCTCGTGCGTCTGCGTGGCGCATTGCCGGCCAACTTGCCGCTGAGCATCACTGCGTTGCCGGCGTGGCTCGACAGTTCACAACTGCCGGCACTGCTGGCCAGCGTCGACAGCAGTGTGCTGCAGGTGCACGCGGTCAGCGATCCGCGTCGTGGTCTGTTCGACCCCGAGCAGGCGCGGCGCTGGGCCAAGGCCTGGGGGCGGGTGAGCGACAAACCGTTTTATCTGGCGCTGCCGGCCTACGGCGTGGCGCTGTTGCCGGATGCCGATGGCGTTCCGGTGGTGGAAAGTGAAGTGCCACTCGAGCGCGGCGGCCAGCGGCGCGAATTGCTCGCCGATCCGCAACAATTGAGCCGACTGGCCACTGACATGCGCGAGGATCGCCCGGAACATCTGGCCGGGTTGATCTGGTTTCGTCTGCCGCTGGCCAATGATCGCCGCGCCTGGAGCCTCAGCACGCTGCGCGCTGTAGCCCGTGGCGATACGTTGAGCAGCCGGCTCGGTCTGACGTTCAGCGACCACGATGGCCTGCAGGACATCGCCCTGCGCAATGTCGGTAACCTCGACAGCGCCTGGCCCGCGCGCATCACCGTCAAGGCCAGCGCTTGCGAGGGCGCCGATGCGCTCGCCGGTTACGCGTTGCAACAAAGCGCGGATCTGCTTACCTTCACCCGCCTGCGCGACGGTCGTCTGCCGGCGGGCGGACAACGCGCTATCGGTTGGGCGCGCTGTGCATTTATTGATCAAGGAGGTTCGCATGTTGACCCGTAACTGGCCCCGCCATCTGCTCTGCCTGAGCCTCAGCCTGCCGCTGGGTTCGGCGCTGGCCTGCGGCCCGGACTTTCCGATGCGCCTGCTCGACAATCGTGGGCAAAGCCTGGCCGAGCTGCCGGAGGGCAACTTCAACTTCGAGATCAGCCGCCTCGGCAAAACCATTGCCGGGCTGAAAAACGTTACCGCCGCGACGCACAATCCCGACGACATGTACGGCGACGAGAACGAGCCTGCGGCGCTTCGCGAAAAAGCCGAACAGGTGGGTCTGAGCGCCGAGCAACAAGCACTCGTCAAGCAACTGCGCGGCCTGACCGATGCGCGTCAGGTCGAGGCGCAGGGCGCCAGTCTGCCGGCGGAAATCCGCTTGTACGTGGCCGGCGCGGTGGCGTTTGCCACTGGCGATCATCCGCTGGCGATCGAATACTTCAACAAAGTGCTGGCGCTGCCGACCGATCAGCGTCCGCTGCGCAGCACTTGGGCGGCGTATTCCCTGGGCCGCGCCTGGTTTGCCATGAGTGCCGAGGCGGGCGATGTCATCGAAGTGCTGGAGGACGCACGCGCAGCCTTCCGTCAGGCCCGACAATTGAGCATCGATGGCTTCAGCGATCCGCTGGAGCTCGGTGTCGCCAGTCTCGGTGAGGAGGCGCGAGTGCTGCGCAACGCCGGTGACTGGAACGGCGCCATCGAACTGTACGAAGCGCAGAACCTGCACGGCTCGGCCGTGGGTTATACCTCGCTGAAACAACTGATGAATGAGCTGGCCGAACTGCCCGAGCCGCAACTGGCCAAGTTGCTGGAGCGCAAGGCTGTGCAGCAATTGGTTACCGCCTCGTTGATCAGCCGGATGGGCTGGTCGTTCGACGAACAACCGCCGAACGAGAAGAAGCTGATCAAGCTGCTGCAGGACAGTACCCGTGGCAGCCTGGAAAACGCCGATCGACTGGCGGCCATGAACTATCAACAAGGTGATTACGCCAGCGCCAAAGCCTTCCTTGAGAATGCCGGTGACGGCGGACTGGCGTGGTGGCTGCGAGCCAAACTGGCGGTGCGTGACGGTGATAAAAACGCCGCAGCTGCCGCCTATGCCAAAGCTGCGCAGGCTTTCCCGCAGAGCGAGGATTGGGGCTACCGGCGCACCCCGGACTGGGACTTCGAAACCGTCCAGCCGAAATGCCGGGTCGAAGGCGAGAGCGCGATTCTCGCGCTGCAACGTGGCGAATACCTGCAAGCGTTCGTGCAGTTGTATCGCAGCAACAGCATCTACTGGTTCGACGCGGCGACGGTGGCCGAGCGCGTGCTGACGGTCGATGAGCTCAAGCGCTATGTCGATGACAACGTCCCGGCGCCGCCGGCGCTGACCCAGCAGCAGCGCGACAACTATGTGCCGCTGCCGGTCGCCGCCAGCCTGCGCAATCTGCTGGGCCGGCGCTTGCTGCGTGAAGGGCATTACGAAGAAGCGGTCGGCTATTTCGACAATCCCGACCTGCAGCACAAGGCCCGGCTCTACGGCGAACAACGAATGAAGGCCGACGCTGCGTGGTGGCCGACCAAACGCGCCAGCGCCTTGTACAACGCGGCGTGGACCGCACGTGAATGGGGCATGGACATTCTCGGTTACGAGATGGCCCCGGATTACGCCACGTTTGGCGGCAATTACAGTCTGGAAAACACCGAGCTGAAAGTCGGGCCGCTGGTGGCCGAGGCTGAAGTCCAGCGCCAGAAGGCCAGCCAGGCGCAACCGGACGAGCGTTATCACTACCGTTTTGTCGCCACCGCGCTGGCCAGCCGGGCCGCCGACCATTTGCCGCACACCAGTCAGGCGTTTGCTGCGGTGTTGTGCAATGCCGCCGGTTTCAACAGCAGCCTTGAAGAACAGAGCGCGTTGTATCGACGCTACGTCAACGAAGGCCCATACGTGCCTTGGGCGGTGGACTTCGGCAATCAGTGCCCGTACCCGGATTTCGAAAACGCCGACAAGCGTTACGTCACCCAGGTTACCGATGCCGTACGCAATACGTTGCGCCCGTATAAATGGCCGGTGGTCGGTGTCCTGGTGCTGTTCAGTGCGGGCGCCTTGGTGTTGCTCAGTCGTCGGCGCAAGGCACGCAAGCCCTAAGCCTGCTGGATAAACGTCAGGCGCACGGCAAAGCCGATCAACAGGCTGCCGAACAGCCATTGCTGAACGCGTTGGGCGGTTGGACTGTGTTGCAGCCAACGACCCAGCGCCGCGCCGGTCAGGGCATAGGCGCTGTCGAACAGCAGCCCGACGCCCACCAGCAACACGCCGAGGGTGGCAAATTGGGTCAGTACCGCTGCGCCGTCATTGACGATGAATTGCGGCAACAGCACCGAGCAGAACAGCAACGCCTTGGGGTTGAGCAGATTGGTCAGCAGGCCACGGCGAATCGCCTCGCGCCATTGTCCTTGGGTATGTGTCACGGCAGCCGTATTCAGGTTCGGCAGCAAGCTGCTGCGCAAGCATTGAATGCCGATCCACAGCAGGTACGCCGCCCCGGCCAGGCGCACCAGATCAAACGTCCACGGCGCCGCCTTGAACAGCGCCGCCAGACCCAATGCCGCCAATGCCACGTGACAGCCTCGGGCGATCGCCAAGCCAACGGCGGTTGCCAGCGCCGCACCGCGACCCTGGCGGGCACCGGTTTGCAGCAACAGGATCATGTCCGGCCCCGGCAACAGGAAGACCACCGCCAATGCCAGAAAAAACAGCCAGATACTTGTCATGTCGCAGCCCTTTCGTTGTCGATTCGGTGAGCAAAGTTTATGGCGCAAGGGCGGGGCAGGTGCTTGCGAAGTCAGCTTCAAAAAGCCACAGGATTGGCATAACCTGCTTTCTTTTTACCCTTTGACCAGCAGGATCTGCCAACCATGAAACTCGACGCTTTTGATCGCAAGATTCTCGCGGCGCTGCAGCGCAACGGCCGGCTGAGCAACGTCGAACTGGCGGATGAGATCGGCCTGTCGGCGTCACCGTGCCTGCGTCGGGTGCGGATGCTCGAGGAGGCGGGGGTGATTCGTGGCTATCAGGCCAACCTCGATCGCGATGAGGTGGGGTTGGGGCTGACGGTGTTTGTCGGGGTCAAGGTCGAGCGCCACAACGATGAGCAGGCCGAAGCCTTTTACGCGGCGGTCACGGCACTGCCGGAGGTGATTTCAGCGTTTCTGGTGTCCGGGGAATCGGACTTTCTGTTGCAAGTGGTGGTGCCGGACCTGCGCGCGTATGACCGCTTTCTCAGCGGCTGCCTGCTGAAGCTGCCGGGGGTGAGTGACATTCGCAGCAACTTTGCAATTCACACGGTGAAGACGCCGGGGGCGTTGCCGTTGGGGCATCTTCCGCTGTAGAGCGGGTTGCTCCTTTCGCGAGCAGGCTCGCTCCCACATTGGAATGTGATCGAATGTGGGAGCGAGCCTGCTCGCGAAGAGGTTGGCGGTCGACGGTTACATCTGCGTCGCCATCCCCTCGACATTCATCGCCGCCTGACGCAGCGCCTCGGAGCGGGTCGGGTGCGGATGGCAAGTCAGCGCGATATCTTCGGCAGACGCACTGAACTCCATGGCCACGCAGTATTCACCGATCATTTCACTGACGCTCGGGCCGACCAGGTGCACACCGAGGATTTCGTCCGTGCGTTCGTCGGCGAGGACTTTGGCAAAGCCTTCCGTCTCATGGTTGATCTTCGCCCGGCTGTTGGCGGTGAACGGAAATTTGCCGACTTTGTAGGCACGTCCTTCGGCCTTCAGTTGCTCTTCGGTCTTGCCGACGCTGGCCAGTTCCGGCCGGGTGTAGATGACGTTGGGAATCAAGTCGTAATTGACCTCGCCGGCCTTGCCGACGATCTGTTCCACACAGGCCATCGCTTCGTCTTCAGCCTTGTGCGCGAGCATCGGCCCGGACGTTACGTCGCCGATTACCCAGACGCCATTGGCTTCGGTGCGGTGCTGGCGATTGGCGAGCATGCCGCGCTTGTCGGTGCTCAGGCCGACGTTCTCCAGGCCCAGGCCTTTGGTGTACGGGCGCCGGCCGATCGCGACCAGTACGTAGTCGGCTTCCAGTAACTCGGCGCTGCCGCCCGCTGCAGGTTCGACGCTGAGCTGCACACCGTTGGCCGAGGTCGTGGCGCTGGTGACTTTCGAGCTCAATTTGAAGCTGATGCCTTGCTTGCTCAGCGAACGCTGCAGGGTTTTGCCGGCCTCGGCATCGACGCCCGGACAGATGCGGTCGAGGTATTCGACCACGGTCACCTGGGCGCCGAGACGCCGCCAGACCGAGCCCAGCTCCAGGCCGATTACCCCGGCACCGATGACCACCAGATGCTTCGGTACTTCACTCAGCGACAGCGCGCCGGTGGAGTCGAGGATGCGCTGATTGTCGATCTCGACGCCGGGCAGGGGGGTGGGTTCGGAGCCGGTGGCAATGATGATGTCCTTGGCGCTCAGCTCGGTCGTGTTGCCCTGATCGTCGGTCACCGTGACTTTGCCCGGACCCTCGATGTGGCCCCAGCCTTTGATCCAGTCGACCTTGTTCTTGCGAAACAGAAACTCGATGCCTTTGGTCAGGCCGCTCACGCTGTCGTCTTTCTGTTTCATCATTTGCGCGAGGTTGAGCGTGGGTTTGACCTCGATGCCGAGGTTGGCGAACTCCGCACCCATGGCCGCGTCGTACAGCTCCGAAGCATGCAGCAAGGCCTTGGACGGCATGCAACCGACGTTCAGGCACGTGCCGCCGAGGGTGGCGCGGCCTTCCACACACGCGGCTTTCAGGCCCAACTGGCCGGCGCGGATCGCCGCGTTATAACCACCGGGGCCGCCGCCCAGAATGACCACGTCGTAGTGACTCATGCTCTTGCTCCTCGTTGGGGATGCGGATCGCTAAAAGTAGTAGGCGATTAAAATTACGAACGTAATATGTGCGTTTCCGGACATTTCGGTCAAGGCTTCAGGCAAGCGACAGGTTGCGCATCTTTAGATAAGCGAATTTGTGTACGAATATTTCACGCTTTTCGTTATATCGTAACGATTGGACCGGTGAATCAATGGCTTTGGGGTGATATGCAAGTCGATCTGGATGTCGATGGCACGCAAGTGACCGGGTTGCCGCGCTTTCAACAAGCGGCTGCGCAGGGGCGACGATTGCGCCGCCTGGCCTTCGGCCTCGGCGGATTGGCCGGGGCAGGGTGGGTGCTGGCGTTATTTGTCGAGCTGTTTGCCGCGCAATCGATCTGGCCGGCCTTGCTGGTGAATCTGGGCGCGGCGTTGCTGGTGCTGGTCGCCGGACTGCAGTCGGCGTGGTGGATGACGCAATGGCGCGCACGGGTCATGCACCCCGTGGCGCAGCAACCGCTGAACGAGGTCGAGCAAACCGCTCCTGACGGCTGGTACGAACGGGTGCTGGAGCGATTGAGTCAGCGCGGTCTGCACCTGCTCGGTCAGATTGGCGCGGCCACGTTGTGGCTGGGCGGCTGGTCAGTGCTGATTGTGCTGGCCATCGGGCAGGTGTGGAATCTGACGTTGCCTGCCGCTGCAGTCGGGTTATCGGCCACGGTGGGCGCCGCGCTGATGTTGCTGTTGGGTTTCGGCTTGCTGGTGCTGGAGCGGCAACTGGCTCAGGAAAACCCGGCGCAATGGCCGGAAGCCGGGTCCCTCGCGCAACTTGCACGGGTGGCGATCATCAGTCTGGTACTGGGGGCGTTGTGCCTGCTGTTCGCCAGCGAGGCTTCGGTGTGGCCCGTGCGCCTTGCGGTATTGATCGGGATCTTGCCGGGATTGATCGCGATCGAGTTGCTATTGCGCGCAGTTCTGTCGGTATTCAGTCCTCGACGCGAGCAGCTGGAACCGACCCTGCTGGCGCGCAGTTTTGTTGCCGATATGCTGCGTTGGCCACCACAGCCGTTACTCGCTTTGCAGCACGAATTGCACAACCGTTTCGGCATCGATTTGCGTCAGATCTGGGCGTTCAGCTACATGCGCCGCGCTTTTCTGCCGGTGCTGGCGCTGGTCGCCGCCGTCGGTTGGCTGCTGACTGGGATCCACGAAATCCCGCTGCAAGGGCGCGGTATCTACGAGCGCTTCGGCAAACCGGCACAAGTCTTTGGCCCTGGCTTGCACGCCGGTTTGCCGTGGCCACTGGGCCGTGTATTGAGCGTCGAGAACGGCGTGGTGCACGAATTGGCAACCAGCGTCGGCGATGCTCCGGCGCCAACCCAGGCCGAGCCTGCCGAAGGCCCGGCGCCGATGACCGCCAACCGCTTGTGGGATGCCAGCCACGTCAACGACAAATCCCAGGTGATCGCCAGCAGTCGTGGCACTCAGCAGAGCTTCCAGATCGTCAACATGGACGTGCGCTTCGTTTATCGCATTGGTCTGCGTGATCAGGATGCCTTGGCCGCGACTTACAACAATGCCGATGTGCCGACGCTGATTCGCAGCACCGCGAGCCGGATTCTGGTGCACGATTTTGCCTCGCGTACCCTCGACGGTCTGCTCGGTGCTGACCGGGTAGGGCTGGGCGAAGAAATCGGTCGCGCGGTGCAAGGCGATCTGCAGAAGCTCAACAGCGGCGTGGAAATTCTCGCCACCGTGGTCGAAGCGATTCACCCGCCAGCCGGCGCCGCCAACGCTTATCACGGTGTGCAAGCGGCACAGATCGGCGCGCAGGCGTTGATCTCCCGTGAGCGCGGCGCTGCAGCTGAAGCCAGTAACCAGGCGTTGTTGCAGGCCAGCCTTGCCCGTGATCAGGCCAGTGCCAGCGCTCGCGAAATCAATGCGACGGCGCAGGCCGCAGACCTTAAGTTCAGCGCTGAACAGAAAGCTTATGCCAGCGCTGGTCAGGCATTCGTGCTGGAGCAATACCTCAGCCAACTTAGCCACGGTCTGAGCAAAGCCAAACTGTTGGTACTCGACCACCGATTAGGCGGCAGCAGCAATGCGCCGACCATCGACCTGCGTACGTTCACGCTGCCGGCTGATCCGACGCCCGCGCGCACCACCGCTCAACCAGGAGTTGCCCCTTGAGCCAGTCGCACACTCACGATTCCCATGATCACAGCGGCCACGATCACGGCCACGCTGGGCATCACCATCATCATGGGCATCATCACCATCACCACGGGGCGCCGGAAGACGCGGGACCGTTCCCTTGGCGGCGGATGGGCTGGGCGCTGTTGCTGGTGGGGTTTGCCATCGCGGCGGCGAGCCTGGTGCAAGTGCGCTCGGGTGAAGCCACGGTCATCACCCGTTTCGGCAATCCTTCACGGGTGCTGCTTGAACCCGGTTTGAGCTGGCGCTGGCCGGCGCCGTTCGAAGCGGCGATCCCGGTGGATCTGCGCCTGCGCACCACCTCCAGCGGTTTGCAGGATGTCGGCACTCGCGACGGTTTGCGCATCATCGTTCAGGCCTACGTGGCGTGGCAGGTGCAGGGCGATCCGGACAACGTGCAGCGTTTCATGCGCGCGGTGCAGAACCAGCCGGACGAAGCGGCGCGGCAGATTCGCACCTTTGTCGGCTCGGCGCTGGAAACCACCGCCAGCAGTTTCGACCTGGCGGACCTGGTGAATACTGATGCCGGCAAAGTGCGTATTGCCGATTTCGAAGCGCAACTGCGTCAGCAGATCGACCAGCAGTTGCTGGCCACTTACGGTGTGCGCGTGGTGCAGGTGGGCATCGAACGCCTGACCTTGCCTTCGGTCACGCTCACCGCCACAGTCGATCGGATGCGCGCTGAGCGTGAAACAATTGCCACCGAACGCACCGCCATCGGCAAGCGGGAAGCGGCGCAGATTCGTTCTGCCGCCGAGCGCGATGCGCGAATTGTCCAGGCCGATGCCACGGTGAAAGCGGCAGAAATCGAAGCACAGTCGCGGGTCGAAGCTGCTCAGATTTATGGTCGCGCCTACGCCGGTTCGCCGCAGCTGTATAACCTGCTGCGCTCGCTCGATACCTTGAGCACCGTCGTGACGCCGGACACCAAGTTGATCCTGCGTACCGATGCCGCGCCATTCCGCGTGCTGGTGGACGGCCCGCCGAATGTCGAAAACAAATCCGGATCGCAGCCATGAGTGATGAAGTTCCACGTGGAACACATTCGCTGAGCAGTCCGTGGATTCAGGCCGGACGCCTGGCGTTTTTTGCCTTGTACGCGGTCACGGTGTTGGCCGCGTTGGCGTGGGCGTTTTCCAATGTGCGGCAGATCGATCCGCAAAACCGCGCCGTGGTTCTGCACTTTGGCGCACTGGAACGCATCCAGAATGCCGGGCTATTACTGGCTTGGCCACAGCCGTTCGAGCAGGTGGTTTTACTACCGGCAGCGGATCGGGTGATTGAGCGTCGAGTGGAAAACCTGCTGCGCAGCAGTGAAGCGATCAGGGCTGATCGTGTAGCGACTTTCGCTACACCGCTGAGCGATGCACTGGCCGGTTCCGGTTACTTGCTGACGGGGGACGCCGGCGTGGTGCAACTGGATGTGCGGGTGTTTTACAAAGTGACCGACCCTTACGACTTCGTCCTGCAGGGTGATCATGTGCTGCCAGCGCTGGATCGGCTGGTCACCCGCAGCGCTGTGGCTTTGACCGCTGCCCGGGATCTGGACACGATTCTCGTCGCCCGTCCGGAGTTGATCGGTGCTGATAACCAGGCCGCCGAAAGACGTGAGCGTCTGCGCGGTGATCTGGCGCAAGGCATCAACAAGCGCTTGGCTGAGTTGAAGGCGAGCGGGCAGGGCATCGGCATTGAAGTGGCGCGGGTAGACGTGCAGTCGAGTCTGCCGGACCCTGCGGTCAGCGCTTTCAATGCGGTTCTGACCGCCAGCCAGCAAGCCGACAAAGCCGTTGCCAATGCACGCACCGAAGCAGAAAAACTCACCCAGACCGCCAACGAACAAGCTGACCGCACCCTGCAAGTGGCCCACGCGCAGGCCGGCGAACGGTTGGCAAAAGCCGCTGCCGACACCGCCACGGTGCTGAGCCTGGCCAAGGCGCAACAACAGGGCACCGACCCGCAGATGCTCCTGCGGCTGTACCGTGAACGCGTGCCGAAGATTCTCGGCCAGGCCGGTTCCGTGACCACGGTCGATCCGAAAGACGATTCCCGCCTGATCATTCAGGGAGCCAGCAAATGACTGCGACCACTGCCGCACCGAGCCTGTTGTCCTCGGCCGAACAGCGCCGCGCCGCACGGCAATTGACCCTGGCGATGCTCGCCCTTGGTTTGCTCGGCCTCGGTCTGCTCTGGCGCTGGCTGTTACCGGAGCAAACCGGTGTCAGTCAGTTGCTGCTGGGTTTCGCTTCTTTATTGGTGGCGGTGCCGGTGATGCGCTCGGCGTGGTACAGCCTGCGCTATCCAAGCCTGCACGGCATCACCGATCAACTGATTGCTTTGGCGATGCTCGGTGCGTGGGCGACTGGCGATCTGCTGACCGCCGCGTTGCTGCCGATCATCATGATCTTCGGCCACGTGCTGGAAGAGCGCAGCGTGATCGGTTCGCAGGAAGCGATCCACGCCCTCGGCCAATTGACCCGCAGCCACGCCCGCAAGATTCAAGCGGACGGCTTGATCATTGAAGTCGACAACGGCACCCTCCAACCCGGTGACACGGTCGAGGTGCGCGCCGGGGATCGTGTGCCCGCGGATGGTCGGGTGTTGTTCGGCCAAGCCAGTCTCGACACGGCGTCGATTACCGGCGAGTCGGTGCCAGTGGAAACGGCAGTGGGCATGACGGTGTTTGGCGGGGCGATCAACCTAGATGGCTTGCTGCGCATTGAGGTGACCCGCACCGGCGATCAATCGACGCTGGGCAAAGTCATCGCGCTGATGCAGAACGCCGAACGCTCGAAACCGCCGATCACCCGTCTGCTTGAACGTTATGCCGGCAGCTACATGGTGCTGGTGTTGCTGTTGGCGGCGGTGACCTGGTTTGTCACCCATGACGCGCAAGCGATGCTCGCGGTGCTGGTAGCCGCATGTCCCTGCGCTTTGGTGCTGTCGGCACCGGCCACGGCGATTGCCGGCGTGGCGGTGGCGGCGCGCCACGGCATTCTGATTCGCAGTTCGGCGTTCCTTGAGGAGTTGGCAGATCTCACTTCACTGGTGGTCGACAAAACCGGCACGCTGACTTACGGCACCTTGCGTTTGCAATCGATCAGCAGCCCACGACTGGATCAGGCCTCGGTAATGGCACTGGCCGCCAGCCTCGGGGCGGCCAGCAGCCACCCGGTCAGCCGCGCGTTGGCTGGGCTGGTCAGTCAGGAACAGAGCCTGCCGCTGACTGATATTCATGAGCGTCAGGGGCTCGGTGTAGTCGCCACGACTGCCCAAGGCGAGGCGGCGTTGGGCCGGCCCGAGTTGTTCGCGCAACTGGGTATCGTCACCACCACCGTTCCCGAGCACGACGGGCCGATTGCCGGATTGGCACTGAACGGCGAATTTGTCGCCTGGCTGTTGCTGGCCGACAGCGTCAAACCGGAAGCCCGCTTTGCCCTCAGCGAATTGCGCGAGCTCGGTCTGGGTCGCCAGTTGCTGCTGACCGGCGACCGCCAAAGTGTTGCTCAGACGCTGGCCCGCGAGGTCGGCCTGCAAGAGCTGGAAGCGCAGGCGCTGCCCGAGGACAAACTCAACCGCGTACTGAAGGAAATCGACAACGGATTTCGGCCGATGGTGGTGGGCGACGGCATCAATGATTCGCTGGCGCTGAAGGCTGGTGTGGTCGGTGTCGCAATGGGCGCGGGCGGCGCTGACATCGCGCTGGCCTCGGCGGATATCGTCTTGATCGGCAGTGATCTGCGCCGCCTCGGTACCTGTGTACGGCTCAGCCGCCAATGCCGACGAGCCTTGCAGGTTAACGTGATCATCGGTCTGGGCTGGACCCTGGCAATCGTGGTGTTTGCTGCATTTGGCTGGCTCGGCGCGGCCGGGGCGATGATCGCTGCGCTGCTGCACAACCTCAGCACGTTGCTGGTGTTGGGCAATGCCGGACGGCTGCTGCGGTTTCAGGAGCCATTGCTCAAGCTCAAGGATGATCACTGAAGTGAGTTTCAGCGAACTGTGCGCCGAATAGGCAGTCATCTATGAAGAGGGCGCACACTTCACGCCGTTACCTGGGCTAAAGCAGTCGTGGGTGCATGACGGCATGTAGGAGCGTCTGAAACGATAGTCTCGGCTAATTAAATCGATAGCCTGCTATTTTTCAAGGATGGTCTACCCTCAGATCTGACGTCTGAAACAAGGGGGATTTTCCATGCTCGCGCAACTTCCACCGGCCTTACAGAATCTGCAGCTTCCGCTTCGCTTGCGACTCTGGGACGGCCATGAGTTCAACCTGGGGCCGACGCCCAGCGTCACCATTGTGGTCAAGGACCCGACGATGGTCACCCAGTTCACCCATCCGAGTCTCGACGCGCTGGGGGCGGCGTTTGTCGAAGGCAGGCTGGAACTGGAGGGCTCGATCAGCGAGGTCATCCGGGTCTGCGACGAATTGAGCAGCGCCTTGCTCGATGAAGACGAAAGCGCGCAGCCAGTGCGTGCGGTGCACGACAAGGAAACCGACGCCAAAGCCATTTCCTATCACTATGACCTGTCCAACGCGTTCTACCAGTTGTGGCTGGACAGCGACATGGCGTATTCCTGCGCGTATTTCGAAACGGGCAGTGAAACCCTCGAACAGGCACAGCAGGCCAAGTTCCGACATCTGTGTCGCAAACTGCGTTTGCAGCCCGGTGATTATCTGCTGGATGTCGGTTGCGGCTGGGGTGGTCTGGCGCGTTACGCCGCGCGTGAATTCGGCGCCAAAGTGTTCGGCATCACCTTGAGCAAGGAACAGCTGGAACTGGCCCGGGAGCGGGTCAAGGCCGAGGGCCTGGAAGATCAGGTTGAGCTGCAATTGCTCGACTACCGCGATCTGCCGCAGGACGGGCGTTTCGACAAGGTAGTCAGCGTCGGCATGTTCGAACACGTCGGTCACGCCAACCTCGCTGAATACTGCAAAGTCCTGTTTGGCGCGGTGAAGGAGGGCGGTCTGGTGATGAACCATGGCATCACCGCCAAGCACACCGACGGCCGCCCGGTGGGGCGCGGTGCAGGCGACTTCATCGAGAAATACGTGTTCCCCAACGGCGAGTTGCCACACCTGGCGATGATCTCGGCCGAGATCAGCGAAGCCGGGCTGGAGATCGTCGATGTCGAAAGCCTGCGTCTGCATTACGCGCGCACGCTGGATCACTGGAGCGAGCGGCTGGAGGATAACCTCGAGGCCGCCGGGAAACTGGTGCCGGATCAGGCGCTGCGCATCTGGCGCCTGTATTTGGCCGGGTGTGCCTACGCGTTTGCCCGGGGCTGGATCAATCTGCATCAGATTCTGGCAGTGAAGGCTCATCCGGACGGCAGTCATGAACTGCCCTGGACCCGTGACGACATCTACAATCCTTGATGCCTGAACCCTGCCCTCTCCCTTGGAGAGGGTGATGGGCTTCTAGAGAATCGGTGAAATAAGCCGGGCGATCCGCATGCCGAGCTGTTGCAGGCGGTGGATCTCCCGGCTTTCTTCTTTGGCAACCTCATAAGCCTGCTCGAAATCATCGTTGAGCATACGTTCCACGTGGGCGGCGAATTCGCTGTCGACGGTCAGTAGCATCACTTCGAAATTCAGCCGGAACGAACGGTTGTCCAGATTGGCGCTGCCGACGGCGCTGATTTCGCTGTCGATCAACACCACTTTCTGATGCAGGAACCCCGGTTCGTAGCGGAACACCCGCACGCCGGCGCGCACCGCTTCGAATGCATACAGGCTGGACGCGGCGTAGACGATGCGGTGATCGGGGCGCGATGGCAGCAGCAGGCGCACGTCGACGCCGCGCAGCACCGCCAGACGCAACGCGGCGAACACGGCTTCATCGGGAATGAAGTACGGGCTGGTGATCCACACCCGCTCGGTTGCGGCGTGGATCGCTTCGACGAAGAACAGCGAACAGGTTTCGTAGGCGTCGGCCGGGCCGCTGGCCAGCAACTGACAGAGCACGCCGTCGTCCGGGTAAACGTCCGGCAGGATCAGCGGCGGCAATGTGCGCGCGGCCCAGAACCAATCCTCGGCAAATGACTCCTGCATGCAGGCCACCACCGGCCCGCGCACTTGCACATGGGTATCGCGCCATGGCGCCAACGGCGGCTTCTCGCCCATGTATTCATCGCCAACGTTGTGCCCGCCAACAAAGCCGAGCACACCATCGACCACGACGATTTTGCGGTGGTTGCGGAAATTCACCTGGAAGCGATTGAGCCAGCCGCTACGTGTGGCGAAGGCTTTGACCTCGACACCGCCATCGCGCAACGCCTGTACATAACTGTGGGGCAGGGCGTGGCTGCCGATGCGGTCGTAGAGCAGATGAATCGCCACGCCTTCGGCAGCTTTCTTCAGCAACAGATCGCGCAGGCGCTGCCCGAGGCGGTCGTCATGGATGATGAAAAACTGGATCAGTACGGCTTCGCGCGCTTGATCGATGGCCTGGAAAATCGCCTCGAAGGTCGCGTGGCCATTCACCAGCAGTTGCACTTCGTTATTCGCCAGGCATGGCATCCGCCCCAGTTTGGGCATGGCCCGTAGCGAGGCATAGGCATTTGAGGCGCGGGCGGTGAGGGCTTCTTCGACCCACGGACGCCAGTTCAACTCGGAGATCGCCTGGCGCATCTGTTCGTTGGCTTGGCGCCGTGCCTTGATATAGCCGTCGAAGGTGCTGCGGCCGAAGACCAGATAAGGGATGAGTGTCAGGTAGGGAATGAAAATCAGCGACAATGCCCAGGCGATCGAGCCTTGGGCGGTGCGAACGGTCAGCACCGCGTGGATCGCGGCGATCAAGCCGAGGCTATGTATCAGGGCGATCAGATAGCCGAAAATGTGCGGTCCAAAATAATCCATGGGGCAGCCTTGCTCCTGAAGACTCAATGCGTAACAGACCATGTTCCGAGGCGAATGTCGCTATTTAATTGGTGCATGAACCGAAGCAATCGGCCGACGTCTAACGGCCACTACTGATCAGGAGTTTTTTCGATGAACGTTCGTCTGCTGGGTTTGGCGCTGGGCCTGGGTTTGGCAATGCCGGTGGTTGCGCAGGCGCAAATGCTGCAGCCTGGACTGTGGGAAATGACCTCGAGCAACGTCAAGGTCGATGACCAGCCTATGGATGTGCAATCGATCCTCGGCCAGTTGCAAGGCCAGATGACCCCGCAACAGCGGGCGGCGCTCGAGAAGAACGGGATCAACATCGGCGGCAAGGGCATTCGTGCCTGCCTGACGCCGCAGCAGGTCGCGACCAACGATATTCCGCTGGCCGATCCGCAGTCGGGCTGCCAACAGCAGATCACCGAGCGCACCGGCAACCAGTGGAAATTCCGCTTCAGCTGCCCGAAAGCGCAAGGCACGGGTGTCGCGACGTTCCTCAGTGATCGTGAGTTCACCACCGTGGCCAACGGCACGTTCAATGCGATCGGAATCAACCAGAAGGGCAGTCTGGAAACCCGTGCGGTGTGGTTGGGTCAGGATTGCGGCACTGTGAAGCCAAGAGCTTAAAAGCTTCGCGAGCAAGCTCGCTCCCACAGGGCCAGCGCGATTCCTGGTGGGAGCGAGCCTGCTCGCGAAGACGTTCTGTCAGACACCTGATCATTTAACGCATAAACCGCAGCGGCAGCCCCTGACAGCTTTCGTTGATGCGCTGCTCCCGCCATGCAATCTGCCCTGACACCAACGTGGTATTCACCCGATAGCGAAATGTTCTGTTGGCAAAAGGCGTCCACCCGCACTGCGACAGAATCGGTTGCCGCGACACCTCCATGGCCGCAGGCTCAACCAGCACCAGATCCGCCCAATACCCCTCACGCAAATAACCCCGATCCGGAATCGCAAACAGATCCGCCACCCGATGGCTGGTCTTCGCCACCAACGTGGTGATCGGCAGCACGCCATCGGCCACCAGCTCCAGCAGTGCCGGCAGGGCGTGTTGCACCAGCGGTAAACCGGACGGTGCTTCGGCGTAAGGACGCTGTTTTTCCGCCCAGGTATGCGGTGCATGATCGCTGCCGATCACATCCAGCCGATTGCTCAGCAGCGCCGCGCGCAAGGCATCGCGGTCGGCCTGGTTCTTGATCGCCGGGTTGCATTTGATCAGGTTGCCGAGTGCTGGATAGTCGCGGTCATCGAACAGCAGGTGGTGCAGGCAGACTTCAGCGCTGATGTGCTTTTGAGTGAGAGGTTTGTCTTCGAACAGCTCCAGCTCGCGAGCGGTAGTCAGGTGCAAAACGTGCAGGCGAGTGCCGTGACGTCTGGCCAGCTCCACCGCCAGCGAAGAGGATCGGTAGCAAGCTTCGGCATCGCGGATCAGCGCATGGATATTCGCCGGCAGGCGTTCGCGTAGACGTGCTGCATTGGCCTCGATGCTTGGTGTGTGTTCGCAATGCGCCAGCAGAATCGTCGGCACTTCGGCGAATAAACGCTCGAGAGTCTTAGGATCATCCACCAGCATATTGCCAGTGGAGGCGCCCATGAACACTTTGACCCCGGCCACTTCGCAAGGGTTAAGTGCGGCAACGGTGTCGAGGTTGTCCTGACTCACACCGAAGTGGAAGCCATAGTTGGCCACGGAGTTGATCGCCGCCCGGCGTTTTTTATCCGCCAGCGCTTCGAGGTTGAGGGTGGCCGGTTGGGTGTTGGGCATGTCCATGAAACTGGTGATGCCACCCGCCACCGCTGCGCGCGACTCGGAGTGAATACTGCCCTTGGCCGGCGCTCCCGGTTCGCGAAAATGCACCTGATCATCAATCATCCCCGGCAACAGCCATTGGCCATTGGCGTCGATCTCCACACGGGCATTTTCACCGTCGATGCGGCCTGCGATCTTGACGATGCGACCATGGCTGACCAACAGATCGCCGTCGAACTCGCGTCCTTCATTGACCAGTCTGGCGTTGCGAATCAGCACGCTGCTCATGGCTCAGAACTCGTTCTGCAAGGCTTTGTAACCGCGCACCAGATCGACGTTGGTGCGCGCCACGTCTTCGGAAAACTCCGAGGCGCTGACACTCACCGGCGGGAACTGCGAGAGGTCGGTGTTGGGGCCGATGCGGGTGGTGGAGGGCACGTAGAACGCGTCCGGCAAATCGCGGCCATCGACCACCGAGTTGTGCCGCACCACACAGCCGTCACCGACCACGCAATTGAACAGCACGCTGTTGAATCCGATGAACACCCGGTCGCCGACCACGCACGGGCCATGCACGATCGAGCGGTGAGCGATCGAGGTGAATTCGCCGATGGTCACGGCAGCACCGGATTTCGAATGGATCACCACGCCGTCCTGGATGTTCGAATTGGCGCCGATGGTGATCGGCTCCATCGTGCCCGAAGCGTCTACTTCGTCGGCGCGGATCACCGCGTAGGGGCCGACGAACACGTTCTCGCCAATGACCACCTTGCCGCAGATGATCGCGGTTTTGTCGACGTAGGCCGACTCGGCAATTTGCGGCAAATCGCCTGAGGGGTTTTTGCGGATCATGGTTGGCTCAGCGCGTCGTAAAGGGTATTGAGGTTGTATTCGAACAGTCCGGTAAAGGTGCTGGCCGGGCCACTGGCGGCGAGGGCATCGGAGTACAACGTGCCGCCGATATGCGCGCCGCTTTCATCAGCGATCTGCTTGAGCAGGCGCGCGTCCTTGATGTTTTCCATGAACACCGCTTTGACCTTGGCCTGACGGATCTGCGTGATCAGTGCGGCGACTTCGGCGGCCGAAGGTTCACGCTCGGTAGACAGACCTTGCGGCGCCATGAAGTCGATGCCGTAGGCCTGCCCGAGATAACCGAAGGCGTCGTGGCTGGTGACGATCTTGCGATTGCCCGGTGGCAGCGAGCCGAGCTTGGTCTTGGCTTCGGCGAGCAGGGCGTAGATCTGTTTCAGGTAGGCCTGGCTGTTACGTTGATAGTCGGCCTTGTTCGCCGGATCGGCGGCGATCAGCGCTTTGGTGATGTTGGCGATGTACAGCTCGGTGTTGGCCAGGTTGTGCCAGGCGTGTGGGTCGGGAATGGTTTCACCGTCTTCATCGAGCGAGCGCGGAATCACACCGTGGCTGGCACTGATGAGCGGGGCCTGGGTGCCGGTGCTGGTCACCAGTCGATCGAGCCATGGTTCGAAACCGAGGCCGTTCTTGATGATCAGCTTGGCTTTGAGCAGCGCTTTGGCGTCGTCCGGTGTTGGCTCATAGGTATGCGCATCGGCGTCCGGGCCGACCATGTTGGTGATCTGGATATGCTCGCCGCCGACCTGATGCACCATGTCGGCGAGGATGCTGAAGCTGGTGACCACCGGCAATTTTTCCGCCGCCGATAACGACATCGACAGCAGCAAGCTGAACAACACGAGTAGAACGCGCATCGGGAAACACCTCATTGGGATGTGAGCAAAGGCGGGCGGCGCAGCAAGCCGTGCACCGGTCCAAGCACCACGGACAGCAGATAACCGATACCCGCGACCAGCACGATCGCCGGACCGCTGGGCAGCGAGTAGTAGAACGAGATCAACAATCCGCACCACACCGAGAGGCAGCCGATAAGCGCCGAGATGGCAATCAGGCTCGGCAGGCGACGACTCCAGAACCGTGATGCGGCGGCGGGCAGCATCATCAGGCCGACCACCATCAAGGCGCCGATGGCCTGGAAACCGATTACCAGATTGAGCACCACCAGGGTCAGGAACACGCCGTGTGCGAGAGGGCCGAGGCGGCTGACGGTTTGCAGGAATAGAGGATCGAGGGTGTCGAGCAGCAGCGGTTTGTAGATGACGGCCATGGCGATCAGGCTGAGGGCCGAGACCCATAACATGCCGTTGAGGGTCGGGCCGTCGACGGCGAGCGCCGAGCCGAACAGCAAGTGCAGCAAGTCGAGGCGTTTGCCAGCGATGCCGAGAATCAGCACGCCGCTGGCGAGTGAGATCGGGTAGATCGCGGCGAGGCTGGCATCTTCGCGCAAACCGGTGCGACGGGTAATCCACGCAGCCAGCCCGGCCATGCTCAGGCCCGCACCCAGACCGCCGAACGTTAGCGCGGGCAGACTCAGACCGGCGAACCAGAAGCCCAATGCGGCGCCGGGAAGAATGCCGTGAGCGACGGCGTCGCCGATCAGGCTCATGCGCCGCAGGATCAGAAAAACGCCGAGCGGTGCTGTGCTGCAGGCCAAGACCAATCCGCCGAGCAGCGCTCGGCGCATGAACAGGAATTCGCTGAACGGTTGCCAAAGGTGGGCGACGGTGAGCATCAAGCCACCTGCGTGCCGGGTGTTTGCTGGATCAGTTCGACGCTGGCGCCAAACACGCATTCGTGGTTTTTGATCAGCAGTGTCTGCGGGATGTGTTGGCGGACGGCGGCCAGGTCGTGGCAGACCACCAACAAGGTTCGACCTTCGGCGTGCCAGGCGTGGATGTGTTGCCAAAGCAATTGCTGACCCAGTTCGTCGAGCGCAGCGTGGGGTTCGTCGAGAAGGAGTAGTGGCGCGTCAACCAGACTTAAACGGGCGAGCAATGCGCGTTGCAGTTCGCCACCGGAAAGCGCCATCAGTGGGCGCTTCTCGAGTCCGCTCAAGTGCCAGTTGTCGAGTGCGTGAGTGAGGCGCTGCGCGCGCAATTGCGTCGACAATCGACGGCCCCAGAACCCGGCGGCCACCAGTTCTTCCAGGCTGATGGGAAACTGTCGATCGAGGTGTTGCTGTTGCGGCAGGAATGACAATCCTCCTTGGCGTGGGACGCCTAGCGCAACTTTTCCGGTCAAGGGTTTCTGCAACCCGGCGATGACTTTCAGCAGGCTGCTTTTACCGCAGCCGTTGGCGCCGACGATAGCGCTCAGACTGCCACTTTCCAGCGTGACCGTCAGTGGTGAAGTCAGCGGTTGCCCTGGCGCGCCCCAGCTCAAGGAATGGCAGCGGATCATGCGTGTTCTCGATGCCAGCGGCTTTCGGCGACGGCGTCGTGGGCGTGCAGGCTTTCGGCGTGGATCACTCGCAGGTGGAATCCGCTAACACCAGGGCAGCGACGCAGGGCCAGATGGAGTCGTCGCGCGGCGTCCTCGCAGAACATCAGGTTCTGCCCGTTGGCCAACGCAAAGGCTTGTTCGTCGGCGCGTTTCACGGCGGTTTGCACGGCGGTGCCCAGTGCTGCTTCAGCGTCGCTGATGATCACGCTGAGGGGCAGCTCATCAATAAACTCGTCCAGATGCATGTGCAGTTGCGCATTGCTGCGTTGGCTGTGCGGAGTGGCAACGATGCCGTGGCTGGAACCAAGCCAAGCCAGGACTTCAGCGTGCTGCAGTGGCTTATTGGCAAAATCATCGATGAACTGCTGCTGGATCAGTTGCCTCGCTAATGCGGCTGAGCACGGGCAGGTCGAGGAGTAGGGCACATCAATCTTGAGTTCCACGTGGAACACGTTGTTTTTGAGGCTGGCAGAAATGCTCACTGGATAGCTTTTCCACCCCGCCAGTGGGCTGACCAACGCGGGTCGTTTCAGCAGCACTTCGCTGTGGATATTCAGGTAAGCATTGCTGGATAAGCCCTCATGGCTCGCCAGAAAATCGTCCAGCACCTGATGCAAAACCTGTGGAGAAAGGTTCTGCTGTTCAAGCCTTGCCAAGGCCAGATACAAACGCGACATGTGAATGCCACGCGCCTCACCATCGTCAAGACTGACGCCTGCATCTGCCTTAGCGCTCAGACGCTGGCCATCCAATAAAACCGGCAAGGCAATGCCGCGCATTCCCACCCACTCAAGCGGTAATGCTTGTCGAGAGGCTTGAGTGGCGATATCCGGAAGTGTCAGCGAATTCATGTTCGGAACCATCGTGTTGACTGAATTGGATGTTACATTATAACAATTCAAATCACGATGCTTTTTTCATGAACGGGTTTTCATATGCACAGACGCCACTTGCTCAGTTTGTTTTTGGCCAGCGCAGCCTTGGCTCTGCCCTTCAGTGTCTCGGCAACCCAAGTGCGAAATGCGCGGCTCTGGCGTTCGGGTGAAAAGCTGCGACTGGTCTTCGATTTAAGCGGCCCGGTGCGCTACAAAACCTTCACGTTGAGCGCGCCAGAGCGCTTGATCATTGACCTGTCCGGGGCGAGTTTGAGTGGCAATTTCAGTCAATTGCCATTAGCAGATACGGCCATTCGCTCGATCCGCGCCGGGCATTTTGGTCAAGGCGATACCCGGATCGTTCTCGATCTGAACACTCCCGTTCTATTGAACAGCTTTGTTTTGGCACCGCAGGATGGTCAAGGACACCGTTTAGTGCTCGATCTGGTGAACGCCGATAAAGTCCTGAGCACCGCAGTGGTTCCACGTGAAACATCCACGAATAACCGTCACCTTAAACGCGACATCATTGTCGTGGTTGATCCCGGACACGGTGGTAAAGACCCTGGCGCCGTCGGCGCCAAGGGTGAGCGGGAAAAGGACGTGGTGCTGTCCATCGCACAATTGCTCGCCAAACGTCTTAAAAAGGAGAAGGGCTTCGACGTGAAGTTGGTGCGCAATGACGATTTTTTCGTGCCCCTTCGCAAGCGTGTAGACATTGCCCGTCAGCACAAGGCCGACATGTTTATCTCCGTGCACGCCGATGCAGCGCCGCGACTGACGGCGTCGGGAGCTTCGGTGTATTGCCTGTCAGAAGGTGGTGCGACGTCAGCGACTGCACGCTTCATGGCACAGCGCGAGAACGGCGCGGATCTGCTCGGCGCGACCAGTCTGCTTAATCTCAAGGACAAGGATCCGATGCTCGCCGGCGTGATCCTCGACATGTCGATGAACGCCACCATCGCCGCCAGTCTGCAACTCGGCAGCAGCATATTGGGCAGTCTGCAAGGCATCACCACATTGCATCAAAAGCGCGTGGAACAGGCGGGATTTGCGGTGCTGAAGTCGCCGGATGTGCCGTCGATCCTGGTAGAAACCGGCTTTATTTCCAATGCGCGTGACAGCCAGCGCCTGGTGACAACTCGACATCAACAGGCTATCGCTAACGGGTTGTTTGAAGGATTGCAGCGCTATTTTCAGCAGAACCCGCCAATCGACAGCTACATCGCCTGGCAGCAGGCGCAGCAAAAGGTGCAGGTTTAGCAGCCAGTGATCCGGCTGCAGGTGAACTTCGCGCTGCTGCCGCCTGAGCTGGAGAAGCGATTGATCGTCGTCCAGCCGACGCGACGGGTGTAGCCGACCCAGGCTTCGCCGTCAGAGGCGATGCCAGTGAAGAACGTCAGTTGGCCGAACCGACTGTTGGTCTGCGCCCAGTAGCGTTTGCCGTCCTTTTCAAAGCCGCGCAGGTAAATCGTGCTGCCCACCGTATTCACGCTGTAGGCGTTGCCTTGCGCATCGACACATGCCAGCAGGTTAGCGCTGTGTGTGCACTTGGCGAGCATCGACGCTTGTCCCCATACGTTGGTACCCGACAGCAATGCCAGACTCATTAGCGAGCATTTCAGGACATTTTTCATCACGGTTCCCGACGGGCAGATGGCATGCAGCTTCATGCTCTTTATCGGTTTGGGCAAGAGCAGGTCTGGCTAATTCATATTGTTATACTATAACATCAATTTTATTGGGCCTGAGTCCGCCGATTTAAAGCGTCAGCTTCTGCCGTCACTCTGTCTTGAAGCTCTAGAACGCGGCGCGTTACGCCAAATCCGGCATAAACGCCCATCGGCCACCATCTGATGAGGATTATCCAATGTCATCTCCGCTTCCCGTGACCGTTCTTTCGGGCTTTCTCGGCGCTGGAAAAAGTACGGTTTTGAATTACGTACTACGTAACCGAGAAGGTTTGCGCGTTGCAGTCATCGTTAACGATATGAGCGAGATCAACATTGATGGCAGCGAAGTCCAGCGCGATGTCAGCCTGAACCGTGCTGAAGAAAAACTGGTGGAGATGAGCAATGGTTGTATCTGCTGTACGTTACGCGAGGACCTGCTGAAAGAGGTCAGCAAACTTGCTCGCGAAGGCCGTTTCGATTATCTGCTCATCGAATCCACGGGTATTTCCGAGCCGCTGCCGGTCGCCGAAACCTTCACCTTCCGCGATGAGCTGGGTCAGAGCCTCGCCGACGTTGCTCGACTCGACACCATGGTGACGGTAGTCGACGGCGTGAACTTTCTCCTCGACTATCAGGCTGCCGAGAGCCTCGCGTCCCGCGGCGAGACCTTGGGCGACGAAGATGAACGTTCGATCACCGACCTGTTGATCGAACAAATCGAGTTCGCCGACGTACTGCTGATCAGCAAGATCGACCTCATCAGCCGCCAGGCGCGCGACGAACTCACGGCAATTCTCAAGCGCCTCAATTCCCAGGCGGAAATCATCCCGATGGTGATGGGCGAGGTGCCGCTGGAGAAGATCCTAAACACGCGCCGATTCGATTTTGACAAAGCCGCCCAAGCGCCGGGCTGGCTGCAGGAATTGCGCGGTGAGCATGTACCGGAAACCACCGAGTACGGCATTGCTTCCACGGCTTACCGCGCACGCCGCCCGTTCCATCCGCAGCGCTTTTACAGCTTCATTGATCGTCCATGGACGAACGGTAAATTACTGCGCTCCAAGGGTTTTTTCTGGCTCGCCAGCAAGGTCACGGATGCGGGCAGCTGGTCGCAGGCGGGCGGCCTGATGCGCCACGGTTTCGCTGGACGCTGGTGGCGTTTCGTGCCGAAAAACCAATGGCCGCAGGATCAGGACAGTACCGCAGCAATCATGGAAAACTGGACGCCGAGTGTCGGAGATTGTCGTCAGGAGCTGGTGTTCATTGGTCAGAACATCGATTTCGTACAGCTCAAGTCGGAGCTCGATGCCTGCCTGCTGACTGACGAAGAAATGGCTGCTGGTGTAGACGGTTGGCGCACGCTGCCGGATCCGTTCGGCCCTTGGCACGAAGAGGCCGCCTGATGCTTGCGCTCAAACTGCAGCAGAATCGAGTACGTCATCAGCATCAGGGGGCGACGCCGAAAACGCTGACGCGAATCCTCGAAGACGACGTCAATCTTGCGGTCTGGCAGCGCCAACTGCCGCTGCACATCGCTGATTTCGCAGCGTTGGTGCTGTCGCTCAACGAGCCACTGGCGCAGTCGCTTTGCCTCGAATTGCCGGACGAAGACGGCGAGCCTGATCTCAGTGGACTGGCTGCCGGGTTCCGTGATCTGGAAGGCTACGAAGGCTTTGTCGCTGATCTGGGATGGCTAGTCAGTGCCTTCGCTTGCCTGCTGGGTGCACGGCGTATCGGCTTGCGCCTGCGGGTGCTGGACAAGGCCATGTGTCCGCGTTTCCACGTCGATCATGTGCCGGTGCGCCTGATCACCACGTATGGCGGAATCGGCAGTCAGTGGCTCAAGGAGGGCGCGATGGACCGCGAGCAATTGGGCCAGGCGAACGCTGAGCCAAACGACATGGCGAACATCCAGCAACTGCACAGTGGCGACGTGGCGCTATTGAAAGGCGAGAAATGGCACGGCAACGAAGGCTTCGGTCTGATCCATCGTTCTCCGCAACTGCCAGCGGGTGAACGACGGCTGCTGCTGACGCTCGACTGGCTCGGTTGATGGCTCAAGGCTTGAGCCATTTACCCTGGCTCTGGCCTTCGCAATACGGCTTCAAATACGCCATGTCTGAAGCCACGCCGTAATAGTGGATATCCTGGCGATAGGGCATATTGGCGACTTGCGCGTTGCTGCACACGCCGAACGCGCCGCTCGGGCATTGAGCGACGTACTGCACCTCGACTTTCTGCCCGGCCAGGGTCGGTTGGCAGAACCCGTCGCTGAACAGCTTCTCGGGAATGCTGCGGTTTTGCTGGCAAACCTTGACGTCGAGTCGCTCGCCCTGACTGTGCACAACGCAGGCTTGAGCCAAGGCTTCGCTCGACAGCAACATCAACAGCAACGACCATCCCATCCAACGCATGTCCAATCCCCTCAGAAAACGCCCAGTCATGTTGCAGAACATTCCTACCCATGTCATCGCCGGCCCTTTGGGCGCTGGCAAGACCAGTCTGATTCGCCAGCTCATGGCCCAACGGCCGGAAGGCGAGCGCTGGGCGGTGCTGATCAACGAATTCGGTCAGATCGGCCTCGACGCGGCGCTGCTGACCCGCGATGGCGATGGTATCGCACTGGGCGAAGTTGCCGGGGGCTGTTTGTGTTGCGTCAACGGCGCGCCGTTTCAGATCGGCCTCGGCCGTTTGCTGCGCAAGGCCAGACCGGATCGGCTGTTCATCGAGCCGTCCGGGCTGGGCCATCCGGCGCAATTGCTCAATCAGTTAGGTGAGTCGCCGTGGTTGGGTGTACTGGCGCTGCAGCCGTGTGTGTCAGTGCTGGATGCCCAGGCACTGGCCGCCGGGAAAGCGTTGCCGCCCGCTCAGCAGGACGCTTTGGGCCGCGCCGGTCTGCTGTTGCTGAACAAGGCAGAAGGTCTGGATGAGGCTGTGCGGCAGACCATCGCCGAGCGTTTGCCGGCGGTCAAATTGATCTGGACGCAGCAGGCGCACCTGTCTTTACGCGAGTTGCCGGGTGTGACGGCGCAAGCAATGGCGGGTGTGGATAACCTTGTTGTGCCGCAGGGGGCGGGACCGATTCCGGCGCTCTGGAGCGACCCGGCATCGCCGATCTGCCTGAGTCAGGCACAAGAGGGCGGCTGGAGCATCGGCTGGCGTTGGCACCCGGGGCAGACGTTCGATACGCATCGTCTGAGCCAATGGCTGCAGAGCCTGAACTGGCGGCGGGCGAAACTGGTTATCCATAGCGTCGAGGGCTGGGTGTCGGCCAATGCCGTGGATAACGCTGAACTGGATTGGCAGCCCAGCGAGTGGCGACGGGATTCGCGTATAGAGCTGATCTTTGCCGGTGCGCAAAGTGTCGATGATTTGCAGTCAGGCCTCACGCAATGCCGAGTTCAAGCGGATTAGCTTACGGCTTCCACTTATTGTGTTCCTGACGCCACTGGCTCAGCTCGATCACTTCGGCCCGTGGACGAGTGACCTCAACCACCGGTGGCGTGTCGTCGAACGGCGCCGGGTAGGGCGCCAGTTCAATCTGAGCGCTGTGCGCACCAAACTGGGTGATGATGCCGTTGTGCCGGGTTTCGCCGGTCACGGTGAACTCGAAGTTGTAGACCCGGGCCAGACGCCGCCGACCGCTGGCATCCTTGATCAAGCCGATTTTTTTCAACGCGACGTTACCGTCCAGCAGTTCAACGCCCACGTTGATGCAATGCTGCTTGACCCGCTCCAGCGCCCGCTCGCGCAAGCCGTGGTTGTGCCACAGCCATGCGCCGGCAGCGGCGAACAGCATCAGCACGAAGATGTTTTCAAGGGTCAGCATCAACAGGAAACTCCAAAAGATTGGTCCAGCTTAACTGCGTCGCCGGTCTGTCGTACAGGCTGTGTTTCGTCGCATACTGCGCGGCTTGAATTTCAATCGTTTTACGGAATAACCCGAATGAAACGTACGCCTCATCTGCTCGCCATTCAGTCCCATGTGGTCTTCGGCCACGCCGGCAACAGCGCTGCGGTTTTTCCGATGCAGCGGGTCGGGGTGAACGTCTGGCCGCTCAACACGGTGCAGTTCTCCAACCATACCCAGTACGGCCAATGGGCCGGTGAAGTGCTGGCGCCGCAGCAGATCCCCGAACTGGTCGACGGCATTGCCGCGATTGGCGAACTTGGCAATTGCGATGCTGTGCTCTCCGGTTATCTGGGCAGCGCGGCGCAGGGCCGGGCGATTCTCAGTGGTGTCGAGCGCATCAAATCGGTCAATCCGAAGGCGTTGTACCTGTGTGACCCGGTCATGGGTCACCCGGAAAAAGGCTGTAGTGTCCCGGCCGAAGTCAGCGATTTCTTGTTGGAGGAAGCCGCGGCGGTGGCGGACATCATGTGTCCGAACCAACTGGAGCTGGACAGTTTCTCCGGGCGCAAGCCGCAGTCGTTGTTCGATTGCCTGGCGATGGCTCGGGCGCTGCTGGCGCGCGGGCCGAAAGCGGTGCTGGTCAAGCATCTGGATTATCCGGGCAAGCCGGCGGACGGTTTCGAGATGTTGTTGGTGACCGCTGATGAAAGCTGGCACTTGCGTCGTCCGCTGCTGGCGTTTCCGCGTCAGCCGGTGGGCGTGGGCGATCTGACGTCCGGGCTGTTCCTCGCGCGGTTGCTGCTGGGCGACAGCCTGGTGGCGGCGTTCGAGTTCACCGCAGCGGCGGTGCATGAAGTGCTGCTGGAGACCCAGGCGTGTGCCAGTTATGAGCTGCAACTGGTGCGGGCGCAGGACCGGATCGCGCATCCGCGGGTGAAATTCGAGGCGACGGCGATCAGTCTGTAACCAGCTAAAAGCGAAAAGATCGCAGCCTGCGGCAGCTCCTACAAGGTAAACGTTAATCCTCTGTAGGAGCTGCCGCAGGCTGCGATCTTTTGCTTTTGAGCTCAGGCGTCGCCCTTGATCTCCTGATAACGCTTCTCCAGCTCCTGACGAATCTGCCGACGCTGCTGCGCCTGCATATAACGACGCTTGTCTTCACTGTTCTGCGGTTGCAGCGGCGGTACGGCGGCCGGTTTGCGTTGGTCATCCACCGCAACCATGGTGAAGAAGCAGCTGTTGGTGTGGCGCACCGAGCGCTCGCGGATGTTCTCGGTCACCACTTTGATGCCGACTTCCATCGAAGTGTTGCCGGTGTAGTTGACCGACGCGAGGAAGGTCACCAGTTCGCCGACATGGATCGGCTCGCGGAAAATCACCTGATCCACCGACAGCGTCACCACGTAGCGGCCGGCATAGCGGCTCGCGCAGGCGTAGGCCACTTCGTCGAGGTATTTGAGCAGGGTACCGCCGTGGACATTGCCAGAGAAGTTGGCCATGTCGGGGGTCATCAATACCGTCATCGACAGTTGGGCGTTTCCGGGTTCCATAACGTTCTCACGGATCAAGGCTGGATGGCTGGACGCACCTCTGCGGGTGCCTGGTGGCTTTTTCAAAAGCACCGTTATCGGGACGCCAGACGGCTGGCTGCCGTCACGCCGCGACCGATCTGTTTCCTTATATTGCACCGCCTTCCAGCCGGAAGTCGCGGTGTTAACCTGCAAAAGGCCCTGCCCAAGGGCAATTCCTACACGAAAAGCGGATTTTTACCCAACTCGCTCAGAGCTTTCTGAAGTCTGACGGCGGGTCATGTCATACAAGGAGCCCACACCATGCATGCCATCAGCTTTATTCAGGACCTGGCAGTGATCATGTTGGTCGCAGGTGTGGTCACCGTGCTGTTTCACCGCTTCAAGCAGCCGGTGGTGCTCGGCTACATCGTTGCCGGTTTCATCATCGGCCCGCACACCCCGCCATTCGGTCTGATTCACGACGAAGAAACTATCAAGACCCTCGCCGAGCTGGGGGTGATTTTCCTGATGTTCTGCCTCGGGCTGGAGTTCAGCCTGCGCAAGTTGTTCAAGGTCGGGGCCACGGCGTTTATCGCGGCGTTCCTCGAAATTGTGCTGATGATCTGGATCGGCTATGAAATCGGCCGCTGGTTCGACTGGAACACCATGGATTCGCTGTTCCTCGGCGCAATCCTCGCCATCTCCTCGACCACCATCATCGTCAAGGCGCTCAACGACCTGAAGATGAAGAACGAGCGCTTCGCCCAGTTGATCTTCGGCGTGTTGATCGTCGAGGACATCCTCGGCATCGGCATCATCGCCTTGCTGTCGAGCATCGCGGTCAGCGGCACGGTCAGTTCGGGCGAAGTGTTTTCCACGGTCGGCAAACTGTCGTTGTTCATGATCGTCGCGCTGGTGATCGGCATTCTGCTGGTGCCGCGTCTGTTGGCTTATGTCGCCAAATTCGAAAGTAACGAAATGCTGCTGATCACCGTGCTCGGCCTGTGTTTCGGCTTCTGCCTGCTGGTGGTCAAGCTCGAATACAGCATGGTGCTCGGCGCCTTCCTGATCGGCGCGATCATGGCCGAGTCGCGGCAGTTGCTGAAAATCGAACGGCTGATCGAACCGGTTCGCGACCTGTTCAGTGCAATCTTCTTCGTCGCCATCGGCCTGATGCTCGATCCGATGATCCTGCTGCAATACGCGTGGCCGATCGCGGTAATCACCGTGGCGGTGGTGCTCGGCAAGATGTTGTCCTGCGGCCTCGGGGCGTTTATCGCCGGCAATAATGGACGCACCTCACTGCGGGTCGGGATGGGGTTGTCACAGATTGGCGAATTTTCCTTCATCATCGCCGCGCTCGGGATGACGCTGCAGGTCACCAGCAACTTTCTTTATCCGGTGGCGGTGGCGGTGTCGGTGATCACCACGCTGCTGACGCCGTATCTGATCCGTGCGGCCGATCCGCTGTCGATCAAACTCTCAGCGGCGGTACCCAAGCGTCTGGGCCGAGTATTCGGCATGTATGGCGAATGGCTGCGCAGCATTCAGCCGCAAGGCGAGGGTGCGATGCTGGCGGCGATGATCCGGCGGATTCTGTTGCAGGTCGGGGTCAATCTGGCGCTGGTGATCGCGATCTTCTTCAGCGGCGCGTTCTTTGCCGGACGGCTGGCGGTGTGGATGCAGGACTGGATCACTGATCCGAGCTGGCAGAAGGCGTTGATCTGGGGCGGGGCGCTGTTGCTGTCGCTGCCGTTCCTGATTGCGGCGTATCGCAAGCTCAAGGCGCTGTCGATGCTGCTGGCGGAGATGGGCGTGAAGCCGGAGATGGCCGGGCGGCACACGCAGCGAGTGCGGCGGGTGATCTCCGAAGTGATCCCGATCCTCTCGCTGCTGGTGATCTTCCTGCTGTTGGCAGCCTTGTCGGCCAGTATCCTGCCGACCAACAAGTTGCTGGTGCTGGTCGCCGTGGTGGCGGCCGCCGTGGCGGCGCTGCTCTGGCGCTGGTTCATCCGCGTGCACACGCGGATGCAGGTGGCTTTGCTGGAAACCCTCGACAATCACAAGGAGTCGTCGGGGCACTGACCGCCCGGGGCGGCTGGTGGATCAGCTTTCCAGCCAGACGTCCCGCGCCCAGTGCCACACCGATTCCCAGGACTCTTCGGTGATCAGCTCTTCTTCGCCGGACCACAGCACCACGGTGCCGTCTTCTTCGACGCAGTAGTAGTTGTCGCCGTCCTGGCAGATCGGGATCAGGTCGCGCGGTACGCCAGCATCCCAGGCGTTGGCCGCGACATCCGGCAGGTAAGTGTGTGATTGCGGGTCGGTGACGGTCACCGGCTCGAGGCTGCCGTACACCACGTCGCTGACGGTCAGCAGAAACTCTTTGAAGACGAACGGGATGTTGATGAAGAGTTCTTCTTCGATTTCCACCAATTGGTCTTCGTCGGGCAACTCCAGGGGAACCGGTACGGGTTCGTTGGCTTCGCGCAGTTGTTCGATGATTTCTTCCACGTCCGGGATCCTCTTGCTTGAATGGCGCGGTTTATATGGGCCGGTTTATACAGTAGCTCGCTATAGATGCAACCGCGAAATAGAAAACCCCGGCCTGAGCCGGGGTTTTTATTACCACATGCGTAACGCGGTGGGGATCAGCCGTTCTGGCGGATACCGGCCACCAGCCAAGGCTGGTTCTCGCCCTGTGGACGTTCCATGTTCCAGCTTTCGCTGAACACTTCGCCCTGGTCGAAACGCGAGGTCTTCGACACGCCGCTGAAGGTCAGGGTGGCGATGGTCTTGTCGGCGCGATCATCCACGCCGTCCAGCTGCACTTGCAGGTTGTCGATGTAGGTCGACTGGAAGCCGTCGCCCAGATCCGCACGCTCACGCTTGAGGAACTCAAGCATCTGCGGGGTCACGAACTCGGCGATCTTGTCCATTTCGTTGGCGTCCCAGTGCTGCTGCAGCGACTGGAAGTGGCTGCGCGCGGCTTCAAGGAAGCGCTGTTCGTTGAACCAGGCTGGCGCGTTGATCACCGGACGAGCGGCAGCCGGAGCAGCCGAACCACCGAAGATCGAACCCATGGCAGCAGGCTTCTGTTCGAATACTTCACGCTGCATCGGCGCGCCGGCCGGTGCCAGGTGCTCCTGCTGCTTGCGTCGACGAGCGGCGATGAAGCGGAAGATCACGAACGCGATCACGGCCATGATCAGGATGTCGAAGATCTGCATGCCCTGGAAGCCGCCGCCCATGAACATGGACGCGAGCAGGCCACCGGCGGCGATACCGGCCAGAGGGCCGAGCCATTTCGAAGCGCCGCCAGCCTTGGCCGCGGCACCGGCAGCGCCGGCTGCACCAGCGGTCGCTGCTGCGCCGCCCATGCCTGGGGAAGAAGGAGCCATCTGGCTGGTCTGGTGCGTCGGCGCAGCGCCGGCACTTTTGCCACCACCAAAGCGCTTGGCGTTGGCGTCGAGGCTCATCGTCAGGCCGATGCACAACGCCATGGCGATGCTAAGAAAACGTTTCATAAAGGGAATTCCCGTTTGTGGAGACACGCGCGCCATGTTGCACAGCTGAAGTGTTACTGGCTAGCGAGAGAGTGTTTCGGGCTTTTGCCTGACAGGTTACGTTCAGCTCCGTCGAAGCAATCAGGCCATGTACTTTTGTCTGTAGGAAAATGGGATAGGTTCAGCGGGAAACTTGCTTATCGACGCAACGCCAACATCACCACACCGGCCGTGATCAGGCCGATGCCGCCCCATTGGCGCAGGTCGAGCTTCTCGCCCAGCAGGATCACGCCGAGCACCGCCACCAGCACCACGCTGAGCTTGTCCACTGGCGCGACCAGCGAAGCCGGGCCGACTTTCAGCGCGCGGAAATAGCACAGCCACGACGCGCCGGTACCCAGGCCGGACAACAACAGGAACAGGTAGCTCTTGGCGGAAATTGATCCCAAGGACTGATATTGGCCCGTCGCGTACAAAATCAAGGCCAGGCTGACCAGTACCACGATGGTGCGCAGCAGAGTGGCGAAGTCGGAATTGACGTTTTCGATGCCGATCTTGGCAAAGATCGCCGTCAGCGCGGCGAACGTCGCCGAGAGCAAGGCCCAGAATGTCCAGGAAGAAAAGAAGCCTGAGCCCATGCAAATATCCTTGTTAGATCATCCAACGCCGACCCCTGTGGGAGCGAGCCTGCTCGCGAAAGCCACACTGCGGTTTATCAGATCAACCACGGTGATGTCATTCGCGAGCAGGCTCGCTCCCACAGAAAAGCGAAACCGGCGTCAGATCGCTTCCAGCTTGGCGTACCCCAGCATCAGCCACTTGCTGCCTTCGCTGAAGTTCACCTGCACCCGTGCCTGCGCACCGGAACCTTCGAAGTTGAGGATCACGCCGTCGCCGAAGATTGAATGGCGTACTGCCTGACCCAGGCTGAAGCCGGTTTCCGGAATCTCGCTGCCGCTGAACAGGTTGCTGCCGCTCATCGACTGGTTGCCGCCAAACGGTCGGCTGACGCTGTTCGACAGACGCACTTCCTGGATCAGACCCTTCGGCACCTCGCGGACGAAACGCGAAACCTTGTTGTAGGTCTCGCTGCCGTACAGGCGTCGGGTTTCAGCATAGGTCATCACCAGATTCTGCATGGCGCGGGTGATGCCGACGTAGGCCAGACGGCGTTCCTCTTCAAGGCGTCCCGGTTCTTCCAGGCTCATCTTGTGCGGGAACAGGCCTTCTTCCATGCCCACCAGGAACACGTAAGGGAATTCCAGGCCTTTGGCGCTGTGCAGGGTCATCAGTTGAATGCTGTCTTCATGCTCGTCGGCCTGAGTGTCGCCGGCTTCCAGCGACGCGTGGCCGAGGAATGCCGCCAGTGGCGTCAGCTCTTCGTCTTCTTCGGTGTTTTCGAAGTTGCGCGCGGCGCTGACCAGTTCCTCAAGGTTTTCCACCCGGGCCTGGCCTTTCTCGCCTTTTTCCGCTTCGTGATAGGCGATCAGCCCCGATTGCTCGATGACGGTCTGGGTCATCAAATGCAACGGCATCTCCATGCACTTGGCGGCAAGGTTTTCGATCAGCTCGATAAACGCCCCCAAGGCGCCGGCAGCACGACCGGTCAGGCCTTTATTGGCGACCAGTTGCCGCATCGCTTCCCACATCGACACATCGCTGTGACGGGCATGGTCGCGGATCGCCTCGACGGTTTTCTCACCGATGCCACGGGCCGGGACGTTGATGACCCGCTCCAGCGCGGCATCGTTGCCGCGACCTTCCAGCAAACGCAGGTAGGCCATGGCGTTCTTGATTTCCGCGCGCTCGAAGAAGCGCTGGCCGCCATAGATGCGGTACGGAATGCGCTCGCGCAGCAAGGCTTCTTCCAAAACGCGCGATTGGGCGTTGGAGCGGTAGAGAATGGCGATATCGCTGCGAGCCAGGCCGGTTTTCAGCGCGCTTTCGATGGTTTCGACAACGTAGCGTGCTTCGTCGTGTTCGTTGAACGCGGCATACAGGTTGATCGCTTCGCCATCGCCACCGTCGGTCCACAGCTCTTTGCCGAGGCGTCCGGTGTTGTTGGCGATCAAGGCGTTGGCCGCTTTGAGGATGCCGGCGGTGGAGCGGTAGTTCTGCTCCAGGCGGATGGTCACCGAATCCGGGAAGTCGGACGAGTACTGATGAATGTTCTCGATTTTCGCCCCGCGCCAGCCGTAGATCGACTGATCGTCGTCGCCGACCACCATCAGGCTGTCACCGCCCTTGCCGAGCAGGCGCAACCAGGCGTACTGCACGGCGTTGGTGTCCTGGAACTCGTCGACGAGGATGTGGCGGAAGCGCTTTTGATAGTGCGCCAGCAGACCCGGGTGATCGCGCCACAGGTCGAGGGCGCGCAGCAGCAGTTCGGAAAAATCGATGACCCCGGCGCGCTGGCAGGCCGCCTCGTAGGCTTCATAGATGCCGCGCATGGTCGCCAGGTACAAGTCGCCGCTGGCCTGAATGTGCTGTGGGCGCAGACCTTCGTCTTTCTGCCCGTTGATGAACCATTGGGCCTGACGCGCCGGCCAGCGTTGCTCGTCCAGCCCCAGCTCGCGGATCACCCGCTTGACCAGGCGTTGCTGGTCGTCGCTGTCGAGAATCTGGAAAGTCTGGCTCAAGCCTGCTTCTTGCCAGTGCGCCCGCAACAGGCGGTGCGCCAGGCCGTGGAAGGTGCCGACCCACATGCCGGCCGGGTTGATACCCAGCAACTGCTCGATGCGGTGACGCATCTCGGCAGCGGCCTTGTTGGTGAAGGTCACCGACAGAATGGAGTGGGGCGAGGCGTTTTCCACCTGGATCAACCAGGCGATACGGTGCACCAGCACTCGGGTTTTACCGGAACCGGCACCGGCCAGGACCAACTGACGGCCAACGGGGGCTGCTACGGCCTGGCGTTGGGCATCGTTGAGGGAGTTCAGCAGAAGGGAGAGATCATCGCGCATCGGGGCATTCTAGGGTGCGCCGCAGGCCCGGGCAAACCGAGCTTTGCATTAGCCGATGAAAGCGCCGTCGATGACGACCGGTCGGTCACTGGCTACAGGCTTCGGCCCGCCTCGCTTTGCGGGTTTTGCCGGTGATCGGACGGGAAAAGTTTCCGGCAAATTATGATCTGGAGCAGTTTGGCAACGGGGTCTGCTTGTGTATGCTCCGTCCACGTTTCGGGCCCAATGCTCACTCTTATAAGAACAACAACATTGCACAAGACCCTCAGCTCAGACCTGTCGGGCCCCTCTGTGGAACCCCGGGTCATCCGCAAGCATTACGCCGTCGAAATGGCGGTCGAACGCACGCGCCTGCTGTATCAGGGCTCGCTGCTGCCGACGATGTTCATGTTGCTCAATGGTCTGGTCTGCGCCGCTTTGCTCTGGAGCCCGCAGCGCTATTTCGTGGTCAGCATCTGGCTGGTCTGGTTGTTGTCGCTGGTGGCGCTGCGGGTGATTCAGGTCGCCGCGTTCGATTCGGCGATCCCGGACCGTCAGGCCCAGCCGATCTGGTTCCGCATGTTCCTGTTAGGCTCGACCATGACCGGCCTGACGCTGGCTGGCGCCGGCATCGCGCTGGTGCCCGCCGACAACTTCATGCAGCAAGCCTGGGTGTTCGGCCTGATCGGCGCCGCGACATTGTCGGCCAGCGTTGCTTATGCCGTCAGCCTGCCGGCGTTTCTGTCCTTTACCTTACCGTGCCTGCTGCCAGCGATCGGCTACCTGTTCTGGGGCGGCGACGAACAGGCACGCGGCTGGGGCTGGCTCGGGCTGATTCTGCTCGGCTCGCTGAGTGTGGTGGCATGGCAGGTCAATCGGCTGATCGACCGCGGCTTGCTGCGGCGTTTTCAGAACCAGCACCTGATCGAACACCTGCAGCAAGCGCAGAACCGCAGCGAGCAGCTCAATCAGGCACTGGCCAAGGAAATCGAACAGCGGCGCTGCGCCGAGGGCCAACTGCGTGAGGCGCAGGTCGAGCTGGAAGACCGGGTGGCACAGCGCAGCCGCCAACTGGACGTGGCTAACCAGGCGCTGAGCAAAAGCGAAGCCCGCCTGGCCCTGGCGTTGAAGGCCAGTGAACTGGGGCTGTGGGACTGGAATCTGCAAACCGACGAAGTCCATCACACGCAGATTCAGGAGCTGTTCGGCCTCGCACCGGAGTACGTCACGGCGATCCTGCGCGACCTCAAGCCACGCCTGCACCCCGAGGATGTGCCCGGACTCAAGCAGGCGCTGATCGAGCACCTGAAGGGGCGCTCCGAGGACTATCAGATCGAATACCGCGTACGGCACGGTGACGGCCATTGGGTATGGATCGAAGACCGCGGCCGCGCTGTGGAGCGCAGTGACAGTGGCCGGGTGATCCGCATGGTCGGCACCCGGCGCGACATCAGCGCGAGCAAAAGCCTTGAAGAACAGCAGCGACTGGCGGCCACGGTGTTCGAAGCGGCCAGCGAAGGCATCGTCATTCTCGACCCGAACTACGCGCTGATCGCGATCAATCAGGCGTTCAGCCGGGTCACCGGTTATGACATCGAAGACATGCTCGGGCGCAATGTCGTCGAGCTGCCGTGCAGTCGTGATGCGCGGCGACATTACGTTTCGATCCGCCACGCGCTGGAGCAGCACGGCAGCTGGCAGGGCGAACTGGTGGAAACCCGCAAGAACGGCGAGCTGTATCCGCAGTGGCTGCAACTCAACGCGGTGCGCGACAGTCGGGGAAATGTGAGCCATATCGTCGGCTTCTTCGCCGATCTTTCCGCGCGACGCGAATCCGAGGAGCGCATGCGCTTCCTGACGCATTACGATGAGCTGACCGGGCTGGCCAATCGTTCGCTGTTCCGCGAGCGCCTGCACGAAGCCCATCAGCGCGTGCGTCAGGGCGGGCGCCGCAGTCTGGCGCTGCTGCACATCAATCTCGATCGCTTCAAGCTGCTCAACGACAGCCTCGGTCACGAGGTCGCGGATCAACTGCTACAGAAAATGGCTCGACGCCTGGTCAACGCCTTGCCGGAGGCCGACACCATCGCCCGACTGTCCGGTGATGAATTTGCCGTGCTGTTCGATGCCTACGGCAACCTGTCGAGCCTGGCGCGGGTCGCCACGCGGCTCTCGAGCAAGCTGCGCCTGCCGTTGACGGTCGAAGGGCATGAGCTGGTGGTCAGTGCCTCGATGGGCATCAGCATGCTGCCGGACAACGCCCGAGAGATTTCCGCGCTGGTCAGTCAGTCGAACATGGCCATGCAACACGCCAAGCACCTGGGCGGCAACAATTTCCAGTTCTACACCGACAGCTTGCAGGCCAGCACCCTTGAGCGTCTGCAACTGGAGAACCAGTTGCGCAAAGCCATCGAAGACAAGCAGCTCAAGGTGTTCTACCAGCCGAAGCTGTGCCTGCAAACCGGGCGCCTGAATGCGGCGGAAGCGCTGGTGCGCTGGGATCATCCGACCATGGGTCGGGTGCCGCCGGGGGACTTCATCGGTCTGGCCGAGGAAACCGGACTGATCGGCCCGATCGGCGAATTCGTGCTGCGCCAGGCCTGCTGGCAGGCGTGCGAATGGCAGCGCCAGGGGCTGGCGCCGATTCGGGTATCGGTGAACCTGTCGGTGCATCAACTGCGGCAGGGCAAACTGGTCAGCCTGGTGCGCCAGGTGCTGGAAGAAACCGGGCTGGCGCCGCACTACCTCGAACTGGAACTCACCGAAAGCCAGTTGCTCGACAGCGTCGAACACATCATCGCGACCTTCCAGCAACTGCGCGATCTGGGGGTGAAGCTGGCGATCGACGATTTCGGCACCGGCTATTCGTCGCTCAGTTACCTCAAACGGATTCCGGTGGATTACGTGAAGATCGATCAGGCGTTCATCCGCGGGCTGGGGCAGGGCAGTGAGGATGCGGCGATCACCCGAGCGATCATCGCCATGGCTCACGGGCTGTCGTTGAAAGTGGTGGCCGAAGGTGTCGAGCGGCAAGAGCAGCTGGATTTTTTACGCGTCGAGTGCTGCGACGAAGTGCAGGGTTATCTGATCAGTCGTCCGGTGGAGGCCGACCGTCTGGCCGGGCTGTTGCGCGAACAGGAAAAACCGCTTTAAGGGCTACATGC
Source organism: Pseudomonas sp. IT-P260 (assembly GCF_949768395.1). Lineage (NCBI taxonomy): Bacteria > Pseudomonadati > Pseudomonadota > Gammaproteobacteria > Pseudomonadales > Pseudomonadaceae > Pseudomonas > Pseudomonas sp. IT-P260. The sequence goes on from NZ_CATKPO010000011.1 coordinate 218,961, forward strand.
ACTCCATCGCGCCTGATATGGGGACATGGAGTTACGCATTGAGCAGGCAAAAAGCCAATTCATGTAGTATAACTACAAGCGTGCTACATCCTTGCCCATAAGAAGAGTCCAGCCCCTTGAATCTGCTGCAACACATTGCCCAGTCACGTCACCTGTTACGCAAGTCGGAGCTCAAGGTCGCCGACCACGTGCTGCTTGACCCTGCGGCGGTGATGCACAGTTCCATGGCCGACCTGGCCCACAGCGTCGGCATCAGCGAGCCGACCATCGTGCGTTTCTGCCGGGCCATCGGCTGCTCCGGGTTTCAGGATCTCAAGCTCAAACTGGCGCAGAGCCTGGCCGCCGGTGCCAGCTTCGGCCAGTTCGCGATCCATGAAGACGACTCGGTCGCCGACTACAGCCTGAAAATTTTCGACACCACATTGCATACGCTGATGGAGGTTCGCGAGAAGCTCGATCCGGTGGAATTGCAGCGTGCCGTGACGCTGATGTCCCAGGCGCAGCGCGTCGAGTTCTACGGCTTTGGTGCGTCGGGCGCGGTGGCGGCGGATGCGCAGCACAAGTTCTTCCGCCTGTTGCTGACCGCTGCGGCGTATTCCGACCCGCACATGCAGGCGATGTCGGCGGTGACCTTGAAGCCGACCGACGTGGCCATCTGCATTTCCCAGTCCGGGCGCTCCAAGGATCTGCTGATCACTGCCAACCTGGTGCGCGAGAGCGGCGCCTCGCTGATCACTTTGTGCCCGAGTCAGACACCGTTGGCCGAGCTGTCGACGGTCAACCTGGCCATCGATGTACACGAAGACACCGAGATCTACACACCGCTGACCTCGCGCATTGCGCATCTGGTGGTGATCGACGTGCTGGCGATGGGCGTGGCGATGGCGCGTGGGCCGAGTCTGGTTAACCATCTCAAGAGTGTGAAACGCAGTTTGCGTAGCTTGCGGTTGTCGCCCAAAGCCGTGAAAGCGCTGGATGACTGAAGTCATCGTAAGGTCGTTCCGACCTTAATCGCGAGCAGGCTCGCTCCCACATTTGAGCTCGGTGTGACACAAAATTTGTGTTCACAGAAAATCCACTGTGGGAGCGAGCCTGCTCGCGAAGGCGTCCTCAGAAACACCGCAACCCTGCGCAACTTTCATCGCACTGTCATCCCCGCGCAGCCAAACCGTCATCCCCCACGCCTATCGTGAAACTCCCGTACTCGCCTTGGGAGACTCGAAATGGCTCAGCCCTACGAAGAACGCAACAGCGCTGCGAAAACCCGTCGTCAGCAGGAAGACCAGCGCCGCATGGAATTCCGTCGCGCCATCGAAGATCGCTTCGAACTCCGTCAGCTTCAGAGCGAAATCAGCGATTTTCCCGAGGACATCGAACTCAACTACTGGCAGGCCGCACCGGCAGTTTCCCGTCGAAGCGCTCAACCAGTGCGCTGATCTGCATCCGCTCGCTGCGGATAAACGCCAGGAAGGCATGCGCTACCGGTGACAGCCGTTTGGCCTTGGCTTGCACCAGACACCAGCTGCGAAACAGCGGCAACTCCTCGACCGGCAGCTCCACCAGGCCGCCGGTCGCCAGTTCCAGGTTCAGGGCGTGGCGCGTCAACAGCGCCAAGCCCAGACCCGCCACGACGCATTCACGTTGAGCTTCGGCCGAGGCCACTTCCTGAGTCTGGGTGAAGTGCACGCGTTTCTCTTTGAAATACTCTTCACAGGCCAATCGCGTACCTGAGCCCGGTTCGCGGATCAGCAGCGTGTAAGGCTCAAGATCCTGCAGACGCAGCGGCCCCATGTGCGCCAGCGGATGGTCCGGGCGCGCCACGGCGACAATCGGGTTGTTCAGAAACGGCAGAAACTCCAGACCCATGTCCTGCGGCACCATCGACATGATCACCAGATCATCGCGGTTGTCCGAGAGGCGGCGAATCACCTGGCCGCGGTTGACCACAGTCAGCTGCAGGTTCACTTCCGGGTGCTGGCGCTTGAACGCGGCGAACAGGTGCGGCACGAAGTATTTGGCACTGGATTCCACCGCCAGCTTCAACTGGCCCTGCAGTGAGCCCTGCATGTCCGACAGCTGCATGTCGAGGTTTTCCAGGCGGCCGAAGATGTCCCGGCTGGCACGTTGCAGGGCTTCGGCGGCCTCGGTCATGTAGAGTTTTTTGCCGACGTAATCGAATAATGGCTGGCCGATCAGCTCTTCCAACTGACGAATCTGTAGGCTGACGGCCGGTTGTGTCAGAGACATTTCATCGGCGGCGCGGCTGTAGGAACGTAAATCACACACTTCGTTGAAGATCTGCAATTGGCGTAATGTCATACGCATCAAGGACTTACGCATTTCTTATAGGCTCTGACGGCAGGCTGATGGTTTAACTATAAGTCTTTGCTTATGCATGATCCAATTTTTATTCATTTTTGTTAATCCCTTGCGAGCGCTAGTGTGGGGCTGCGACTAAATTGAAACATTTAGTCACGCGTCGACCTGGGTTTAGCAGGTCGTGGTGCCACCGGCTCAAGGGAACCTCCAAGTGATAACAAAGATCCTGATCGCCAACCGTGGTGAGATTGCCGTACGAATCGTGCGAGCCTGCGCCGAAATGGGCATTCGCTCGGTTGCGATTTTTTCCGACGCCGACCGCCATGCCTTGCATGTGAAGCGCGCGGACGAAGCCCACAGCATTGGTGCCGAGCCTCTGGCCGGTTATCTGAACCCGCGCAAGCTGGTGAACCTGGCGGTGGAAACCGGTTGCGATGCATTGCATCCCGGTTACGGCTTCCTCTCGGAAAATGCCGAGCTGGCAGACATCTGCGCCGAACGCGGAATCAAGTTCATTGGCCCGTCGGCGGAAGTCATTCGCCGCATGGGCGACAAGACCGAAGCCCGGCGCAGCATGATCAAGGCCGGCGTACCCGTCACCCCAGGCACCGAAGGCAACGTCTCCGGTATCGAAGAAGCCTTGGCCGAAGGTGACCGCATCGGTTATCCGGTGATGCTTAAAGCTACCTCTGGTGGTGGCGGGCGCGGCATCCGTCGCTGCAACAGCCGCGAAGAACTCGAACAGAATTTCCCTCGGGTGATTTCCGAAGCGACCAAGGCTTTCGGTTCGGCGGAAGTGTTCCTGGAAAAATGCATCGTCAACCCTAAACACATCGAAGCGCAGATCCTCGGCGACAGCTTCGGCAACGTCGTGCACTTGTTCGAGCGCGACTGCTCGATCCAGCGCCGCAACCAGAAGCTGATCGAGATCGCCCCGAGCCCGCAACTGACCCCGGAACAGCGCGCCTACATCGGCGACCTGTCGGTGCGTGCGGCCAAGGCTGTGGGTTACGAGAACGCCGGCACCGTGGAGTTTCTGCTCGCCGAGGGCGAGGTGTACTTCATGGAGATGAACACCCGGGTCCAGGTGGAGCACACCATCACCGAAGAAATCACCGGGATCGACATCGTCCGCGAACAGATCCGCATCGCCTCCGGCCTGCCGCTGTCGGTGAAACAGGAAGACATCCAGCACCGTGGTTTTGCGTTGCAGTTCCGTATCAACGCAGAAGACCCGAAAAACAACTTCCTGCCGAGCTTCGGCAAGATCACCCGTTACTACGCTCCCGGCGGCCCGGGCGTACGCACCGACACGGCGATCTATACCGGTTACACCATTCCGCCGTTCTACGATTCGATGTGCCTGAAACTGGTGGTCTGGGCGCTGACCTGGGAAGAGGCGATGGACCGTGGCCTGCGCGCGCTGGACGACATGCGCCTGCAAGGCGTGAAGACCACCGCCGCGTACTACCAGGAAATCCTGCGCAATCCGGAATTCCGTAGCGGCCAGTTCAATACCAGCTTCGTTGAAAGCCACCCTGAACTGACCAACTACTCGATCAAGCGCAAACCCGAAGAGCTGGCCCTGGCCATCGCCGCCGCCATCGCCGCCCACGCAGGCCTGTGAGGAATATAAGAATGAGCAAGAAGATCTTTGTCACCGACACCATCCTGCGCGACGCTCACCAATCGCTGCTCGCCACCCGTATGCGCACCGAAGACATGCTGCCGATCTGCGACAAGCTCGACAAAGTCGGCTATTGGTCGCTGGAATGCTGGGGCGGTGCAACCTTCGACGCCTGCGTTCGCTTTCTGAAAGAAGACCCGTGGGAGCGTCTGCGCCAACTGCGCGCCGCGCTGCCCAACACCCGCCTGCAAATGCTTCTGCGCGGGCAGAACCTGCTCGGCTATCGCCACTACAGCGACGACGTGGTCAAAGCTTTCGTTGCCAAGGCAGCGGTCAACGGCATCGACGTATTCCGCATCTTCGACGCAATGAACGATGTGCGTAACCTGCGCGTAGCGATCGAAGCGGTGAAGGCTGCCGGCAAACACGCTCAGGGCACCATCGCCTACACCACCAGCCCGGTGCACACCATCGACGCGTTCGTGGCGCAGGCCAAGCAGATGGAAGCCATGGGTTGCGACTCGGTGGCGATCAAGGACATGGCCGGTCTGCTGACCCCGTACGCCACCGGTGAACTGGTCCGTGCCTTGAAGGCCGAGCAATCGCTGCCAGTGTTCATCCACTCGCATGACACGGCTGGTCTGGCGGCGATGTGCCAATTGAAAGCCATTGAAAACGGCGCCGATCACATCGACACCGCGATCTCCAGCTTCGCCTCGGGCACCAGTCATCCGGGCACCGAGTCGATGGTTGCTGCGCTCAAAGGCACCGAGTACGACACCGGTCTGAACCTGGAGCTGCTGCAGGAAATCGGTCTGTACTTCTACGCCGTGCGCAAGAAGTACCACCAGTTCGAAAGCGAATTCACTGCGGTCGACACCCGTGTGCAAGTCAACCAGGTGCCGGGCGGGATGATTTCCAACCTCGCCAACCAGTTGAAAGAGCAGGGCGCATTGAACCGCATGGCCGAAGTGCTGGCGGAAATCCCGCGGGTGCGTGAAGACCTTGGCTTCCCGCCGCTGGTGACTCCGACTTCGCAGATCGTCGGCACTCAGGCGTTCTTCAACGTGCTGGCTGGCGAGCGCTACAAGACCATCACCAATGAAGTGAAGCTGTACCTGCAAGGTGGTTACGGCAAGGCGCCGGGCGTGGTCAACGAGAAGTTGCGTCGTCAGGCCATCGGCAGCGAAGAGGTGATCGACGTGCGTCCGGCCGATTTGCTCAAGCCGGAAATGACCAAGTTGCGTGCCGACATCGGCGCACTGGCCAAGTCCGAAGAAGACGTGCTGACCTTCGCCATGTTCCCGGACATCGGGCGCAAGTTCCTCGAAGAGCGTGCCGCCGGCACCCTGGTTCCGGAAGTGCTGTTGCCGATCCCTGAGGCCGGCGGTGTGACGAAGGCTGGCGGCGAAGGCGTGCCGACCGAGTTCGTCATCGACGTCCACGGCGAAACCTACCGCGTCGACATCACCGGTGTCGGTGTGAAGGCCGAAGGCAAGCGTCACTTCTACCTGTCCATCGACGGCATGCCGGAAGAAGTGGTGTTCGAACCGCTCAACGAATTCGTCGGCGGTGGCAGCAGCAAACGCAAGCAGGCGTCGGCACCGGGCCATGTCAGCACCACCATGCCAGGCAACATCGTCGATGTGCTGGTCAAGGAGGGCGACACCGTCAAGGCTGGCCAGGCTGTATTGATCACCGAAGCGATGAAGATGGAAACCGAAGTCCAGGCAGCGATTGCCGGCAAGGTCACCGCCATTCATGTGGCCAAGGGCGACCGGGTCAACCCGGGCGAAATCCTGATCGAGATCGAAGGCTGAGATAACCGCCGCGATCCAACGCTTTAAACCTCGGGGGGGCATGTGCTCCCCTTTTTTTCGCCTGCAATATGCCGTTCTCTGTAGGAGCTGCCGCAGGCCCGAGCCTGCGGCAGCTCCTAAATGTAGCGTTGTGTCAGAACGCCATTCGCCATTGGCCTGTCACGCCGTAACGGCGGCTGTCGTTGCCGGCCTCGCCGCTGAAGCCTATGCCCAAGGTGTTGCGATCGGACAGCGTCAGGTCCAGACCGGCGTCCAGCGTAAAGCTGTTGCGATCCATCCCGGCGCCGGTGACTTCATAGCTTCTGCCACCCTTGACCAGTTGCTGGCGCGTTACGTTGTCCAGATCGCCGTAGGTGTGTTTCACGCTGGCGCTCAGACGCGGCGTCAGTTGCATGCCGTTGGACAGCTGGCTGATGTTCGCCAGGCGCAGGCCGAGGGTGCTGCTCGGATTCGCCTGAGTCTGACCCTGAACCTTGAGCGCCGCATCGCCACCGTTCTCGGTGTAGCCGTCACGTTGATAGCGTTGATAGCCGACGCTGGCGAACGGCTCGATGCTGACGTTGCCACGACCGAGGTTGTAGCCGACTTCGGCAAAGGCGTGCTGGGTGCTGGCGTCATAGCGGCTCTTGAGCCGATCGCTGAAACCATTGAAGGCGACGCGACGTTTGCCGCTGCCGTCATGACTGCCGTACGAGGCCCCCAAGCGCAAGGCGAACGGGCCATCCTGACGCAGCGCGTAGGCGCCGAGGTGCCAGCTGTCGAGATCACCGTCGAACTGTTGGGCATCGAAGCGGGTTTGCGCTTTTGCACCCATCAGGCCGACATGCCATTGCTCGTCGATTCGCCAGTCGGACCCCATGACCAGACCTTGGGTGGAATGCTTCAGAACACTGGCGGCGTCACGATCAACCTGGCCGCCATGCCCCAGTGCTTGCAGCCAGACCCGCCCGTTGCCTTCGCCACCAGCCGCTCGGCGCGGTGCATTCCCTGAACTCTGCGCGCCATTGCCGCTGTCGAGTTGATGCATGGCCGAAAGCATGCTGGCGCTGAGCGGATTGACGCTGCTCAGTGTGGCTTTGGCGAGGTTGGCGTTGCTGCCGGCGGCGAGTTGTTCGAGGGCCAGGCTGGCCGTCGGCTTGCTGGCACCGAGCAGGGCCGTGACGGCAGTATTTTGAGGTGTGGCCGCGCTGATGGCTTTGCTTGTCTGGTGAAGTGCCTCAGGCTCTTGAGGTTGCTGAGGTTGCTGAGGTTGCTGAGGTTGCTGAGGTTGCTGAGGTTGCTGAGGTTGCTGAGATGGGGAGGGTGTCTCGTCAATGCTCTGGGCGAGCGCCTGACTACTCTGCGTGGTCGCAAGTTTTTCGAGCGGCACATCGTTACGGGCATAGAGCAAGCCCACTCGTTGTGCTTCGTAGTGCAGCGTCGGGGTCATGTAGGCCAGATCGTTTTCAACGGTGCCAAACTGTCCCTCAATCGTTTCCGCTTGCAGAACAGTGTGCTGACTGCTTTGCAGATAGTCGCCGGCGGTGACGAGTTTCAGGGTGGCGTCACCCAAATGAGCGGTTCCTTTTACGACCACCGTCTGACTGTTGCCGGAGGCATCCACGGCATAGGCCAGCACGGCAGAATGGGCCAGGCGCAGATCTCCCGAAACCTTGGGTGCGCCGTAGACATCGTCGACGGTCATGCGTCCGTACACATTCAAATGATTTACCGCACCATTCCCGGCTATATGGGCGTTTTCATGAACATCCACCGTGCCGTCAATCAGGCCCTGGTTGGTCAGGTCACCGCCAGACGCGACAGTGGCGCCGCCATTGATCGCTCCTTTGTTGATCAGAATCCCCTCGGTCACTGCCGTACCCAGAATTTGCCCATCGTTGACCAGCATTGCCTTCGGATGGACCAGTACGCCGATGTTGAAATCACCCGGTCCGCTGCGGGTCCAGCTCCCGCGCCTGACCTCCAGCCCGCTGAAGTTACGGGTTTCACCCAGCACGCCTTTCTTGTTCGCGTCGAGTTGCAGCAGATTGTCGCCCCCGCCACCGTCGACCAGACCGGCGAAACTGCCGCGAGATTGCACGGTGACAAGATCGTTGCGGCCATCGAGCGCCAGCGCTACACCTTCCTGCGCCGGATACGCTTTGCTGACCTTCAGTTGGACGGTGTCCGGATGATTGGCGAAAGCGTTGATCGCTGATTTGAACGTTTCAGAGGGGGCGGGAGAGATGCCTTGAGTGTCGGGCGGTGTGTCCTGAGCCATGGACAGATCAGCACATCCCATCGCCAGAGTAATGGCCAGTGTCAGGTGTTTCGGTCGAAAGTGAAATTGAACGGGCATCGAGTTCAGCCTCTCGTGGAAGGAGGCCAAACTCTAAGTTGGAGCCTGCAGACACCGATGTCAGCCGGATCGCCCGGTGCTGCGGGTTACGTCGTTTTGATCGGCGGAAAAGGCCGGATCAACGCAGATTTGCGCATTACGTCCTGCCGGCCTGCTGCCCTTTCCTACAAGTTGTGTTGTCACTGGCCGCTTGTAGTGATCAGAAACTCATCTGCGACTGCCCGATCAACCCGTGGTTGCGACTGTTGCTGCCAATCTCGCCGCTGCAGGGCATGGGTGGAGGGCCTTTTGTTATTAGCGGGCCGTTCGTATAGCGAGGGGTTCTTACAGAATGAAGTCGGAGGATGACCTGCGTTATTTTGCGTTCAGATGATCTCAAACTCAGTATCATCTGCATTTTGTTGCATATTGAACCGCGCCATCATCCGTAGAAATGCACTATATTGCATCTGAGGGCAATGAATTCCCTGTTTAAATGCATTTAGATGCAGGTGTTGAGACATGTACAACCTGACATTACAGATATTCAGTGCTGGAAAATGGCACGACGCCATGATTCTAAGTTTCGACAATCCTGAAATGGGGTTCGAAAGTCGCTGCAGTTTCGGCTACGAGACGCCATACCTTGTCGAAAATATTGAAGCCATAGGCTCTTCGTTTTCCAATGCCGTCAGTGCGTTGTATCCATTGGATTGGGAAGGGCGACGCTCCAGTACGCCCGCATTTGTCTATGACATTGCCCCCGCGGGAGCGGCCAAAAGATTTCTGCTTGCGCGTCTGGGGCAGGAGAAACCGGCGCATATCGGTGCCGATCTGTATCTGCTCGGCCAGAGCACTCCAGCCCCCATTGGCAATATGCGCATAAAAGAGTCGGCCGAGGCTGTCGATGAGCGTGAGCCCATCGGATTCAAGCGTGAGGATGTTGTTCACCGCGACAGTCGCTTTCTGGAATACGCCTATGAGCAAGGCGCGGCAGTTGGTGGTGCTACAGGGGCAGGCGGTGAGGCACCGAAGCTATTGTTGGCTGAAAACAAGGCCGGCCTTTTGTACCCCGATGCGGTATTGGGCGATGAAGAGGTCAGGCAGCATTGGTTTATAAAATTTGCCAGAAACAAAGGAAGTCTGGTCGATCAAGATATCCTGCGTAGCGAGTTTCATTACTACAAGGCGCTTCAGAAACTCGGCATTGAAACGATCGCGGTAGAAGGTTTGGCATTAGAAGAAGCGAGTAAGCCGAGCTTGTGGATGCAGCGCTTTGATCGAGAAGTAACGAACGGTGAAGTCAGTCGTTTTGCTGTCGAGTCGATTTATTCACTGGCTGAAGTAACGGCGCCGGGAAGTGCAATGAACCATATGGATGTCATCCGCATGCTCGCCGGGCTCTGGCGAAAAGCAGGACAGGCCAGCCAGATTCCCGAACTTGTGATGGATTACTTACGTCGGGATCTGATCAACAAGATCCTCGGTAATTCGGATAACCATGGTCGTAACACCGCGATTATTCGCCAGGAAAGTTCGTTTCGTCTGGCGCCGATCTATGACTTGGCCCCGATGGTCATGGATGACGAGGGTGTGACCCGTACAACCAAATGGCCAAAAGATCTGGAGAGGGCGGGAGAGGTCGATTGGCGGGGAGTGTGCCGCGCATTGGCTGATATCACCGATCCCAAAGACCCTTTGGCAGGTTTGACTGACGCATCAGATCCTTTCGAACGCTTGCGTGAAGATGCCCAGCGTCTGGCGGCGCTCCCCGACCTATTGACGGCGAGTGGTGTGCCCGACAGAACGATGAATCACCCGGGAATCCATCTGAAAAATCTGGAGCAACGCTTGAAAGAGTGGGATCTGAAATGAGCATGACGGTAGCCGAGCGCACGGTGCTCATCGAAAACATTCAAGAGGCGCTGGCCCAAGGGACACTGGAGATCGGTGAAGCGGTTCGCCGTCTACGCGTGGAAGTGACCGGTCTGCATCAAACCCAGTTTGCCAGGATGTGCAAAATATCGGTTCGCACGCTGGTGCATATCGAGCATGGCGAGGGCAACCAGACATTGAAATCGTTGAATGCAGTGTTTCGTCCGTTTGGACTGAAAATGGGCGTGGTGCGGATCCGACGAGAGATCAATTAAAACCCGACGCTGGCGCAAGGTGCTGATTAACCTAGCTACGCCGCACATAAGCCTTGCCATAATGCCGTTCCATGCGCGCCTGAATCAGCTCCAGACCGATCGACATCAGCCAGTAAATGATCGCCGCCGTGGTCAGCATCTCGATGTAGCGGTAGCTCGAGCGTCCGTAGGACTGCGCCAGAAACATCACTTCCCAGACGCCCATCACCGAGATCAGTGACGAGTCCTTGAGCATCGAGATGAACTGGTTGGTGGTCGGCGGGATGATCGTGCGCATCGCCTGGGGCAGGGTGATGCGCCAGAAGATCACGCTCTCGCGCATGCCCAGCGCCAGCGAAGCTTCGCGTTGGCCGTAGGGCACGCCGAGAATGCCGGCGCGGAAAATCTCGCTCAGGTACGCGCCGTAGTTGAGTGACAGGGCAATGATCCCGGCGACCACTGCGCCGGGCACGACACCCAGTTGCGGCAGGCCGAGGTAGATCAACAGGATCTGGATCAGCAGCGGCGTGCCGCGAAAGAACGAGGTGTAGAAACTGGCGATCCCGAATGCCACGGCGCTTTTCGACAGGCGCGCGAGGGCGGTGACGAAGCCCAGCAAGGACGAGGCGACGATCGCGCACGCGCAAAGAAACAGGGTCAGCGCCGCGCCCTGCAGAAAGCCGTTGGGCGCCAGGTGCACGCCGAGCAGATTCGGCAGCTTGTCGAGGATGATCGAAAGCTTCAGATCGAAGCTCAGGAAAAACCCGGCGAACAGGCTGAACATCGCCGCCCAGGTCAGGTACAGGCGCGTGCGGAAACCGAGCAGCCGTTGCAGGCGCGATTCAGCCACCGGTTGCGGCGGCTGTGGAGGTGTCGGGAAGGCAGTCATTGGCTGATATCGGCGCCGATCCATTTCTGCGACAGCTTGCTCAGCGTGCCGTCCTGCTTGAGTTGCGCAAACACCTCGCGCACTTTGGCGTCCCACTCGGCATCACCCTTTTCGATGGCCACCGAGTTCGGCTCCGAGTACAGCGGCGCGCCGGCCAGTTTGAAGCGCTGGTCCTGATTCAGGCGCGGCTGCGCGGTCACCAGATTGGTGAGGATGGCATCCAGGCGCACACCGGCGCCCAGGCCCAGATCCTGGAAGGCGACGTTGTCAGTATCGTACGGAGCGATCTGCACATCCTCGAACGGGTACTCCAGACGCGTGTCTTCGGCGCCTTCGATGACCAGATTCTTGTTCAGATAACTTTCGTAGCTGCTGGCGCTGGTCAGGCCGACCTTTTTGCCGCTCAGGTCCTTGGCGCCGTGGATGCGATCGTCCTTGGCGTTGACCACGATCACGGCGGGCGAGGCGTAGTACTCGACCGGGAAATCGAACACTTCGGCGCGCGCCTTGCTCGGGGTCATGGAGCAGATGCAGATGTCATAGCGCCCGCTCCAGCGGCCGGCAGCGATCACGTCCCAGGATGGCGTTTCCAGGCGCAGCTTGACCCCCAGTTTTTCCGCGACGGCTTTGGCGACGTCGACGTCGAAGCCGTCCAGTTGATTCTGCTCATTGAGAAACGAGAAGGGCGGGTAGCTTTCCATCAGCACGCCGACCAGCTCTTTTTTCTGTTCGACGCGATCGAGTGTGGCGCCGCCGAAGGCTTGAGTGGACGCGGCCAGAATCGTCAGGCCCAGGGCCAGTAGCGGTTGAAGTTTCACAGTCGACACCTGAAAAAAGGAGTTGTTATTAACCGAATGGTGCGTATTAAATAGTTATAAGAACTACTCTGGTAGTGAGAAATATTCATAAGCATATGAGCGAAAAGCATATGGGCACAGCAAGCACGGTAATTCTCGATGGCGGCATGGGCCGTGAGTTGCAACGCGCCGGGGCGCCGTTTCGGCAGCCCGAGTGGTCGGCGCTGGCCCTGATCGAAGCGCCGCAAGCGGTCGAAGCGGTGCACGCCGCCTACATCGCCAGCGGCGCCAATGTGATCACCAGCAACAGTTATGCGGTCGTGCCGTTTCATATCGGCGAGGCGCGGTTTGCCGCTGAAGGCCAGGCTCTGGCAGCGTTGGCGGGAGAGCTGGCACAGCGTGCGGTGCAGGCGTCGGGCAAAGCGGTGCGAGTGGCCGGTTCGTTACCGCCGCTGTTCGGTTCCTATCGCCCGGACCTGTTCGAAGCGACGCGGGTGAACGAATTGCTGACGCCACTGGTGACCGGCCTGGCGCCACATATCGACCTGTGGCTGGCGGAAACCCAGAGCTCGATCATCGAGGCGCGTTCCATTCGCGCCGGTCTGCCGCAGGACGGCAAACCGTTCTGGCTGTCGTTTACTTTGAAGGATGAAGACACCGACGAAGTACCGCGTCTGCGTTCCGGTGAGCCGGTGGCTGAGGCAGCGGCCGTGGCGGCGGAGCTGGGCGTCGAGACGCTGCTGTTCAACTGCAGCCAGCCGGAAGTGATCGGCGCGGCGATTGACGCAGCGCGCGCCACCTTCGAACGCCTGGGCGTGCAGATTCACATCGGCGCGTATGCCAATGCGTTTCCACCGCAACCGAAAGAGGCGACGGCCAACGACGGCCTCGACCCGCTGCGCGATGACCTGGATCCGCCGGGTTATTTGCACTGGGCGATTGACTGGCAGCAGCGGGGCGCCAGCCATTTGGGCGGTTGCTGCGGGATCGGGCCGGAACACATTGCGGTGCTGGCGCAGAAACTGGGGTAAACAACAGATCAAAAGATCGCAGCCTTCGGCAGCTCCTACAGGGGATTGATGTTCACCCTGTAGGAGCTGCCGATTTTGCTTTGACGATTTAACTACGGCACTCGACCAAACCTTTGAGCTGCCCGGTCGGCGTCTGGTTAGCATCGCTCAACCACTGCTCGAACCCTGCCGCAATCGCCGGCCATTCTGAATCCAGAATCGAATACCACGCGGTATCGCGGTTCTGGCCCTTGACCACCATGTGCTGGCGGAACACGCCTTCGAAGCTGAAGCCCAAGCGTTCGGCGGCGTATTTGGAGCGGGCGTTGCCGTTGTTGCACTTCCATTCCAGGCGCCGGTAGCCCAGCGCGAAGGCATATTTGGCGAGCAGGTACACCGCTTCAGTGCTTTTCGGCGAGCGCTGCATCGACGCGCCGAAGGTCACGTGGCCGATCTCGATGCGGCCCTGCGCCGGGACGATCGACATCAGGCTGAGGATGCCCTGCACCTGGCCTGTAGCGCGGTCGATGATGCTGAAGAAATACGGGTCGCTGCTGGCCGCATGATTGTTCAGCCAGTCATTGAAAACGCTGCGCTCGGGGAACGGCCCATAGGGCAAGTAATCCCACAGCTTCGGGTCGGCGCCGGGGCCCTCAAGGGCGTTAAACAGCTCGTCGCCGTGGCGCGCCGGGTCAAGTCTTTCCAGGCGGATAAAGCGGCCTTCGAGCAGTTTGCTGGTGGGCGCCGGAACGCCTTTCCAGTCGGCAAGGGAAGTGGTCATGCACGCGGCTCCTTAAATGGCTTTGCGAAACTGGATGAATCCCGGGCGCTCGGCGATGCGCGCGTAGAGCTGGATCGCGGTGGCATTGGTTTCGTGGGTCAGCCAATGCACCTTGCAGCAACCGTCGGCCTTGGCGGTGGCGTAGACGTGTTCGATCAGCCGGCGTCCGACGCCAGTGCCACGGGTCTCTGGCGCTACCAGCAGGTCCTGCAGGTAACAGGAGTTTTCGATGCTCCAATTGGAACGGTGGTAGATGAAATGCACCATGCCCACGGCCTTGTCATCGGCCCAGGCGAGAGCGGCGTGGGTCGGTTCACTCGGGTCGAGGAAACGCTGCCAGGTGCTGTGCGTGACGGTGTCCGGCAACTCGGTGTTGTAAAAGCGCAGGTAGGCCTGCCACAACGGCAACCAGGCGGCGTGATCACCGGCAGTCACCGGGCGGATCTGGATCTGACTCATGCTGATTTCCTTAACGCATCAAGTGGGCGAGGGTCTGGTCATTGATGTCGGGGCTGGCAGCCAGGCCTTCGCGCACGCCGGCAATGTCTTCGGCGCTGCGGTTCTGGCTGAGCTTGCGCTTGCCTTCGAGGCGGTCGATGGGTATGGCGAAACCGACGATGGCCTTGAGCATGCCGTCGATGTAGTCGGCCGGCGCGTCGTCGACCTTCCACGGCTGCGCGCGCCCGGCTTCATGGCGATCAGTCAGTGTGCTGACGATGTCGAGCAGGCGCCCGCCGTCGCTGAAGGTTTCGGCGTGGCCGTAGGCGTGCACGGCGACGTAGTTCCAGGTCGGCACGACTTTGCCGTGCTCGGCCTTGCTCGGGTAAAACCCGGGGCTGACGTAGGCGTCGGGGCCGGCAAATATCAGCATCGCTTCAGCGCCGTCGCGCAGGTCTTTCCATTGCGGATTGGCTTTGGCCAGGTGCCCGTACAGCGTGCCGTTCGGACCCTGTTCGCGGTGCAGCAGCACCGGCACGTGGCTGGCTTGCAGACCGTTTTCACCGTGACTCACAAGAATGGCAAGGCGAGTGGCGAGGATCAGTTCGTGCAATTGCGACAGGTCGTCGATGGCGAAGGCGCGGGGCGTGTACATGGAGAGATTTTCCTTGGCGAATGCCTGCATCCTAGGCAGGCTATTGGTCTGTTGTAAGAGCCATTGATGACCAATTTCGTAGGTCCATTGCCATGCCCGAATCGACCACACTGTCTATGCCGTTCAATCCGGCCGGAATCGAACTCGACCGCCGCCAAGGCTTGAGCCGCCAGCTCTATCAGGCATTACGATTGCGCGTACTGGACGGGCGGCTGTGCAGCGGCACGCGGCTACCGGCCAGTCGTGATCTGGCGGCGGCGCTGGCCATTTCGCGTAACAGTGTGGTGCGCGCCTACGATCAACTGTATGCCGAAGGCTTCATCGAAGGTCGGGTCGGTGATGGCACTTACGTTGCGCATTTGCCTCACGCAGCGTTGCCAGCGAAAAAGTTGTCCACAAAAGTATCCACAGGGTTTTCAACAGGCTTACCCACAGCCTTATCCACAAAATGCCCTGATTTACCTGTGGATCCATCCAGCAATGTTATCCACAACGATCCGTTGACCCGGGTCAGAAATAACCATTTGGCCCGGCCGCCCAGTGGTCCGCCCCGGGCTTTTCGGGTCGGTGTACCGGCGTTTGATCTGTTCCCGTTCGACGTCTGGGCCAAGCTGAATGCGGCTTTCTGGCGAAAACCGGATTTGCAGCAGCTGTGTTATGGCGATCCGGCCGGTGATGCACGGTTGCGCGGGATGATCGCTGCCTATCTGCGCAGTTCTCGGGGCATGCAATGCACAGCTGAACAAATTGTGATCACCAGCGGTGCGCAGCAGGGAATAAGCCTTTGTGCACAGTTGCTGGTCGAGCCGGGTGACGGCGTCGCGATTGAAAATCCGGGGTATCGAGCAGCGGGTCACGCCTTCGCCGTGGCGGGTGCGAAACTGCACGGTGTGGCTGTGGATAACGAGGGCATCGACTGTGCCGAACTGACGAGGTTGAACGACTGTCGCCTGACTTATGTAACGCCTTCCCATCAATATCCCACCGGGGTGGTGATGAGCCTTGCCCGACGCCTTGAACTGCTTGCCTGGGCCGAGCGCACAGGAGGCTGGATCGTCGAGGACGACTACGACGGCGAGTACCGCTACAGCGGCGCGCCGCTGGCCCCTTTGGCGGCGCTGGATCGGCAGGGACGGGTGCTGTATGTCGGCACGTTCGGCAAGGTGGCGTTTCCGGCATTGCGCCTGGGGTATCTGGTGCTGCCTCCGGGGTTAGTGGAGGCGTTCGCTCAACGGCGTGCGGTGGATGTAAGGCATTCCGAAGTCAGCACCCAGGCGGTCATGGCCGAATTCATGGCGAGCGGACACTTCCAGCGGCACATCCGCCGTATGCGGCGAGCGGCGCTGAGCCGGCGCGACACGCTGCTCAAGGGGTGGCCGGCGAACATTCCGGGAGTCGGCCCGTTGCCCGTCGTGGCCGCAGGCCTGCATTTGACCGTGCCAGTCGACAGCGAGGCGCGTGAGCGTGAGCTGATCGAATTGGCCCGTGACGTCGGGGTCGAGATCAATGGCTTGAGCAGCTATTGGTTGCCGGACGCCGGCGCTGAGCTGGAGCAGCGCGCCGGTCTGGTGATGGGGTTTGCTGCGGTGCCTGAACCGGCGATCGACGCCGCGCTGGACAGGTTGCGCAGGGCCTGGCAGGTGGATTGAAAGGGGCGGGCTCCAGACCACCCCGTCGCCTGATTCAGGGCTGGGGTTCAAGTTTGAAAAACAGCGCCGGGTCGCTGATTCGTCGCAGCACATAGTCGATCGGTGCCAATGTGCCGAGTGCCTCGCGGCGTTCGGCAGTGAATTGCTGCAAATGCGCATCAGCGATTTTCAGGTGCGCCGCTGTGAAGCTCTCCAGTGGAGCCTCCAGCGAGTCGTAGTGAAAATGTGCCAGCCACAATGGTTGATGCTTGTTGGTCACATCCAGAATCCGGTATTCCTGAAAGTAATCGCGACGTTTTTTGGTCCTGATCCTTCCCTGAACATTGCGTTCGATTTGCACTTGGTGATTGTCCAGCATCCATTGAAGATAAGCCTGACGAGGCTGGCGCTGCTTGAGCATGCTGGCGCGGAGGTTGATGCCTTCGGTCCGTAATCGCTGGGCATCGGCGGTGAGATACGCCCCGATATTGCCCACCGGCGGCGTTGCGCCGCCAGTGGCGCGAATGCGGGCGAGGGCCTGGGCAGCATCGGCCGCCGCTCGCTCCAGAAGCGCTGCTCGTTGATCGAACAGATCCTGCATGTCCGCCGGAATCCGGTTGGGCCGTAACGCGTCCTTGCGTGTCTGTTGCGTGAAAGCCTGCACGTCATCAACCAGTTTCAGGCTATTGGCGACAATATCGATGTCTGCCAATGGCGGTTGTCGATTTGGACGCGGCCTCGCCGGCAGTACGCTCTCCAGAGGTTGCTCGGTTGTGGTTGAAGCGTGGGCGGATTGCGGTTCGCGAGGACGGCTTTTGGTCACTTTTATGGCTGGGCGGGAGGGCCCCGCAACGGCCGGTCTGGGAGGGACGGGTGGGGCGCTGACAACGTTCTCGGGCAGCAGCGCGTTCAATTGATCCTGAGCCAGTTGCCGGAACTCGTTGATCAGGCCGCGTATTCGTTCAAGCTGGGTCGGTTCCAGTTTGTCCGGCATTTCACCAGGCAGGTCTGTGAGGCGCTGATCGGTGTCGGCATAAACATCGATCAGCTTGCTCAGACGTTCGATGTGCAGCGCGATTGCATCTGTCGCGGTCGGCGTTTTGAGCAATTGTGCATGCTGATGGGTGGCGGTAGCTGCCTCGATGATCAGCAATCCCACCACGTCACGCTCCGGCGCGGCCGCTGCGTTGGCCGAGTTACGCATGCACAGCTCGTGGGACATGCCGATTTCGTTGGACTTCAAATCCCACTCGGTGAATGACGGCAGCAACGCGCGCAAGCGTTGTGCAGCGGTGATACCGGCACTTCCCAGGGTTTCGAGAGCGGCCAGTGAGCTCTGGGACAATCGCAGGCGCGTCACCATGTCCTGACTCAATGCCAATGTCTGTCTGACATTTTCAATATGAGTTTGCAGCGCGGTGTCCGATTCGATCTCGTTGTTCTCGACCAGCTTGTGGGTAAGGCTGGCATAGGCGTTGCGTTTGAGGGAAAACCACAGGCTGAGGTTTTTCTGCAGCAGTGTGGTCAGGCGCAGCACATCATGCAGATAGCCTTCCCTGCCGCCTTTCTGGCGCCATTGCTCGAGGTTCTTCAGGGCGGCGTCATAATCGCCAATCAGCGTTTCAACCTGTGCGAGATAGCGCTGGGTGGCTTGCTCGTGCGCAGGGCCGCTGGCCGCGAGCATTTCATCCAGTGCCCGTTGCAACGCGGCATCGGCTGCGGGTTCCTGGCGTTTGAAGTCATTCAGCGCGGTTTCCAGCTGTTTTCGCTGTTGCTCCTTTTCCCTGCGTTGGGTCCTGAGCCGGTTTTGCAGACTCTGCCCACCGGCTCCCCCGCGCAGGCGCAGACGCGTATCGACCACCCACTGGCCTTGAGCAAATTGCGCCAGAAGCGGCCCGGTTTTCCGCGGATTGCCGGCAAATACGATCTGCAGCTGTTGATCATCATTTTCGATCACCTTGTACCAGTGTTCGCCGACCTGTGCGTACAGCTGATCATTGAGCCTGTACAGGCTGGCACGACCGCGCCGCAGGGTCTGCACATTCGGATCAGTCAGGTCCGGGGCCGGGACTGCGGCATCTTGCAGATACGCGATCAAGGCCGCAGGGCTCCTGCGAGGTATGGAGCCGCTGGCTTCCAGTGAATTGTAATGAGCGGGAGGCAGTTCATCGGTCAGTGGCGTGGGAATCAGGGTCACGACAGGTTTGGCGGGCGCTACGGCCGGTTTCTGCGGCAAGTCGGCTACGTTGTTGTCGATGTCTGACCATGGGCGTGGGCCGGCCTTGCGGCGTACGGCAGCGTGATGGGCCAAGAGAATGCCCAAGGTCAGCAACATGTCGCCCACCGAACTCCACTCGTTGAGCCTGTCGCCGCGTTGATGCGCCTCCAGCGCATGCTCGATTTCAGTGAGGCTTTGCCAGATCCAGATGGCCGCGCCAGCCGGGCCGCTGAGAAAGTTCGCAGCAACATTGAACACGGCCCAGCCGCTGTCTCGCAGCAAGGCCCAGCGGCGTTCGGCGTTGGATTGCGATTGCCGGTCAGCCAGTTGCGCCATCGCTTGGGCATGGGACTGGAACAATTTGGCGAATACATCGCCGCTCAGTTCCTGTGACCCGAGTTCGACCGGCCCGGCCCAGTTCACGGAGGTCCAGGGTTCCAGCAGCAACTCAGCGCCGAGCCATGGGGTGGGCAGGCCGATCGGGAAGGTGAATTGAGCGTATTTGAAGCTGATGGCTGCATCGGGCAACCACGCCAGCACCGAATCCCTCAGCTCTCCCGGTTGGTGCAAGGCGTACAGCAGGTTTTGCGCGGAAGGGAACTGCATCAGCGATTGTTCGAACAGTGGCCGGTACAGCACGCAGGGGCCGGCCTCGGGCTGACGGGGGCCGATGATGAACATGTTGTCCACCGTATCACCGATGCTTTCTCCGGAGCGGATGAAGGTCAGAGGGCGTATCACCACCGGTTGCGGATGAGCGGGTGTCGGTTTGAGCCATTCGCACACATAGCGATAGCCCTGCTCATTGAAACCGGCGATGCGACGGATTTTGTTCTCCAGTGCAACGAGCGGCAGCACAGCCTGGAGTTGTCTGATATAGAACTGTGCTTGTAATGCAGCTTGCGGCCGATCATTGATCAGTTTTTCCTTGATCAACTGTGGATAGGCCATGCCGATGTTGACCTGGCTCGCCATGTTTGTCAGATAGGTCTCGTTCAACCAGCGGGGAACGGTTTGCGGCGGATTGAAGCGCAGGCTTGCCTGGTAGGGGGCGGCGTTCTGCAGTGCAAACTCACCCAGGGTTTCCGTATGAGTATCGTTGGGGTTGGGCAGCGTCAGGCCCCCCGACTCGAAGCTGTTGGTGATGGTGATTTCAAGGGTTTCCAGCGGCAGCCCGGCCGCAGATTTTTTATCGGCCAGAATGGCTTCGCGCATACGCCTGCCAGCGAAGGTCGTGATGGACGCAATCCGGAACAGGTTCTTGTCTGCGAGTTTGTATAGCTTGCCCAGCGCACTGACCGATCGGCTGTAGCGCTCCATGTCCGCCGCCGAGGCGCCGATCAGCCAGTCGGGAATGGCGTCGTCCAGTCCGGTATCGCGGGGATGGTCGGCACGGGTCAAGTCCGGGGCGTACAGCGTGCGATCGGCGGCGAGTTCTGCGCTGGTGATCGAAGCGATGGCATCGAGTTGACTGGCAATCAACGCCCAGGCCATGTGATCGAAGAAATTGCCTGCAGGCTCGAACAACTGCCACTTCAGGTTGCGTCCGGCCAATTGGTCGGGCAGGCGATCAGATAAAGACGCTCCCAGCGATTCCAGAGTGTCGAACGACTCATAACCCTTTTCTACCGAGTACATCATCACCAGGTCGCGCTGCCGATAACGCCCCGTGAGCACGGCCGCGCCGCCGACGATCAGATGCCGGGTCTCGCCCTTGTCATCGACCGTGTCGACATCGATCAGGCAGGCCTTGATCGACGAAACCTCGGGAGCCCGAGTCGGCCTCTGCTGCTTGTCCGGGAACTGCGAGACGGCTCTGGCCACGTGGCATTGGCTTTCATCCCAGCCACTGTCGGTCTGCACATCAAGGGCTTTGCGCAGGGCATCGGACAACTCTTGCCAACGCGTTGACTTGTGTCCGGCGCTGTTCCAGTAATCCAGCTGACGTTCGCCAAAGGCGGTGAAAAGCAGGGGCGCGTAGTCGTTGAGCAAGGTGGCGATGGCTTCGATGCCGATGTCCAGGTGCAGCACGGGTGTGGCTTGCGGATCGGTTGTCAGGAAGTGTTCGCCTTCCAGGTAATTGGCGCTGGTGGCGGTGAAGAACTGCCGGACTACGGCCTGGGTCAGAGACTCGAACCGGATGGGCATTGCCGTCAGCGTACCGTTGTCCCATTGCCATTGAGGGGTGCCGATGAGCGTATGGTCGGGGTCGATATCGCGGTCGGGAAACCTCTCTTTCAGGGCTTTACGCAGCATTTGAGCCGCCACTTCGTCGACGGTTGGGCCTTGGCTTGTCTGCCGCACGACGAGGTTTTTCTTCAGCAGGACGGGGGGACGGAGGTTGTCGACAGAGTCGGTCATTGTCAGTTTCCTTTTTGACATTTCAGGCATGCGAAAAGAACAGGGCACGAGCCAGTTGCGGGCTGATCTCGCTGCGATAAATCGCGATGAGCTGCGGGTTTGCAGTGTCGGCGCGCACGTCGAAAGCGCCGGCCAGCAAGCGCTGCTCCCGGGTCTTCAAATGAGCAGCGGTAAAGGCGTTGATGGCCGCGTCGAGCCGGGGGTAATGAAAGTGCGCGTACCAGAGAGTCGCTGCCCCACGACGCTCGCGAATCTCGTATTCCTGAAGAAAGTCCTTGCGTGGCCCCTTGAGCCGGCGCCGATCACCGTTGCGCACGATATCGATTTCACCTTTGCTCAGCAGCCATTCCACCCGCGCCGCCGTCGGCGGTTGCTGCTTGATCATGTCGACGCGAACCCGGTAACCCTCGGCGTACAGTCGCTCCTTTGCTTTCTCAAGCGCTGCCTGCAGTCGGGTGGCGGTCTGGTTCTGGCCGTCAATCGTGCTGAGAGGGGTCATGGCTTGCGCCAGGGCACTGGCGCTTTGTCCGACATGTTCGGCATGTTGTCGAAACAGCTCCTCGGTTTCCACCGGGATACGGCCAGGTTTCTTCGATTGGGCTTCGGTTCGCCGAATGAAATCTTCCAGGCCATCGAGCAGCGCCTGGCCCTGCACCAGCTGTACTGCCAGCGCCGGTGCAGGTGCGACCGGACGGCGTCGCGGGGCCGCGATGCGTTCCAGCCAGACCCCGGGTGTCTTTTCGTGAAAGGTGGCGATGACCTTGCCCGTCACGGGTGCGCGAACTTCCAGCAAAACGGGTTCACCCGGAGCCGCAGGGCGCATTTCGCCAACCACGGTGCCTTTGAAGCGCGTCTTGATGACCCGTTTGCGCGAGGCTCGCGGCGGTTGTGAAGGTACTGAACGTGACTCCGTCGTCGGCAGTTCACGCAGCAACTGCGCCAGATGATCTTCAGTGTCTTTGTGGAATTCGCTGACCCGTTTGCGCACTTGCTCGAAGGACGGCTGGATCAGTACATCCTTGTGGCTGAGGGACAAGTCTTCGAAGGCTTGAATAATGCCCGTGAACTGCTCCAGCACGCCATCAAGCGCTTCGGCGCGCTGGATAATCCCCTCGGCGCTGTCTTCCTGAATCAGTTCCTGTGAGGTCTGGATCGCCAGGTTCGTGGTGTCGAGCAGGCGGGTGAAGTCGCCTCGCGCCTCATTCAGAGCAACGCTGTCGCCTGCTTCGAAGCAGACCTCGCGCGCCAGTGAAACTTGGAGCGCCTTGAGGTCATTCACGCTGAAAGCGGGTAATTGCCTGCGGTACTTGTTGGTGATCTCGGCAGCGTTTCTGCCTAGCCTGCTCAGCGCCTGGAACCGCGAGTGGGCAAACTCGATCTTGCCGATTACGCCTTCAGCGAGATCAATCATCTGTCGATAGATCGTCCGATCGCCCGAGCCCGCGGCAGTCTCTTGCGCCTCCAGCAGTGCCAGGGTTTCACGCAGTGTCCGGCTGAAGGTGGCATTGTTCTCATCAAGCCAGCTCTGGTTGAAGTACAGCTGGGTATCCAGCATCGAAGTCATGGCGGAGCGGTAGTTGGGCAAGCTTTCAAGCAGGCTGAGCGCCTTGAGCTGTTCGATGGGGGCTTCGTACTGGCTGCTGCGCTGCTCGAGCAGGTCTAAAAATTGTTGCTGCAATGCCGGTCGAGCCTCGGTGCTGGCGGCTTTCATCTGGTTGTAAGCGGCGATCAGTTCGGTTTTGGCGTTGGCGCGTTCATCATCAAACGCGGCCAACTGCTGCTTGAGTTCGGCGATCCGTTGAGCGTTTTGCTGTTTGATCGCTTTGCGCCGGGCAGACAAGCCGCCGCCTCGCAGACGCAGGCGGGTGTCGACGAACCATTGCCCACGGGAATTGCCGATCAACGGCGGCCCTTGGCGTGGAGGTTGTTGGCGAGCGTCGATGATCGAGACCTCGCCGTTTTCCTCCACGGCCACCTCGAACCAGCGCTCCCCGACCTGGGTGTAGTAGCGGTTGTCGTGGCTGTAGAGATGTCGGTACGCACCGCTATCGGCAGCGGGCGGAGTCAGAGGCTCGGGTTTGCTGATTTGGAAACGGTCGAGCGTTTCCTTAAGACTCAGGGCCGGGCCGGTCAATAGGGATATAGGGTGCCGGGCAGTAGCGGAATCGCTTGCCCTGTCGGGCAGTTGCACGATAGAGGCCGGTGGCGGTTCGACGGCCTGCCGAATCTCGGTCGTGACGGCACCGACAGGCTTTTCTTCGATCTGGCGGGCCGTGGTATGACGCGTCGCACCGCGGTGCGCGAGGACCATGGCCAATGTCAGCAACAGGTCGGTCATCACGGCTTTCTGCTGGTCACGGTCGCCTGTTTCTGTGGCGTCCAGGCCTTGTTGCAGGTCCTCCAGAATCTGCCAGATCCACGCGGCGGTACCGACCGTACTGCCCAGAAAGGGCAGCGCCGCATTGAGGATCGCCCACGCCGCCTGTTTGAAAGTCGCCCAGCGGTTTTGCGCGTTGGACACCGATTGCCGCTGTGCCAGATCCACCAGTGCCAGGGCGTTGCTCTTGAACACAGCGGCCAGGTAATCGTTGGCAATGACTTGCGTGCCAAGGGACAGCGTGCCGCCCATTTGCAGAGGGGTCAGCGGGTCTGCCAACAGCTGCGAGAGCGACCAGACCGAGGGCAGGCTGCCGGTGAATACGTAGTCGGAATAATGGCTGCGTACCCTGTCCGGTAACCAGGCAAGTACCGATTGGCGCAGGGTGGCCGAATGCTTGATGGCATAAATCAGGTTGGCCGGTGTCGGGTACTGGCTCAAGGACTGGTCAAGTAATGGCTGATAAAGCAGACAAGGGCCCTTGTCCATCTGCCGAGGACCGATGACAAACATGTTGGCCACTTCGTCCGCAGAGGCAAGCAGCCGCCAACCGGAATTGAATGCCAGTGGGCGAATGACAATTTCCTGGCCGTCGACCCGGCGATTGGCATCGAGCACCTGCACCACGGCAGCGACATAGCGATAGCCGAGCTCATTGATCCCGCCCAGGCCGCGAATCTTTTGTTGCAGGGCCAACAGCGGTAGCTCAACCCGCAAATGGCCGGTGAACAGATTCTGCCGGCGCAGGCTTTCCAGAGGATCGTCAAGCAATTTGCCTTTGATCAGGGCCGGGTAGGTCTTGCCGATGTCGACACTGACGATCAAGGCCTCCAGGTACGCCGCGTTCATCCAGGACGGCAGCGTCGAGGCACTTTTGCTGCGCACGGTCTTGTCACCCAGGGGGACGGCGATCAGGTTTTGCAGCGCCAGATCGACCAGGCTCAAGGTGCTACGTTGGGGTTCCGTCGGTGGCACAAAAGTGCCCCAGACCACGACACTGTCGACCACGATCTCGATGTCTGCCAGATCCAGATCTGCAGCCTCGGGATGTTGCTTGAGCATGGCCTCGCGAAGTCTCTCCAGAGTGTACTCGCGGATCGGCTTGATCCCGTCCTGAAACGACTGGTTGGCGTTCTGTGTGCGAAGGGTCGCCAAGTCCATCAGATGACGACTGTAGGCCGTGAGATCGACGGAGGACGCGTTGAGCATCCAGTCCGGCAACCCTTGCTCGACCCGGTTGAAGCGCGAGGGTGCCTGCCTGTCCGTCGGGTCGTGTCCATCTGCCGCCCGACTGATGTGGGGTGCCAGATCGCGGTTGCGGATGTCAGTATCGGTCGCCAGTGCACCGATCGCATCGGCTTGCAACGCAATCAGGTTACAGGCGAGGTGGTCGAAGTAGTTGCCTTCGGGTTCGATCAGGCGCCACTGCCAGGCATTGCCGGCGTCATTTTCTGCGGTGTAGCTCAGCAGGGACTCGCCCAGAGCCTGCATTGACTCGTAGCTCTGAAAACCACCGGTTATGGTGTAAGTGAGGATCAGCGTGCGAGTGCCCAGCGTTCCGGTCAGTACCGCCATGTCGAGGGTGTTCAGGTGTCTTGCAGCACCGTCGTCGACCTGGTCGAGGTCGATCAGGCAGGCCCGCGATTGATAGCGGTCGTTGGTCGTGCGGGCGCCCTTTTCCGGATAAGTGAACAAGTGGCGGGCCATGGCGACCTGATCGGCATCCCATGATGGCCCGGGTGCAATGTTCCAACGCTCGCGCAGTGAGTGGGACAACTGCTTCCAGCGTGGCGTCGAGGGGCGCGTGAGCTGGTTCCAGTAATTGAGCTGTTGCTCCTGAAACGCGATGAACAGCAAGGGCGCAAGTTCGTTGAGCAAGCGCCCGATAGCCTCGATGTTGACCGGCAATTGCACGGGTACCGGCGCCAGAGGTTCCAGGGTGAGGTAATGCTCGCCATCGAAATACAGCACGGACGTGGATGCCACCCCATGACGGACCAGGGCGCCCGTCAGTGATTCGTAGCGTCTTGCGCCGGGGATGACCTGCGTTGCAGCAAAGGCCCAGGTCGGTGTCACCACCATGGCCAGACGCGGATCGATGGTCAGTTGCGGGTAGAGGGTTTTCAGGGCCGGCAACAGCGCTTGGGTGGCGACCTCCCTGATCGAGGGTCCTGCCACCAGTTGGGTGAGCAAGTCATTCTGATCATTCGGGAGGGCGGCGGGTGGGGCGGAGTCTTCGCTCATGGTCACTTCCTGTGAGGTGGGCGCAGGTACCGTTGGGCGTTCGGTGCGCGTTCGGGCTCAAGGTAATGACCGTCGGGGCCGGCATGGCGGTATATAGATATCGCGGACAAAAAAAGGCCTGCATCAACGCAGGCCCGTAACTGAACCGAAGTGAAGGTCAGGTGCCGGACTTGATCTTGGTCCAGGCCCGGGTGCGTGCACGCTCGGCATCCCGCGGCAGCGGTTGCAGGGTGTAAAGCGTGCCCATCGCCGCATCGGTCGGGTACAGGTTGGGGTTGTTGCGGATCGCCGGTTCGACCAGTTGGGTGGCGTCCTTGTTCGGGTTCGGATACCCGACGAAGTCGCTGACCGGCGCGATCACCGCCGGTTGCAGCAGGTAGTTGATGAAGGTGTAGGCGTCCTCGGTGTTCTTCGCGCCCTTGGGAATAGCGAGCATGTCGAACCAGATCGGTGCGCCTTCCTTGGGCAGGCGCATGTCGACCACCACACCGTTCTTCGCTTCCTTGGCGCGGTTGGCCGCCTGCGAGAAACTGCCGGAATAACCGACCGCGACGCAGATGTCACCGTTGGCGATGTCGGCCATGTACTTGGATGAGTGGAAGTAGGTGATGTACGGCCTGATCTTCATCAGCAGCGCTTCGGCCTTGGCGTAATCCGCCGGGTTCTTGCTGTTGGGGTCCAGACCCAGGTGTTGCAGCGCCAGCGGCAGGATCTCCGACGGCGAGTCGAGCAGGGCGACGCCGCACTGCTTGAGCTTGCTGAGATTCTCTTCCTTGAAGATCAGGTCCCAGCTGTCCACCGGCGCGTTATCGCCCAGCGCGGCCTTGACCTTGGCCGGGTTGAAACCGATCAGGATGGTGCCGTACATGTACGGCACGGCGAACTGGTTGCCCGGGTCGTTGGCGTCGATCAGCTTCATCAGTTTCGGATCGAGGTGATTCCAGTTCGGCAGCTTGCTGCGGTCCAGCGGCTGGAACACCCCGGCCTCGATCTGCTTGGCGAGGAACACATTGGACGGCACCACCACGTCATAGCCGGAGTTGCCGGTCAGCAGCTTGGCTTCCAGCGCTTCGTTGGTGTCGAAGATGTCGTAGACCAGTCTGGTCTGGCTGTTTTGCGCCTTGAAGTCTTCCAGCGCCTTGGGCGTGATGTAGTCGAACCAGTTGTAGACGCGCAAGGTGCGTTCTTCGGCGTGGGCGCCGACGCTGAGCAGCGCCGCGCACAGGGCTGGCGCCATGCAGTGCTTGAGTCGGTTCATTGTTCGAACCCTTCCAGCACGTTCACCGCGTTGATGCCGATCTCTTCGACGGCGTAGCCACCTTCCATCACGAACAGGGTCGGTTTGCCGAGGGCGGCGATGCGCTTGCCCATCGCCAGGTAATCCGGGCTGTCGAGCTTGAACTGCGAGATCGGATCGTCCTTGAACGTGTCGACGCCCAGCGACACGACAATGATGTCGGCGCCATAGCTGTCGATCTCGTTACAGGCCTGTTCCAGCGCCGCACTCCACACCTCCCAGCCGGAACCGGCGGGCAGCGGATAGTTGAAGTTGAAGCCTTCACCGGCCCCTTCACCGCGTTCATCGTCATAGCCGAGGAAGAATGGAAACTCGGCTTCCGGGTGGCCGTGGATCGAGGTGAACAGCACGTCGCTGCGCTCGTAGAAAATCGACTGCGTGCCGTTGCCGTGGTGATAGTCGACGTCGAGGATCGCGACTTTCTTGTGGCCGGCATCGAGGAATGCCTGAGCAGCGATAGCGGCGTTGTTGAGGTAGCAATAACCGCCCATCAAGTCGCTGGCGGCGTGGTGTCCCGGTGGCCGGCACAGGGCGAAGGCGCTGCGGGCGCCGCGCTGGATTTCCGCCTGGGCAGTGAGGGCAACTTGCGCTGCGCTATACGCTGCTTGCCAAGTCCCGGCGGTGATCGGCGCGCCGCCGTCGAAGCTGTAGTAACCGAGCTGGCCGTGCAGGCTGGTCGGTTTGATCTGACGCAGGGTGCGGGCGGGCCAGGTGTAGGGCAGCAGGTCGCCGTCGGTGTTGAATTCAGTCCAGCGTTCCCAGGCGCCTTTGAAGAAGTCGAGGTAGTCGCGGTTGTGGATGCGCGCGATCGGTTCGAGACCGAAATCCTTTGGCGCTTCCACCGAACCGAGGTTCTGGTGCTGTACCCGTTGCAGCACATGGTCGGCACGCGATGGCATCTCGAAGCACGGCTTGAGCTGGCCGTCGATGAGCTCGCAGCGGCCGTGGTGCAGGTGGTGATCGTCCGAGTAGATCGTCAGCATTTGTTGTTCTCCGCAGGGGGCTGATTCGGTTGCCCCCAGTGTTGCGGCGCGCGGCGAATCGGAGAACGGCAGGAAAGGCCAAAAGGGGATCGATATGGCCAAAAAAGCTGACCGCAATTCGCCCCTTTCCAGCAGATCAAAAGATCGCAGCCTTCGGCAGCTCCTACACAGATCGGTGTAGGAGCTGCCGAAGGCTGCGATCTTTTGATCTTCAGGGTCGGAACTGGCTCGGCGCAACCCCGCTCCAGCGCACGAACGCATGGCGGAAACTCGCGGTTTCGCTGAAGCCCAGGGTCTCGGCGATGCGGTAGATCGGCAACTGATCCTCACACAGCATCTGCTTGGCGCGCTCGAAACGCAGTTCGTCGAGCAGCTCCTGATAACTGCTGCCCATGTCCTTGAGGTGGCGGCGCAAGGTGCGCGGCGAGCATTTCATCTGCTGGGCCAGCCCCTCGAGGCCCGGTGCAGCATTGAGCTGGGCGCTGAGCAGCTGGCGAATCCGCCCCAGCCACGCCTGCCGTCCGGTGAACTCGATATTCTGCTTGCGGCAGCGATCGGCCATGGCCTGGTGGGTGATGCTGTCGGCCAATGGCAACGGTTGATCGAGCCAGCGCCGGTCGAAGGCAAAGGCGTTGTCCTTGGCGGCGAAGTGCAGCGGGCTGGCGAAGTGCTCGGCATAACTGTCGCGATAATCCGGCGCGGCATGTTCAAAACGCGTCGCCAGCAGTGGCAGCGGATGCCCGAGCAGGTCGTCGCAGATGACCTTCAGCGACACCAGGCAGAATTCCGCGTTGAACACCGCCATCTCCGGGCTCTCGCGGTAATCGGCAGCGACGAACCAGACGCGCTCGCCATCGTCTTCCAGGCTCAGTTCGAAAAGTGTTCCCAACAGCGCCGGATAGCGAATCGCCAGGCGCAAAGCGTCACCGAAGGTGGCACAGGTCAGCAGCGCGTAACCGAGGATGCCGTAGCAGGAAACGTGCATCCGCCGGCCCAGTTCCAGGCCAATGTCGTGCTTGAGCGCGACCGCGTTGGCGCACACCTGCATTTCCTGATTGGTGGTGATGCGCGTGTCGGCGCGGTTCAGATCCGCCGCACTGATGCCGCTGCCGGCCAGTAGCGCGTCGCTCGACAGGCCTTCATCTTTGAAGGTGTTGAGGATAAGAGAGACGGCGTTGAGGGTCGTGAGGTGGGAGTGCAGCATGTGATCTTCCAGCCTGGGGATGCTGGAAACGGCAGCAAGTTATATGCCGCACACAGATCAAACGGTGGGAGGGCTGTTGTGGCGAGGGAGCTTGCTCCCGCTGGGGCGCGTAGCGGCCCCAAAACACTGCGACTGCTTCGCAGTCGAGCGGGAGCAAGCGCCCTCGCCACAGGGGATCACTCCTGCAAGGGTTCGGGTGGCGTCAGATCAGCTCGCCACACAGATCGAGTTCGATCAGCCGGCGCACTTCGGTCGATTCCAGACCTGCACCCAACAACGCCTGCAACTTGCCGAACGCCGCCTCGCGGGTCATGCCGCCGCCGGATAACACGCCCACGCCGCGCAAACGGCTGCCGGCTTCATACACATCCAGCTCGACGCCGCCTTCATGGCACTGCGTGACCGCGACCACCACCACGCCGTTATCCCGCGCGCGGCCAAGGCTGGCGAGGAACTCGGGATTGTCGCTCGGCCCGGTGCCGCTGCCGTAGCACTCCAGCACCAGCCCTTGGATACCGCCGTCGAGCAACCCGTCGACAATCCCGGCGCTGATGCCGGGGAACAGTGGCAGTACAGCGACATTCGCCAGTTGTTTTGGCTGGTCGTAGTGCAGCGCTGCCGGAATCGACGTGGCTTTCACGCCGCCACCTTGACGTTCCAGGCGCTTGAACGGATGACGGCCGAAGCTGCGCACTTTCGCACAACGGGTTGGCGCCAGCAGTTCACCGTGAAAGTACAGGTGCACGCCCGGCGCCAGGCCTTGGCCGAGGGCAACCAGCGCGCCACCGAGGTTTTCCCAGGCATCGCTGTCGGTGACGCCAGCCGGCAGCATCGAGCCGGTGAAACACACGCGGGCATGCAGGCCAAGCAACTGGAAGCTCATTGCAGCTGCGCTGTAGGCAAGAGTGTCGGTGCCGTGCAGGATCAGCACGCTGTCGCAGCCTTGCACGTCCACCGCATCGACTACCGCTTCGCGCAGTTGCTGCCAGTAGGCCGGGCTCATGTTGGCGCTGTCGATCAGTGGCGACATTTCCCGGAAGCGCCACTGCGGCACCACCAACTCGGGCTGGCCGTGCAGGTAATCGCGCATGCGGGTTTCGAAGCCGGACGCCGGGGCCAGGCCGTTGGCGCTGGCCTGCATGCCAATGGTGCCACCGGTGTAGAGCACCATGACGTGTTGGGCGGCGGGATAAGTCGAAGGGGTCATAGGATTCTCCGAAGCGATGAGTTCCTGCGGGAGCGGGCTTGCTCGCGAATGCGGTGGGTCAGATACCAGAATGTCGACTGATCCGCCGCTTTCGCGAGCAAGCTCGCTCCCACAGTTTTACGAACTGTAACTGACGGGCGCAGGGGATGCGCCCGTCATTCACCTGTCAGCGTTGCGCTGCAGGGATGCCTTGCGGCTCGACTGCGGTCTTGCCGACGGCTGGCGCCTCGGTCGGCCAGGCCTTCAGGTCCAGATCCAGATCGGCAAATTTGCTGGAGTCGAACACCGGCTGCTTGATGCCGGCGCGGCGCTGCTCGTCGTAGTCGCGCATGACACGCATGCCGACCTTGAACAGCATGGCCAGGGCCATCAGGTTGACGAAGGCCAGGCAGGTCATCGTGATGTCGGCGAAGGCGAACACGGTCGACAGATCCTGCATCGAACCCCATACCACCAGCGCCAGGACCAGACCGCGGAACACCATCAGCACGGCGCGGTTGCGGCTGAGGAACTGCAGGCTGTTTTCGCCCAGATAGTAGTTGTAGAGGATGCAGGTGAAGACGAACAGCGACAGCGCAACACTGACGAAGATGCGGCCCCAGTCACCGACCACGGCGGCCAGCGAGTTCTGGGTCAGGACGATGCCGTCACCTTCGAAACCCGGGGTGTAGAAGCCCGACAGCAGGATCAGCAGCGCGGTGCAGGTGCAGATCACGAAGGTGTCGAGGAACACGCTGAAGGCCTGAACTACGCCCTGAGCGCCCGGGTGTTTCACCGAGGCCACGGCGGCGACGTTCGGCGCACTGCCCAGGCCCGCTTCGTTGGCGAACACGCCACGCTTCACGCCCATGACGATGGCGCTGCCGAGCAGGCCGCCGAAGGCCGGGTCGAGGCCGAAGGCGCTTTTGAAGATGGTTTCCAGCATGGCTGGCACGTGTTCGATCTGGGTGCCGATCACGTACAGGGTCACGCCGATATAGGCCAGGGTCTTGACCGGCACCAACAGGTCGGACACCGCAGCGATGCGCTTGATACCGCCGATGAAGGTGATGGCCAGCAGCACCGCCAGGACGATCCCGGTGTGGCGCGGGTCGAAGGCAAAGGCGTTTTGCAGCGAGTGGGTCACGGTGTAGGACTGCAGGCCGATGAAGGCGAAGCCGTAGGTGACCAGCAACAGGATCGAGAACACCACCGCCATGCCTTTGAGTTTCAGGCCGTGCTGGATGTAGTAGGCCGGGCCGCCACGGTACAGACCGTCACCGTCGGCGCGCTTGTAGACCTGGGCCAGGGTGCATTCGAAGAAGCTGCTGGACATGCCGACCAGTGCGGTCACCCACATCCAGAACACCGCACCCGGACCACCGAGGGTCACGGCGATGCCGACACCGGCGATGTTGCCTGCACCGACGCGGCCGGCAAGGCTGAGCATCAGGGCCTGGAACGAGCTGAGTTGCCCGCCGCTGCTTTTCAGGCTGTCGCGGAACACCGCGAACATGTGGAAGAAGTGGCGCAATTGAACGAAACGCGAGCGAATCGTGAAGTAGCTACCGAGCCCGACAATGAGCACGATCAGTACTTTCCCTGAGAGGAAGTCGTTGATGACTTCGAGCATGGATTTTTCCTCGCTGTTTTTTGTGTAAGCAAATGCTGGATGTTCAGAAACATCGCGTTACACCGGTTTGCGCACGGCACAACAGGTGAGGCGAAGGTTTCGTCCCGGTCCATTTCGCGGGTTTGTTATTAGTTCGGGTTTCGCATGGGTTATGGCCTCGTTACCGACGACCGCTCACGCGAAGAGGGGCGGCACTATACCGATCAGTGCGGCGCCCGTCTGCACGCTCGTGGTGCAAGCGACGAAACGAGAGTTGCTGCAAAATCAAAAGATCGCAGCCTTCGGCAGCTCCTACAGGGTTACATCCATCATGTAGGAGCTGCCGAAGGCTGCGATCTTGGCGGTATCAAATACACAAAACATTTAACGTCCTGCCCGCAAAGAAGTTAAAAAAAAGGGCTTGGGGACAAATCCCCAAGCCCTCAAAAGGTGAGAGGTGTCTAGTCCCTCGACCTGGTGAGCGGTGCTACAAATAACGCGTCGGCTCAGGCTTTGAGCGGAACCAGACGCGGGGCAATCATGTTTTCCGGGCGCAGGATGTCGGCGAGCATGGCTTCGTCGAGCAAGCCTTCTTCGCGCACCAGTTCCAGCACGCCGCGGCCACTTTCAAGGGCGATACGGGCGATGCGGGTGGCGTTTTTGTAGCCGATGTACGGGTTCAGCGCGGTGACCAGACCGATCGAGTGCTCGACCAGTTCGCGGCAGCGGGCTTCGTTGGCGGTGATGCCGACGATGCAGTGCTCGCGCAGCATGTCCATGGCGCGTTGCAGCAGACGGATCGAGTCGAGGATCTTGAACGCGATCAGCGGCTCCATCACGTTCAGCTGCAGTTGGCCGCCTTCGGCTGCCATGGTCAGCGCCAGATCGTTACCGATGACCTGGAAGGCCACCTGGTTAACGGCTTCCGGAATCACCGGGTTGACCTTGCCGGGCATGATCGAGCTGCCTGGCTGACGCGCTGGCAGGTTGATCTCGTTGATGCCGGTGCGTGGGCCGCTGGACAGCAGGCGCAGGTCGTTGCAGATCTTCGACAGCTTGACCGCGGTGCGCTTGAGCATGCCGGAGAACAGCACGAAGGCGCCCATGTCGGAAGTGGCTTCGATCAGGTCGGCGGCGGGCACCAGCGGCTGACCGCTGATCAGCGCCAGACGCTGAACGGCCAGCGCTTGATAGCGCGGGTCGGCGTTGATGCCGGTGCCGATCGCGGTGCCGCCCAGGTTCACTTCAGTCAGCAGTTCCGGGGCCAGCGTCTTCAGACGGGCCAGGTCTTCGCCCATGGTGGTGGCGAATGCGCGGAACTCTTGACCCAGGGTCATCGGCACGGCGTCCTGCAGCTGGGTACGACCCATCTTCAGCACGTGGTTGAATTCTTCACCCTTGGCGGCGAAGGCCTGAATCAGGCTGTCGAGGCTGGCCAGCAGCGAATCGTGACCCAGCAGCAGACCCAGGCGAATGGCGGTCGGATAGGCGTCGTTGGTCGACTGCGCCATGTTGACGTCGTCGTTCGGGTGCAGGTACTGGTACTCGCCTTTCTGGTGACCCATTGCTTCGAGCGCAATGTTGGCGATCACTTCGTTGGCGTTCATGTTGGTGGACGTACCGGCGCCACCTTGAATCATGTCGACCACGAATTCTTCGTGGAAATCACCGCGGATCAATCGGGCACAGGCTTCGCTGATGGCAGCGTGCTTGGCTTCGCTCAGATGACCCAACTCACGGTTGGCGTCAGCGGCGGCCTGTTTGACCATCGCCAGACCCACAACCAGTTTCGGGTAATGCGAAATCGGAACGCCGGAGAGACGGAAGTTGTTCACCGCTCGCAGGGTCTGGATGCCGTAATACGCTTGAGCCGGTACTTCGAGGGCGCCAAGCAGGTCGTTTTCTGTGCGGAAAGATGCAGCGGAGGACATGATAGAAATCATCTCGATATGGACCCGGTCTATGCCGGAACGCTGCGAATGCTAGGCTTACGGGATTTTTTGGGCCAATGCTGTTAAACACTGGCCTATGCACATTCGGCATAATGCCCGTGTGACGCCGCCTGCGCGGCAGACGTGTGACCTGTTTTGGTGCGTTCCCGGGAGGGCGTGATGAATCTGGAAAGCAAATGGCTCGAGGACTTCAGTGCTTTGGCCGCCACCCGCAGCTTCTCGCAGGCGGCAGAACGGCGTTTCGTGACCCAGCCGGCGTTCAGTCGGCGGATCCGCAGCCTCGAAGCGGCGCTGGGCCTGACGCTGGTCAACCGCTCGCGCACGCCGATCGAACTGACGGCGGCCGGGCAACTGTTTCTGGTGACCGCGCGCACCGTGGTCGAACAGCTCGGTGAAGTGCTGCGCCACCTGCATCACCTCGAAGGCGGGCAGGGCGAAGTGATGCAGATCGCCGCCGCGCACTCGCTGGCGCTGGGCTTTTTCCCGCGCTGGATCGCACAACTGCGCAACGAAGGACTGAACATCGCCACGCGGCTGGTGGCGACCAACGTTGGCGATGCGGTGCATGCATTGCGCGAAGGAGGCTGTGATCTGATGCTGGCTTTCTATGACCCGGACGCGGCGATGCAGATGGACCCGGAAATCTTCCCGTCGCTGCACCTGGGCCAGACCGAAATGCTCCCGGTGTGTGCGGCGGATGCCGAAGGCAAGCCGCTGTTCGATCTGGAAGGTGACGTCAGCGTACCGTTGCTGGCGTACAGCGCCGGGGCGTTTCTCGGGCGCTCGGTAAATGGTTTGCTGCGTCAACGTCAGCTGCGCTTTACCACGATCTATGAAACCGCCATGGCCGACAGCCTGAAAAGCATGGCCCTGGAAGGCCTCGGCATCGCCTGGGTACCGCAACTGAGCGTGCGCGCCGAGCTGGCCCGCGGCGAACTGGTGGTCTGCGGCGGCCCGCAATGGCATGTACCGCTGGAAATTCGCCTGTACCGCTGCGCACTGGTGCGCAAGGCCAACGTACGGTTGCTGTGGCGCAAGCTTGAAGGCGGCGCTGCACAGGCTTCTTGAGTGGTGGGTCTGTGGGAAAAGATCGCAGCCTTCGGCAGCTCCTACAGGTTGAAATGCCTTGCCCTGTAGGAGCTGCCGAAGGCTGCGATCTTTTGATCTTTTCTGCTGACCTTCAAGTCAATAAAACCGGGCCTTTCGCTGATTTGACAGATGGTCGTTTCGGGGGCTGTTTATTGGCTTCTTTGCGGTATACTGCGCGGCCTTCGGCCGGTACGTCCGGCCATTTTTCGTACAATCAAGCCACGCAATCCTGCGTGGCTTGTTGTTTTTGACGCGCCTGCGGGCGCCCAGAGAGAAGAGGCGCGACGATGAGTGCACTGGTTGGCGTGATCATGGGCTCCAAGTCCGATTGGTCCACCCTTAGCCACACCGCCGATATGCTGGAAAAGCTCGGCATCCCGTACGAGGTCAAGGTGGTTTCCGCCCACCGCACCCCGGATCTGCTGTTCCAGTACGCCGAAGAGGCTGAGGGCCGCGGCATTGAGGTGATCATCGCCGGTGCCGGTGGCGCAGCCCACCTGCCAGGCATGTGTGCGGCCAAGACCCACCTGCCGGTGCTGGGCGTTCCGGTGCAGTCGTCGATGCTCTCGGGCGTCGATTCGCTGCTGTCGATCGTGCAGATGCCAGCGGGCATCCCGGTTGCCACCCTGGCCATCGGCAAGGCCGGCGCGATCAACGCCGCGCTGCTGTCGGCGAGCATCCTCGGCGCCAAGCATCCACAATTCCACGCGGTACTGAAAACCTTCCGTGCCGAGCAGACAGACAGCGTCCTGGACAATCCAGATCCACGTATTGCCTGAGGTTGTTGAGATGAAGATCGGTGTAATCGGTGGCGGCCAGTTGGGCCGTATGTTGGCGCTGGCGGGCACTCCGCTGGGCATGAACTTCGCTTTCCTCGACCCTGCGCCGGACGCTTGTGCCGCCGCGCTGGGCGAACACCTGCGGGCCGATTACGGCGATCAGGATCACCTGCGCCAACTGGCTGACGAAGTCGACCTGGTGACCTTCGAGTTCGAAAGCGTCCCGGCCGAAACCGTGGCGTTTCTCTCGCAATTCGTCCCGGTCTATCCGAGCGCCGAAGCCCTGCGCATCGCTCGCGACCGCTGGTTCGAGAAGAGCATGTTCAAGGACCTGGGCATTCCGACTCCGGCCTTCGCCGACATTCAATCGCAAGCCGACCTGGAGGCCGCCGTGGCTTCGATCGGTCTGCCGGCCGTGCTGAAAACTCGCACCCTGGGGTATGACGGCAAGGGCCAGAAGGTCCTGCGCAAGCCGGAAGACGTGGTCGGCACCTTCGCCGAGCTGGGCAGCGTTGCCTGCCTGCTGGAAGGCTTCGTGCCGTTCACCGGTGAGGTTTCGCTGATCGCCGTGCGTGCCCGCGATGGCGAAACCCGCTTCTACCCGCTGGTGCACAACACCCACGACAGCGGCATCCTCAAGCTGTCGGTGGCGAGCACCGATCACCCGCTACAGGCGTTGGCCGAAGACTACTCCAGCCGTGTGCTCAAGCAGCTGGATTACGTCGGCGTGATGGCGTTCGAGTTCTTTGAAGTCGACGGTGGCCTCAAGGCCAACGAGATCGCCCCGCGCGTGCACAACTCCGGGCACTGGACCACCGAAGGCGCCGAGTGCAGCCAGTTCGAAAACCATCTGCGCGCCGTGGCCGGCCTGCCGCTGGGCTCGACGGCCAAGGTCGGCGAGAGCGCGATGCTCAACTTCATCGGTGTGGTTCCACCGGTGGAGAAAGTCATCGCCATCGAAGATTGCCATCTGCACCACTACGGCAAAGCCTTCAAGGCCGGGCGCAAGGTTGGTCACGCCAACCTGCGCTGCGCCGACATGGCGACGCTGCAGGCGCAGATCGTCAAGGTCGAAGCGCTGATCGCCGAGTAACGACAGTTTCATCTGGCAGCGGCGGAACCATTCAGGGCTCGCCGTTCTCTCATGGCAGGATGCCAAAGTCTGACTAGGCTTTGGCATATCTACTATTGAGTGTCAGAGGGAAATGCCATGGGAATTATCGGAACCATCTTTATCGGCTTGATCGTCGGCCTGCTGGCACGTTTCCTCAAACCGGGCGATGACAGCATGGGCTGGATCATGACCATCCTGCTCGGTATCGGCGGTTCGCTGGCGGCCACTTACGGCGGCCAGGCCCTGGGTATCTATCAGGCAGGTCAAGGCGCAGGCTTCATCGGTGCGCTGGTCGGCGCGATCGTGCTGCTGGTGATCTACGGCCTGATCAAAAAGAACTGATCCAAGCGACCAAGTCCTCTCTGCCAACGCGGCAGGGAGGGCTAGAATGCTCGGCGATCCGACGTCCTTCCTTATCCGAGCATTTTTTACCGAGCACCTCCATGCGCCGTCTTTTGTTGACTCTCCTTTTGCTGGGCAGCGGTCTGGCCCACGCCGGCGAACTGCCGGAAACCGACTGGCTGGAACTGATGCCCAAGTCGGACCAGAAAGCCCTCGAGGCCATGCCCGAAATCGACCACAACTCCCCGGAAGCCACCGGCACCTTCACCGAGAAGGGCGGGATGAAACAGGCCAAGGGCCTGCCGGCGGTGATGTATTCGACCAAGACCGTGGCGTCGATGAACGACAAGCACATCCGCATCGGTGGCTACCCGGTGCCGCTGGAATCCGATGCCAAGGGTCGCAGCACGCTGTTCTTCCTCGTGCCATACCCGGGCGCGTGCATCCACGTACCGCCACCGCCGCCGAATCAACTGGTGCTGGTGCGTTATCCCAAGGGCTTGAAGCTGGATGACATCTACACGCCGCTGTGGGTGACCGGCACGCTGAAGATCGAGAAAGTCAGTAATGACCTGGCCGATGCGGCGTATGCGCTGGATGCGGACAAGGTGCGGGTGGTGCAGGAGTCCGATCTGTAATCGTCACCCCAAAACAACTGTGGGAGCGAGCCTGCTCGCGAAAGCGGTGTATCAGACACTTGAAGAGTGGCTGACATAACGCATTCGCGAGCAGGCTCGCTCCCACATTTTGTTTTGCGGTACTGGTTAAAGCGGTTTACTACCGACGCTGACACCCATCGTATGGCTCGCACCCGACGCCAGATTCACCACATCATTCATAACATTCGCCGTCTCGATGCACAGCATGCGCTGCCAGCCATCGTTGTCCATGTCGGTCAGCGCTGCCGCGCGGTCGACCCACGGGTTCCAGATCACGGCGGTGCGTGAGCCAGTGGCGGTCAGCACGATGCGTCGTTCCCAGGTCGGGTCGACGATGCTCAACTGCGGCGGGGCGTCGAGGTAGATGCGATCGGTTTCGCCGGCAAAATACAGGTCACCCTTCTGGGCGTTGGTCTTCCAGTTGTCCAAGGTCTCGATGTAATCCAGACCGTCCACACCGTCGACGTGCACGTTGCGAACATCGCTGACCGCGAAATAAGTGTGCAGCGCCTGGCTGATGCTGACGGCTTCGGCACCCCGGTTTTGGCTGGTCAGGCTGATGTGCAACTGATCATTCAGATGCAGGGTCAGGGTCAGGTCGACCTGATGCGGCCAGCCCGGCAGGCCACCTTCTGGGTAGGGCAGCTTGAATTCGACCTTGACGCCATCAGCCTCTGATTCGATGCCGCCCAGCTCCCAATCCATCGCTCGCACCAGACCGTGTGCGGGTGCCGGTTGCTCACCGGTGTACATGGCCTGCACGTGCTGCGGGTTGCGTTCGAACTTGCCGAACCACGGCCAGCACACCGGCACACCGGCGCGGATGCTCTTGCCGGTCTTGAATACAGCCTTGTCGTTGAGCCAGATGATCGGCGGCTGGCCGTCGATCTGATAACTGAGGATGTGCGCGCCTTGCTGGGCGACCAGCACTTCGGCCTGACCGTGGCGGATGCGCCAGCAGTTCAGTTCATCCAGTTTCACGGCTTCAACGCTGGGCGTGTTCATGGGACAGCTCTCGATCAGACACTTGGGACGACTATCGACCGCAAAACCGCGGCGAGGTTTAACGTGCGCGCGGCGGCACCGAGCGGGTGCGACCGCTGCCGTCGATGGCGACGAAGACGAACACCGCCTCGGTCACTTTACGCCACTCGCTGGACAGCGGATCGTCGCTCCACACTTCGACCATCATCTGGATCGAGCTGCGGCCGATTTCCAGGGTCTGGGTATAAAAGGACAATTGCGCACCGACCGCGACCGGCACCAGAAAGGCCATGCGGTCGATGGCCACGGTCGCCACACGGCCACCGGCAACGCGGCTGGCCATCGCGGTCCCCGCCAGGTCCATCTGCGCCACCAGCCAGCCGCCGAAAATATCGCCAAAGCCGTTGGTTTCGCGCGGGAGTGCGGTGATTTGCAAGGCCAGGTCGCCTTGCGGGATCGGATCTTCTTGTTCGAGCTCTATCATGCCGGGGGTGCCTCTGACCCGTGACTCTTCGTTGGTATTGCTGGTGGTAGCCGTCTTCAGGAAAAACGATTCAGCACCGAACATACTGCGTTCGTCACGTTTTCCATAGGCGCCTAAAGGGGAAACTCTGCGAAACCGGCTGATCCCGTTCAAAAGCCGGGCCAACGACGTTTTCGCACAGCAACCCCCTACAAACCGGAGCAAGGTTGCGAGTATATCGGTCGGTAGACTCCGCGACGACCATCGGGTTCTGATTTTGACCGGCAAATACGCGCCTCTATGTGCTTTTTCGAACAATTTGCTATGGTGCCGAACCTGCCCAAGCCACAGCCAGCGTTGTTGTGGCGGTAGATCCGCCTATAAGAGAAGCCCTTGCCATGACCACAGCGCCTTCGAGCCTCGCGCAGCCCGAGCAACCTGCACGCCCCCTGACCCGCAATGATTACAAGACTCTGTCGCTATCGGCCTTGGGCGGTGCGCTGGAGTTTTACGATTTCATCATCTTCGTGTTCTTCGCCACCGTGGTCGGCAAGCTGTTCTTCCCGGCCGACATGCCCGAGTGGCTGCGCCTGATGCAGACCTTCGGCATTTTCGCCGCCGGTTACCTCGCGCGGCCGCTGGGCGGCATCGTCATGGCGCACTTCGGCGACCTGCTGGGGCGCAAGAAAATGTTCACCCTGAGCATTTTCATGATGGCCGTGCCGACCCTGATCATGGGTCTGCTGCCGACCTACGCTCAGATCGGCCTGTGGGCGCCGATTCTGTTGCTGCTGATGCGGGTGATCCAGGGCGCAGCGATTGGCGGAGAGGTGCCGGGGGCGTGGGTCTTCGTTTCCGAACACGTGCCGCAAAAGCACATCGGCTACGCCTGCGGCACCCTGACCAGCGGCCTCACTGCCGGCATTTTGCTCGGCTCGCTGGTCGCCACGGCAATCAACAGCATCTACACGCCAGTGGAGGTGTCCGACTACGCCTGGCGAATTCCATTCCTGCTCGGCGGCGTCTTCGGCCTGTTCTCGGTCTATCTGCGCCGCTGGCTGCACGAAACCCCGGTGTTCGCCGAATTGCAACTGCGCAAGGCGCTGGCCGAAGAAGTACCGCTGCGTGCGGTGCTGCGTGACCATCGCGGGGCGATTGCGATCTCGATGCTGCTGACCTGGCTGCTGTCCGCCGGTATCGTCGTGGTGATCCTGATGACCCCGACCGTGCTGCAGACGGTCTATCACTTCTCGCCAACGGTGGCGCTGCAATCGAACAGCCTGGCGATCGTGTTCCTCAGCGTCGGTTGCATCATCTCCGGTGCCCTGGCGGACCGATTCGGTGCCGGCCGGGTGTTTGTCTTCGGTAGCCTGGGCCTGCTGATCAGCTCCTGGACTTTCTATCACAGCCTCGCCGATCACCCGAACTGGCTGTTCCCGCTGTATGCCCTGACCGGTCTGCTGGTCGGCACCATCGGTGCGGTGCCATACGTGATGGTCAAGGCGTTCCCGCCGGTGGTGCGCTTCAGCGGGCTGTCGTTCTCGTACAACGTGGCGTACGCGATCTTCGGTGGCCTGACGCCGATGGTGGTCAGCCTGCTGCTTAAAGAGAGTGCGATGGGCCCGGCCTACTATGTGGCGGTGCTGTGCACGATGGGGATTCTTGTTGGCGCGTGGCTCTGGAACAAGGGTCGCTGATCCGTAATTTCCTCCAGCAGTACCGGCCCCTTCGCGAGTAGGCTCGCTCCTACATTGGAATGCATTTCAACTGTGGGAGCGAGCCTGCTCGCGAAGGGGGATGACTCGAATCATCCAGTAAAAACTCCGATGCTGGCCTTTCATCCAATTGTCATATTTCAGCCATAGAGTGTTCACACGGCCTGCTGATACTTGGCCCCGACTTAACACACCCTATCTGCTAGGAGTAAGGCATGAAACTGAAGCGTTTGATGGCGGCAATGACTTTTGTCGCTGCTGGCGTTGCGACTGCCCACGCGGTAGCCGCTGGCGTTGACCCGGCAATTCCGGCTTACACCAAGGTCACCGGTGTATCGGGCAACTTGTCCAGCGTTGGTTCCGACACTCTGGCCAACCTCATGACCCTGTGGGCTGAGAACTACAAGAAAGAATACCCGAACGTAAACATCCAGATTCAGGCTGCTGGCTCCGCCACCGCGCCACCTGCGCTGACTGAAGGCACCTCCAACCTGGGCCCGATGAGCCGCAAGATGAAGGACACCGAACTGGCGGCCTTCGAGCAGAAATACGGCTACAAGCCAACCGCTATCCCGGTGGCCGTGGACGCCCTGGCGGTGTTCGTGCACAAGGACAACCCGATCCAGCACCTGACCATGGAACAGGTTGACGCGATCTTCTCGTCCACCCGTCTGTGCGGCGCCAAAGCCGACGTGAAAACCTGGGGCGACCTGGGTGTGACCGGCGACCTGGCCAACAAGCCAGTGCAACTGTTCGGTCGTAACTCGGTATCCGGCACTTACGGCTACTTCAAGGAAGAAGCCCTGTGCAAAGGCGACTACAAGCCTAACGTCAACGAACAACCAGGTTCGGCGTCGGTTGTGCAGTCGATCAGCTCCTCGCTGAACGGCATCGGCTACTCGGGCATCGGCTACAAGACTGCCAGCGTGAAGACTGTTGCTCTGTCGAAGAAAGGCAG
Organism: Pseudomonas sp. IT-P260; assembly: GCF_949768395.1. NCBI lineage: Bacteria > Pseudomonadati > Pseudomonadota > Gammaproteobacteria > Pseudomonadales > Pseudomonadaceae > Pseudomonas > Pseudomonas sp. IT-P260. Next base: position 260,908 of record NZ_CATKPO010000011.1, read on the forward strand.
CACTGACTTCATCGAAGACACCGAAGAAAACGCCCTGAACGGCAAGTACCCACTGTCGCGCTTCCTCTACGTTTACGTGAACAAGGCCCCGAACAAGCCTCTGGCCCCGCTGGAAGCCGAGTTCGTGAAACTGGTTCTGTCCAAACAGGGCCAGGAAGTGGTGGTGAAAGACGGCTACATCCCACTGCCAGCCAAGGTTGCTGCAAAAGCACTGGCTGACCTGGGTCTGCAGGAAGGCGGCGCTGAAGTCGCAAAAAAGTAACAAACTGAGTCAGGGGGTGAACCCCGCCTGACTCATGTGGGAGCGAGCCTGCTCGCGAAGCGGCCTTCAGAACCGGCACTTTCGCGAGCAAGTTCGCCCCACACTCCCCGAATTCTTTTATCCACTGCCAGTGCCCTGCTGGCGGCGGATTTGCTGCGTCACTGCATTGTCATCTTTCTGTCATACAGGATCGCTAGGGTGTGCGCATGAATGATCTGGCCAATTCCAAAATGACTACGAACCCTCCCAAGCGCATTGACTTCAATACGCCTGAGTTGCAACGCAAGCGCCGCATTCGCGCGCTCAAGGATCGCTTCACCCGCTGGTACGTCCTCGTTGGCGGTCTGGCGGTGCTGGCAGCCATCACGCTGATCTTCTTCTTCCTCGCCTACGTCGTTGCCCCGTTGTTCCAGGGTGCCAGCCTGACCGCGAAAGATGCCATTACCCCGGCCTGGATGCAGGACGCCGGCAAGCCGCTGATGATTTCGCTCGAAGAGCAGAATCAGGTGGCGATGCGCGTTTCCGACAAAGGCCAGGCGCTGTTCTTCGACATCGACAGTGGCGCTGAATTGAAGCGCGTCGATCTGCCGGTTCCTGCTGGCGCGACCGTCACTTCCATTGGCGAAGATCAGCCAGGTCATCCGCTGGTAGCGGTGGGCCTGTCCAACGGCCAGGCGCTGGTGTTCCGTCACACCTATAAAGTCAGCTATCCCGATGGCAAGAAAACCATCACCCCGGCCATCGAATACCCGTACGGCGAAGCGCCGATCGCTGTGAACGAGAGCGGCGGGGCACTGGAGCACGTGAGCCTCAATGCGACCGATTCGACGTTGATGCTGGTGGGTTCGACCGGTGCGCAACTTAATGTGCTGTCGCTGACCAGCGAAGAAAACATGATGACCGGCGAAGTCACCAACGAGCAGAAGCGTATCGAACTGCCGCAGATGACCGAGCCGGTGAAAAACATCTTCGTCGATCCGCGCCAGCAATGGCTGTACGTGGTCAACGGGCGCGCCCAGGCCGACGTGTTCAGCCTGCGCGACAAGAGCCTCAACGGTCGCTACAAACTGCTGGAAAACGCTGACGCCGAAGTCACCGCGAGCACGCAACTGGTGGGCGGCATCTCGCTGATCATCGGTGACTCCAAGGGTGGCCTGGCCCAGTGGTTCATGGCCCGTGATACCGATGGCGAACTGCGCCTGAAGCAGATCCGTACTTTCCAGATGGGCACCACGCCGATCGTTGAAATCACTGCCGAAGAGCGTCGCAAGGGCTTCGTGGCCCTTGATGCCAGCGGCAAGCTCGGTGTGTTCCACAGCACCGCGCACCGCACGTTGCTGGTCGAGCCGGTGGCCGAAGGTCAGGGCCTGTTCGGCCTGTCGCCGCGCGCCAACCGGGTGATCGTCGAGGCCGGCGGCAAGCTGCAACCGCTGCTGCTCGACAACCCGCACCCGGAAGTGTCGTGGAGCGCGCTGTGGAGCAAGGTCTGGTACGAGAACTACGACGAGCCTAAATACGTCTGGCAATCGACGGCGGCCAACACCGATTTCGAACCGAAACTGAGCCTCTCGCCACTGACCTTCGGCACCCTGAAAGCCGCGTTCTACGCCATGCTGCTGGCGGCACCGCTGGCGGTTGCCGCAGCGATCTACACCGCGTACTTCATGGCCCCGGGCATGCGCCGCAAGGTCAAACCGGTGATCGAGCTGATGGAAGCGATGCCGACGGTGATCCTCGGGTTCTTCGCCGGTCTGTTCCTCGCCCCGTATGTGGAAGGGCATCTGCCGGGCATCTTCAGCCTGCTGATGCTGTTGCCGATCGGCATTCTGGTGGCCGGTTTCACTTTCAGTCGTCTACCCGAGTCGATCCGCCTGAAAGTCCCGGATGGCTGGGAAAGTGCACTGCTGATTCCGGTGATTCTGTTTGTCGGTTGGTTGTCGCTGTACATGAGCCCGTACATGGAGAACTGGTTCTTCGGCGGTGACATGCGCATGTGGATCTCCCACGACCTGGGCATCACCTACGACCAGCGCAACGCTCTGGTGGTCGGTCTGGCGATGGGTTTTGCGGTGATCCCGAACATCTACTCGATTGCCGAAGATGCCGTGTTCAGTGTGCCGCGTGGCCTGACCCTCGGTTCCCTGGCGCTCGGTGCCACGCCGTGGCAGACCATGACCCGGGTGGTGATCCTCACCGCCAGCCCGGGCATTTTCTCGGCGCTGATGATCGGTATGGGCCGTGCGGTCGGCGAAACCATGATCGTGCTGATGGCCACGGGTAACACCCCGGTCATGGAAATGAACCTGTTCGAAGGCCTGCGCACCCTGGCCGCCAACGTCGCGGTGGAAATGCCCGAGTCGGAAGTCGGCGGCAGCCACTACCGCGTGCTGTTCCTCTCGGCGCTGGTGCTGCTGTTGTTCACCTTCGTCATGAACACCCTGGCAGAACTGATTCGTCAGCGTCTGCGCAAGAAATACTCGTCGCTTTAAGAAAGGTAGAAGTCTGTGAAACAGAACTCCCTGAATGGATGGTTCAAGAGCGGCGCCCCGGGCGTCTGGATCAGCGGTGGCGCGGTGTCCATCGCGGTCATCATGACCATTGGCCTGCTGGCGGTGATTGCCGTGCGCGGTCTGGGTCACTTCTGGCCGGCGGACCTGATCCACGCCAGCTACGACGTACCGGGCCAAGCCAATCACCTGGTCATCGGCGAAGTGGTACAGAAAGAAGAAGTACCGCGCGCACGCCTGAAAAGCGCCGGCCTGCCGGTGCCTGATCAGGGCCCGGAATTCATGACCCGCGAGCTGATCAAGGTCGGCAACCGCGACCTGAACGGCAACGACTTCACCTGGGTGGTCGGCGAGTGGCTGACCAAGCAGACCACGCCGCCGGAACTGATGGCGATCGAGCGTCGCGAGTGGGGCAACTTCTACGGCTACCTGGTCAACGTCAAACAGGACGGCAAGGTGATCGCCGAAGGTGAAGCGGCGTGGCCTGAGTTGCAAGCGCGGATCAACCGGGTGAACGGCCTGGCGGCCCAACTCAAATCGCTGGAAAAGACTGACATCGGGGCGATCAACTCAGGGCTGGAGCGCATCCGTCTGCACGGGCGCAAACTGGAACTCGACGGCAAGCTCGACGCCACCGCGCAAGCGGACATGGACGCCGAGCGTGCCGAGCTGAACGCGCGTTATCAGGATGTCGAAGCACGCCTGAGCGATCTGCATGCGCAGTTCAACCGCGACGCGTTGACTGCTCGCGATGCCAACGGCAAAGAGATCGAAATCAGCCTGGGCAAAGTGGTTCACGCCTATCAGCCGAATGCCATGGGCACGATGACCAAGATCGGTTTCTACTTCAGCAAGGTCTGGGAATTCCTTTCCGACGATCCGCGTGAAGCGAACACCGAAGGCGGGATCTTCCCGGCGATCTTCGGCACCGTGATGATGACCCTGATCATGGCGATGATCGTCACCCCGTTCGGCGTGCTGGCGGCGGTGTACCTGCGTGAATACGCCAAGCAGAACACCCTGACCCGAGTGATCCGCATCGCGGTGAACAATCTCGCCGGTGTGCCGGCGATCGTCTACGGCGTGTTCGGTCTGGGCTTCTTCGTCTACGTGCTGGGTGGTTCGGTCGACCGTCTGTTCTTCCCTGAAGCGCTGCCGGCGCCGACGTTCGGCACACCGGGTCTGCTCTGGGCTTCGCTGACTCTGGCGCTGCTGGCGGTACCGGTGGTGATCGTGGCGACCGAGGAAGGTCTGGCGCGTATCCCGCGTACCGTCCGTGAAGGCTCGCTGGCACTGGGCGCGACCAAGGCCGAGACGCTGTGGAAGATCGTCCTGCCAATGGCCAGCCCGGCCATGATGACCGGCATGATCCTCGCCGTGGCTCGCGCCGCCGGTGAAGTGGCGCCGCTGATGCTGGTGGGTGTAGTGAAACTGGCACCGTCGCTGCCAGTGGACGGCAATTACCCGTACCTGCACCTGGACCAGAAGATCATGCACCTGGGCTTCCACATCTATGACGTCGGCTTCCAGAGCCCGAACGTCGAAGCGGCACGGCCGCTGGTGTACGCCACGGCGTTGCTGCTGGTGCTGGTGATCGCCACATTGAACCTGTCGGCGGTGTGGATTCGTAACCACCTGCGCGAAAAATACAAAGCACTGGATAGCTGATTTTGCAGCACTGATTTCTATGTGGGAGCGAGCCTGCTCGCGAAGGCATCACCGCGGTTTCATAGACAAACCGCAGCGCCTGAATCGCCAGCAGGCTGGCTCCCACAAAAACCGAACCGAATTTGTTAGCACAGGGAGCCTCCCATGCAGCACGAAACACATACCCACGGCATCAACATGTCGGCCCTGGGTCGCGACAAGCAGAGCCTGAGCCTCGAGCAGGAAACGGTGGCCATCGAAGTCCCGGGCCTGAGCCTGTTCTACGGTGAGAAGCAGGCGCTGTTCGACGTCAGCATGAACATCCCGAAACAGCGCGTGACCGCGTTTATCGGCCCGTCCGGCTGCGGCAAGTCCACGCTGCTGCGCACCTTCAACCGCATGAACGACCTGGTTGACGGCTGCCGTGTCGAAGGTGCGATCAACCTGTACGGCAACAACATCTACCGCAAGGGTGAAGACGTCGCCGAACTACGTCGGCGCGTCGGCATGGTGTTCCAGAAGCCCAACCCGTTCCCCAAGACCATTTACGAAAATGTGGTCTACGGTCTGCGCATTCAAGGCATCAACAAGAAGCGCATCCTCGACGAAGCCGTCGAGTGGGCGTTGAAAGGCGCGGCCCTCTGGGATGAGGTCAAAGACCGTCTGCATGACTCGGCACTCGGCCTGTCCGGTGGTCAGCAGCAGCGTCTGGTGATTGCCCGCACCATCGCGGTTGAGCCGGAAGTGTTGCTGCTCGACGAGCCGTGCTCGGCCCTCGACCCGATCTCGACCCTGAAAGTCGAAGAGCTGATCTACGAGCTGAAGTCAAAGTTCACCATCGTCATCGTGACCCACAACATGCAGCAGGCCGCGCGGGTTTCCGACTACACGGCGTTCATGTACATGGGCAAACTGGTGGAATTCGGCGACACCGATACCCTGTTCACCAATCCGGCGAAGAAACAGACCGAAGACTACATCACCGGTCGTTATGGCTGACAGTTGCGGTTATTCACAGAATTGACGCTGCGGCCCACCGCACCTTACCGGACGCTCCAAGGACGCCAACATGATTAGTAAAGAAGGCCTTACCCACCACATCTCCGCGCAGTTCAACGCCGAGCTTGAGGAAGTGCGCAGCCACCTCCTGGCCATGGGCGGGCTGGTCGAGAAGCAGGTCAACGACGCGGTCACCGCGCTGATCGAGGCCGACTCCGGCCTGGCTCAGCAGGTGCGCGAGATCGACGACCAGATCAATCAGATGGAACGCAACATCGACGAAGAATGCCTGCGCATTCTCGCCCGTCGTCAGCCGGCGGCGTCCGACCTGCGTCTGATCATCAGCATCTCCAAGTCGGTGATCGATCTGGAGCGCATCGGCGACGAAGCGACCAAGATCGCCCGCCGCGCCATCCAGCTGTGCGAAGAAGGCGAAGCGCCGCGCGGTTATGTCGAAGTGCGTCATATCGGCGACCAGGTGCGCAACATGGTGCGCGATGCGCTGGACGCGTTTGCCCGCTTCGACGCCGATCTGGCCCTGTCGGTGGCGCAATACGACAAGGTCATCGACCGTGAATACAAGACCGCGCTGCGTGAGCTGGCCACCTACATGATGGAAGACCCGCGCTCCATTTCGCGGGTTCTGAGCATCATCTGGGTGCTGCGTTCGCTGGAGCGTATCGGCGACCACGCGCGCAACATCTCGGAGTTGGTGATCTACCTGGTACGCGGCACCGATGTGCGGCACCTGGGCCTCAAACGCATGAAAGAAGAAGTTCAAGGCACAAGCGGCGAAACCGCTAATGTTCCGGGCGATGCTGACGATAAGTAAGATTGCCTGAGAAAAGCGCCCGGCCCTTTGGCCGGGCGTTTTTGTTTATGGCGCTTGAACAGAGAATCGAATTGAAAAGCAGCACCCGCGAACGAAAAGTCCCGGCGTGACTGAAGATTGTTGGCAATGTGCCATCAGCAAAGCGGTATGCTTGCCGGGATTTTTATAGGGGTGTTGGATGAGCAAGATCAGTGTGTTGGTCGTGGACGACGCTTCGTTCATTCGCGACCTGGTGAAAAAGTGCCTGCGTAATTACTTCCCGGGGATCCGCACCGAGGATGCCATCAACGGCAAAAAGGCTCAGGCCATGTTGGCCAAGGAAGCATTCGACCTGGTGCTGTGCGACTGGGAAATGCCGGAAATGTCCGGTCTTGAACTGCTGACCTGGTGCCGCGAGCAGGACAATCTCAAGACCATGCCATTCATCATGGTCACCAGCCGTGGTGATAAAGAGAACGTGGTGCAGGCGATTCAGGCCGGCGTTTCCGGCTACGTCAGCAAGCCGTTCACCAACGAGCAACTGCTGACCAAGGTCAAGCAGGCGCTGAACAAGGTCGGCAAGCTCGACACCCTGATGAACAGCGCACCGACCAAGATGAATTCGGCATTCGGCAACGATTCCCTGAGCGCGTTGACCGGTGGCAAGCCTGCGGTGGTCGGTGCTGCGCCGGCCGCTGCTGCGGCCAATCCGTTCGCCAAGCCTGCCGCTGCGGCGGCGCCTGCTGCGGCGCTGTCCCGCGGCTTGCTCAACAGCCCGCCAGTCCAGGCTCCGGCCGCCTCCAAAGCGCCCGCCGGCGGTCGTGGCCAGGGCCAGTTGCGCCTGCCCGGCGGCACACAGCAATGCGTGATCAAGGCCCTGAGCATCAAGGAAGCGCTGTTGGTGGTGAAACGCACCGAGGCCCTGCCGCAGATTCTCGACAGCGCCGTGCTCGATCTGGAGCAGGGCGACAACGCCGAAATCGCCCGCCTCAACGGCTACCTGCACGCCATCGTTGCCCACGAACAGAAAGCCGACAGCGACTGGCTGCAACTGACATTCCGTTTCGTCGACCAGGATGCGCAGAAGCTCGACTACATCTCCCGCCTGATCGCCCGCGGTACGGCGCAGAAGCACTTCGTTCCGGGCGCTTGATCTCTATCGCCTGACAGTCCGTCTTCGCGAGCAGGCTCGCTCCCACCTTGAAATGCATTTCAAATGTGGGAGCGAGCCTGCTCGCGAAGGGGCCATCAACAGCACCACCCATCTCCCGCACCTGCCAATTTGAAACATCTGTCGACTAGCCTGGTCTGTCTCAGCTGCTAGGCTCTTTTCCAGGCCTTCCTTCGACAGATTCCTGCCCATGCTCGCGCGCCTGCTGTTTCTCTGTGGTCTTTTCCTGGCCTCCACCTCGACTGTGGCCATGACCATCTACAAATCCACCGATGCCAACGGTGTCGTCTCGTACAGCGACCGACCGAGCAAAGGCTCGCAGGTGTTCGTGTTTCAGGACCGCATGGTCGAACATCTGGAGCGCCAGGTGTACCTCGACATCAAGAAGCAGAAGGGCGCCGACGTGGTGTTCGTGCGCAACGATCTGTATGCGCCGGTCGAGATTGCGCTGGCGTTTATCGGGATGAGCAACGTGCGTGGCGCACCGGCCCAGACCATCCGCCGAGTGCTGCCTGCGCGCAGTAATACCCGGTTGGCGCTGCTCACAGCGATTACCCAGGGTCAGCCGCTGGTGTATTCACCGCAATTTCAGTATTCGCTGGGTGACCCTGCAGGCGCCGCGCAGAGCTATCGCTATCCTTTGCCGTGGCGGGGCGGGCCGTTCCGTCTGAGTCAGGGCGCCAACGGCCAGTACAGCCACTACGGGCCGAAGAACCGGTATGCGATGGACATCGCCATGCCGGTCGGCACGCCGATCATTGCCGCACGGGCCGGGGTGGTGGTGAAAACCGAAAATTCGCAGAGCGGGCGCGGCAATGATGCGTCCGGCAATTTTGTCCGGGTGCTGCATGACGACGGCACGATGGGCGTGTACCTGCACCTCAAGCAAGGTTCGGTGAGCGTGCGCGAGGGTCAGCGGGTAACGGTCGGCAGCCCGCTGGCGCTGTCCGGCAATACCGGCAACAGCAGTGGCCCGCACCTGCACTTTGTGGTGCAGCGCAATACCGGGCAGGGGCTGGTGTCGATTCCGTATCAGTTCAACCAGCCGCTGGGGGCGTTGCCCAACTTTGCGTTGGGCAAGCAGTGATGTGTTGCATCCGTTGGCCCCTTCGCGAGCAGGCTCGCTCCCACCCTGGAATGCATTTCAACTGTGGGAGCGAGCCTGCTCGCGAAGGAATCGGCGCGGTGCCCGGTCAGCCCATCAATCCAGCATCAACACCTTCGCCAGCACAATCTTCGGCCCTTTCATCTTCTTGATGATGATCCGCAGGCCTTCGACTTCCAGCACTTCTTCCTCTTCCGGGACGCGCTTGAGGGTCTCGTAGACCAGCCCGGCGAGGGTTTCCGCTTCGATGTGATCCAGGTCGATACCGAGCAGGCGTTCAACTTTGAACAGCGGCGTGTCGCCGCGTACCAGCAGCTTGCCCGGTTGATACGCGAGGATCCCGCGCTCGGCCTTGCGGTGTTCGTCCTGGATGTCGCCGACCAGCACTTCCAGCACGTCTTCCATGGTCAGGTAGCCGATGATGTTGCCGTCGGCCTCTTCGACCACGGCGAAGTGCGAGCCGCCCTTGCGGAACTGCTCCAGCAATTGCGACAGCGGCATGTGCCGCGACACGCGCTCCAGCGGGCGGGTCAGTTCAGCCAGGTTGAACGACTCGGGAATGTGGTCCAGCGCCGCCAGTTCCAGCAACAGGTCCTTGATGTGCAGCAGACCGACGAACTCCTGGCGTTCGCTGTCGTACACCGGATACCGGCTGAACTTGTGGCGACGGAACATCGCGAGGATTTCTTTCAGTGGTGCGTTGAATTCGAGGGTGATCAGGTCTTCGCGGGAGTTGGCCCAGTCGACCACTTCCAGTTCGCCCATCTCCACCGCCGAGGCCAGCACGCGCATGCCCTGGTCGCTCGGGTCCTGACCACGGCTGGAGTGCAGGATCAGTTTCAGTTCTTCGCGGCTGTAATGATGCTCGTGGTGCGGGCCGGGTTCGCCTTGGCCGGCGATGCGCAGAATCGCGTTGGCGCTGGCGTTGAGCAGGTAGATCGCCGGGTACATCGCCCAGTAGAAAAGGTACAGCGGCACTGCCGTCCACAGCGACAGCAGCTCGGGTTTGCGGATCGCCCATGACTTGGGCGCCAGCTCACCGACCACGATGTGCAGGTAGGAAATGATGAAGAACGCGGTAAAGAACGAAATGCCTTTGACCACTTCCGGCGACTGCACGCCGACCGCGCTCAGCAGCGGCTCGAGCAGGTGCGCGAACGCCGGTTCACCGACCCAGCCCAGGCCGAGGGAGGCGAGGGTGATACCGAGCTGACACGCCGACAGGTACGCATCCAGCTGACTGTGTACGGTGCGCAGGATGTGCCCGCGCCAGCCGTTCTTGTCGGCGATGGCTTCGACCCGGGTCGAGCGCAGTTTGACCATGGCGAATTCCGCTGCAACGAAGAAGCCGTTGAGCAACACCAGGATCAGAGCGAAAAGAATCATGCCGAAATCGGCGAAAATCGTAGCGAGGGACAAGCCAGGGGAAGGGTCCATGATGGAGTTTTGCAGGTTCCGTGTGATTCGTAAGAGAGAAAAAGTCGCGCCTGAAAGGCAGACGCAAGTCAGCCAATGTAGCGGCTGACTTGGCGATTGCCTAGTGGCGCGTGCTGGCCGGTATCACTCGGCGGCGCTGATGGCCCGTGCCTGGGCCACCTGGGCCGGGGCGAAGTGGCAGGTGAACGTGCTGCCATGACCGGGCACACTGCTGATCTCCATCCGTGCGCGGTGGCGCAGCAACACGTGTTTGACGATTGCCAGGCCCAGCCCGGTGCCGCCGGTGTTGGAGTTGCGACTGGAGTCGACACGGTAGAAGCGTTCGGTCAGGCGCGGCAGGTGCTTGCTGTCGATGCCGATCCCGGAGTCCTGCACGCTCAGGTGCGCGCCTTGCTCGTCGCCCCACCAGCGAATGCGGATGTTGCCCTCGGCCGGGGTGTACTTCACGGCGTTGAACACCAGGTTGGAGAAGGCGCTGCGCAGTTCCGCCTCGCTGCCCTTGAGCAGGATCTTGCCATCGGCTTCGAGGGTGATTTTCTGGTTTTTCTGCCCGGACAACTGCTGCGCATCGCTCTTGATCGACTGCAGCAGGGTGTCGATCTGCACCGGCTGATTGTCCGACGGGTAATCGGTGGCTTCCAGTTTCGCCAGCAACAGCAGGTCGTTGAGCAGGGTCTGCATGCGCCCGCCCTGTTGCTGCATCTGCTGCAGGGCGCGGCTCCAGCGCGGATTCACTTCCTCGACATTGTCGAGCAGGGTTTCCAGGTAACCGCAGATCACCGTCAGCGGCGTGCGCAGTTCGTGGGAAACGTTGGCGATGAAGTCTTTGCGCATCTGTTCCAGCTGATGGATGCGCGTGACATCGCGCACCAGCATCAGATGCTCGTTGTTGCCGTAACGCGTGAGGTACAGCTGAATGCGCACCCGATCATTGGTCGGCGAAGGGATTTCCAGCGGTTCGGCGTAGCTGTCCTGCTCGAAGTATTCCTTGAAGCGCGGATGGCGCACCAGGTTGGTCACCGGTTGGCCGCTGTCCTGCGGGGTCTTGAGGCCGAGCAGGGTTTCGGCGGCGCGGTTCCACCATTCCAGGTTGCCGTCGCTGTCGAGCATGATCACTGCATCTTTGAGCGCGGCGGTGGACTCCTGTACCCGATCGATCACCGCTTGCAGGCGTCCGCGTACCCGTTGGTCGCGGCGTTGCAGGTGGTAGATGCTGTCGAACACCTCGCCCCACAGGCCATAGCCATCGGGCGGTGCTTCATCGGGTTGGTGCAGACGCAGCCATTCGTGCAGGCGCAGCAGTTGCTTGAGCGTCCAGGCCAGATACAGGCCCAGGCCGGCAGCGAGGCTCCAGCCGTAATAGCCGCTGATCAAGCCGATCACCAGGCAAGCGGTGACCAGCAACAGCATGTGGCGAATCAGGGTGCCATGCCAGTTTTGATTCACGGAAAATACGGTCCTTGTCAGCGAGTCTGGCGGTCGGATCAGGCCTTGGTGGAAAACCGGTAGCCGGTGCCGCGCACGGTTTGTACCAGATTTTCGTAGGCATCGCCGAGGGCCTTGCGCAGGCGCCGGATGTGCACGTCGACGGTGCGCTCTTCAACATAGACGTTGCCGCCCCAAACCTGATCCAGCAACTGCCCGCGCGTGTAGGCGCGTTCCTGGTGGGTCATGAAGAATTGCAGCAGACGGTATTCGGTCGGGCCCATCTCGGCCGGACGGCCGTCGATGGTCACGCGGTGGCTGATCGGGTCGAGCAGCAGTCCACCGACTTCGATCGGCGCTTCGCCATCGGTCGGACCGGCGCGGCGCAGCACGGCCTTGAGGCGGGCGACCAGTTCGCGTGGGGAAAACGGTTTGGTGATGTAGTCGTCGGCGCCGACTTCAAGACCCTGAATCTTGTTGTCCTCTTCGCCCTTGGCGGTGAGCATGATGATCGGGATGTCCCCGGTCAGTTCGTCACGCTTGAGGCGGCGGGCCAGTTCGATGCCGGAGGTGCCGGGCAGCATCCAGTCGAGCAGGATCAGGTCCGGTTTGCGGTCAACGATGATGGCGTGTGCCTGCTGCGAGTTCTCCGCCTCGAGGCAGTCATAGCCGGCCATTTCCAACGCAACGGCGATCATTTCGCGAATGGGCGCTTCGTCGTCGACGATCAGAATGCTCCTGCCAACCATGCCTTAATCCTCTTGTCATTTAACTGTCTTGCGCCGCATTAGATAACGGAATTATTGCAGTCGTGTGACAGTATTTTAGTCGCCCGGCGGTTGGCCTGATCCTGGACTAAGCTCTAAGTCCGAATCCTGACAACCACAAAAGAAGGTTTCCATGACTCAAATGACTGCTTCTTTCAAAGCCCTGCTGATGGCTGCTGCCGTTGCATTACCGTCGATGGCGTTCGCCGCTGACCCGGTCATGATGAAAGACGGCATGATGACCGATCACAAAGGCATGACCGTGTACACCTTCGACAAGGACACGGGCGGTAAATCGATGTGCAACGGCGATTGCGCGAAGAACTGGCCGCCGATGATGGCGCCGGCGGGTGCCAAGGCTGAAGGCAAATTCACCCCCATCAAGCGTGATGACGGCACGATGCAGTGGGCATATGACGGCAAGCCGCTTTACACCTTCAAAATGGATGAAAAACCAGGCGACATGAAGGGGGAAGGGTTCAAGGACATGTGGCACATGCCTAAACACTGATTCCTGCAGCAACTACATCCCTGTGGGAGCGAGCCTGCTCGCGAAAGCAGTGTGTCAGTTAACACATTGGCTGACTGACACGACGCCTCCGCGAGCAGCCTCGCTCCCACAGGTTTTTGTGGATCAGCGCAACGCGTAATCCAGCACGATCCCGACAAAAATCGCCAATCCGGCCCAATGGTTGTGCAAGAACGCCTTGAAGCAACGCATGCGGTCGCGATCGCGGGTGTACCAGAACTCCCACGCATAACAGCCCGCGGCCACCAGCAGGCCGAGATGGAACCACGTCCCCAGCTCGAACTTCGACCCGGCCAGCAGCAGACAGCCCAATGACAGCGCCTGCAGGGTCAGGATGATTACCCGATCCGCATCACCAAACAGAATCGCCGTGGATTTCACGCCGATCTTCAGGTCATCGTCACGATCGGTCATCGCGTAATAGGTGTCGTAACCCACCGTCCACAACAGATTGGCGATCCACAGCAGCCACGCGGCGGCAGGCAGTTCGCCGGTTTCGGCGGTGAACGCCATCGGCATGCCCCACGAGAACGCCGCGCCGAGCACCACTTGCGGGTAATAGGTGTAGCGCTTCATGAACGGATAGGTGAATGCCAGCGCCAGGCCGCCCAGCGACAGCCAGATGGTCGGCGCATTGGTGCACAGCACCAGCAGGAAACTCACGCCCATCAGCAGCGCGAAGAACACCAGCGCCTCTTTAGAACTGATCTTGCCGCTGGCCAGCGGTCGTTGCGCGGTGCGTTTGACGTGGCCATCAACCTTGCGATCCGCCCAGTCGTTGATCACGCAACCCCCGGCGCGGGTCAGTACCACGCCGAGGACAAAAATCACGATATTGGCCAGCGAAGGCGAGCCCTTACCGGCAATCCATAGCGCCCATAGCGTCGGCCACAGCAGCAGGTAAATGCCGATCGGCTTGTCCATGCGCGTCAACTGAATGAAATCCCAGGCGCGTGGATTCAAGCGGTTCAGGGACTTGAGCAGGCTCTGGTACATCAGCAGTTCTCCGGATGGGCGCGGGCGGCGTTCCACAGCGTCGGCAGGAAAATCTCTGCCACCAGCACGCTCAAGGCGCCACGGTCGAAGCGCGAGCGGCGGCCCCACAGCTCCGGCGCGCGGCATTCTGACGGCAGCCAGTCCTGCGGGTAGTGACAGACCTCGATGGCGCGGCGCTGGAAGGCGTGGTCGCAAAACAGCAATTCGCCCAGCGAGCGGCTGCCCAATTCTTCCATGTGCAAGCCGTCGCCTTGCAGGGCGGCGCGTGACGCCACGCTGCGGGCGAACACCCAGGCCTCGCCGTGACCGCGCAGGTACACCTCGCGCACCCAACCTTCGCTGCCTTCGGCCAGATCCAGCGCCGTACATTCGTCGCTGCGCAAAGTGTCCCAGCCTTCGAACAGCGGCGTGACGCTGAAGCCGTCATTCGACAGCCGCGTCAGGCGGCGGGTCAGCGAGCCTTCGTCGAACAACCAGTTCAGGGTCAACGAATCGGGAAGGGGCGTCAGTCGGCTTTGAGTCAGCCAGAGCGGGGCCGGGCAGGCATTTGAATGGTGCACAATGAGTCATTATTGGCCGCAAATGAGGCGGCGAGCTTAACATGGCGTGCTGCGAATTTGATGGATCCGGGTCGCCGTTGCGCCGAACAGGCTTGCATCTGCCCGGCACCCTCAGTACAAAACGCCCTGAGCCGGACGGCAGCACAACCACCATCGACCGTCCGCGCCGACCAAAGCCTGAATCCTGAGGAAGTACCTGAATGAAAAAGTGGCAATGCATCGTCTGCGGCCTGATCTACAACGAAGCTGACGGTTGGCCGGATGACGGCATCGCGCCAGGCACCGCTTGGCAGGACGTGCCGGAAGACTGGCTGTGCCCGGACTGCGGCGTCGGCAAGTCGGACTTCGAAATGATCGAAATCAACTGAGAAAAACCAAGGAGTAAGGCATGAACGCACCTGTCGTAATCGTCGGCACCGGGCTTGCGGGCTACAACCTGGCCCGGGAATTTCGCAAGCTCGACAGCGAAACCCCGCTGCTGCTGATTACTGCAGATGATGGCCGCTCATACTCCAAACCGATGCTCTCCACCGGTTTCGGCAAGAACAAGGACGCCGATGGCCTGAGCATGGCCGAACCCGGCGCTATGGCCGAGCAATTGAAGGCCGAAGTGCGCACCCACACGCGCATCAGCGGCATCGACGCCGGCCACAAGCGCCTGTGGATCGGCGAAGAAGCGGTGTACTACCGCGACCTGATCCTCGCCTGGGGCGCGGAAACCGTGCGGGTGCCGATCGAAGGCGATGGCGCCGAACGGGTATTCCCGATCAACGATCTCGAAGACTACGCACGCTTTCGTGCAGCCGCTGCGGGCAAGCGCCGCGTGTTGCTGCTGGGAGCGGGCCTGATCGGCTGCGAATTCGCCAACGACCTGATCCTCGGCGGCTACGAGGTGCAACTGGTGGCGCCGTGCGAGCAAGTGATGCCAATGCTGCTGCACCCCGCCGCTGCGGCCGCCGTGCAGGCCGGGCTGGAAAGCCTGGGCGCGCGTTTCCACCTCGGTCCGGTGCTGACCCGTCTGCACAAAGTCGCGGACGGGCTGGAAGCGCATCTGTCCGACGGTCAGGTGATTGCCTGCGATGTGGTGGTGTCGGCCATCGGCCTGCGCCCGCGCATCGATCTGGCCGCGGCGGCCGGGGTGCAGGTCAATCGCGGTGTCGTAGTCGACCGGTATCTGAAGACGTCCCACGCCAATATTTACGCCCTGGGCGACTGTGCCGAGGTCGATGGGCTGAATTTGTTGTACGTGATGCCCCTCATGAGCTGCGCGCGTGCGCTGGCACAAACCCTGGCGGGCAATCCGACGGCCGTGAGTTACGGCCCGATGCCGATCACGGTGAAAACTCCGGTATGCCCGTTGGTCGTGTCGCCACCGCCTCGGGGCAGCGAAGGTGTCTGGACCGTCGAAGGGCAGGGCGCCGACATCAAGGCCCTGTGCCACAGCGCCGAGGGTCAGTTGCTCGGCTATGCGCTGACCGGCGCGGCAGTGATGGAAAAACTCGCCCTGAACAAACAGCTTCCGCCCCTGCTGGCGTAAATACCGGTCGTTCTGTCGGAATCACCCCGCTTTTGCCTCTACAAAGGTCGCGGGGAGACTGGCGCCGCCGGTATCCGCGTGCCATTCTCACTCCCGTCTGCCGCAGAGTAGAGCCTGCGGCGCCTTGGGCGCTGTTCCAACGAGAACAGCACGGACATAACAACAAAAAACCGTCAAAGGGGCTTCACTAATGCGTAAACCAGAACTCGCCGCTGCAATCGCTGAAAAAGCGGATCTGACCAAAGAACAGGCCAACCGCGTGCTCAACGCCGTCCTCGAAGAAATCACCGGCGCTCTGCACCGCAAGGACAGCGTCACGCTGGTGGGCTTCGGCACCTTCCTGCAACGCCACCGCGGCGCCCGCACCGGCAAGAACCCGCAAACCGGCGAACCGGTGAAAATCAAGGCCAGCAACACTGTTGCATTCAAGCCAGGCAAGTCGTTGAAAGACAGCGTCAATCCTTAAATTGCGGCGAACTCCCTGAGAAGCAGGGAGAACTGCAATAAAAATGGGCACACCGATTGCGGTCGGGTGCCCATTTTTTGTGGCTGCCAATCGGCTTACTGACGTCGGAAACAGGCCTTGCCGTTGCCGAAATCCACGGCCAGGCAGTTCGGTTCGATGGCTAGTTGCAGATCCTGAAACAGGGCCGACAAATCGCTGTTCGAGGCCGCCTTGGTCCCGCTCTTCAGCGTCACGGTGTTGTTCTGCACCTGCCAGGTGCCCTTGGCAAAGCCATCTGCGCTGCCATACGCCACGCCGGCGTCAAACGTGCCGTCCTTGCGCAGCAGCAATTCGGCGCCCATTTCCATTGCGCCGGTCAGATAGTAATGACCGTCCAGTGACGGGGTATCTGCAGAGGCCTGAGTGACGGGTAGCCACATGAGTGCTGCGAACAACAGGGGTTTCAATTCCATGAGGTAAAGCTCCTTACCAGCTCCCGAAGGGGATGCCGAATTTTTCGATGTAGGTTTTGGAGGCATCAGAAAGAGGCCGATGTTTACCGCCGGATTTGCCTTCGTAGGGGCCTTTGGGGTTGATGGTTCCTTGCACGCGGGCAATTTCGACCGACTTCAAACAGGCTCCCCCTAGCCAAACCTTTACAATGCCGCCGGGGGCCAGACCGATACCCATATTGTCACGGGATTCGGTGATCCACTCTGAGCCAAACCTGCAGTACGCTTTTTCGGGTTTGCGCATGATTTCCCGTGCAGATTCGGGAATTACGATGTACGCCTCGTAGGTTTGGGGTTCGGCCAGTGACTGCCATCGCACGTAGATCAGGCGAGGTAAATCGGCGCCAGTTACATATTTGCCTTTGCCGCTGCCGGGGTTGTCCGGCCAGCCAGCGGGGTTGCCTTTTTGATCGTCAGGCCTCTGTACTGAAGCAATGCCTGATCCTGCCCGCCGGAACACTCTTTCTTGGATATCCACCACATCGGCGGTTTCAATCCAGACCTCCATGTAGTCCGGTGCTCCAAAGCCAAGGAACCAGGGCAGTTTGTCTTTCGCTTGAGCATGAGTTTGAGTGCAAACCGCCAGCAGAAGGCCTGTAAACAGGCTTGTGAGTTTCTTGATTCGAAGGGTCGAGCTTCTCGGCATGATCACCGGGCTGTCCTTACCAAGAGCCATAAGGAATTCCAAATTTTTCCACGTAGGCCCTGGACTCCGGCTCAAGAGGCAGAGCATAGCGGCCTTCATTTTTTCCTTGGTATGGACCCTTTTTATTCACGGTGCCTACGATCCGGGCAATCTCGATTGCCTTGAGGCATGTTCCAGTGAGCCATACTTTGGCAATGCCGCCGGGTGCCAGCCCAATTACCAGGTTTTTACGCGATTCAGTAACCCACTCCGAGCCAAAGTTGCAGAACGCTTTTTCGGGTTTGCGCATGATCTCCCGGGCTGATTCGGGGATGACGATATAGGCTTCATAAGTCTGAGGTTCGGCCAGAGATTGCCAGCGTACGTAGACCAAGCGGGGCAGGTCGGCACCCGTTACATACTTGCCTTTTCCGCTTCCAGGGTTTTCTGGCCAACCTGCGGGGTTGCCCTTGTGCTCCACGGGATTCTGTACTGATGCAATACCCGAACCGGCACGCCGAAACACTCGCTCCCGGATATCCACCACGTCTGCTGTTTCTATCCAGACCTCCATATAGTCTGGTGCTCCAAAGCCAAGGAACCAAGGCTGCTTCTCTGCAGCATGGGAGACATCTTGTACACAGCCAGCCAAAAATGTGCCAAGCAGGAAACATATTGTTTTGCCGAGACGTCGAGTGAAGTCATTCATGGGGGTGCACGACTCGTTGGTTGCTCTTGGCCGGGCGGTTGATGAAAACGATGTTCATGTCGCTGCTGTTCAAGCCCTTGGCTGCATTCCAGTGAGCGGAAAGATGGATATAGCGCCTACGTAACAATTCCCTTTCTTTGATGGTCAGGCCTTCGACAGATGATTTTCCAAGCGCATAAGCTTCAAGCTTGGCATGAATCGGGATCAATTCCGCCGGCAAGGACAGTCTTGGCTCATTTTCGTCAATCTCCTCGAATGGGACTCCATGTCTGACCGCCAGCTCACGCATGATACGCAGATACACCAGAGACAGCTCCCCGTGTACTGGTCGCTCAATGCTGGCCGCCGTGTAAACCCGCTTCTGGGGATCCTGCCTGTATCCGCCTTTTTCCGTTGGTTGAGTCACGGCTCTTTCCCAAAGTGCAACGTGTAAATGACTGCCCGTGGTGTCCTCTTCGATGACGCCTTTTGCATACCAGGCATAGGTTTCTTTTTCGGCAGCAGCATAGGCTGCACTGCGGGTCGCGTCCTTGTCTCGGCTGATAGTGCTGGTGAGCGGGTTGCTCAGCAGAAGTTTTTCCTTGGCTTTAGGCAAATAGCCGCCGCCCAGATCCGAGTGAGCGCCGGGCAAGACCAGATCGATGTCGCCCAGGCTGTTGAGTGCGAAGTTCTCGCGATATTCATCACGGGCAACCAGGTGGACTATTTTGTTGGCGCAACCATCAGGCAGCTTCAACTCGAGGCCGGGGTTTCTACTGTTGGCGCCGGTAAAATCGAGCAGCCATGGGTTGGCGATTGCTGCAACGGTGTCAAAAAGCCCAATGAAGTTGATCTCCGTATCGACCTTGAATCGCCAGTTGAAGCCTTCAACCAAGCCGCTGGAAAGCGACTTGGCGAGTAGCCCCTCATTACCCTTAAGCACTTCATTTGCAAAGTGTCTGGCTGCTGCGGCTCCTCGGCTGAAACCGAAAATATCGAATTCGATTCGCTGAATTACCAATGCTGGGTTCCGTTCAATCAGCTGCCGTATTTGTTGCCTGATAACTGTCGGACTTTGCTCTACACGAGCGACTACGCCTGTTTCACCTCTACCTGTTGCTTGTGAGTAGAGAGAGTCGGCGTCATTGCTTTTGGTGCCGACGCCTTCTATGTAAACCGCGATCGATGCGGTTTTTGCGGACACTGGTAAAAGCTTGTAAGTGTCGTCGGTGTAAAGCTCATACAACCTCGCAATATTGCTCACATCATTCCCGTAACTGTTATCCGGCGAGTTTCCATCACCGTCGTAACCGTAGGTGGCGCAGTGCTGCTGGATCTCTGCAGCCGCCTCCGCAAGATTCGCGTCCGGGGCGTAACACGCTGCGACCGTCTCGCTGTTGGCTTTGTTGTTCCCCGTGCCATCGAAAAACACCCCGATACGCAAAGTTATTCCCCCCGGCGTCTCATCCTCCAGGTCGACTTCTTCCTCCTCTTCCTCAAGCTCTTCCTCTGCGCGTTCGTGTACCGCTGGCGCACTGAGTAATGCGCCATCCAGTCCAGGCAGCAGCAGAGGGGGCGCTTCACTGTCTTGCGGTTCGCGGTCCGTTTCGATTTCAGTGCTGCTGAAAATGCCACCGCTATCGATCACGAGGTGATGGCCGCCAGCCTTCAGCGTGATGCTCACGCCGGCATCCAGCACCACACTGGCGCCAGCCTTGAGCAGCACTTGCTGGCCGGCCTCAATGTCGAGAGCCCGGCCAGCATGGGTGTAACTGTTGCCATTGATGGTTTCGCGGCGCTCGTTGCCCACTTCCAGTTGAAAGCTGTTGCCGATTTTTTGCGCCATGTCGCGCTGTGCGCGCACATGGATGAGCTCTTGCCCGGCACGATCCTCGATCGACAGTTCGTTGTAACCGCCATTGCGTGGCGAGCTTTCGCTGCGCAAGACAGTTCGGGTCTTGTGATCGGGTAACGAGTAGGGTGGCGCGGTAACTCTGTTGGACACACAACCGGTGATCAGTGGTTTGTCCGGGTCGCCCTCCAAAAAGGACACCACGACTTCCATGCCAACCCGCGGAATGGTCACTGCGCCAAAATGATCGCCGGCCCAACTGCTCGCTACGCGTACCCAACAACTGCTGCGCTCACTGTTGAGTTCTTTGCGATCCCAGGGAAATTCGATCTTCACGCGACCGAACTCATCGCAATAAATCTCTTCGCCTTCGGGGCCGGTAACCCGTGCGGTCTGAGTCACCAGCGGACGGCGTGGCGGCGGCAGTGCAGGCCTGAATACCATCTCGCCAGGAATCACGCTAAAGCGATTGCGGTAGCCTTGGGTAAAACCATCGGCGGGTTCGACGTTGCCGGTGCTGGTCTCCTCAAGCACTTGCGGCTGGCGGCCTTCGTGAGTAACGCTGAGCAGCAGCCACAGATCGTTGCACTGTTTGCGCGGGTGTCCGGTCAGCTCAAACAAGTGCCCGCAACGAAAATTTGTCTGATCGCTTTCGCCATCGCCCCTTTCGTAATCACTACGGTGGCGCTCCAGCGCTTGCCGGGCAACTTGCTTGCCGCGCCTGTCGTTTTCAATCAATAGCGGATAACGGTAGTCCTCCAGCACTGGAGTGAAGCCGGCAGTGAAGCGGGCTTCAAGCAACAGGCTCGGGCGTTTCAGGTCGTAGTCACGACGGGTGACGGTGCTGGTGCGCGTACTGTTGCGCACACTGAATCGGCTGACCACCTGATGCTCGGCCACCATGCCGGATTCCTGCAGATACGGCATCGCAGCCAACGTGGGGAGAAACACCTGGTCATCGGTGAACACCAGCAGGTGGCCGTCCGCCGAATGCTGGTGATGCCAGGCGATCCCGTCCTCGGCGCACAGGCGCTGTATGAATTCAAAGTCGCTTTCCGCGTACTGAGTGCAATAGTCGCGTGGCGGATTCGAGGCGACATGAAAGGTAAAAGCATCACCTTGAATGCCATGCCTTTTGAGCACCTGCGCGATGATCTGCGGCACCGTACGCTGCTGAAAAACCCGCTGATCATGACTGAACTGCAGATAATGCAACGCAGGCACCAGCGTCAGCTCATAGTGGGTCAGGCGTTTTCCGCTTTCACCCACCCGCACATCTTCAATGCGCCCGTGAATACCTTCGTGGTTGAACCCGAATTGCAGAAATGCCGGCTGACTGAGCAGGCCTTCCAGATCGATATCTGCTCGCTCGCTGACCAGCTCGACCCGGATCGCGTAAAGGCAGCTGATGGCTTCAGCGCCATCAAATGCGAGCACCTTGAAGTCGTGGAGAACGCTGGGGATTTGCAGGATAAAAGGCGCGCAACTGCCTGTGCTGAACATACGCTTGTCCTTAAGCAGGTGAGTCGATGCGCGGTGTTCGATCGTCCCTGATCGCCACGCGAAAAGAATTTGCCAAGGCACGCTAGCGACGCAGGAAATAAATTGATGTAAGAAGTATCCCTGACATTTGTCAGAGTATTCCGGGCGTGAAAGTGTTGTGCGGATTGAAGGAAATGTCTGTGGGAAGTCACTTCGATAATTATTGAGTTAGCACTGAAGTGCAGCATTCACGAGCTGTATAAAGTTTCAGAAGCATGAATTGCCATCAAATTGATGGCACTTTTGTTGTTGAGTGTTGTCGCCGGTAAATCGTTTGTAAAATCCAATGCATTTTCGGAAGAGTCCTACTTCCATTTTTTTCGAGAGTTGTCATGCTTGCCGCCGTGTATTGGGACGGGTGTTCGAGGCGATTCGCACAGAGCGGGTTGGGCCGCTCTGGATCAAGGGTTCTGAGGGGGCGAGGCAAATGCGCGCAATATAATTCGCCATCAGGGATTCCCCTGCCATATATAGGGCGATCTCTTACACACCCCACTGAACACTTCGTCTTGTTGTTTAATCAGATGCTTGCTAGTGGCCATCATAGTGATTACGATGCGCCCACTTGAAAGAGCACATCTCAATTGGATGAGTCGCTTCACCGCTCTTCGATACTGTCCCGCGCCGCGGTAACTCCAATAGGCGCCTGACTGTAATCCTGAATAAAGGCCATGGATGTCCTACTCAAGCAAACTTTCCGCCCATTACCTCGAACTCGCAAAAGTCTCTGTTTCCAAAGAGAATTTCGCGGGCGAAGACGTTCGTTTTTCGAGCGAATTCGAGGCGCTGGAAAGCGAGCTGGCCAAAGCCTCGTCGATGCACGAAAGCGGGCAGATCGACTGGCTGAAAATCCGCGAAAACAGCGAAAACCTGCTGCGTACCCAATCCAAGGATTTGCGTGTCGGCGCCTGGCTGACCTGGTCGTTGTACCAGCGCGAATCCTTCCCCGGGCTGCTGGCTGGCCTCGGTCTGCTGCACCATCTGTCGGAAAACCACTGGGCCGACGTTCACCCGCTCAAACCGCGTACCCGTGCCGCCGCCATCGGCTGGCTGGTGCCGCGCCTGGAGCAGGTGCTCACCGAAAACATCGCGATCAAGGAACAGCTGCCGATGTTCCGGCAGTTGTCCGAGCATCTGGCCGGTCTCGATGCCGCGTGCACCGAACATTTGGGCGACGATGCGCCGCTGCTGTTGCCGCTCTCGCGTCGCCTGAAAACCATGATCCAGCGTGCCGCCGACAATCAGCCGGCCCCCGGTGTGGTGGGCGCAGCAGTGGCGCAGGTCAAGCAGGCCGCAAGCCAGTTGCTGACCCCCGGCGCACCGATCGACAACGAAAAAGACGCCTACAAGGCTCTGCGCGCCCAGCAGGAAAGCGCGCGTCCGTTGTGTGCCTGGTGGCTCAAACAGAAAGCCACCGACCTGCGCGCCTTGCGTCTGAACCGCACTTTGCTGTGGCTGCCGATCGACGCGGTGCCCGAGCGCAACGCCGAGCAGATCACCGTGTTGCGCGGTCTGCCGGTGGACAAACTCAAGCAGTATCAGGATCGCTTCGATCAAGGCAAATACGCCGACCTGCTGGTGGAACTGGAGGCGAGCCTGGCGAAGGCGCCGTTCTGGTTCGACGGCCAGAGGATGGTCTGGGAATGTCTCCAGAACCTCAACGCCGAGATGGCAATGCGCGAAGTGGAAATCCACTTCGCGCTTTTGGTTCAGCGCCTGCCCGGCATCATCGAATGTCGCTTCCATGACGGCGCGCCGTTTGCCGATCCGTCCACCCGGGCGTGGATCGCCGGCAATGTCATGCCGCACCTGCAAAGCGCCAGCGCGCCGCGCAAGGTCGAAACCGACGACGTCGAAACCCAGCCCGCCTGGGAAAAAGCCCTGCAGGACGTGCTGCCGCTGCTGCGCAAGGAAGGTCTCAAGCCTGCCGTGCAGATTCTCAAGCAAGGCTTGCAAACGGCCCACGGTGGACGCGAGCGGTTCTTCTGGCAGTTCGCCCTCGCGCGGCTGTGCTTCATGGCCAAGAAATACGAACTGGCCAAGAACCAGCTCGAAACCCTCGATCAGACATTACAGGACTCAGGCCTGCACGCCTGGGAGCCCGATCTTGCATTGGAAGTGCTGCACCTGCTGCACAGTTGCTGCGAGCTGTTGCCGCAGAACCATGCAGTGCGTGAACGCAAGGAAGAGATTTATCGCAGGCTGTGCCACCTCGATCTCGAAGTGGTACTCGAATAGGCCCCAGGGCCACAACCGCAAGGAGAAAAGCCATGGCCAAAGAAGGCTCGGTAGCCCCCAAGGAACGCATCAACGTCACCTTCAAACCCGCCACCGGCGGTGCTCAGGAAGAGATTGAACTGCCGCTGAAGCTGCTGGCAATCGGTGACTACACCCACCGCAAGGACGATCGCAAAATCGAAGATCGCAAGCCGATCAGCATCGACAAGATGACCTTCGACGAAGTGTTGGCCAAGCAAGAACTGGGTCTGACGCTGAGCGTGCCGAACCGTCTGCAGGAAGATGGCGAGGCCGACGAGCTGGCTGTGCAATTGCGCGTCAATTCGATGAAGGACTTCAACCCGGCCAGCCTGGTCGAGCAAGTGCCTGAGCTGAAAAAACTGATGGAACTGCGCGATGCGCTGGTGGCCCTCAAAGGCCCGCTGGGTAACGCACCTGCGTTCCGTAAAGCGATCGAAGGCGTGCTCGCCGACGACGAATCCCGCGGTCGCGTACTCGGTGAGCTGGGCCTGAACGCCGCAGCCCCGGACGCCTGAGACTCCAGCCAAGGAAGCCAACACAATGAGCACTAGCGCAGCACAAGAGAAGAGCGCCGAAAGCGGCGAATACAGCATTCTCGACAGCATCATCGCCGAAACCCGTCTGACCCCGGACGACGAAGCCTACGACATCGCCAAGCGTGGCGTGTCGGCGTTCATCGAAGAACTGCTCAAGCCGCAGAACAACGGTGAGCCGGTCAAGAAGGCCATGGTTGACCGCATGATCGCCGAGATCGATGCCAAGCTCAGCCGTCAGATGGACGAGATCCTGCACCACCCGGACTTCCAGGCTCTGGAATCGTCGTGGCGTGGCCTGCAGTTGCTGGTCGACCGCACCAACTTCCGCGAAAACATCAAGATCGAAATCCTCAACGTCTCCAAAGAAGACCTGCTGGACGATTTCGAAGACTCGCCGGAAGTCATGCAGTCGGGCCTGTACAAGCACATCTACACCGCAGAATACGGCCAGTTCGGTGGTCAGCCGGTGGGCGCGATCATCGCCAACTACTTCATGTCCCCAAGCTCGCCGGACGTGAAACTGATGCAGTACGTGGCCAGCGTTTCCTGCATGTCCCACGCGCCGTTCATCGCCGCGGCCGGCCCGAAATTCTTCGGTCTGGAAAGCTTCACCGGCCTGCCGGATCTGAAAGATCTGAAAGACCACTTCGAAGGCCCGCAATTCGCCAAATGGCAGAGCTTCCGTACTTCGGAAGACTCCCGCTACGTTGGCCTGACCGTGCCGCGTTTCCTGCTGCGTAACCCGTACGATCCGGAAGAAAACCCGGTGAAATCGTTCGTGTACAAGGAAACCGTTGCCAACAGCCACGAGCACTACCTGTGGGGCAACACCGCGTTCGCGTTCGGCACCAAGCTGACCGACAGCTTCGCCAAATTCCGCTGGTGCCCGAACATCATCGGCCCACAGAGCGGTGGCGCGGTTGAAGATCTGCCGTTGCACCACTTCGAAAGCATGGGCGAAATCGAAACCAAGATCCCGACCGAGGTTCTGGTTTCCGACCGTCGTGAATACGAACTGGCCGAGGAAGGCTTCATCTCCCTGACCATGCGCAAAGGCTCCGACAACGCGGCGTTCTTCTCCGCCAGCTCGGTGCAGAAGCCGAAGTTCTTCGGCATCAGCGCAGAAGGCAAGGCTGCAGAGCTGAACTACAAGCTCGGCACCCAACTGCCGTACATGATGATCGTCAACCGCCTGGCTCACTACTTGAAAGTGCTGCAGCGCGAGCAACTCGGTTCGTGGAAAGAGCGTACCGACCTCGAGCTGGAACTGAACAAGTGGATCCGCCAGTACGTCGCCGACCAGGAAAACCCGAGCGCCGAAGTGCGTGGCCGTCGTCCGCTGCGCGCTGCGCAAGTGATCGTCAGCGACGTTGAAGGCGAGCCGGGCTGGTACCGCGTCAGCTTGAACGTACGTCCGCACTTCAAGTACATGGGTGCCGATTTCACCCTGTCGCTGGTTGGCAAGCTGGACAAAGAGTAAGAGCGACTCATGGACGGATACGGCAGCCTCTTCGAACGCCTCAACGGCGACGCGGAACTACGCAAGGGCAACAGCCTTGAGGCTTGTGCCATGGCGTCAGTGGCTGCCCATCTGGCCAAAATGCTCAGCACCCGGGCCGGCAGCGTGCAAACGCTGGCCGACTACGGGTTGCCCGATCTCAATGACATGCGTCTGAGCCTGCACGACTCCCTGAGTCAGGCCCGTCTGGCCATCGAAAACTTCATCGAAGCCTACGAGCCGCGCCTGAGCAACGTGCGTGTCATTTCCCTGCCGCGTGACCACGACCAGCTGCGGCTGGCCTTCAGCATCGAAGGCCTGCTGGAAGTCGAGGGTTTCAAGCGTCAGGTCAGTTTTTCCGCGCGCCTGGATGGCAGCGGTCAAGTGAAGGTCACCTAAGGAGATTCCCGATGTCTGGCAAACCCGCAGCACGCGTATCCGACCCCACCGCTTGCCCACTTCCTGGCCACGGTACCAACCCGATCGCCGCCGGTTCCGGCGACGTGTTCTTCGACGGCCTCGCGGCCGCCCGCCAAGGCGATGCCTCGGCGTGTGGTGGTGCGTTGGTCGGCGATCTGGCGACCACGGTTTTGATCAATGGCAAACCGGCTGCCACGGTTGATTCGGTGGGAACCCATGGCAACAAGGTCACGGCGGGGTCCGGGACGGTGATTATCGGCAATTCGCATTCGCCGGCGCCGTTTGTGCCGCCTTTGCCGGTGGAGATCAAATGGCCGTTCGATGAGCACTTTACGATCAATTGCCAGGACACAGGCAAGCCAATGGCGGGTGTGGCGTACACATTGAAAACCGCTTCGGGAAAGATCATTAACGGTGTTACCAGTGCTGATGGAAAAACGCAGAAAATTTCTTCCGCTCAGGCCGAGGCGGTGGAATTAATAATTGAACAACAAACTGAAGTGATGATTGGCTGAGTGCTTGGCTGGTTTTTATACGTGAGCTTCGGTTTCTAAGGTTTGAAGTAAGGACGTTTATATGGCAGACACGGTAGTAGCATCCAGCCTCACCCCAGCGAGTAACAAAGCTGGGCAGTCTACTGTTGTTCGTCTTTTTAAAGTTACCGATATTCCTGCTGCCATGGACAAAATGAAATGGCCGGTTGCCGCCGCATTGATGCGTCACTGGTTTAATGGTGCCCCTTGGAAGAACGCCAGTGGCGGAATGGAAAAAGAAGAAAAAGAACGTGTGAGGCCGGTGCCCGATCAGTATATCGAAGAAAATATAGTGAAGATGGACTGGGTGCTGAAATTCAAGAAGCCTGAAGAAACGCGTAAAGTTCTTAAAGCGGCGTGGAATAATGAAAAAGCCATGCCAGAAATAAGCACCAAGATACTCCGTGCATTTGGAAAGTCGGGTCCTGGTTGTTATCCAGTTAAATTTAACGGCAAGGGGCGCGCAGCCGAAAAGTTCGGTTATTTTAACTCGCGTGCAGTTAACTTCAGTCAGTTGGGTGGTGGTGAACTCGATGAGCTGCGCGGAGCTTTGGCGAACTTCAATATGCGAGTTATCGCAGAAGGCGTTGTCAACGTCTTTGACAGGAAAGTCGTGTTCGTTGCCGATCGCCTGGGTTACTACGTTGAAGACAATTACGATTTTAACGATGGTGATGATTTCATCAGTCAGCCACTCGGATTCTGGAATTTCGATGGCGTCGCCGGGGTAATGGACGCCAATGCGCAAAATATGGCAATCGATCAGGAAACTGCAGGTATCGCTCGGTCATCCATATTCGGAATGAGCGAGGCGGCAGAAAAGCGGTTTGTCGAAGCTGCGAATAAACGATATTTCTTTATCCAGAACAAGCATTTTGTGGAATACAGGAAGCTTTACTCAAAAGGCGGGGATTTCAAGCTGTTCTCCGATATTTTTTATGAAAATATTAATCCTGTGACTATTGAGTTGGTGAAAAATTGATGCGCGCCAAAAAGATTGTCCTGCTCCTCGGCTTTTTGCTGGTCGTGATTGTTTTTTTTGCTGTTTCCATGAACGGTATTATTAAGCGTCAGGCGAGCAGTTCTGTAGTAAGCGAATCAGGGAACTATTTGATTGAAAATGTGCCCGTCAGAGGTTTGCTTGTGCCTTTTGATGATTTGTCATACTTGCGAATTACCGACAAGAGAGACTCGAACGCAGTATTTCGATCGCCTTTATATTCTCGCGGTACTGTAGATATGACTGCCCATGAAGATAATGTAATTGTGGGTATCGTATGGATCGATTTTTACAAGCGCGATCAACATTTTGGTATCAGAGTTCCGGAGTGGAGACCGCATTGGCTCAACGCTTTTATCAGTAACACCCCTTATGAAATTGCTGAGGGCGATTAGGGGAGAGCCAAGTCGCCGGCATGACATGAACACCGCTATCCGTCCGTTCTACAGGGTGTGTTTTTGATGAGTTCCACTACCAGGCAGGTAACCCGTGTCCTTTAACCACTACTACCAAAGCGAACTCACCGCACTGCGCCAACTCGGTCGCCGTTTCGCCGAACGTAGTCCGGCGTTGGCGCCGTTCCTGGGCCAGGCCGGGCGGGATCCGGATGTGGAGCGGTTGCTGGAAGGTTTTGCGTTCTTAACCGGGCGTCTGCGGCAGAAGCTCGATGACGAGCTGCCGGAGCTCAGCCATTCGCTGATGCAACTGCTGTGGCCGAACTACATGCGCCCGCTGCCGGCGTTCAGCATTCTGCAGTTTGATCCGCTGAAGCGTTCCGGGCCGGCGCTGGTGGTCGAGCGCGATACGCCGATTGAAAGCAAACCGATCGAAGACGTGCGTTGCCGCTTCCGCACCTGCTACCCGACCGAAGTCCTGCCGCTGGATCTGGCGGCGCTGAACTACTCGGTGAAGGGCGACGGTTCGCTGCTCAGCCTGCGTCTGGAAATGAGCGCCGACGGCCACCTCGGTGAGCTGGAACTGAGCAAGCTGCGCCTGCACTTTGCCGGCGAACGCTACATCAGCCAGATGCTGTATCTGAGTCTGCTGCGCAACCTGGAAGGCATCGAACTGATCCCGCTCGACGGCGCCGGCAAGCCAATCGATGGCGTGGCCGGCAAACCGATGGCGTTCAAGATTCCCGGTGACCGGGTCAAGCCAGTGGGTTTTGCCGAAGAAGAAGCGTTGATCCCGTATCCGCTGAACACTTTCCGTGGCTATCGCTACCTGCAGGAATACTTCGCCTTCCAGGACAAGTTCCTGTTCGTCGACGTCAACGGTCTGGACATCCTCAAGGCGCTGCCGGAAGACACGCTCAAGCAGATGCGCGGCCTGGAATTGCGTTTCGATATCCGCAAGAGCGGGATCATGCGCATGCGGCCGACCCTGGATAACGTGAAGCTGTTCTGCACGCCGATTGCCAACCTGTTTGCGCACGATGCGCTGCCGATCCGCCTCGACGGCAAACAGGATGAATACCTGCTACTGCCAGCGGAATACGATCTGGAAAACTGCGGCGTGTTCTCGGTGGAAACCGTCACCGGCTGGAAGCCCGGCGGCCTCGGTTATCAGGAGTACGTGCCGTTCGAGTCGTTCGAGCACGACCCGAGTTTCGACGTGCCCAACAGCCGTCCGCATTACAGCATCCGCCAGCGTTCGTCCTTGCTGCATGACGGCCTCGACACCTACCTGAGCTTCGGCATCCGCCACACCGAAGCCCACGAAACCCTGTCGATCGAGTTGATGTGCACCAACCAGAACCTGCCGCGCAAGCTCAAGCTCGGCGACATCTGCATGGCCTGTGAAGAGACCCCGGAGTTCCTCAGTTTCCGCAACATCACCCCGGCCACGTCGAGCTTTGCGCCGCCGCTGAACCGTGACTTCCTGTGGAAGCTGATCAGCAACATGTCGCTCAACTATCTGTCGCTGGCCGACGTCAACGCGTTGAAGGTGATTCTCGAAACCTACGACCTGCCGCGCTATTACGACCAGCACGCGGAGAAGGTCAGCAAACGCCTGCTCGGCGGCCTCAAACACATCAAGCACCACCACGTCGACCGGCTGCACCGTGGCTTGCCGGTGCGCGGTCTGCGCACCGAACTGACCATCGACCCGGAAGGGTATATCGGCGAAGGCGACCTGTTCGTTTTTGCCTCGGTTCTTAACGAGTTTTTCGCGCTTTACGCCAGTCTCAATTCGTACCACGAGCTGCGGGTAAAAAGCACACAGGGAGAGGTGTACCAATGGACACCACGTATGGGCCTGC
This sequence comes from Pseudomonas sp. IT-P260, assembly GCF_949768395.1. Classification (NCBI taxonomy): domain Bacteria; kingdom Pseudomonadati; phylum Pseudomonadota; class Gammaproteobacteria; order Pseudomonadales; family Pseudomonadaceae; genus Pseudomonas; species Pseudomonas sp. IT-P260. The sequence goes on from NZ_CATKPO010000011.1 coordinate 290,834, forward strand.
AGCCCCTGCTTTAAGCGGGCTGACCAAGGTAATACGCGAGTACTCGCTGTTTCAGGCCGTGCTGCTGGTGATCGACCGGCTGCGCGAGGCGCACCCGTACCTGAGCGAAGACGATCTGTACGACCAGGTGGAGTTTCAGGCCAACCCGAGCCTGGGCTTTCCGCGCAGCGACGTCGATCGCGTGGAGTTTTTCGAAGAGCACGGGCAGATGCGCGCGCGCATGCGTTTCAACCTGATCGGCCTGGTCGGCTCCGGTTCGCCGCTGCCGGCGTTCTACGGCGAGCAGGCGCTGGGCGACAGCGAGGACGGCAACCCGACGCGCAACTTCCTCGACCTGTTCCACCATCGCCTGCAACGGCTGATGCTGCCGATCTGGCGCAAGTACCGTTATCGCGCCAGCTTCCAGAGTGGCGCGATCGACCCGTTTTCGTCGCAGCTGTTCGCGCTGATCGGTCTGGGTGGCGACGAGATCCGCAAGGCCAAGGAACTGAACTGGAAGCGCCTGCTGCCATACCTCGGTTTGCTCAGCTTGCGCGCGCACTCGGCGGCGCTGATCGAAGCCGTGCTGCGTTACTACTTCAAGCACGAAGACCTGGTCATCGAGCAGTGCATCGAGCGCCGCGTGGAGATCCTCGACGAGCAGCGCAACCGCCTCGGTCGCGCCAACAGCCTGCTCGGTGAAGACCTGGTGCTGGGCGAGCAGGTGCGCGACCGCAGCGGCAAATTCCGCATTCACATCACCGAACTTGACTGGGAGCGATTCCACGAATTCCTGCCGATCGGTTTCGGTTACCAGCCGCTGTGCGCGCTGGTGCGGTTCACCCTGCGTGACCCGCTCGATTACGACATTCGCCTGGTGCTGCGCCCGGAAGAAATCCGCGAACTGCGCATTGGTGAGAAGAACGACTGTCGCCTGGGATGGACCAGTTGGCTGGGCTGCGAAAAAGCAGACGGCGTGGTCACTCTGGGCAGCAAAATTCATTAAGGACGTGAGCCATGATCAACGTAGACCTGCAACAACTCATCCAGGCGCTGGACGCCGAAACCCGTCGTGACCTGGAACGTTCGGCCGAACGTTGCGTGGCCCGTGGCGGCAGCAAGATCCTCGTCGAAGACCTGTTGCTGGGTTTGCTGGAACGTCCGAACGGCTTGCTCTCGCGCGCCTTGCAGGATGCAGACGTCGACGCTGGTGAACTGAGCGCCGCACTGCAATCTCGCGTTGAGCACAGTGCCTCGCGCAACCCGGTGTTCGCCCCGGAACTGGTGCAGTGGCTGCAAGACGCGCTGCTGGTGGCCAACCTTGAACTGGGCCAGACCCAGGTCGAAGACGCCGCACTGATCCTCGCGCTGCTGCGTAACCCGATGCGCTACGCCGGCAGCCGTTACCAGCCGCTGCTCGCCAAGTTGAACATTGATCGCCTGAAGGAATTTGCCCTGTCGCAACAGGAGCAACCGGCCGCCAGCGGCAAGCCGGCGGCGCAGGGCGAATCGCTGCTGCAGCGCTTCACCCACAACCTGACGCAACAGGCGCGCGACGGCAAACTCGACCCGGTGCTGTGCCGCGATGGCGCGATCCGGCAGATGGTCGACATCCTTGCCCGTCGCCGCAAGAACAACCCGATCGTGGTCGGTGAGGCCGGTGTCGGTAAGACCGCCATCGTCGAAGGCCTGGCCTCGCGCATCGCTGCCGGTGAAGTGCCGCAGGTGCTCAAGGGCGTCGAGCTGCTGTCGCTGGACATGGGCCTGCTGCAGGCCGGTGCCAGCGTTAAAGGTGAATTCGAGCGGCGTCTCAAAGGCGTGATCGACGAGGTCAAAGCCTCGCCAAAACCGATCATCCTGTTCATCGACGAAGCCCACACCCTGATCGGCGCGGGCGGCAACGCCGGCGGTTCCGACGCGGCCAACCTGCTGAAACCGGCGCTGGCCCGTGGTGAACTGCGCACCATCGCCGCCACCACTTGGGCCGAGTACAAGAAATACTTCGAGAAAGACCCGGCGCTGGCCCGTCGTTTCCAACCGGTGCAGTTGCACGAACCGACCGTCAGCGAAGCGGTGACCATTCTCCGTGGTCTGGCGCAGGTCTACGAGAAGAGCCACGGCATCTACCTGCGCGATGACGCGGTGGTCTCTGCTGCCGAGCTGTCCGCCCGCTATCTGGCCGGTCGGCAGTTGCCGGACAAAGCCGTCGACGTCCTCGACACCGCGTGTGCCCGTGTGCGCATCAGCCTCGCCGCCGCCCCGGAAAGCCTCGAACGCCTGCGTGGCGAACTGGCTGAGGGTGGTCGCCAGCGTCAGGCTCTGCGTCGCGATGCCGAGGCTGGTCTGTTGATCGACCACGAAGCGTTGGATGCACTGGAAGCGCGGCTCGACGAAGCCGAAAGCGAAAGGGTCGCGCTGGAAAGTCTGTGGACCGAACAGAAGCAACTGGCCGAGCGCCTGCTGGAACTGCGTCAGCAACTGGCCAAGGCCCGCGAAGCTGCCGCTGTCGAGCCGACCGTCAGCGTTGAAGAAGACGCCGAAGGCACGGTGATCGAAACCATCGCCGCCGAGGTCGAGGAAGGCCAGAGCGTCGAAGCGCTGGAAGCCCAGCTCAACGAAACCCACAGCGCCCTGACCGCGGCTCAAGTCAAAGAGCGTCTGGTCAGCTTCGAAGTCTGCCCGCGTCTGGTGGCCGAAGTGATCAGTGCCTGGACCGGCGTGCCGCTGGCGCAACTGGCCCGCGAACACAACGCCAAGGTCGCCAGCTTCGCTACCGATCTGCGCACGCGCATCCGGGGTCAGGAACAAGCCGTGCACGCGCTGGATCGGTCGATGCGCGCCACTGCTGCCGGCCTGAACAAACCGGATGCGCCGGTCGGCGTGTTCCTGCTGGTCGGCCCGAGCGGCGTCGGCAAGACCGAAACCGCGCTGGCTCTGGCTGACCTGCTGTACGGCGGCGACCGTTTCATCACCACCATCAACATGTCCGAATTCCAGGAGAAGCACACCGTCTCGCGTCTGATCGGTGCGCCACCGGGCTACGTCGGTTACGGCGAGGGCGGCATGCTCACCGAAGCGGTGCGCCAGAAGCCGTACTCGGTGGTTCTGCTCGATGAAGTCGAGAAGGCCGATCCGGACGTGCTCAACCTGTTCTACCAAATCTTCGACAAAGGTGTGGCCAACGACGGCGAAGGTCGCGAGATCGACTTCCGCAACACCTTGATCCTGATGACCTCGAACCTTGGTAGCGACAAGATCAGCGACCTCTGCGAAGACGGCGCCCGCCCGACCGCCGAGCTGCTCGAAGAGACCATTCGCCCGGTGCTGAGCAAACACTTCAAACCGGCGCTGCTGGCGCGGATGAAAGTGGTGCCGTACTACCCGGTCGGCGGCCCGGTATTGCGCGAGCTGATCGAGATCAAACTCGGTCGTCTCGGCGAGCGCCTCAATCGCCGTCAGCTGGATTTCAGCTGGTGCCAGAACCTCGTCGATCATCTGTCCGAGCGCTGCACGCAAAGCGAAAGCGGCGCGCGTCTGATCGACCATCTGCTCGATCAGCACGTGCTGCCGTTGGTAGCTGACCGCTTGCTCGATGCAATGGCCACCGGTGAAAGCCTCAAGCGTGTGCATGCCACGCTCGACGGCAACGCCAGCGTGACGTGCGAGTTCGCCTGAGGTGGGTGTGATGTTCACTCAAGTGCCGCAGCCTCTGGTCTATGCCGAAGCCTTGCTGGCGCAGTTCGCCAGCCTGTCGCGCGCGGCGGACGGTGCTGCGCTGCTGGGTGACTTCGTGCGCGGGTTGGCCGAGTTGAGCGGCTGTGAACTGACGCAGCTGTACCTGCTCGACGCCACCCACACCTGTCTGGGGATGAACGCCGAATGCCTCGACGGCGCGCTGCAACCGCGCGCCGCCACCAGCCTCCCGGCGGACTACAACGGTGAGCAGCTGCTGCAGTTTGCCCTGTGTCAGAACCGCGTGGTGTGCCTTGACGACCTGAGCGGCAGCCTGCACGAGACCAGTTTTCTGCCGGCTGCGGCGACACCGTGGCAATCGCTGCTGTGCGTGCCGCTGGTCAATCAGCACAAAGCGGTCGAAGGCTTGTTGCTGTGCGCCAGCCGTCGCCGTGTGGACTTGCAAGGCTTTGCCGATTCGCTCGGTCAGCTCGGCTCGTTCGTGCTCGGTCAATTGCACTTGCTGCAGCGTCTGCGCCAGCCGCTGGCCGAGTCGGCCACGGTGGCGCGCAGTGTGCCGAGCATCAGTGGTTATGGCTTGATCGGCAAAAGCGCCGCCATGCGCCAGACCCACTCGCTGATCAGCAAAGTCCTGCACAGCCCGTACACCGTGCTATTGCGCGGCGAAACCGGGACCGGCAAGGAAGTCGTCGCCCGGGCGATTCACGATTGCGGCCCGCGTCGCTCTCAGGCGTTCATCGTGCAGAACTGCGCGGCCGTCCCGGAAAACCTGCTGGAAAGCGAGCTGTTCGGCTATCGCAAAGGCGCCTTCACCGGCGCTGATCGTGACCGCGCGGGGCTGTTCGATGCGGCCAACGGCGGCACGTTGTTGCTCGACGAAATCGGCGACATGCCGCTGTCGTTGCAGGCGAAGATTCTGCGCGTGTTGCAGGAAGGCGAAATTCGCCCGCTGGGCTCCAACGACACGCACAAGATCGACGTGCGCATCATTGCCGCGACGCACCGCGATCTGTCGACGCTGGTCAGCGAAGGCAAATTCCGCGAGGACCTGTATTACCGCCTCGCGCAGTTCCCGATCGAGCTGCCGGCCCTGCGTCAGCGCGAAGGCGACATCCTCGAACTGGCTCAGCACTTTGCCGACAAGACCTGCGCGTATTTGCAGCGCGACCCGGTGCGCTGGTCGAGCGCGGCGCTGGAGCACCTGTCCGGCTACACCTTCCCCGGCAACGTGCGCGAACTCAAGGCACTGGTCGAACGCGCGGTGCTGTTGTGCGAGGGCGGCGAGTTGCTGGCCGAGCATTTCTCCCTGCGCATGGAGCCGATGCCCGAAGACCATAGCGGCCTGAATCTGCGCGAACGTCTGGAAAAGGTCGAACGCACGTTGTTGCTCGATTGCCTGCGCAAGAACGACGGCAACCAGACCCTCGCTGCCCGCGAACTGGGCTTGCCGCGCCGCACCCTGCTGTACCGCCTCGGGCGGTTGAATATCAATTTGGGTGACTTCGATGGTTGACCTGAAGAAGTGCTCTGGATCGGAATATTCCCCTGTGGCGAGGGAGCTTGCTCCCGCTCGGCTGCGCAGCAGTCGCAACCCGATGAGCTCGGTTTCCCTGTGGCACCGCAGTGTCTGGTTTTGGGGCTGCTGCGCACCCCGGCGGGAGCAAGCTCCCTCACCACAAATTGCTCACTTGCCACAGGAGGTGCGTACGCCTCGCTGGTCTGGCTCAAGGCCCCGATGCAGAGCCTTCGAGACCGCCCAAAGAATTAATTTCAGCGCCGCCCGCAAGGGTCGGCGCTTTGTGCTTTGTCTACCCCTGGAGACCCTCTGATGTCTGTTCGTCACTGGCACGCTGTCCTGCTGACCCTCGTCGTTCTATGCGGCCTCGGCGGCTGCAGCGGCAATTACAAATTCAACGACAACGACTATCGCCCGTTGGGTGATCCGCAAGCGGTCAATCGCGGCAAGTGACCGCAAGGAGCATCAAACATGGAATTGGTTTTCGAAATGCTGAACACCAAGCAGTTCGTGCCCACCGAGCTGTGCCAGAAGACCTTCAAACAGGCCGGCGGCGTGATCGGGCGGGGCGAGGACTGCGACTGGATCATTCCTGACCGCAAGCGTCATCTGTCCAATCACCACGCGATTGTCAGCTACCGCGAAGGCACGTTTTTCCTCACCGACACCAGCAGCAACGGGGTTCAGGACGGCGGCAGCGGCGCTCGCCTGCACAAGGGCGAACCGGTGCGCATCGAGCACGGCAGCACCTACGTGCTCGGCGACTTCGAGATTCGTGCACGGCTGGTGCGTGACCCGGCGACCTTCGACGGTGAAGTCGGCCGTCCGCTTGCCGCCGGCAGCATCATTCCGGACGACGCCTTCCTCGACCTCGATCCGCTGAACGCGATCGAACAGCAAGAGCGCGTCTATTCGGAAATCGACGAACTGTTGGCGCCGACCGCCAAGCCCGAGGACTCCCGTCAGCGTGCCGACTATGCACGCATCGACATGGAAAGCCTGATGGTGCCCGAGCTGGTCGCCCCGGTTGAACCCGAGCCTGCTCCGGCCCCGAAAGCCGTCGAGCGTCAGAGCGAGGGTTTCTGGGAGCACTTCGGTGCGGCGCTGGGTGTGGATCTCAAAGGCCTTGATCACGACGCCCGCGAAGCCCTGGCGCTGAACGCCGCGCGGCTGCTGCGCCAGAGCATCGGCGGACTGCAGCAGAGCCTGCGCACCCGTTCGGAGCTGAAAAACGAACTGCGTCTGGCCCAGACCACTGTGCAAGGGACCAACAAGAACCCGCTGAAATTCGCGGTTGATCCGAGCGAAGCGCTGGAGATTCTGTTGCAGCCGCACAAGCCCGGGCACCTGCCGGCCGAGCAGGCGATTTCCCGCGCGTTCCGCGATCTGCAGGCGCATCAGGTGGCCTTGCTGACCGCCAGCCGCGCCGCCGTACGCGGCACCCTCGAGCACTTCTCGCCGGAGCAACTGACCCTGCGTTTCGAGCGCGACAACAAGCCGTTGATCGCCACTTCGGGCGGACGCTGGAGAGCGTTCGGCCGTTACCACCAGGCCCTGCGTCAGGACGATGACTGGAGCGAGCGTCTGCTGGCCCGCGATTTCGCCCAGGCCTACGAAGAACAGATCCGCCTGATTTCTACCCTACACACCGACCACCAAGGATGATGCGCATGTCTCGCCGCTCGACCGCTTTTTTCAAGACGCTGACTGCGCTCACCGTGCTGGTGCTGCTCGCCGGTTGCTCGTCGCTGTCGCCGTACTCGAAAGTGACCAAGATCAACCTGAAGCTGACCGGCAGTGATCAGCTCAACCCGGACCTCAACGGCCGTCCTTCGCCGATCGTGGTGCGTCTGTTCGAACTCAAGCACCCGGTGACCTTCGAGAACGCTGATTTCTTCAGCCTCTACGAGCGCGCCAAGGAATCCCTCAACCCGGATCTGGTGGCCAGCGAAGAACTCGAACTGCGCCCGGGTGAAACCGTGGAAATGAAACTCAGCGTGGAGGAGGGCAGCCGCTACGTCGGCGTTCTCGCTGCGTACCGCGATCTGCCGGAAACCAAGTGGCGCTACACCGTTCAGGTCACCCCACTGGAGCTGACCGAGGCCGATCTGACCCTGGATCAGGCCGGGATCCGCAACACCCATGAAGCGCTCGCCAAGGCGGATGACTGAAGATGAATACCCATAAAGTCATTTGGCAGGAAGGCATGCTGCTGCGGCCGCAGCACTTCCAGCACAACGATCGCTATTACGATCACCAGATGAAAACCCGCACCCAGTTGCTGGGTGGTTACACCTGGGGTTTCCTCAATCTGGAGATCGACCTGCAGTTCCTCAACATGGGCAAACTGGTGATCAGTGCCGCCTCGGGGATCCTGCCGGATGGCAGCCTGTTCGAACTCGGCGGCAACACCGAGCCGCTGGCGCTGGACGTGCCGCCGAACACCGGTAACACGCCGATTTACCTGGCGCTGCCGCTGGTCACCGGGAACCACATCGAAGCGCGCCGTCCGGAGCAGTCCGACGTGCTCGCGCGTTACACCGCGTACGACGCCGAAGTGGCCGACTCCAACGCTGGCGATGATTCCGCCAGCCAGGTCAGCTGTGGTCGCCCGGACTTCAAACTGTTGCTCGGCGAGCAGCAGAGCGATCAGGCCTACGTGAAGTTGAAGATCTGCGACGTGCTCGACACCACGCCGGACGGCGTGATCAGCCTCGACCCGGATTTCGTGCCGACCTACATCCAGGCCCACGCGTCCAGCTATCTGCTGTCGTGCCTGAAAGAAGTCATCAGCATGCTCAACCACCGGGGCGACACGATTGCCGAGCGGATCCGCTCCAACGGCAAGGTCGGTGGTGCGGAAGTCGGCGACTTCATGATGCTGCAACTGATCAACCGTACTGAACTGCTGCTGCGCCACTACCTCGGTCTGGAGCAGGTGCATCCGGAAGAGTTGTATCGCACGCTGCTGACCATGCTCGGCGATCTGGCGACCTTCTCCAGCGACAGCAAACGCCCGCGTCTGGACAGCCGCTATTCCCACGCCGATCAGGGTGCAAGCTTCCGCAAACTGATGGAAGCGATTCGTCAGGTGCTGTCGATGGTGCTGGAACAGCACGCCATCGAACTGATTCTGCAGGCGCGTCAGTACGGGATCATCGTGTCGCCGTTGCACGACCACAAACTGCTCGGCTCGGCGTCGTTCGTGCTGGCGGCGAGCGCCAACTGCGACTCCGAAGAACTGCGCCATCGCTTGCCGGCGCACCTCAAGGTCGGCCCGGTGGAGCGTATCCGCCAACTGGTCAACCTGCACTTGCCGGGGATCAAGGTCAAACCGTTGCCGGTGGCCCCGCGGCAGATCGCGTTCCACTCGAACAAAACCTACTTCATCCTCGAACTCAGTTCCGAAGACCTGGCGCAACTCGAGCGCTCCGGCGGCTTCGCGTTCCACGTGTCCGGCGAATTCGCCGAGCTTGAACTGAAATTCTGGGCCATCAGGAACTGACCGCCATGATCAAGGAAACGGATTACAACCAGGACGACAAAACCGTCCTGCTCGATCGTCAGGGCCACGGACCGGCAGCCAGTCCGCTGACCGACTTCGCCGCGCCGCCGCGCTTCGAGCAACTGGAAGAACGGATGATCTACGCCGCGCGCCTGCGCCCGGCGGAAGCGTTCAACATCAGCCTGAATTCGCTGGTGGCAGCGTCGTCCGAACTGCTCTCGGAAGTGGTGCGCCTCAAGCACAGCGAAACCCGCGAAGACCTCTACGCGCTCAACGAGCGCCTGACCGCCGGGCTCAAGCTGTTTGAAGTGCGCGCGTTGCACAACGGCGCTGAAAGCAGTCAGGTGATGGCCGCGCGTTACGTGCTCTGCACCGTGGTCGACGAAGCTGTGGTGACCACGCCGTGGGGCAACGAAAGCGAGTGGTCACAGATGAGCCTGCTCAGCAGCTTCCACAACGAGACCTTCGGTGGCGAGAAGTTCTTTCAGCTGCTCGATCGGCTGTCGAAGAATCCGGTCAAGCACCTGCCGATGCTCGAGCTGATGTACCTGTGCCTGTCCCTCGGTTTCGAGGGCAAGTACCGCGTGCAGGCGCGTGGCATGCTTGAGCTTGAGGGCATCCGCGACGCCCTGTACCGGCAGATCCGTCAGTTGCGTGGCGACGTGCCGCGTGAATTGTCGCCGCACTGGGAAGGCCTCAACGACCAGCGCCGCAACCTGGTGCGCATCGTGCCGGCGTGGATGGTGGTGCTGTTCACGGTGGTCTGCCTGGTGGTGATGTATTCGGGCTTCGCCTGGGTCCTGGGCGAGCAGCGCGACACCGTTCTGCAACCTTATCAGCCGCTTGATCCGGCCGCGGTGCAACCGCAGTCGCAGCCGTAAACAGGGACGTGTGATGAAAAAGTTTTTCAAGAAAGTCGGCGCCTTCCTGCGCCAGACCTGGGTCTGGACTCTGCTGCTGGTGCTGTTCGTGGCGCTGCTGGTGTGGTTCGTCGGCCCGTTGTTGGCGGTGGATGACTACAAGTTCTGGGAGAGCTCGACCTCTCGCTTGCTGACCATCAGCGTCCTGTTCCTGATCTGGGGCCTGACCATGGTCTTCGTCAGCTGGCGCGCGGGCATCCGCAAGAAAGCCGTCGAAGAAACCGAAGACGGCCAGGATCGCATCCGTCGCGACGAACTGATCGAAGAAGAGCAGAAAGAGTTGAAGGCGCGCTTCAAGGACGCGCTGAAAACCCTGAAGACTTCGAGCCTGTATCGCGGCCGCAGCGAGCGCTGGCGCAACGATTTGCCGTGGTACCTGCTGATTGGTCCGCAGGCCTCCGGCAAGACCAGCCTGCTGGACTTCTCCGGGCTGGAATTCCCGATCAACAAGATCGACCGCAAGCTGACCCGCGACACCCTCGGCACCCGGCATTGCGACTGGTACTTCGCCGACCACGGCGTGCTGATCGACACCGCCGGACGTTACACCACCCAGCCGGACGCCGAAGTCGACGGCAGTGCCTGGACCACCTTGCTCGAACTGCTGCGCAAGCGTCGTCGCGGGCGTCCGTTGAACGGTGTGCTAGTGACTATTCCGGTGGAGTCCCTGATCGGTGGCAGCGAGCAGGACATCGACACCCTGGCGCGTCAGGTGCGCGGTCGTCTGCAAGACGTCTATCAGAAACTGCACGTCGATGTGCCGGTGTATCTGGTGCTGAGCAAGGCCGACAAGCTGCTCGGTTTCGACGAGTTCTTCGATCAACTGACCCGCGAAGAAAGCGATCAGGTGCTGGGCACCAGTTTCCGCAAGGATCAGGTCGGCACCGACGTCGCGGTACTGCGCGGCGAGTTCGAAGAGTTGCTGCGGCGCCTGAACAATCAGGTGATCATGCGCATGCACTCGGAACGCGATACCCAGCGCCGTGGCCGCATCCTCGACTTCCCGCATCAACTGGGGCAGATCGGCGAGCGCCTGTGCCTGTTCGTCGACATGGCGTTCACTGGCAACCGCTACCAGCGCGCGTCGCTGCTGCGGGGTTTCTACCTGACCAGTGCGCCGCACCTGACCCAGGAAATGGACGCGACCACCGCCGGCATCGGCGCCAGCCTCGGCATGAGTGCCGGCGTGCTGCCGACTCTGCGCAGTGGCCGTTCGCGCTTCATCCATCATCTGTTCAGCCGGGTGATTTTCCCCGAGTCGGATCTGGCCGGCCTCGACAAGCGCGAGCGCAGCCGCATCCATTGGGGCCAGCGTGCGTTGTACGTTGGCGCACTGGCGGCACTGGCGCTGTTCGGCATGCTTTGGGCCGGTGGTTTCTCGGCCAACTATGAGCGTCTGGAAAACCTGCGCACGCTGGCGCAGAACTGGACTCAGCAGCGTTCGGCGCTGAGCCCGCGTGATGACGCGATGGGCGTGCTGAAAACCCTCGACACCAGCTACGCCGCGACTCAGGTGTTCCCGAAGAAGGGCGACGTCTCGTACCACGAGCGTGGCGGTCTGTATCAAGGCGAAGACGTCAATCCGGTGGTCAGGCAAGCCTACGAGCATGAGCTCGAGGCGCAATTGCTGCCACGGGTCGCGACGATGCTCGAAGGGCAGATCCGCGCCAACATGAAGGACCGCGACAAGCTGCTCAACAGCCTGCGTGCGTACCTGATGCTGAACATGAAAGACCGTCGTGACGCCGTGTGGCTCAAGGACTGGGTCGCCACTGACTGGTCGCAGCGCTACACCGGCAACACTGCGGTGCAGAACGGTCTGAACACTCACCTTGAGCGCCTGCTGAAGCAGCCGTTCATCTACCCGCTGAACGATCAACTGGTGACTCAGGCACGTCAGGTGCTGCGCGCCGAATCGCTGGCCACCGTGGTCTACCGCATGCTCCGCGAGCAGGCGCGCAACCTGCCGGAATACCGTTTCAGCCAGCACCTCGGCCCGCAAGGCTCGCTGTTCATCGGTACCGAATACGTGATCCCGGGGTTCTACACCCAGCAGGGTTATCAGCAGTACTTCTCGGTGCAGGGTTCGGCGCTGGTCACCGACATCCTGCGTGACAACTGGGTGCTGGGTGAAGGCGCGGGCATCAGCGACATGGACTTGCGTCGCCTGATGGTCGAGCTGGAGCAACTGTACTTCCGCGACTACGCCAACTACTGGAGCGAAGCCGTTGGCCAGGTGGCCTTGCCGCCGATCAGCGACGCCGGTGAAGGCGCCGAGCAACTGGCGGGCCTGACGTCGGCCAACTCGCCGGTGCTGGCATTGCTCACTGAAGTACGTGAAAACACGCGCTTCCCGGCCGCTGCCGATCCGGTGGACGAAGCCGGTGATGCCGCCGATGCACTGGCCGGGCAGAAGGGCAAACTGGGCAAGGTCGGCAAACTGGCCTCGGCTGTCGCCGACAAGGCTTCGGCGATGGCCGTGGCGAAAAGCCTGCCGGACACCGCGAAGAAGTCGCTGCAACGGCGCTTCGAGCCGCTGCACCGTTTGCTCGATGACAACAACGGCCCGGCCGCTGACCTGACCCCGGCCATCAGCGCGCTCAACGACCTGCAACTGCAACTGTCCGGTCTGGCCCGTTCCAGCACGCCGGAACAAGCCGCGTTCGAAATGGCGAAAACCCGCATGAGCGGCCAGCGTGATGCGCTGACCAACCTGCGTGCTGCCTCGGGTCGCCTGCCGCGTCCGCTGAGCGTGTGGTTCAACGTGCTGGCTGAAGACTCGTGGCGTCTGGTGCTCAACGATGCTTACCAATACCTGAACGGCCGTTATCAGAACGAGCTGTACAGCGTGTATGGCAAAACCATCAGCAAGCGTTATCCGTTCAGTGCCAGCAGCACCAGCGACGTGGCGATCAGCGACTTCCGCGAGTTCTTCCGGGCTCAAGGCACTGTCGACCGCTTCTTCGACAGCTACATGCGTCCGTTCGTCAGCGGTGATCCGGGCAACTACCGGATGCGCAGCGTCGACGGTCACAGCCTGCCGGTATCGAAGATGTATCTCGACCAGATGGCGGCAGCCCTGACGATTCGTCAGAGCTTCTTCTCGATCAACCCGGCCGAGCCGACCGTACAGTTCAAACTGGAGCCGTACACTCTCGACCCGGCGGTGAGCCGTTCCGAGTTCAAGTTCGGCGACAAAACCATGGAGTACCGCCACGGTCCGATCCTGCCGATGACGTTCAAGTGGCCGACCGATGCTGAAGACGGTCGCACCAGTCTGGTGATGGACAAGATGGCCGGGCGGCCGATCGGCATCGAGAAGAACTCCGGCCCATGGTCGCTGTTCCGTCTGTTCGACCTGATGCAGACCGAGTACCTGACCGGACGCGACGTGCTGGTGCTGAAAGCCGACGTGGGTGGCCTGCGCGCCAACTACCTGCTGACCAGCCAGCGCACGCCGAACCCGTTCGACATGGGCGTGCTGCGCACCTTCCGTATGCCGGTGCAGCTCTGATGCTGGTGGCCAGTCCCTGGCGCAGCGCGGCGCGAACCGACCCGGGCAAGGTGCGGTCGCGCAACGAAGATGCCTTCCTCGACTCGCCACAGCAGGGGCTGTGGGTGGTCGCGGACGGCATGGGCGGTCATCAGGGTGGCGACATCGCCAGCCAGTTGATCGTCGCCAGCCTGGCTGAACTGCCGCAGTACGAGGACTTCGACGAACGCCTCAAAGCCATCCGCCAGTGCCTGCACTGGCTGAACCGGCGCTTGGGGCAAGAGTTGACGGTCACCGCCGGGCGCCACGACAGCATCATGGGCAGCACCGTCGTGGCGCTGCTGGTGGAAGGCAATCGCGCGGCCTGCATCTGGGCCGGCGACAGCCGTTGTTACCTGTGGCGTGGGCAGCGGCTGTATCAGCTGTCCAAGGATCATTCGCTGCAGCAGCAACTGATCGACGAGCAACAGATGAGCGTCGAACAGGCGGCAGCGCACCCGGCGGCTCAGGCCTTGACCCGAGCCGTCGGTGCGGCCGAACAGCTGACCCTGGATGTCCTCGAACTCGAGGTCTATCCGGGCGATGCGTTTTTGCTGTGCAGCGATGGTTTGTACCAAGGACTGAGCAGCGATGCCCTCGGCTGCGCCCTCAGCCTCAGCGCGCCGCACGTGGCGCTGGAACGTCTGTTCGACGGCGCCCTGCGTGGCGCCGCCCGGGACAACCTGACTGCCGTGGTGATCCGCCAATGACTGAAATCGAATCCTCAGTCGATGACTTGCTGATGAGCGAAGAGCAGGCCAGCAACCTGACCTACTTCGCCTTCGCCAAGGCAAACAACGCCGAGCCGTTGCTGGCGCCGACCAAGGCCAGCATCGGTGCATTGCCGGACGTACTCGCCGGCCGCTACCACCTCGAGCGTCTGCTCGGGGCGGGCGGCATGGGTGCGGTTTACAGGGCGCGAGATCTGCTGCACGAGCAGTTCGGCGATCCCGACCCTTACATTGCGCTGAAAATCCTCAGCGAAGAATTTGCCGAATCGCCGGACGCCAGTGCCTTGCTCTACAGCGAGTTCGCCCTGACCCGGCGCCTGCGCCACGACAACGTCGTGCGTGCACACACCTTTGAAGTCGACACCGACTGCCAGCGGGCCTTCATCACCATGGAATACATGCGTGGCCTGACCCTGGACAAATTGCTCTGCGAGCGGCCCCTGGGCCTGCCGTGGAAAGAAACGCGCGACATCGCGTTGCCGCTGCTCGATACGCTGGCCTACGCCCACCGTCGCGGCGTGCTGCACGGTGACATGAAGCCGAGCAACGTCATGCTCAGCGAAGACGGCCTGCGCCTGTTCGACTTCGGTCTCGGCCAGGCAGACGAGGGCGTACTGCCCGGCCTGCCGCACCTGAGCCGCGAGCGTTTCAACGCCTGGACTCCGGGCTACGCCGCCCCCGAACTGCTTGAGGGCCAACCGTTGTCGGCCAGCGCGGACGTGTACGGCGTGGCTTGCGTGATCTATGAACTGGCGAGCGGCAAACACCCGTTCCGCCGCTTGCCCTCGACCCAGGCCCGCGACGAGCACCTGGAGCGCGAGCTGCAAGCCCCGGCGAACTTACCGAAACACGGCTGGCCAGCGTTGCGAACTGCGCTGAGCTTCAATGCGGCAGAACGCACCATCACTGCCGACCAATTGCGTGACGCCTTGGGCGCCACTTCGTCCTGGCTGCAACGGTTGCGACTTCGGGCGTAACGGACGACATTCGAACAGGGAGCGCTTTATGTTCAACCCAGCTAACGAAACCCACTTCAGCCTCAAGGTCGAAGACTACGTGGGCGACCTGCAAGTGCTGTCGTTCACCGGCACCGAAGGCATCAGCCAGCCGTTTCGTTTCGACCTCGAACTGGTCAGCGAAAACCCCGATCTGGACCTGGAAAAGCTCCTGCACAAGCAGGCGTTTCTGGCGTTCGATCCACAAGGGTCAGGCATTCACGGCCAGATCTACCGCGTCGCCCAAGGCGATGCCGGCAAGCGCCTGACCCGCTACAAGGTCTCGCTGGTGCCGCAGCTGCAATACCTGCATCACCGCACCAACCAGCGCATTTACCAGCAGATGTCGGCGCCGAAAATCATCGCGCTGATCCTCGACGAACACGGGATCAAGGGCAACGCCTACAGCTTCCAGCTGAGCCAGCCGTGCCCGGATCGTGACTACTGCGTACAGTACGACGAAACCGATTTGCACTTCGTCCAGCGCCTGTGTGAAGAGGAGGGTATTCACTACCACTTCCAGCACAGCGAAAAGGCTCACCTGCTGGTGTTCGGCGACGACCAGACCGTGTTCCCCGACCTCGGCCAGCCGACCGCGTACGTGCAAGGCAGCGGCATGGTCGCCGAAGAGCCGGTGATCAAAGGCTTCAAACTGCGTCTGGAAACCCGCACCAGCCGCACCACGCGCCGCGACTACGACTTCGAAAAACCGCGCCTGCAAATGGAGGCCGCGTATAAGCCTGACGGCGAGAGCACTGAACCGGATCTCGAAGACTACGACTACCCGGGCCGCTTCATCGACCGTGCGCGAGGCAAGTTCCTCAGCCAGCGCGCCCTCGAACGCCACCGCGCCGACTACCGCCAGGCCGAAGGTCGCGGCGACCAGACCAAGCTGGTCAGCGGCCACTTCATGGCCATGTCCGACCACCCGCGTAGCGAGTGGAACGACCTGTGGCTGCTCACCGAAATCTTCCACGAAGGCAAACAACCGCAAGTCCTCGAAGAAGGCGTGACCAGCGACACCACCGACAACAAGGACGACTTCCACCAAGGCTACCGCAACACCTTCCTCGCCACCCCGTGGGACGTGTTCTACCGCCCAGCCCTCGAACACCCGAAACCGCGCGTGCTCGGCAGCCAGACCGCCATGGTCACCGGCCCCAAAGGCGAAGAAATCCACTGCGACCAATACGGCCGCATCAAAGTGCAATTCCACTGGGACCGCGAAGGCCTGGCCGACGACAAAACCAGCTGCTGGCTACGCGTCTCCAGCTCCTGGGCCGGCGACCGCTACGGTGCGATCAGCATCCCGCGCATCGGCATGGAAGTCCTCGTCACCTTCCTCGAAGGCGACCCCGACCAACCCCTCGTCACCGGCTGCCTGTACCACAAGGAAAACCCGGTGCCGTACGCCCTGCCGGCCAACAAAACCCGAAGCATCTTCAAAACCCTCAGCTCCCCGGGTGGTGGCGGTTACAACGAACTGCGCATTGAAGACAAGAAAGGTGCGGAGCAGATCTACATCCACGCCCAGCGTGATTGGGACGAGAACATCGAGCATGACCAGAAGATTCGGGTCGGCAATGAACGCCACGACACTGTAGTGAAGAACACCTACACCGAACTCAAGGCTGAAGAACACCGCACGACGATCTCCGACCGCAAGGTTGAAGCGAAGCTGGATGACCACCTGACGGTTGGGCAGAACCAGCATGTGAAGCTGGGCACGGCGCAGCTAACCAGCGTGGGGAAAGAGATTCATCTCAAGGCTGGGGACAAGATTGTTATTGAGGCGGGGACGGAGCTGACCATTCTTGGGGGTGGGAGCTTTATCAAGCTGGATGGCGGTGGTGTGACGGTGGTTGGGCCGGTGGTGAAGATTAATGCGGGTGGCTCGCCGGGGAGCGGCACCGGGATCGGGATTAAACCGCCGGTGCTGCCGGGGGCGGCGGATAAGGATAAGGCGGGGAGTTTGATGGATCAGGCGATTGCAAATGCGCCAGAAGAGCCGAAACCAAAAACCAAGTACCTGTTATCGCTGTGACTCCAGCGCTCAATGGATATGAAGAATTTATTAAATATGGACCACACCTATGTTGATTAGCCCTCCATTTCTTCCTGCTCCAACCGCTGGAGAGAGCGACGAAGCGTATTTGAATCGAGCGATGCTTTGCGGTGAGCCAGGCGATGGCTTTTTTCCGATCAGCTTTGATTTGAATTGGCATGGCGGTACTCACCTTAAGGCCCCCAAAGAGGCTGGACGTGCACTGCCGGTACGCGCGATTGCGGATGGAACGCTGGCCTACTTCCGCGAGCCTGCACCCGTGGATACGAGTGAAGATGCCCCTCTGAATTACAGCGGCTGGACGGACAATGGCTGCATTGTTCTTCGGCACGAAACTGAAATTGGAGAGGGTGCAAATTCGAAGGTGGTTTTTTTCTCAATTTATATGCATCTTTCAAAATTAGCGGTGAAAAACCCTACGAAGGGAATGCAGATTTATCGCAAGGAGGCGATTGGTGAGGCCGGTCAGATCTACGGTGCTGGAAATAAAATTCATTTTGAAATTATCGCGGATGATAGCCAAGTTAAAAATTTGATAGGCCGATCCGAGAGGGAGTTGTCATATCAAACCCATCCTGGAAGAAAAGACAGTTGCTGGGGTGATATGTATTTTTACTTGCCTCCAGAAGTCATAGGGTATGCAGAGCATCCTAGTTCATGGACTGATACAAATAATGCTTCGAGTTGTGTGCGCCGTCCGGCAGAAGATCTGTTTGTGCGCATGAGTTATAGTCAAGGACAGTGCCTGCTTAGAACTTATACACTTGAGGGTGAATGTATAGGTGAGCAAAAAGAAGATAAAGATTTTGAGTACGACCTCTATCAAAAGGCAGCAGCTCGATTTGCTGGTTGCCCAAGTGCAGGTTATGAATTACTTCGTTTTGGCCGTGTACTGGGACCGGATCAATTGGTTCCGGCAGGCGCTGCCCATTGGCGTAAGATTGCATTTCCTGACGGCGCCGGGTGGGTTAATTTAAATAGTAGCACTGTCACTATTTTTAGTGATGCCGATTTTCCTCAGTGGCTGGGCTGGAAGCTAGTCGACGATGATACTGATGAAGACAGCCATTGCCAGTCGCCGTATTTACGTACGTTATTGAAACTGGATGAAGACCCATTGTTTCCTCCGTCCAAAGGCATTGTCGAGGCATCCAGATCTCCTGATTTAAAGCACACTCCTGCTAAACCCGAGGAAGAGCACGTTTTAAGCAAGAGTTATCGTGTTAAGAAGCATAATCAAGAGATTATTGAAAAAGAAATTTCAAAGCAGAAGCTTAAAAGATGTATTTTCAAGTTTCCAAGCGAGTGGGGTAAAAGTGATTTCGAAACTCGCTACGGATGGCTGCTCCAGGAGTCAGAGCTTGGACCTCCGATGCCAAAAGGAGATTACGAAAAGCTTAAGGCTCATCAAGAGTCAATGGCTTTCTGGGAGGAGTCTGGTTTAACGGGAATCGGACCAAAGCATTGGCATTTTCCACCGAAAGAGTTTATTGAGGCTTTCAGGAAATGCTCTTGGTTAAGTGTTAATGAGTTAACGCAATGCATTCCAAGGTCATTTGTTGCGGAAGATCACAAGAGCAAAATATTGTATCGCGCAGGAATCAAGTATGCTGGGGCCTTAGAAAGAGCAGAAAATATTCAGATGTCTCTCAATAAGGCGATGCGAAAATACCTAATTGTAACAAAGCAGCGTATGAGCCAGTTTATAGGTAATGGCCTTACAGAGTCTGGTTATTTTTCAAAATTTGCCGAGACTGGTCGTGGTAAGGATAAAAAATACGGTGACTGGTATGGGCGGGGTATTATACAAATCACGCACCAGGAAAATTACCTTAAGTATTTTAAACATCGAGGCAGGTCGGTGGCTAATGCTGCACAAAATATAGTCTGGAGAGATAAGGTCGAGACGGAAACTTATGATCAGGCCGAAAGCGCAGGTTTTTGGTGGGCAGATAATTGCGCCAATAAGACTAGCGATCCAGTTGTTGATAACGCTTTATGGGCTGTCGAAGTATGCGAAGACTATGATTGGAAGACGCACGCCTGTAAAGTTCCTCTCCGTGCGGAAAATAGATTGAGTAATTCGACACTGGATTTGGTCGGTCGCCATATTAATACCGGCAAGC
This sequence comes from Pseudomonas sp. IT-P260, assembly GCF_949768395.1. Taxonomy (NCBI): domain Bacteria; kingdom Pseudomonadati; phylum Pseudomonadota; class Gammaproteobacteria; order Pseudomonadales; family Pseudomonadaceae; genus Pseudomonas; species Pseudomonas sp. IT-P260. The sequence goes on from NZ_CATKPO010000011.1 coordinate 309,896, forward strand.
CAACTACAACCACGAAAATGAATGGGCTACCTGATCGCAGAGATGCTTTTACTCATGTGCAGGCTATATTGTCGGACTTGCTCTATGTTAGTTCTACAGTTGGGGAGCCCTTAGCGCCAATACCATCATTTGTTAAAAGGCAAAAGCAATGATCAGATTTTTTGTGCTATATCTACTGTCCTCGTTCTCTCTCGTCTATGCGGGAGATGGTCTAGTGACACAAAGTAATGGCTGCATTATTAAGTCACATGACGTAACCGGTTTTTCAGTTATGAAGTCGGATGAAGGTGTGACTTTTTTAAAATACAAGTACAAGGACGGAAGAACTGAAAATGTTAGGGTTCGATGCAAGGGGATGACACTGGAAGATGCTGTCTCTAACGAGTATGTTCAAGAGAAAGATGGTTTAAAGTTTGGTACGGGCTCTGAACCGTTAGCAAAGGCCGAGCGGATTTCTGGAGGAAATTGGTCTGGTGTCGAGGCAACTTATTTTCTTGATTCAGCTTGCTTTACCACGTCTTTTGAGGCTGGAAAGGAACACGTTTTTTCTATAAATGTATGTGGTGATGATGACGATATAAACGAGTTTCGGAAAAATTTTCTAAATCTGCTAAAGCATTCAGAAACGCATTATGCAGAGTGATGAGGGTGAAATGGGGGCAGACCACGGTTTTAGTAATTGCCCGAAAACGTGGTCTGTTCCATTTTTTCCTCAAAAGGATATATAAAGTTGAAAAAATATTTAACTCTATTTAATCGGTATTTTATTTCGTTTGTAGCTTTTGGCTTCGTAGCGTCTAATGTGTTTGCGGATGCCGCACCCACAATAGGTGAATTCCATCCTACGGTGGTAGCTTCTTTAGGCGAAGAAAAGATCGCTGTATTTTTTTTGAAAAATAGTCTGAAGGCGGTAGCTAAAGAAGAGCATGTTGCCGATGCTGAGATATATTACTCATCATTGAATTCCGGCAAACCTTCTCTAAATTATGTTTGGAAGATTGAGGGAGACCAGATCGTTTCTGTATTTTTCTACGAGTGGAAGTCCCCTGTGAGAGCCGGAAAATCCATGTTTGTATTGACGAAAAGAAAAATTTCTAACTCGGCATTTGACGGTTTTGCTTACTCGGTTATGGAACTCCCAATAAGGAGAGAAGGTGGAAGTGTATCCTTGCTTCATTTCAGTGGTGACTTACCTGACCCAGCTTTAGATAATTGTATGGAGGGGGTTGATCTGGTTGCGGGAAATAAAGTGGTCTGTGCTTATAAAGATGCGGCGAGCATTAAAAGCTACTTTAGCTTGCAGGACAAAAAGCATTAAAAGTTGCGCGCGGCAATAGAGAGAACGGGATGGTTCATTTTTAGTTGAACCTGTCCCGTTAATCGTCTTGCGGTTTTTACTTCCTGCTTCACTGCCAGCTGATTTTCCAGATGAGCCAGCGAGCCAATTTCCATTGTGTTGACGGATTCCCAAAACGAAATGCTCGGTGCTGATGCCCCTTGGCAGAGCACCACAAGCTGGTCTGAAGTCAGCAGCGGCAACGTTGCGGGGACCTACGAGCTCGTGACTCAAGGAACGCAGATCGTCTCGATGACGTATACGAAGAAGTCCAACGGCAAGGTTTACTACTTTGGAAATATCACCAGCGTCGATCTCTCTCTGGAGTCCGGACGCAACTGGGAGTAGGGCGAGTACATGAGATCAAAAGCTCTAGCAGCATCATTGCTCGGCCTGCTGTGGACGATGCCGGTGTTAGCCGAAACCACAACGTTCAGCCCAACCCAGGGCGTCGAAGCGACGCTGGTTCTCGAAGGCTCCACGCTGAACGTCGCGGTTAAAAGCGAAACGCATAACGAGTCGCGGACGGTCGATTTTGAAGCCGTAAACGAACTCCACATGCAGTTCGACGATTTCAATTTCGACGGCGCTCAGGATTTCGCGATCTGGCAGCTCGATGACGGCATGGGCACTTACCATTACTACCGGGTGTTCATTTTCCAAGTCAAAACCGGCACGTTCGAAGAGTTGCAGCCGGACTGCGGCGATGGATTCGTTAATTTGCGTGTCGACAAAAAGCGTAAAGCGTTGCTCAGCACCTGCTGGGAAATGAACATACCCAAGCAATGCGTCATCCGATTCACCAAACGCAAAGCCTGAATGACTCAAGGAAGAACACAGTGAAACGTTTTGTTTTTACCCTGATGGCCTTGCTGCTGCCACTCTCAGCGGTGTACGCGCAGGATGACTGCAGCCATGTCAGCTCAAGCCTGGAAATGGTGCCCTGCTCGGAGGCGGCGAAGAAGGCTGCCGATACGCAGTTGAACCTCAGCTACAAGCAATTGATGGCGCGGCTTGAGTCTGATTATCGAGCGGATCCGGCATTGGGAGCGGAGTACGCAGCGAAGGTTAAAGAATCGCAACGTGCATGGCTGAAGTTGCGCGATGCTAACTGCCCTTTGGAAGCATTCGAGATCGAGACGGGGATGCCGGCGCATGTGTTCGCGGTCAACTCGTGTATCGCCAGAATGAGCCGTGAGCGCTCGGCGTATCTGGACAAGATCGTCCCTGCTCTTTCATCCGACAAGAGCACTTCGACAGCGCCGGCCATCGGCGCTTGTCCTTCGGAGGAATTCCCTGCGTTCCTGACAGCGTTTTCCGCCAGCAGTGAATCACAGCGCCGTCTCACTGCGATGACGGTCAAGTCGCTTGTGTTGAAGCCGGTAGCAGGCAAGGACCATAGTACCTTTGAGCCTTCGACCTCGGGCGTCAGCGGAGCTTCTTTCACCTACCCGCTGATGGCCGCCATCACACCCGGCAAGACACCGGGAGTCGAGATTGAAGAGGTCGATGACAGTCACGTCAACGTGATCGATAAGCGGGCGGGCAACAGCAATGTAAAAATCTTCAACTTCTCACGTCAGGCATGTTGGGTACTTGAGGGCGTCGAAGACTGGTCGATCAGCGAGAATGATCTTGTCGCAACACGTAAACCCGGAATGAGCCGCGCCGAGAACTTCTGCGAACAACGTGCCGAGGCTTTAGGAGGGCTAGGGTTTCTTGAGCAGTACCGTCTAACTGTGGAGTTGATTGAAGCGTCTCTGGAAAATTATGTCTGCGCAGCAGAGTCGGGTGATCCAGAGGCGAGCGAGTCAGCGGCAAGACTGAGCCTTTCGCAGATGGCGTCCCAGCTGGAAACCAGCAAGGTTGAGGCGTTGTTCAAAGCCGCGTCAAAGACGCCGAGTGGTGCATTGGGTTATGCCTCGTTTTTTTGTATGGGGAACTCCACCGATTACGACGGTCCTTGCCTCCACCCCAAGCAGGCAGAAGAGCAGGTCATTCGAGCAATCAACATGGGCTCCATAGAGGCGATGAGTTATCTGGCTTCTACCTTTGAGGGTGGCGAGTTGGGAACAAAGGATATGTCCCGAGCGTTAGCCTGTTATCAAATGGCGGCTGATAAAGGTCACCGGTTGAGCATCGACAACGTGGCGCGATTGAAGTCGCAAGATCCAGAGCCGATCAAGGCGAGCCACTGCATTTGAAACTCGGAGCGCGGATGTGTCGCGATTCTTTGCCGTTAAATTCTAAGTGAGTGGAACTGTGCCTGATGAATTGTCGATTCCGGGTTTCGTGAGACCTCGTTATCTGCGGGTATTGCTGATCAGCGTTGCTGCGTTCGCTCAGGCCAGTCATGCCGCCGCAAGTGTTGTCTCGGTGGGCAATGCGTCGGGTCAGTCGCAGATCGCGCAAGGCCCATCCGAAGCTGCGGTCGACATGACACCTTGTCGTTTCTCAATGACGCTCTCGAAAGATCAATGGTTGCAGTTCAATACGCCTGATCTGGTATTCATTGCGGCCAAACAACAGCCTGAAACCTCTAGCGCCCCGCGTTTATCGCAGGCTCAGACCTCGACGGGTTATGAGTGGAATTTCGAAAAGCCCACAAACTTGAGCCAGCCCTGGTTCGGTGTCATGTGTGAAAACACCAACAACTTTTCTGTGCTCACCACTCAGAAGCCGCCGCTTGATGACACGATTGAGTTGCAACTTGTGCGAGAGAGTAACGACCGTAAATGCCCGGCGACCCTGACCGATCATGGTTGGGAGCCTACGTCGCTGGCGGGGCCAAAAAACAGATACACCTTTGAGGCATTAGGTGGGGAGAGGTCCTCGGGGTTCATCTTCGGTTTCCATGACAAGTCACGACGTCACATCACCCGCGTTGCTTTCTGCCTGCTGCGTGGCGAAAGCGTGTTGATAGGCTCGGCGGAGTCAGGCTCGGCCATACCGTTGGCGATCAGCGCCGAAGGATTTGAAGAAATCAAAACAGCGGTGCGCAGCATGGCTTTTGAGTAAGCCTACGATGACCGAACGGAGTTACAGCGTGAAGGGATGTTCAGTTTTACTCGGCGGCCTCTTGGCCATTGTCGCGTCCGTGGCTTTCGCCGCTGACCCGGACTTCAAGGATTACACCGTCACCCCAGAGTTCACTGGTATCAATCACGAACCGGTGTCGCAAGAACACAGCAACCCGAGGATGGATAAGGATCGTGCACAGGCACTCAAACGCAAGGTCAACTTTGCCGGCCACTACTTCCTGTACCGAGTCGGCTGTGGTGGCAGTGCCATTTGCGGCGAAGTGCTGGATGCGCGCACGGGGGAGGTTGTTGTGGGGCTGCCGAATGCGTACGACGGCAATACCTTCAGCCTGTCGAACAAGCCCGATAGCCGTCTGCTCATTGTTTCCGGCATTGCGGCCGATATCGAAGAAGACGCGCAGGGTAATGAGCTCGAAAGCCGTTACAGAACCCCCTACTTCGAGTTTGTGAACAACGAGTTCCGGCTGCTGACGTTCAAGGATTTGTGATCGCCGCCGTTTGATTAAGGATGATTGGATGAACCGCTTTTCCATTCGGCCCATGCTGAGTGCACTTCTTCTGTTGCCCCTCACCTACGCCATTCCGGCAACTGCCGAAGCCGGGAGTTGCTACGGCTATCTCACCAAAATGGTCAGGAGCAGCAACTTCCCGTTTCGCTATGTCGGCAAGGACAAGGTCAACCTGCTGATTGATGAAGACGACGGTGAAATGGTGCGAGCCCAGTTGCTATTTGATACGGACGGCACCGGCACTATCGGCTGGATCAAATACACCCCGGTCACTCGGGTTCTGCTCAATACCTCGGCTGAACTGGAAGAGCCGGTGGAGTTGTCATTCGATGCTAAATTCGCCGATGGCTACGCAAAGTGCCTGGCTGGACAACAGGCCGGTTAACGGCAAAAGGGAATTTTCCATGAATCAGTATCTTTTCGCGGGCAGCCTTTCGCTGTTGCTCTCGTTTCCAGCTTTCGCCGCTCCCAAGGACGCCTACACCCAGCGCGATGTCATGCAATGTGGCGGCGTTGAAGTGGTGATGGTGTCGTCCTGCCGATCCGTGACGGTGGATGACGCGGAAACCCACCTCATCCCGGTTTGCTCCGACCAGACGATCAACATTGGCGGCAAAGTGTTGCGGCGCAATATCGACAAGGTTTCACAGCTCACGTCTGACGGTAAGAAGACGAAGATGCTGAGTAACGTGGCAGTGGAGATGGATTGTGTAAAAGGAAGCAAGGGCAGCCTGGTGTTCATCGGCGGTTATGGCGGGTGTGGATCCTGCCCGGAGTGGCGCGGGTATTACTCCACCGCTGGAAGGTTGGAGCATTACAGCTACAGCAATAGTTATCGGTCGTTTGGTTCGAAGGGGTCCTGGGAAGGGCTCATAGAGGCTTATGGCATCACTGAAAGACAGTTACAGCAAACAAGCCCTGCGGCTAAAAGGATCGAGTATGGGCAGCCTTAGATCCGCACTATTGCTCGCGAGTCTGTTGCTGGCGAATGGGGCTACGGCAGAAGAAGTGCGAGTCACTGGAGTCGACGGGCACACACTGACATTGCATTTGAAAGCAAAAGTATGGCCCGAACACTCAGTGGAAGCGGCGAGCGCGACCTTTACCGCGAATGGAAAAACATTCCCGCTCTACGGAACCGATATTGGGGTCGAAGTCCTTCCTCGATGGCTTAGCCCTGACAAGAAGACCTTACTCGTGAACCAAACAATGTATGGAATGTTGTCAGACGGGAGTGGTGAAGACAGCTTCCAGTCACGAAGTCACTGCGATGTGATTTCGATGGAGACCGGTTGTGTGCTGCTTCAGCGTGATGATCAGTTCTGCGCTGGCAAATGGGTGGGCAATAGCTGGACTACCGACGAGGGTGAAGTACTCAAACCTGAAATGGAGACACCTTCCCCACAGGCACTACTGAAAACCCTCTCGAACATTGAATCTGCGCAATATCGAGCCAGCGAGATCGAATGGAGCTTGGTCATGGGGGCGGATTCGTACATGGCTTGCCATCCACCGGCTCGAAATGTTCAGGGTCTTAATGATCTTGGCTTCTATTTAGCCGAGGGCGGCAACGATGCACTGGCGCTGAAGTTGTATCGCGGCGTTGAGGCCGTCGGTAAACGCACAGTACTGATGTTGAACATCGCCGATTCACTCTGGCGCCTTGATCGCAAAGATGAAGCGCAGCGCTATTACAGCCAGTACCGCGACGCGATGAGCGCCGAGGGCAAGGCGCAGAAAATACCTCAACGCGTAGTTGAGCGATCCGTTATTCAGGGAATGAAACATTGAACATGTTTGTGCGCTTTATCGCGTTGTCCTTTGTATGCCTGTTTGCCTCTCTTGCGATGGCCGAGGACGACTGCAAGGAAATCACCGTGAGCGCCCAGGTCGATCGGTGTGTGGAGGCCGCCCGCAAGGAAGCCGACACGCAACTCAATGCCAGCTACAAGAAACTGCTGGGACGGTTTGAGGCTCAACAACGGCTTGACCCTGAGCAGGGCAAGGCGCTGGTCGCCATGGCCAGAGAATCCCAGCGCGCTTGGATCAAGCTACGCGACACCACATGCCCGCTTGAAGCCACGGAAATCGAGCCAGGGGTGGCAGCGCATGTCACGACGATCAACAACTGCATGGCCAGACTGAGTCTGGAGCGTGCGGCTTACCTGGACACAATCGTCGCTGATGAGCCGATCTCAACAAGGTGTACCTGTCCGGCTCCCAGCGCTTCGGCGATGTCGTGGCGCGCTATGTCAGCACGTTTGGCAGTTCATGCCTGACAGTCCAGATACTGGCGCCCAACAGCGGTTGGAAAGTGCTGTCCTCCAAGCGGTTCTGCAGTTTCGAAGGCAAGGCATTTTGGACGGACTATGCCGATGCCGGGTTTGAGGATCATGCGTTTGCTGAGGATGGGTTGCACGTGACGCTCAGTTTGACGGAGCTTCGTGGACTCGGAGAGAAGCGTCTCGTTTGTTTGATTCCGATTCAGAGCGAGCAAATCAAAGAACTGAAGTGTGATGGGGCTGAGCCTGGTGCATAGCTGGCCCGAAATATTCAGAAAGGGGACTTAACGTCCCCTTTTTTCATCCGCAAATTTCGCTAGGACTTGGCTGCAACGTTCCGCACTTCAATGTGGTCGAGCGTCCCTTCCACCATCAATCGCACCCCATCCGCCATTCTGCTCAGGGCCAGTGCAACCGAGCGGCGGGAGCCGTGGAGGTCGTCGGCGAGGTCGCAGGCGATGGCGCTGATGGACAGGAGGTCTTCGGAGGCGTTGGCCATGAGGGCTTCGGCGTCGGTGCCGGGGGTGAGGCTGAAGAGGCCGGTTTCGCGTTTGGGTTGGGATTCGGTGCGCGGTTTGAAGTGGTGGTCGAGGGCGCGTTCGGCGGCTTCGTGGAGTTTTCTTGAATCGACAGATTCGTAGGGCGAGGTGTCCTCAGTGTTGGGTGTCGGGTTGGTCATCGGCGTAAATCCTTTGGAGTTAGAAGAGATTTGCTCCGGATTTCGGACTTGCACATCCGGTCACCGATTTGGCGGTGACAAGCAAAGGCTATCGACGAACTGCCAACCTGCCTAGTTCATAGGTATCGCGGCACTTTGCAGGAAATTTCCCATAGGTTTGCAGGCCGGAAGATCAAAAGATCGCAGCCTTCGGCAGCTCCTACAGGGATGTGTTTCAACAGGTGTAGGACGGTGGGTGCAGAAGTGTGACTTGGCGGTCATCGTGCGGGAAATTGGCTGCATCATCTTCCAATAGCGGCAGATAGTGGCGTTATCGTATGAATCCCTTACACTGCCCCGGCCGTTCATTTTCCTTTTGAGGCTGTGCGCATGAAATTTCGTTTTCTTCTGTGGATGATGGGTTTGTTGATGGGGAAGGCCAGCCGGACAAATCCTGCGTTCCAGCAGCAGTTGGGTGACAAGGATCTGGTGTTTCAGCTGCAGACGCTGGACGGGAAAGTGGCGCGGCATTTCGTGGTGAAGGATCAGCGCATTACCAGCAAGTCTGGGATGGTGGCGGAGCCGGCGTTTGCGATTGCGTTCAAGGATGCGGGTTATGCCTTTGTCACGATGCAGGCGAAGAACAAGCAGCTGGCGTTCATGCAGGGGATTCAGGACAAGTCGATCCAGCTGAAGGGGAATCCGGCGCTGGTGATGTGGTTTCAGGGGTTGATGAAGTATTTGAAGCCGAGGAAGGCCAAGCCCAAGGCTTGAGCCGAGTCTTGATGAGAAGAGCTTTTGTGGCGAGGGAGCTTGCTCCCGCTGGGCTGCGGAGCGGCCCTGAACCCTGAGGCCTTGTTGTGTCAGGCATGCCTTGTTGGCTGGATTTGCGACTGCTGCGCAGTCGAGCGGCAGCAAGCTCCCGCCACAGGTGCTCAGTACATCCAGGAAACCGAGGTGAATTCTTCGCGAGCAGGCTCGCTCCCACAGGGGTTGTGTAAGCCTTGGGGGAGCGGGCCTGTTTTGGTTCAGGCCTGGCTGAACTGCGAGGCCAGTTCCCGCAGCAGGACTTCGGCTTCGAGGACTTTGCTGACCACGTCGTTGGCTTTGTCGCGGGTCAGGCCGACGCGTTCGAGCAGGGCGTCGGGGATGTCTTCGTCGGGGCCGGAGCCGATGCCGCGGCTGCGCAGCAGGCGCACGGCCAGGCAGACGAGGTTCGGGTATTCGGCGTAGGCGCCGTCGTAGCTTGGGTCGTGCTGGAAGCGCAGGGCGGTGGCCAGCTCATCGGGCATGTCCCAATAGCGCATCAGCCACGAGCCGATCTGTTCGCGGCTGATGCCCAGCAGGTGCTGCTCGATGTAGCTATGGCACAGGTGCGGGTTGACCTCCAGGTGGCGGCAGATCAGCGAGAAGTGCGGCGGGAACACGTGGGCCAGCAGCAGGTAACCGAAGTTGTGCAGCAGACCGGCCAGGTAGGTCAGGCCGGCTTCCGGGCGCTGGGCACGCGGCATGGCGCGGGTCAGGCCTTCGATGACGGCGGCGGTGTAGATCGATTGCTGCCAGTACGGCGTGGTGTGTTGCGGATGGTCCTTCGGCAGGCTCAGGGTCTTGCCGAGGGCCAGGCCCAGCGCGAGGTTGATCACCAGATCGAAGCCCAGTACGCGAACGATCGCGTCTTCCACCGAACGGATCTTGCCCGGCGAAGCGTAGTACGGCGACGCCGCCCAGCTCACCACTTGTGCAGCCAGCGCCGGGTCGGTTTCGACCACGCCGGTGATGTCGTCGATGGTGGCGTTGGGGTCGACGCGCAGCTTGATGATTTTTTGCGCCGTCTCGGCCAGCGGCGGAATCTCGATGGTCGCTTCCAGACGCTGCTGAATCCGGCGTGCAGTGAACGCCTGTACGGCCTGGGTGATTTCCTCGCGGTCATCGTCCGGACGATCAAGGTTCGGGCGGATGCTGCTCAGGGCTTCGCCGAAGTTGGCGGCGCTGGCCTTGGTCAGCATGCTCTTGAAGGCTTCGCTGGTGATCTCCAGCAGCACGCCCGGCTCGCCAGAGTTGATCAGCAGCTTCGGCTCGCGCAGCAGGCTTTCTTCGTAGAGGCACGGCGAACTGGTTAGCGCCGGCAGGCCCGGCAGCAGGCTCAGGCTGTGTTTGCCGAGCATCTTTTCCAGGCGCTCGGTGGACACGGCGGTCAGGCGCCGGCCCGTCAGTTCGGCGAGGCGATTGAGGTCGAGCAACTGGCTCTGCGGAAACAGCACCATCAGCGCGCCCACGGCGTCGTCCAGCAACACGGCTTGTACCTTGCGCGAAGCATTGAGGCCGTGGTGGTCGAGCACTTCTTCGTAGGCGATACCCAGCTTGCCGAGCAGCAGCCGAATTACAGACGGCGCGTGCGGGAGTTCGGGGGCGAGAGCTGCGTCAGTCATGGTCTGTATCCGTTTTTGAAACAATGGCAGGAGTATAACCAGCTCTGTCGGAACGATCCTTCACAAACTGCGACGGTGCTCACACTTGGCCGTATTGCTGCCCATGGCGCAGCCAGCGGTCGAGCAATGGGCTGACGTGGGTTGGCCAGCGTTCCAGCAGCGCTTGCGCGGCATCGCGCACGGCGGGCAGCAAGTCGGCGTCGCGCATCAGGTCGGCGACCTTGAATTGCAGCAGGCCGGTCTGACGGGTGCCGAGCATTTCGCCGGGGCCGCGCAGTTCGAGGTCTTTTTCGGCGATGACGAAACCGTCGTTGGTCTCGCGCATGATGCCCAGGCGCTGGCGGCCGATCTGTGACAGCGGCGGATGGTAAAGCAGCACGCAATGGCTGACCGCGCTGCCCCGGCCGACGCGGCCACGCAACTGGTGCAATTGTGCAAGGCCGAGGCGCTCGGGGTTTTCGATGATCATCAGGCTGGCGTTGGGCACGTCGACGCCGACTTCGATCACGGTGGTAGCAACCAGCAGTTGCAGATTGCCGGCCTTGAATTCAGCCATGACCGCCGCTTTTTCCGCTGGTTTCATGCGCCCATGGATCAGCCCAACCTTGAGCTCGCCGAGGGCGGCGGTGAGGTCTTCGAACGTGGTTTCGGCGGCCTGACAGGTCAGCTCTTCCGACTCTTCGATCAGCGTGCACACCCAATAGGCCTGACGCCCTTCGGCGCAGGCGCTGCGCACCCGTTCGATGACTTCGACGCGGCGGGTGTCGGTGACCAGCACGGTGTTGACCGGGGTGCGACCAGGCGGCAGTTCGTCGAGGATCGAGGTGTCGAGGTCGGCGTAGGCGCTCATCGCCAGCGTGCGTGGAATCGGCGTTGCGGTCATGATCAGTTGATGCGGGCACATGCGCCCACCGACGCCTTTCTGCCGCAGCGCCAAGCGTTGCTGGACGCCGAAGCGGTGTTGTTCGTCGATGATCACCAACGCCAGATTCTTGAATTGCACTTCGTCCTGGAACAGCGCATGGGTACCGACCACCATCGGCGTGCCGCTGGCGATCTGTTCCAGCGCGGCGACGCGGTTCTTGCCCTTGAGCTTGCCGGCCAGCCACGCCACGTCGATGCCCAGCGGTTCGAGCCAGCGCTTGAAGGTGATGAAGTGCTGTTCGGCGAGGATCTCGGTCGGCGCCATCAGCGCGACCTGATAACCAGCCTCCAGCGCTTGCAGCGCAGCGAGGGCGGCGACCACGGTTTTGCCCGCGCCGACGTCGCCCTGAATCAGGCGCAGCATCGGTTCGTGCTGGCTGAGGTCGTAGGCGATTTCGTTGCCCACGCGTTGCTGGGCGCCGGTCGGGTTGAAGCCGAGGTTAGCCAAATACTTCGGCGGCAACTTCGTCGCTTTCGGCATCGCTGGTGCGCGCAGTGAACGCAGGCTTTCGCGCAGACGTTGTTGCGACAGTTGATGGGTCAGCAGTTCTTCGAAAGCGAGGCGATGCTGGGCCCAGTGATGACCGAGGGCGAGCTCATCGACGTCGGCGTCGGCGGGCGGATTGTGCAGGTAGCGGATCGCATCGGCCAGCGGCGCCAGTTGGTAGTCGCGGGCCAGTTCGGTCGGCAACCAGTCGGGCAGGGTGTTCGGCTTGAGCAGGGTCAGGGTCTGCATGCACAACTGGCGCAGGCGCTGTTGGGTCAGGCCTTCGGTGAGCGGGTAGACCGGGGTCAGGGTTTCATCCACGGGCGGCGGTTCGTCGCCGGTGATGGCGCGGTATTCCGGGTGGTAGATTTCCAGTCCCGAGGCGCCGGGTCGCACTTCGCCGTAGCAGCGAATCCGCGTGCCGCGCTTGAGGCCTTCTTTCTGCGCATTGCTGAAATGGTAGAAGCGCAGGCTCAGCCCGCCAGTGCCGTCCTGCATGCGCACGACGAGGCTGCGCCGCCGGCCCATGACCACGTCGGCACCGCTGACGGTACCTTCGACCACCGCGTCCTGGCCCGGGCGCAAGTGGCCGATCGGCACCACGCGGGTGCGATCCTGATAACGCAGCGGCAGGTGAAACAGCACGTCCTGGAGGTTTTCCAGGCCGACCTTGGCCAGTTTCTCGGCCATGGCATCGCCGACACCCTTGAGTGCCGTCACCGACACTTGCGACAGCTCGGTCATGACCCTGGCTTAACCGGCCGTGACCGGCGCGGCGGGCTTGGCCACCGAGCACAGGCGAACGGAGTCGGCGAGGATCTCGATGGCTTTCGGCCGCGGGAAGCTCGCACGCCAGGCGATGGCGACGGTGCGGAATGGCACCGGCGCCGACAGCGGCCGCACTTCGATCACGCCTGGGGCGTAGTGATGGCTGTCCACCGCCGACAGCGGCAGGATCGAGATCCCCAGACCGGACGCGACCATGTGGCGGATGGTTTCCAACGAGCTGGATTCCACCGTAGTGTGTTTGGCGCCGTCGTTGCCCTTGGTCAGGGTCGGGCAGGCCTCAAGCACCTGGTCGCGGAAGCAATGGCCTTCGCCGAGCAGCAGCAGGCTCTTGTCGTTGAGCAGGCCCGGGTCGATGGATTCTTTTTGCGTCCACGGGTGCTGGGCTGGCATCAAGACGTAAAACGGCTCGTCGTACAACGGCAGGGTCAGCACGTCGGCTTCGTTGAACGGCAGGGCGATGATGATTGCATCGAGCTCACCGTTGCGCAGTTTGTCGCGCAGCACGTGGGTGAAGTTTTCTTCGATGTACAACGGCATCTGCGGGGCGACCCGGTGCAGTTGCGGAATCAGGTGCGGGAACAGGTACGGCCCGACGGTGTAGATCGCGCCGACTTTCAGCGGGGCGGTCAGCTGGTTCTTGCCGGCCTGGGCCAGTTCACGGATGCCTTGCGCCTGCTCCAGGACTTTCTGCGCCTGGGCGACGATGCCTTCGCCGACCGGGGTCAGGCGTACGGCGCTTTTGCTGCGCTCGAAAATCAGCACACCGAGTTCGTCTTCAAGTTTTTTCACGCCTACCGAGAGGGTCGGCTGACTGACGTGGCAACGCTCGGCGGCGTGGCCGAAGTGCTGCTCTTGGGCGAGGGTAACGATGTAGCGTAATTCTGTGAGGGTCATAGCGAGCGTCCATGAAGTTGCGGGCCAAGCATAACGGCTGCAATCGATAGACGCACGTTATCAGACTGAGTGAGGAATGCGACACTGGGCAATGTGAGTTTGCCGTTTATGGATGAGCTGAAAAACAAAAGATCGCAGCCTTCGGCAGCTCCTACAGGGGGCGAATACCTGTAGGAGCTGCCGAAGGCTGCGATCTTTTGATCTTGCTACTTAACGACGACGGTCCAGCGAGTACACAAACGGCGCGACAATTTCGATCGAGCCGTTGTTGAGCATGTCGGCCGGTGGCTTGGGCAGCGGTTGTGCGCGACGGATCATTTCCAGGGTGGCCCGATCCAGGTCGGCGTTGCCCGAGCGGCCCACCAGTTCGAACGACAACACATTGCCTTCAGCGTCGACGACGAAACGCAAACGGTTCACGCCTTCCTTGCCGCGAGCCTGCGCACTGGCCGGATACTTCTTGTACTTGCCCAAGTGCGCGAGCAGGGTGTTTTGCCAGCTGGCCTTGGCGGCCATTTGTGCGGGCGACGGTCCCGGTGTCGGCTGGGCGGATTTCTCCGTCGGTGCCTGGGTCGGCTGCGTCTCCGCCGGTTTTTCCTCGGAAGGTTTTTCCTTCACCGGCTCCGGTTTTTTCTCCACCGGTTTGGGCGGCTGCGGTTTCGGCTTTGGCTTGGGTTTGGGCTTTGGTACGGCAATCTCGGCCTTGGGTGCTTCAGCCAGTTTCGGAATCGGCAACTCTTCGACCGGAGCCGGTGGCTGCGGCGGTGTGACGACTTTCGGCGGAGCAGGCGGTGGCGGGGTCGGAACCGGTGCCAGCTCGACCATCATTGCCTGCGGCGGCAGTTCGATGGGCGGGCGGGCGGTCCAGTTCAGCGCCAGCGCGATGGCCAGCGCGTGAACGCCCAGCACCACGGCCAGGCTACCGCTGTAACGCGTCAGCTTATGGCGCGTCGTGATCATTTCTTGGCTGCGCTCTCAAGGCCCACCAGACCGACCTTCAGGTAACCGGCCGAGCGCAATTTATCCATCACGCTCATCAGGTCGCCGTAGTCCACACCCTTGTCGGCCTGGAAGAAGATGGTGGTGTCTTTTTTGCCCTGGGTCTTGGCGTCGAGCGTTGCGCCGAGGGTATCGGCGTTGACTTCGTCGTCGCCGATGTACAGGCGCTGATCAGCTTTTACGCTGAGGAACACCGGTTTCTCCGGGCGCGGCGCCGGTTTGGCGGTCGAGGCCGGCAGGTCGACCTTGATGTCCACAGTGGCCAGTGGCGCGGCCACCATGAAGATGATCAACAGCACCAGCATCACGTCGATGAACGGCGTGACGTTGATTTCGTGGTTCTCGGCCAGATCGTCGTCTGCGCCTTCTTTCAAATGCAGGCCCATGGCCGATTACCCCACTTTCACCATGTGTGGTTGCGAGCTGCTGCGCTCAGGCTGGTGATCGAGGTCACGGCTGACCAGCAACAGGACCTGCGCCGAAGCGTCGGACACCTGCGCCTTGTAGCCGGCGATGGAGCGGGCGAACACGTTGTAGATCACCACCGCAGGAATCGCAGCAACCAGACCCAGCGCGGTGGCCAGCAGCGCTTCGGCGATACCCGGCGCCACGACGGCGAGGTTGGTGGTCTGGGTCTTGGCGATGCCGATGAAGCTGTTCATGATGCCCCACACGGTGCCGAACAGGCCGACGAACGGCGCGGTGGAACCGATGGTGGCGAGGACGCCGGTGCCGCTGCTCATGTTGCGGCCACAGGCAGCGACCAGACGCTCAAGACGGAAGCTGACGCGCTCCTTGATGCCTTCTTTCTCGCGGCTGTTGACCGACAGGCGCATCTCTTCGAGGGCGTCGTGCACCAGCAGGTTGGCGAGGGTGCCTTCCTTTGCCGCAGTGGCGCTGGCTTCCTTGAGGGTGGCGGCTTTTTTCAGGGCAGCGATTTCACCACGCAGACGCCGCTTGGCACCCATCAGCTCGAAGCCTTTGGCGATCCAGATGGTCCAGGTGATGATGGAAGCGATGGCCAGGCCGATCATCACGATTTTCACGATGATGTCGGCGTTCTGGTACATGCCCCATGGCGACAGGTCGTGGGCCATGCCCAAGGTGTTGTCGGGTTCGAGCACTTCAGGGGCGTCTGCCGGGGCGGCGTCTACTGCCTGCACCGGATCGGTGGTGGCTGGCGCGGCTGCAGTTGGTGCGTGCTGTTCGGTGGCCGCCGGAGCGGTTGGCGCTTGTGCGTCGGCGAAAGCGGCGGTCGGTGCCAGCATCAGGCTGAGCAGCAGGGCCGCCACTGCGCTGAAGGCGCGAGGTCGTTTGGTTGGCGAAGCGGGGTTTTGATTACGTGTCATGCTGGCCGGACCTGAGGTAGAAAAACGGTAATGCTCTTCCAGGCCTCGTAAGGCCGAGAACAAAAGTGGGGTGCATTATTGCAAGTAATTCTTGTTAACAAAAGTAATAGAGTTTCTTTTTTTCCTTCATTGCTAGCCGTTCGTCCTGTACGAGGGCTAGTCTGTTCCTTTCTTTTGGGAGTTTTTTGATGTCCGCGCCTTCTGTTTTGATTGCCGGTTGTGGTGATGTCGGCAGTCGTCTGGCTACGCAATTGTTGGCCGCCGGCTGGGAGGTGCAGGGTCTGCGCCGTGATGTGTCGCGTTTGCCGGACGGCGTCATCGGCATCGCTGGTGATTTGTTCAAGGAAGATTGCCCGGAAAACTGGCCGTTCGGAGCAGTGGACTATCTGGTGTATTGCGCGGCGGCGACCGATCACGATGAAGCCGGTTATCGCGCCGCCTACGTACAGGGTTTGCAGAATGTGCTGAGCTGGCTGAATGACTTTGGCCAGGTGCCTGAGCGACTGCTGTTCGTGTCCAGCAGCAGCGTGTACGGGCAGCAGGAAGGGGAGTGGGTCGACGAACATTCAGAGACTGTCGCCAGCGGATACTCCGGGCGACTGATGCTTGAGGCCGAGCAAGTGGCGCTGAACAGCGGCATTCCGGCGAGCATCGTGCGCCTGACCGGCATTTACGGCCCGGGTCGTGAGTGGCTGCTGACCCAGGTGCGTCGCGGATATCGGGTGGCGGTCGAGCCGCCTCTGTACGGCAATCGCATTCACGCTGATGACGCGGCGGGGCTGATGGCGTTTCTGCTGCAGGCGGCTCACCGGGGCGAGCCATTGCAGGATATCTATATCGGTGTGGACGATGCGCCGGCACCGCTGGCCGAAGTGGTCGCCTGGCTGCGGGAGTATCTGGGGGTTACCGAATGGGCTGACGACGCCAGCGTACGCCGCACTGGCAGTAAACGCTGCAGCAATGCTCGTGCGAAGGCGCTGGGCTGGACGCCGAAATATCCGAGTTACCGCGAAGGTTATGCGGCGATTCTTGAAGGCAAGTGCTGATTCTCTGACACCACAAATCACTGTGGGAGCGGGCTTGCCCGCGATGGCGGCTTGGCAGTCAACTAAAGTGTTGAGTCTGATGGCCTCATCGCGGGCAAGCCCGCTCCCACAGGGTTATATATTGTTCTCAGGCGCGGTTACTGTTTCTCAAGCAACCACTTGCGCTCACCCGGGGTGAACTGCGGCATTTCATCCGCCAGTGCGGTATTCACTGCCTGGAAAATTTCCAGCGCCTTGCCTTTGCGGGCAAAGATCCAGTTGTTGCCCTGACCGTTGAGCTGCAGCCACATGCTGTCGTGGTCGCTGTTCATCGAGGCGCAGTCGCCTGCCAGGCACAGCGCGTAGCGGTCGGCGCCGGGCAGGCCGGACACCTGGCCGTCGGCCTGGAATTGCACGGTGTTGCCTTCGCCGTCGCCGCTGGCAATCTTCCAGCTGCCGCCCAGGTAAGCCGAATACAGTGCGCGTTCGAAGCTGGCACCGATTGGCGCGCCTTCCGGTACGGGGATTTGTGCGCGGTCGAACAACTGGTCGGGTTCGTTCTCGGTGGCGGCTTGTTTCATCCGGCCGCCGTCGCGTTTCAGCACGCTGCCGGAGCTGCCATAGAAGTCGACTTTCCAGGCGCCGGACTGTTCGCCCTGCAGCCGTCCTTCGACGTTCTCGAAACCGTTGGTGTAGCGGGCCTGACCGGCCTTGGTATTGACGTCCCACTCCAGGTTCGGGCCATAGGCCTGAAGCGCTTCGCGCAGGGGGCCGCCCTTGGCAGCGGCATCGATCGCCACCTGGTTGATCCAGGTGCCGCTGATGTCACGGTCGGCGGGGTCGCTGGCACAGCCGCCGAGGAAAATGGCGAGCAGCGAGAGAGCAAGCGCTTTGCGCATGGTGGAATCCTTTCAAAACCTTTTCTTTACCGCAGAGCAGTCGGCGCAGCGGTTGAAGGCTGCGCCGTGTGCATTACTCGATGACCAGGATGGCATCCATTTCGACTTGCGAACCCTTCGGCAGGGCTGCAACGCCGATGGCGGCGCGGGCCGGATAAGGCTGGTCGAAGTACTTGCCCATGATCTCGTTGACCTTGGCGAAGTGGCTCAGGTCGGTGAGGAAGATGTTCAGCTTGACGATGTCCTTGAAGGAACCACCGGCAGCTTCAGCCACGGCTTTGAGGTTCTCGAACACCTGGACGGTCTGGGCTTCGAAGCCTTCAACCAGCTCCATGGTCTTTGGGTCCAGAGGAATCTGGCCCGACATGTAGACAGTGTTGCCGGCCTTGATCGCCTGGGAGTAAGTACCGATGGCGGCTGGGGCCTTGTCGCTGGTGATAACAGTCTTGGTCATGTATGACTCCTTGTTAGGTGTGAATTAGGCACGCATGCGGGTGATGCGGATGACCCCGGTCAGGGCGCGCAGTTTCTTGATCACGCGGGCCAGGTGCACACGGTCGTGGACGCTGACCACCAGTTGGACGACGCTGATGCGGCCATCGCGCTCGTCCATGCTGATTTTCTCGATATTGCCGTCGGCCGCGTTGACACTGCTGGCCAGCAGCGCGATCAGGCCGCGCTGGTGCTCCAGCTCGACGCGCAGCTCGACGTTGAATTCGCCGGTGACATCCTTGGCCCACGAGAGCTGGATGCATTTTTCCGGGTTGTGCCTGATTTCGCTGATGTTGCGGCAGTTGTCCAGGTGCACGACCATGCCTTTGCCCGCCGACAGGTGGCCGACAATCGGGTCGCCCGGGATCGGCGTGCAGCACTTGGCGTAGCTCAGCACCAGCCCTTCGGTGCCGCGAATCGCCAGCGGACCTTCCGGACTCGGCAGCTGCTCGCCTTCGCCCAGCAGGCGGCGCGCCACGACATAGGCCATGCGGTTGCCCAGGCCGATGTCTTCGAGCAAATCTTCGATCAGTTCCAGACGATATTCGGCGAGCATTGCCTTGACGCGCTCGGCCGGGATCTTCTCCAGCGCGCTGTCGAAACCGTTGAGCACCTTGTTCAGCAGGCGTTCACCGAGGCTGATCGACTCGGAGCGGCGCTGCAGTTTCAGCGCATGACGGATGTGCGTGCGCGCCTTGCCGGTGACCACGAAGTTGAGCCACGCCGGGTTCGGCCGCGCGCCGGGCGCGCTGACGATCTCGACCGTGGAGCCGCTTTGCAGCGGCTCGGACAGCGGTGCGAGGCGGCGGTTGATCCGGCAGGCGATGCAGCTGTTGCCGACATCGGTGTGTACCGCGTAGGCAAAGTCGACCGCCGTGGAGCCTTTGGGCAGCTCCATGATCCGGCCTTTGGGCGTGAACACGTAGACCTCGTCCGGGAACAGGTCGATCTTCACGCTCTCGATGAATTCCAGCGAGTTGCCGGCACGTTGCTGCATTTCCAGCACGCCTTTGACCCATTGACGGGCGCGGGCGTGAGTGCCTTTCGGCTGCTCGTCACCGCTGGATTTGTACAGCCAGTGGGCGGCAATGCCGTTGTTGGCCATCTCTTCCATTTCGCGGGTACGGATCTGGATCTCGATCGGTACGCCGTGCATGCCGAACAACGTGGTGTGCAGTGACTGATAGCCGTTGGCCTTGGGGATCGCGATGTAATCCTTGAAGCGCCCCGGCAACGGCTTGTACAAATTATGCACGGCACCCAGCACGCGGTAGCAGGTATCGACCTTGTCGACGATGATCCGGAACGCATAGACGTCCATGATCTCGTTGAAGGCCCGACGCTTGCCGCGCATTTTCTTGTAGATGCCGTAGAGGTGTTTCTGGCGTCCGCTGACTTCGCCCTGGATGCCGTCGATTGCGAGGCAATGGCCAAGGGATTCTTCGATCTTGTTGACGATTTCCTTGCGGTTGCCCCGGGCGCGCTTGACCGCCTGGTAAATCCGCGCGGAACGCATCGGGTGCATCGCCTTGAAGCCGAGGTCTTCGAACTCGATACGAATCGCGTGCATGCCCAGCCGGTTGGCGATGGGCGCGTAGATTTCGAGGGTTTCCTTGGCGATGCGGCGGCGTTTTTCCCCGGACAACACCTCCAGCGTGCGCATGTTGTGCAGGCGGTCGGCGAGTTTGACCAGGATCACGCGAATGTCGCGGGCCATGGCCATGGCCATTTTCTGGAAGTTCTCGGCCTGGGCTTCGGCCTTGGTCTCGAAGTTCATCTGGGTCAGTTTGCTGACCCCGTCGACCAGTTCGGCCACGGTTTCACCGAACTGCGCTTGCAGCGCTTCCTTGGCGATACCGGTGTCTTCGATCACGTCATGCAGCATCGCCGCCATCAGGCTCTGATGGTCCATGTGCATGTCGGCAAGAATATTCGCCACCGCAAGAGGATGCGTGACGTACGCCTCGCCGCTGCGACGGCGCTGACCGTCATGGGCTTGTTCGGCGTAGAAATACGCTCGGCGGACCAGGTTGACCTGGTCGTTGCCGAGGTAGGTCGATAAGCGATCGGCGAGGGCGTCTATGCTCGGCATGATGACTCCTGCCGTAGGCTGTGTTCCCGCGCCGTGCTACGTCGACCAGGCATAGGCTTAGACGGCCTCGTTGGACTCGTCCTCGAAAGCAGCGAAGAGCGGTTCATCCTGGACGATTTCCTGCTCGGCGATGAACTCGTAGCTCATCAGGCCTTCAGCGATTTCACGCAGGGCGACAACGGTCGGCTTGTCGTTTTCCCACTGGACCAGTGGCTCTTTGCCGCCGGTGGCCAGTTGACGGGCACGCTTGGTAGAGAGCATGACCAGCTCAAAGCGGTTTTCCACGTGTTCTAGGCAGTCTTCAACGGTTACGCGGGCCATGGTATTCCTCGGAGCGAATGCAATATGCGCGCTGCCCGGTTGGGCGAGCGGACTCAACAGTTTAAAAAATCACCAGCGATTAGGGAAGCGCTGATTTTTTGACCAGACCCTTCAACGCGCTGCAGGCACCAATGTAAAGCGCTTGCAGCGGTTTTGGGAAGTGCTGATTAACCCAGCAATTCAGCCAGCAATCTGCCGAAACGCACTTGCTGGCGCTTCTGCTGCAGCTGATTGGCACGGAAAATCGCTTTCAGATCGTCCAGCGCGTGGGCGAAATCATCGTTGATGATCAAGTAATCGTATTCGACGTAGTGGCTCATCTCGCTGACCGCTTCGCGCATCCGGCCGTCGATGATCTCGTCGCTGTCCTGGCCACGGTTGGTCAGGCGCTGGTGCAGGGCCTGCAGCGACGGCGGCAGGATGAAGATCGAGCGGGCTTGCGGCATCAACTTGCGGACCTGCTCGGCGCCTTGCCAGTCGATCTCCAGAATCAGGTCGTGGCCTTCGTCCAGCGTCTGCTGCAGACGGCTTTGCGAGGTGCCGTAGAAGTTGCCGAAGACTTCGGCGCGTTCGAGGAAGTCGCCGTGCTCGCCCATCTTCACGAACTCTTCGCGGGTCACGAAGTGGTAGTTCACGCCATCCACTTCGCCCGGGCGCATGGCGCGGGTGGTGTGGGAAATCGAGACGCGGATTTCCGGGTTGGTGTCGGTCAACGCCTTGACCAGGCTGCTCTTGCCCGCGCCCGAAGGGGCGGAAATGATGTACAGGGTGCCGGTGTGGTGGGTCATGTCTGTTGCCTTACTCAATATTCTGCACTTGTTCGCGCATCTGCTCGATCAACACCTTGAGGTTGACGGCGGCCTGGGTGCTGCGCGGGTCGAAGGCCTTGGAGCCCAGTGTGTTGGCTTCGCGGTTGAGTTCCTGCATCAGGAAGTCGAGGCGCCGGCCAGCAGCGCCGCCGGACTTGAGCACCCGGCGGACTTCAATGATGTGGGTGCTCAGGCGATCCAGTTCTTCGGCCACATCGCTCTTTTGCGCGAGCATGACCATCTCCTGTTCCAGACGCTGCGGATCCAGTTCGGCCTTCATGTCGGCGAAGCGGTCGAGGACTTTCTGGCGCTGGGTCGCGAGCATCTGCGGCACCAGTTCACGCAGGGTCACGACGTCTTCTTCTATGGAAGTCAGGCGCTCGTTGATCAGGCGTGCCAGCTCCGCGCCTTCGCGCTCGCGGCCGGCCTTGAGTTCCTTGAGACCTTGATTGAACAACGCCAGCGCATCGGCATTCAGCGCCTGTGGATCAGTCGCGTCGGCCACCAGCACGCCGGGCCAGGCCAGCACTTCCAGCGGGTTCAGTGCCGCCGGGTTGTTGATCAACCCGGCAACGGTTTCGGCGGCGGCGACCAATTGTGCGGCGCGCTCGCGGTCGACCTGCAACGGCTTGCCGGCGCTTTCTTCGGTGAAGCGCAGGGTGCATTCCAGTTTGCCCCGCGACAGGCCCTGACGCAGGGCTTCACGCACTGAGCCCTCGAGGTCGCGGAACGACTCCGGAAGACGCAGGTGCGGTTCCAGATAGCGGCTGTTGACCGAGCGCAGTTCCCAGCTCAGGGTGCCCTGGGCGCCGGCTTTCTCAACGCGGGCGAAGGCGGTCATGCTGTGCACCATGGCGGTGACCTCGCAATGCAGATCGGCGCAGAAGGGATGTTCCGCAGGCTCGATATCAATGAATTTAAGCCGACTGGCAGCAAAGGCGCAGGATTGTAGCGCAGTGCGGCGGATGCGCCCAAACACACGGTGTGACAAAGGGCTGCAGGCCGTCGGTTATGCGTGTTTCAGGGTCGTGGGTCGACGGCCGGAATTTTTAACCCGTGCCCAGGCGCGGTGCAGCGCTCTATAATGCTCGGCAGTTTTCCGTCCCCAGTACAGGTATTCCCTATGAAACGTCCAAGTGGTCGCGCTGCCGATCAGCTCCGCTCGATCCGCATTACCCGCAACTACACCAAACACGCCGAGGGATCCGTACTGGTCGAATTCGGTGATACCAAGGTCATCTGCACCGTCAGCGTCGAAAACGGCGTGCCGCGTTTCCTCAAAGGCCAGGGCCAGGGCTGGTTGACTGCCGAGTACGGCATGCTGCCGCGCGCCACTGGCGAGCGTAACCAGCGTGAAGCGAGCCGTGGCAAGCAGGGCGGTCGCACCCTGGAAATCCAGCGCCTGATCGGCCGTTCGCTGCGCGCTGCGCTGGACATGTCCAAGTTGGGCGACGTGACCCTGTACGTCGACTGCGACGTGATCCAGGCTGACGGCGGCACTCGCACCGCCTCCATCACCGGTGCCATGGTTGCACTGGTCGACGCGCTGAAAGTGATCAAGAAGCGTGGCGGCCTGAAAGGCGGCGACCCGCTCAAGCAAATGATCGGCGCGGTGTCGGTCGGCATGTATCAGGGCGAGCCGGTGCTGGATCTGGACTATCTTGAAGATTCCGCTGCCGAGACCGACCTCAACGTGGTGATGACCAGCACTGGAGGCTTCATCGAAGTCCAGGGCACCGCCGAAGGCGCGCCGTTCCAGCCTGAAGATCTGAACGCCATGCTGGAACTGGCGAAGAAAGGCATGAACGAAATCTTCGAACTGCAAAAGGCCGCACTGGCCGACTGAGCAGGTTTGTAACCCGCAAGGAGGACGCGATGAGTGATGAGCAAGAGTTGCTGCCCAAACCGAGCCAGGAGGTTCGCCAATGGGCGATGTTTTGTCACTTGTCCGCCTTGCTGGGGATCTGGATTCCGTTCGGCAACCTGATCGGGCCGCTGATTCTGTGGCAGATGAAGCGCGAAACTGATCCGTTCATCGACGCTCAGGGCAAAGAGGCACTGAATTTCCAGATCACCGTGGCGATTGCTGCCGCGATCTGTCTGCTGCTGATGGTGTTGATCATCGGCTTCTTCTTGCTGGGCCTGCTGGCCATTGGGGCGCTGGTGTTGACGATCATTGCCGGGGTGAAGGCGAACGAAGGGTTTCCCTACCGTTATCCGTTCACCTGGCGGTTGATCAAATAACGATCAGCACAAATGACCTGTAATCAGCGCGCACAAAAAAGCCGACAGTGATGTCGGCTTTTTTGCATTCACGAATCGACGCTTAGATGGTCAGCGTCCAGTCGTAGTCGACGATCAGCGGCGCGTGCTGCGAGAACCGTGGCTGCCGCGGCAGGCGTGCACTGCGCACGAAGCGTCGCAGGCCCGGGGTCAGGATCTGGTAGTCGAAACGCCAGCCCAGATTGAGCATCTCGGCCTGTTCGTTGTCCGGCCACCAGCTGTACTGATCGCCTTCGCGGCTGACTTCGCGCAGGGCATCGACGTAACCCATGTTGCCGACAATCTCGTCCATCCAGGCGCGTTCCGGCGCCAGGAAGCCCGGGGATTGCTGGCTGTCGCGCCAGTTCTTGATGTCGAGCTTCTGCTGCGCCACGTACAGCGAGCCACAATAAATGTACTCGCGACGTTTACGCCGCTGCTTGTCCAGGTACTTGCCGAAGTCGTCCATGAGCTTGAACTTCTGGTTCAAGTCCTCATCGCCGTTCATCCCCGAAGGGAGCAGCAAGGTGGCAATACTGACTTTGTCGAAATCTGCTTGCAGGTAGCGCCCGTAGCGGTCGGCCGTCTCGAAACCGAGACCGCTGATGACAGCCTTCGGTTGCAACCGCGAATACAAAGCCACGCCACCTTGGGCAGGGACTTCAGCATCGCAGGCATAAAGGAAGTAGCCATCCAGTTGGAAGGCTGGGTCATCCAGTTCAAAGGCGGAGGCACGGGTGTCCTGCAGGCAGATGACGTCGGCATTCTGAGCTTGCAGCCAACTGAGCAAACCACGCTCGACTGCCGCCTGAATACCATTGACGTTCACACTGATGATCCGCATAAATGGCCCCAAAAATCGCGTGCGTGTATGATACACGGCGTCAAGCTAATTAGCTAAATCCGTGGTATTTGGGGTTTTTTTCATGCAAGCGTATCAGCGCGATTTCATTCGTTTTGCCATCGATCGCGGCGTTTTGCGCTTCGGTGAGTTCACCCTGAAGTCCGGGCGCACCAGTCCTTACTTCTTCAACGCCGGCCTGTTCAACACGGGCTCGGCCCTGGCGCAGCTGGGGCGTTTCTACGCGGCAGCCATCGCCGAAAGCGGCATTTCTTTCGACGTCCTGTTTGGCCCAGCCTACAAAGGCATCCCGCTGGCGGCAACCACTGCCGTCGCGCTGGCCGAGCATCACGACCGCGACCTGCCGTGGTGCTTCAACCGCAAGGAAGCCAAGGCCCACGGCGAAGGCGGCAGTCTGGTCGGCGCTCCGCTGACCGGCGACGTGCTGATCATCGACGACGTGATCACCGCCGGCACCGCGATCCGCGAAGTGATGCAGATCATCGCCTCCCAGGATGGCGCCAAGGCCGCTGGCGTGTTGATCGCCCTGAATCGTCAGGAGCGTGGCAACGGCGAGTTGTCGGCAATCCAGGAAGTCGAGCGTGATTTCGGTATTCCGGTGATCAGCATCGTTTCGCTGAACCAGGTGCTGGAATTCCTCGCTGACGATCCGCAGCTCAAGCAGCATCTGCCGGCTGTGGAAGCGTACCGCGCTCAGTTCGGCGTCTGATGTCGTAGGTGCTTTTGTGGCGAGGGAGCTTGCTCCCGCTTGAGTGCGCAGCGCTCACAATATTTTGGGGCCGCTTCGCAACCCAGCGGGAGCAAGCTCCCTCGCCACAAAAGAGATGGAATGCCGCAGGCAAAAAAAGACCCCGCTCAGTCAGGCTGAGCGGGGTCTTTTGGTTTCCGCGACGGCTTACGGACGCTTGCGATTGCTGATCAGCGTACCCACACCGGTATCGGTGAAGATTTCCAGCAGGATCGCGTTCGGTACGCGACCGTCGATGATCAGCGAGCTGCCGACACCGCCCTGAACCGCTTCCAGAGCGCAGCGAATCTTCGGCAGCATGCCGCCGTAGATGGTGCCATCGGCGATCAGGTCGTCGACCTGCTGGGTGCTCAGGCCGGTCAACACAGTGCCCGACTTGTCCATCAGGCCGGCGATGTTGGTCAGCAGCATCAGCTTCTCGGCTTTCAGCGCCTCGGCGACCTTGCCGGCCACCAGGTCAGCGTTGATGTTGTACGACTCGCCGTTTTCACCGACGCCGATTGGCGCGATCACCGGGATGAAGTTGCCTTTGACCAGCAGATTCAACAGTTCAGTGTTGATCCCGACCACTTCACCGACCTGACCGATGTCGATGATTTCCGGCTGGGTCATCTCCGGGGTCTGGCGGGTGACGGTCAGTTTCTTCGCACGAATCAGCCCGGCGTCTTTACCGGTCAGGCCGATGGCGCTGCCACCGTGACGGTTGATCAGGTTGACGATGCTTTTATTGACCTGGCCGCCGAGGACCATTTCCACCACGTCCATGGTCGCGGCGTCGGTGACGCGCATGCCATCGACAAAGTGGCTTTCGATCGACAGGCGTTTGAGCAGATCACCGATCTGCGGGCCGCCGCCGTGAACCACCACCGGGTTGATGCCCACGGCTTTCATCAAGACGATGTCGCGGGCAAAGCCGGTTTTCAGCTCCTCGCTTTCCATCGCGTTGCCGCCGTATTTGATCACCAAGGTCTTGCCGACATAACGTCGGATGTAAGGCAACGCTTCGGACAGGACCTGGGCGGTGTGGGCGGCGGCTTCGCGTTCGAGGGTCATTCAGGGCTCCGGGTGAATCAGAACGGTAGTTGGAGATCAGGTGCAACGCGTTTCAGTTGGGTGTGGAACACCGCCTTGATACGCGCAAGTTCTGCCTCGTCATCGGCCTCGAAACGCAGCACCAGCACCGGTGTGGTGTTGGAGGCGCGCACCAGGCCCCAGCCTTTGGCGTAATCGACTCGCACGCCGTCAATGGTGGTCAGGTCAGCGCCTGGGCCCCACTGTGCGTCGTGCAGTGCATCAATGATGCTGAATTTGCTCTCTTCGGTCACATGGATATTGATTTCCGGCGTAGAAATATCGTTCGGGAAGGTCGCAAACAGCTCTTCGGCGGTGGATTTTTCCTTGCTGAGAATCTCCAGCAGCCGTGCGGCGCTGTAAATACCGTCGTCGAAACCGAACCAGCGCTCCTTGAAGAAGATGTGCCCGCTCATCTCGCCGGCCAATAGAGCGCCGGATTGTTTCATTTTCTTTTTGATCAACGAATGACCGGTCTTCCACATTAGCGGGCGACCACCGTATTCCTTGATCAGCGGCACCAGGCGGCGGGTGCATTTGACGTCGAAGATGATTTCCGCGTCAGGATTGCGCGCCACCACGTCGCGGGCAAACAGCATCAGCAGGCGATCCGGGTAGACGATGCTGCCGGTATTGGTCACCACGCCGACACGGTCGCCGTCGCCGTCGAAGGCCAGGCCGAGATCGGCGTTGGTTTCCTTGACCTTGGCGATCAGGTCGACGAGGTTCTCGGGTTTGCCCGGGTCCGGGTGGTGGTTGGGGAAGTTGCCGTCGACTTCGCAGAACAGCGGGATGACCTCGCAGTTCAGCGCTTCGATCAGTTGCGGAGCGATCACGCCGGCCGCGCCGTTGCCGCAGTCGACCACGACTTTCAGGCGGCGGGCCAGTTTGACGTCCTGGACGATTTCGGTGGTGTAGCGGTCAAGGATTTCGACTTGAGTGACGCTGCCCTGACCGCTCGTCAGGTCATTGGTCTTGATGCGCTCGTGCAGCACCTGGATCTGCTCGTTGGCGAGGGTGTCGCCGGCGATCACGATCTTGAAGCCGTTGTAGTTCGACGGGTTGTGGCTACCGGTGAGCATTACGCCAGACTTGCCGGCCAGCACGTTGGCCGCGTAGTACAGCGCCGGGGTCGGAACCAGGCCAACGTCGTTGACATGGCAGCCGCTCTCGGCGATACCGCGGATCAGTTCGGCAACCAGCTCCGGGCCGGACAGACGCCCGTCGCGGCCGACCGACACGTTCGGTTCACCCTGGGCCAGGCTCTGCGAGCCGATGGCGCGGCCAATCCAGTACGCGGTTTCGGCATTGAGGAATTCCGGCACGGTGCCGCGAATGTCATAGGCGCGGAAGATGCTGTCAGGTAGCTTCGGGGCGATCTTGGCTGGGGTGCTCATCTGCACAAATGCTCCATCTCGAAAAGGGCGGGACAGACCGACGATTCACTCGACGGCAGGCTCAAACTGAAGGGTATGACGGCGTTTTCCACAGAGAGTTCGTGGTGTGAAAGGGCCATGACGCCTCGGCTGGCGTGGCTTTTGGCCGGCAAAACCTTGATTTTCGGTGTTAAACCTTCCGTGTGAATCTGCACAAATTCCCCCTGTAGGAGCTGCCGCAGGCTGCGATCTTTTGATCTTGCTCTTGAAAAACAAAGTCAAAAGATCGCAGCCTGCGGCAGCTCCTACAGGGAGGCATTCGGTTATTTCGTGCCGGTATGACCGAAGCCGCCCGCGCCGCGCTCGGTTTCGACGAACTCTTCCACCATTTCGAAGTGCGCCTGTACTACCGGCACCAGCACCAGCTGCGCCAGACGCTCGCCGACGGTCATGGTGAAGTCGCTCTGGCCACGGTTCCAGCAGGACACCATCAGCGGGCCCTGGTAATCCGAGTCGATCAGGCCGACGAGGTTGCCCAGCACGATGCCGTGCTTGTGGCCCATGCCCGAGCGCGGCAGGATCAGCGCGGCGAGGTTCGGGTCGCCGATGTAGACCGACAGGCCGGTAGGGATCAGCACGGTTTCACCCGGCTTGATCACGATGTCCTGCTCCAGCATGGCGCGCAGGTCGAGGCCGGCAGAGCCTGGAGTGGCGTATTGTGGCAGCGGGAATTCGGTACCGATGCGGGGGTCGAGGATCTTGGCTTGCAAAGCGTGCATGTAAATTAAACCTGGTTCAGACGTTCGGCGATAAAAGTGACCAGTTGGCGAGCAATCTTGCCCTTGCTGGTCTGGGCGAAAACGGTGGCGTGAAGCTCACGGTCGATCACGCTGCAGGCGTTTTCTTCGCTGTTGAACCCGATGCTCGGATTGGCCACGTCGTTGGCGACGATCAAATCGAGATTCTTGTCTTTCAGCTTGCGTGCAGCGTAGTCGAGCAGGTGTTCGGTCTCGGCGGCGAAGCCGACACTGAACGGGCGGTCGGGACGGGTTGCGATGGTGGCCAGGATGTCCGGGTTACGCACCATTTGCAGGACGAAGCCGTCGCCGCTTGTAGGGTCTTTCTTGAGTTTTTGCGGGGCAACGACTTCCGGACGGTAGTCCGCCACCGCTGCCGAGGCGATGAACACATCGCACGGGATGGCGGATTCGCACGCCGCGAGCATGTCGCGGGCACTGACCACGTCGATGCGGGTGACGCGATCCGGCGTTGGCAGGTGCACCGGGCCGCTGATCAGGGTCACGCGGGCGCCGGCTTCCACCGCCGCTTCCGCCAAGGCGAAGCCCATTTTCCCGGAGCTGTGGTTGGTGATGTAGCGCACCGGGTCGATGTTTTCCTGAGTCGGGCCTGCGGTGATCACTACGTGCTTGCCGGTCAGTGCCTGACGCTGGAAACAATCCGCCGCACACTGCGCCAGATCGGTGGCTTCCATCATCCGGCCCATGCCGACGTCGCCGCAGGCCTGGCTGCCGGAGGCTGGGCCGAAGGTCTTCAGGCCACGGCTTTCCAGCAGTTGCAGGTTGGCCTGGGTTGCCGGATCGCGCCACATGGCCTGGTTCATCGCCGGCGCGACCGCCACCACGGCGTCGGTAGCAAGAACCAGCGTGGTCAGCAAATCGTTGGCGATGCCCTGGGCCAGACGGGCGATCAGGTCGGCGGTGGCCGGGGCGATCAGCACCAGATCGGCCCACTTGGCCAGCTCGATGTGGCCCATCGCCGCTTCGGCTGCCGGGTCGAGCAAGTCCAGGTGAACCGGGTGCCCGGACAGGGCCTGCATGGTCAGCGGGGTGATGAATTCGGCGCCACCATGGGTCATGACCACGCGCACTTCAGCGCCCTGGTCGATCAGGCGACGAACCAGATCGGCGCTCTTGTAGGCTGCAATGCCGCCGCCGACGCCCAGAACGATGCGTTTCCGATACAGCCGCTGCATAGGTCTGCCTTTCATTTCGTGGTTGATACGTGGCGAAACCCCCTCCCCAGGGTGAATTCGCCCGCAAAAAAGATGGGCTACGATATCACAGCGACCGCTACGGAACAGCGGCGCCCACAGACAAGGAAGGTGTATGAGTATTCGCGATTGGCCGGCGGCGGAGCGGCCGCGAGAAAGGTTGTTGGAACAGGGCCCTGCGAGCCTTTCAGACGCCGAGTTGCTGGCGATTTTTTTGCGTACGGGAGTCGCTGGAAAAAGCGCAGTGGACCTGGCGCGACACTTGTTGAATCAGTTCGGCAGCCTGCGTTTGTTGCTTGAGGCCGATCAGGAAGCATTCAGCAAACAGTTGGGGCTGGGGCCCGCAAAGTTTGCGCAGTTGCAGGCTGCTCAAGAAATGAACCGCCGCTATCTGGCCGAACGCTCACGTAGAGAGCCGGCACTGGAGAATCCACAGGCTGTTCGGGATTACCTCAAATCCATGCTGCGCCATGAGCCCCACGAGGTGTTTGGCTGCCTGTTTCTTGATTCCAAGCATCAAGTGCTGACGTTCGAGGCGCTGTTTCGCGGCTCGATCGACAATACCAGTGTGCATCCCCGGGAAGTGGTGAAGCGCTCATTGGCCAACAACGCGGCGGCGGTGATTCTCTGCCACAACCATCCATCGGGGAACAGCGATCCGAGCCAGGCGGATCGGCAACTGACCAAGCGCTTGCAGAAGGCTCTGGACCTGATTGATGTACGGGTGCTGGATCACTTCATCATTGGCGACGGCGAGCCGCTGTCGATGGCGGAGTGTGGCTGGATGTAGCCGGCCTACCCCCTGTAGGAGCTGCCGGAGGCTGCGATCTTTTGATTTTGTTTTTCAGATCAAAAGATCGCAGCCTCCGGCAGCTCCTACAGGGGGATTGTGCTGTGGTGGGTTATTTCAGGTTGACCTTGGAGTAATCCTGCCGCCCAAACGGGCTCACGGAGTAACCCTGCACATCCTTGCGCGTCAGCGCATAAGCGGTCGGGTGTGCCAGCGGCAGCCACAGCGCCTGCTGCTGAATTTGTGCCTGTGCCTGTTCATACAACTTGGTGCGCACGCCTTGCTCGCTGGTGGTTTTGCCGGCGCTGATCAGCTTGTCCAGGTCGGCATTGCAGTAGCGGGCGAAGTTGGTGCCGGACTTGACCGCTGCGCAGGAAAACTGCGGCGTGAGGAAGTTGTCCGGGTCACCGTTGTCGCCGGCCCAGCCCATGAACAGCAGGTCATGCTCGCCCGCCTTGGCGCGGCGAATCAGTTCGCCCCACTCGATCACGCGGATTTCCGCCTGAATGCCGATTTCCGCCAGGTCCGATTGCAGCAACTGTGCGCCCAGACTCGGGTTCGGGTTGAGCAGGCTGCCGGACGGACGCGTCCAGATGGTGGTCTGGAAGCCGTCCTTGAGTCCGGCCTTGGCCAGCAGCGCCTTGGCTTTGGCCACGTCGTGCGGATAGCCCGGCAGGTTCTTCGCGTAGCTCCAGGTGTTCGGCGGGTAAGGGCCGTTGGCCGGTTCGGCAGTGTCTTCGAACACGGCTTTGACGTAGTTGGCCTTGTCAAAGGCGAGGTTGATCGCCTGGCGCACTTCCGGTTTGTCGAGCGGTGGATGCTGGCTGTTGATGCCGACGAAAGCGGTCATGAATGCGTCAGTCTTTTCCACTTTCAGCGTCGGTTCTTCCTGCGCGGCCTTCACGTCCAGCGGTTTTGGCGACAGAGCGATCTGGCACTCGTTGCGCCGCAGTTTTTGCAGGCGCACGTTGGCGTCAGGGGTGATGGCGAAGATCAGCGGATCGACCGCAGGCTTGCCGCCAAAGTAGTCCGGGTTGGCCTTGTAGCGCACCGAGGCGTCTTTCTGGAATCGCGTGAACACGAACGGGCCGGTGCCGATCGGTTGGCTGTTGAGCTTGTCGGTGGCGTCGGCCTTGAGCAGCTTGTCCGCATATTCGGCGGAATAGATGGAGGCGAAGCCCATGCTCAGTGTCGCGAGGAACGTCGAATCCGGGTGGTCAAGGGTAAAGCGCACGGTCAGCGGGTCGAGTGCGTCGATCTTCTTGATCAACGTCGGCAACTGCATGGACTGGGCGTGCGGGAATCCGCTTTGCGCCACTTTGTGCCATGGGTTGGCGGGATCGAGCATGCGGTCGAAGCTGAACTTGACGTCTTCGGCGCTCAGGGTGCGGGTCGGCTTGAAATAGTCAGTGCTGTGAAACTTCACCTGCGGGTGCAGCTTGAACACGTAACTCAGGCCATCGGGGCTGACTTCCCAGCTGTCGGCCAGGCTTGGCACGACTTTGCCGCTGGCGGTGTCGAAGTCCACCAGGCGGTTCATCAGTACGTCGGCCGAGGCATTGGTGGTGGTCAGCGAGTTGTATTGCACCACGTCGAACCCTTCAGGGCTGGCCTCGGTGCACACACTCAGGGCGGCAGCCTGGGCCAATGGGCTCAGCAGAAGCGGGGCGAGCAACAGGGGTAGGGCAGCGAGGCGCATGGTCGGCTTCCTTTACAGATCGAAGGCCCATCTGCAGGTGCAGTCTGGAAAAGGGTTACCCTAGAGGGCTGGATTGCAAATGACTATCCCCTTTTTGCATTTTTCGGGCCGGGACAGTGGTGCTTCTCAGACCGCAACGCGCTGGGAAAAGTCTCAAGCGCGCTCAAGGGCGGTTTTCTGCGACGAGTGGTCAAAACGCGCCTCAGCCTTTATCCAAAGCGTCCGCAGCCGGAAAATGCGCGTTTTTACCGGTCGATTGCACATCCATTGTTGTTGCACCCCGGTCTTTCTGGTATAAAGCAGCGCTCTTTTCTAGGGGCCCGGTTCCTTCACTGTAGGTGTAGCCGGTAAGACCTCTAAAGAAACGCGGCGCCTGGCGCCAAATGACTGAGAGATTAAGCGGCCAACCCATGCCGGGTTGGGCATGTGGTTTTAGAGGGCTGAGGCATGTCGAGAGTATGTCAAGTTACCGGTAAGGGTCCGGTAACCGGGAATAACATTTCCCACGCAAACAACAAAACCCGTCGTCGTTTCCTGCCGAACCTGCAGCATCACCGCTTCTGGGTTGAAGAAGAGAAACGTTTCGTACGCCTGCGCGTTTCCGCCAAAGGCATGCGTATCATCGACAAGCGTGGCATCAGCGTTGTGCTGGCCGAGCTGCGTCGCGACGGCAAGATTTAAGGGAGCTAATCATGCGTGAATTGATTCGTTTGATTTCGAGCGCCGGTACTGGTCACTTCTACACTACCGACAAGAACAAGCGTACTACCCCGGACAAAATCGAGATCAAGAAATATGATCCGGTTGTTCGCAAGCACGTGATCTACAAGGAAGGCAAAATCAAGTAATTGATTTTTCCCGACTTACAAAAAAGGCCCGTATCTCACGATACGGGCCTTTTTTGTTGCCTGGAGTTT
Organism: Pseudomonas sp. IT-P260; assembly: GCF_949768395.1. Taxonomy (NCBI): domain Bacteria; kingdom Pseudomonadati; phylum Pseudomonadota; class Gammaproteobacteria; order Pseudomonadales; family Pseudomonadaceae; genus Pseudomonas; species Pseudomonas sp. IT-P260. The sequence goes on from NZ_CATKPO010000011.1 coordinate 342,967, forward strand.
TGTGCTGACTGTTGCGACGCTTTCGCGAGCAGGCTCGCTCCCACAATGGAATGCGGTCGAGTGTGGGAGCGAGCCTGCTCGCGAAGGGGCCGGTAATATCAGCGAAAGTCCTCAAGCCTTCTGTTCAAAGATCACATAGACCTTGCGGCAAGCCTCCAGCACTTCCCAGGTGCCACGGAAGCCTGCTGGAATCACAAAGCGGTCACCCACGCGCAAGGTCTTGGCATTGCCATCGCTGTCACGCAGCACCGAAACTCCCTGCAGGATTTCGCAATATTCGTGTTCGGTGTAATTGACCGTCCATTGGCCAACCGCACCTTCCCACACGCCAACACCCATTTGCCCGCAAGGGCTGTCGTATTGATTGAACACCGCTTGCTCGGGATCACCCTTGAGCACTTTGGCCGGGTCCGGGCGATAGCGTTCGGCTGCGCTGGTGGTCAGGCTGATGTCGACGACGTTCTGGATGTTCATTGTTGTTTTCTCCCGTGATGACGGCGCGGTGGCTTGAAAGGGTCAGAGTCTATGTTTATTAAAATGAACACCGCAAGGTCGTATGGCGCGCTTATGTCAAATATATTGAAACAAACCCGGCCGCTGGTTTAGGGTGGCGGGTGCCTTGGGCCGAAAAGCAGGCTGGCCGGGCAGCATTCCTGAAGACGACCGCGAAGAACGCGGCGCTCTATTCAACAAGAGGAGGACACTCGAATGACCACCCTGACTCGTGCCGATTGGGAACAACGTGCCCGCGACCTGAAGATCGAAGGCCGCGCCTACCTCAACGGTGAATACACCGACGCCGTCTCCGGCGAGACTTTCGAGTGCATCAGCCCGGTCGATGGCCGTCTGCTGGGCAAGATCGCCAGCTGTGACGCCGCCGACGCTCAGCGCGCCGTGGAAAACGCTCGCGCCACCTTCAATTCCGGCGTCTGGTCGCGCCTGGCACCGACCAAACGCAAAGCCACCATGATTCGTTTCGCCGGGCTGCTCAAGCAGCACGCCGAAGAACTGGCGCTGCTCGAAACCCTCGACATGGGCAAGCCGATCAGCGATTCGCTGTATATCGACGTGCCCGGCGCGGCGCAGGCCCTGAGCTGGAGCGGCGAGGCGATCGACAAGATCTACGACGAAGTCGCCGCCACTCCGCACGATCAACTCGGTCTGGTGACCCGCGAGCCGGTGGGCGTGGTCGGCGCCATCGTGCCGTGGAACTTCCCGCTGATGATGGCCTGCTGGAAACTCGGCCCGGCGCTGTCGACCGGTAACTCGGTGATCCTCAAGCCGTCGGAAAAATCCCCGTTGACTGCCATCCGCATCGCTGCGCTGGCCGTTGAGGCCGGTATTCCGAAAGGCGTGCTCAACGTGCTGCCGGGTTACGGCCACACCGTTGGCAAGGCGCTGGCATTGCACAACGATGTCGACACGCTGGTGTTTACCGGTTCGACCAAGATCGCCAAGCAGTTGATGATCTACTCCGGCGAATCGAACATGAAGCGCGTATGGCTGGAAGCCGGCGGCAAGAGCCCGAACATCGTCTTCGCTGATGCGCCGGACCTGCAAGCCGCTGCCGAATCCGCCGCCAGCGCCATTGCCTTCAACCAGGGTGAGGTCTGCACCGCCGGTTCGCGTCTGCTGGTCGAGCGTTCGATCAAGGACAAATTCCTGCCGATGGTGATCGAGGCGCTGAAAACCTGGAAACCGGGCAATCCACTGGATCCGGCGACCAACGTTGGTGCGCTGGTCGATACCCAGCAGATGAACACCGTGCTGTCGTACATCGAATCCGGCCACAGCGATGGCGCCAAACTGGTCGCTGGCGGCAAGCGCATCCTCCAGGAAACCGGCGGCACTTACGTCGAGCCGACGATTTTCGACGGTGTGAGCAACGCGATGAAGATCGCTCAGGAAGAGATCTTCGGCCCGGTGCTGTCGGTCATCGCTTTCGACACCGCCGAAGAGGCGATCCAGATCGCCAACGATACGCCGTATGGCCTGGCCGCAGCAGTGTGGACCCAGGACATCTCCAAAGCGCACCTGACCGCCAAAGCGCTGCGCGCCGGCAGCGTGTGGGTCAACCAGTACGACGGCGGCGACATGACCGCACCGTTCGGTGGCTTCAAGCAGTCGGGCAACGGTCGTGACAAGTCGCTGCATGCATTCGACAAGTACACCGAGCTGAAGGCGACGTGGATCAAGCTGTAAGCCGTTAACGGGAGCCCGGCAACGCCGGGCTCCCTGACGAAACAGCGATCCCCTGTGGGAGCGAGCCTGCTCGCGAAAGCGGTGTATCAGTCAGCCATGGGCTGAATGTGAAACCGTATTCGCGAGCAGGCTCGCTCCCACAGTGGTTTTGTGGTGCCTATAAAAATATCCACAGGAGCGTGGACCATGCGTTGGGCGACGTATTTCGCCGTGTTGGCGTCTGTCTTGAGTGTCGGTCTGGCCCTGGGGGTCAGCATGCCGCTGGTGTCGTTGCGTCTGGAGGGTTGGGGCTATGGCTCTTTCGCCATCGGCGTGATGGCGGCGATGCCGGCGATTGGCGTATTGCTGGGCGCGAAGATTTCCAGTCATCTGGCGGCGCGTTTCGGTACGGCTAACCTGATGCGCCTGTGCCTGTGGGCCGGCGCGTTGTCGATTGGCTTGCTGGCGCTGCTGCCGAGTTATCCGATCTGGCTGGTATTACGCCTGATGATCGGGGTGATCCTGACCATCGTGTTCATCCTTGGCGAAAGCTGGATCAACCAACTGGTCGTCGAACACTGGCGCGGGCGGCTGGTCGCTCTGTATGGCAGCAGCTATGCGCTGAGCCAACTGTCTGGTCCATTGCTTCTGGGGGCGCTGGGTACTGAACATGATTATGGATTCTGGGTCGGCGTCGGGCTGCTGACGGTTTCGCCTTTTCTGTTGATGGGCCGCAGCGGGGCGCCGAGCAGTGAAGCCAGCAGTGTGACCTTCGGCGATCTCTGGGGATTTGCCCGCGAGTTGCCGGCGATTGCCTGGGCGGTGTCGTTGTTCGCCGCGTTCGAGGCGATGATCCTCACGCTGCTGCCGGTGTATTGCCTGCAGCAGGGCTTCACTGCCGAGATTGCGCTGGCGATGGTCAGCACCGTGGTGGTCGGCGACGCGCTGCTGCAACTGCCGATTGGCGCGTTGGCAGACTACCTGTCGCGGCGCACGTTGTTCACCGGATGCGCGGTGATCCTGATGCTGTCGAGCCTGGCGATTCCGCTGTTGCTCGATACGCTGCTGATCTGGCCGTTGTGGGTGTTGTTCGGCGCCAGTGCCGGTGGCCTGTTCACCTTGTCACTGATCCTGATTGGCGAGCGTTACCGCGACGATGCGCTGGTGCGGGCCAATGCGCACATTGCGCAGCTGTGGGGTGTGGGCTGTCTGATCGGGCCTTTGCTCGCGGGGGCGGGCAGCCAGTGGATCAGCGGGCATGCGTTGCCATTGTTGATGGCGGCGGGGGCGTTCGGGTTGGTGATTCTGCTGATGCGCCAAGGTGCATTCGGGACGGTGCAAACGGCTTAAGGTCAAAAGATCGCAGCCTGCAGGGAAACCGCATTCCTTCGCTGTAGGAGCTGCCGCAGGCTGCGATCTTTTGCTTTTTAAAGCATCCGTTCCAGGCCCACCGTGGTGCTGAACCACGCATTGAAGCGCCGCCACCAGCTCCCGGGTTCCTGAGTCAGCGTGTGCATCTGACCGTTGTCCTCGGTCACCCAGACAATCTTCCCATCCTGCAATTTCGCCTGATAACTCAGGGCTGGCGCCATGCCTTGCAGCGCCAGTTCGCGCACATGTCCGGCCAGCTCCGGGCTGTCCACCAGCACCCCGACTTCGGTGTTCCACAACACTGAGCGCGGATCGAAGTTGAACGAGCCGATGAACGCTTTCTGTCGATCGAAAATCATCGCCTTGCTGTGCAGGCTGGAATCCGAGCCGCGGAACGACTTGCTGTAAAACAAATGCGGACCGCTGCCATAGTTGTCCCCGGGCTGACGGCGCAGTTCATACAGTTTCACACCGTGTTCCAGCAACGCCTTGCGGTACGGCGCGTACCCGCCGTGCACCGCTGGCACATCGGTGGCTTCCAGCGAATTGGTCAGCAGGCTCACCGAGACCCCGGCGTCGGCGCGCCCGGTCAGGTACACCAGCCCCGGCTGGCCGGGCACGAAGTACGCCGAAATCATGATCAGTTCTTTGCTGACGCCGCGCAGCTCCGGTGCCAGTTGCGTGGTCAGCAGCAGTTGCGGATCCGGCTCGTCCTTGGCCAGCACCTTGCTCGGCGCGTCCCACAGTGCCTGGTTCCAGGCCCAGATCAGTTCCTTGCGCCAGATCTCCATGCGCGGCGCGGTCTTGAACGTCATCAACTGTTGATACAGCGCGTGGTTCTGTTTGCGGGTTTCATCCAGCGATTCTTCCAGGCGTGTGCGGGTGTTTTGCAGGTCTTTGATGCTCGGTTTGCTGGAGAGGAATTCGTCGATCGGCTTGCTCAGCGCGCTGTTCCAGTACTGATCGAAACTGTGCCCGAGCTGTTCGGCCACCGGGCCCACGCTGAGCATGTCGATGTCGGTGAAATTCAGGTTCGGCTCGGCATCGAAGTACTCGTCGCCCAGATTGCGCCCGCCGACGATGGCCACGCTGTTGTCGGCCAGAAACAGTTTGTTGTGCATGCGCCGGTGTTGCAGCGACAGGTTGAACAGGCGTCCGGCAGCGCGGGTCACGCCGGTGCTGCGGCCCAAGTGCAGCGGGTTGAACAGGCGAATCTGAATCTGTGGGTGCGCCGCCAGCGTGGCGATGATCGTGTCCAGACTGTCGCTGGTGGTGTCATCGAGCAGGATGCGTACGCGCACGCCGCGGTCGGCAGCCTTGAGCAGTTCTTCCACCAGCATCCGCGTGCTGACACCGTCGTGAACGATGTAGTACTGCAAGTCGAGGCTGGTTTGCGCATTGCGGATCAGTTCGGCGCGCGCGGTGAACGCTTCAGTGCTGTTGGACAGCAAGCGGAAGCCGGAACGGCCCTGATAAGGCGCGGCCTGGGCCTGGATCGAGCGGCCGAATGCGGAGCCGGTGGCCGGCAACACCTGGCTGGGTTCGCGCGGTACATCAAGGGTTGCGCAACCACTGGCCAACGAACACAACACGCAGACAGCGAGCAATTTTTTTCCGGGTCGCACGTTGCTTTCTCGGCTGGAGGCTGGGGGGCGGAGTATGGCATGCAGAGGATTTCAAAGACCCTTCAAGGCAGATCCTCGCCACATTGGGTAAACCATTAGTCGTTCGAAAGTAGGAATGAGTTCGCATGTGGCTTTGGACTATTTGCTTTGTCGTTTTTTCTGTTTTGGCTTGGTGCCTATTCCTACATACGGAGCCTACAAAAAACGAAATCATCGCCCCGGCGTTCACGGCCTCGTGAAAGCGATGCACTGAACCACTGCCATTTATAAATAGCCGAACAGGTAGGGACTGATGAAAACATCAACATGGATGGCCGCCGTTGCGGCTGCAGTAATACCCACACTGGCGGTTGCCGAAAGCGTGGACCTGAGCGTGATCGGAACCATCATTCCGACGTCGTGCATTCCCGCGTTTGCCGGTGGCGGCACGGTAGATTTGCGCAAGATATCGGCAGCCACGCTGAACAAGACCACGCAGACGCTGCTGCCGACTCACGATATATCGCTGCACATCAACTGCGATGCTCCAGCACCGGTGGAAGTGTCGGTCAGAGACAATCGCGCGGCGACCAAACTGCCGGGTATCAGCGATGGCGCCGGTAACAGCGATGCGGCCTTGTTCTATGGCCTGGGCGAAATCAACGGCATCCGTATCGGTGGTTTTGCGCTGCGCCACGGGCGTCCGGAGGCCGACGGCATCCAGCAGACCCTGATCACCCGAAGCCTGGCGGCGCCGACGTGGCAACTGCCTTCCTCGCCGCTGGTAAGCAATGCCCCGGCGCTGTACTCCTGGGGGACGGGCGTGGCCGCTGGCCCGGTCGCGGCGCGCCACCACGGGTTTCCGATGAGCTTGCTGCCGATCATTGGCCCGAGTAACGCACTGCCGATCACCAGCGAGATTCCGCTCGATGGCTCGGTCACGTTCGATATGTACTACCTCTGATCGTCAGAACCCGGCCATGGTCGGGTTCTTTCTCGCTCTTTCGGCGCGCCTTTTGACGGGGGCGTTGCCATTCCCAGCGGAACAATACCGATGTCGATTTCGATGTGTCGTCCTGTCTTCAGGGCGCTGCCACTGTGCCTGCTCGTCCTGATTTTGATGCCTGTCGTCCACGCTGCGGGCATGGTGCCGCAGACCCCTGTGCTGGTGGTGGATGAGGGCGTGGGCGAAGCAACCATGAACGTGCGCAATACCGAAACGCGTCCGGCCCTGCTGCATACCACGGTCGTAGACGTCGAGCCGCATGATCAGACGCTGTTGCTGTTCAGCCCGTCGGTGGCCCGGGTCGAGGCCGGCGCGGTGCAGCAGGTACGGTTTATTTTGCAGAGCGCCGAACCGTTGCAGACCGAGCGTCTGAAGCGGGTGATCTTTGAGGGGATCAATCCTGTCGCAGGTGTCGACGGCGCCCGGGTCAATCTGGGGGTTCGGCAAAACCTGCCGGTGATCCTGCGCCCCGCCGGCCTGCCAGTCGAGCGCGAGCCATGGAAGCGGCTGAGCTGGTCGGCCACGGCTGAAGGCCTGCTGGTCAGTAATCCCAGTCCTTACGTTGTGCGGCTGGCGAAGGCGATTGTTCCGCTGCCGGGCACGCAGGTGGTGGAGCTGCCGCGTACCTGGATCCTGCCCGGAGAGCGCCTGGCCGTCCGGTTACCGTTAAGCTCGACGGTGCGGGCCATGGCCGTACGGATTTTTCCGGCCACCACCTATGGCTTTGCGGTGGATCACTTCGATGCTCCGGTAACGCATTGATGCGCGGTTCTGCCCGTCGGGGGCTGGCATTGGTGATGGTTCAGGGTGTGGGGGTGGCGCTGGCCGGCGAGGTGGTGGAGTTCGACGCGCAGATGCTTCGCGAGCGCGGACTCGATCCGGCATTGGCAGCGTACTTTCGCCAGGCACCGCGTTTCTCCCAGGGCACACGTCTGGTCGCGCTGGAGGTCAATGGACAGCCTCGGGGTCGGGTGTTCGTGACGTTCGATGCCGAGGGCGAACCGTGCCTGCAACCGGCCTTGCTCAAGGCTGCCGGCGTGCGCGCACAAGCGGCTCCGGCGCCGGTCGACCCGTGTCTGACACTGCGCGAAGGTCTGCCCTCGGCCATCGTCGAGCTGCGTCCCGGCCAGGAGCAGATCGACCTGCTGCTACCGACCGACCTGCTGGCGTTGCCGGAACCTCAACCGCACACCTTCACCAACGGCGGTGTCGGCGGCGTGTTCAATTACGATGCGTTGGTCATGGGCGGCCAGTCAGGGGGGCAGCGCAGCGATTTTCGCAGCCTGGGTTCGGAGATTGGCTTGAACGCTGGCAACTGGGTTTTGCGCAGTCGCCAGTCCTATACGCAATTGCCCGACAGTACGCGCTTCGAGCATCTGTATGCCTATGGCATGCGCACCCTGGAAGACTACGAAGCCAGCGTGCAGATCGGTCAGTTGAACCTGCAGTCGCCCTTGTTTGCCGGCGAAGCGTTCAGCGGTGTGCAGATTCTGCCGGAGGATGCGTTCGCGCAATTGCGCGCGGCACAGCAGGGCGCGCGTGGCGAGGTCGAGGGCATTGCCTGGTCGCCCTCGCGGATCGAAGTCCGACAGAACGGCGTGCTGATCTACACCACGCGGGTTCCCGGTGGGCCGTTCACCCTGCGCGCGTTGCCGCTGTTGAGCACCCAGCTCGACCTTGAAGTCAGCGTGCATGAGCAAGAAGGTCAGGTGCGGCGTTTCCGCGTTCCTGCAGCCAGTCTTCAAGACGCGCAATCAGACCGTGCGGACGGCTTCAATCTGGCGCTGGGCACGGTGCGATGCCAGGGTGCGGATGATCGTCAGGCGCCATCGTTTGCCACCTTTGGCCGGGAATGGAGTCTGTCGCGAGCGTTGCGCGTCAGCGGCGGGATCCTGGGTGGGGCGGACTATCTGTCGGCAGGCTGGGGGCTGCAGCGTCAATGGCCGGGCAACCTGAGCACCGGTGTGCGCCAGGTGCTGTCCAGCGATCGAGACACAGGCATTGCAGGTCATGAGGTGCAAATGACTGTCAGTGCTGTGTTGTCGCCGAATCTGTCCACCAGTGTGGTTGCGGTGCGCCGTGGTCAGGGCTTTCGCACCCTGTCGGACACCGGCTGGAGCCAGCAGCAGGGACGGGCCGAAGCCCCCGGGCGCGATCACTGGACATTTTCGCTCAACGGCTCTGTCGAGCGCTGGGGGGCATTCGGCATGACCTGGTCGCGCTACACCAGCGTGGACGAGCCGCCACACATGCGTCTGGGTTTGTCCTGGTCGCAGACGTTGCCCGCGCGGATCAGCCTGTCGTTGAGTCTTGAGCGCAGCATCGGCGATGCCGACGCGTGGCGTCGGGGCACCTCGGCTTATCTGACGGTCGGGATGCCATTGGGTGAGCAGCGCAGGGCTCGTAGCTATGTGCGCAGCGATCCGCGATCCGGAGTGCGCAGTGGCGTGTCGATGAGCGAGGTGCTCAGTGAAACCCTGGCTTATAGCGCCAGCGCCGAACAGCGTGAAGCCGCAGCGCCATCGCTGGGATTGCGGGTCAACGCACTGACGCATTACAGCCGTGTGGATCTGGGCCTGAACCAGCGTGACAGCGCAAGTGAGTTCGACGTCGGCCTGCGTGGCGGCATGGCGCTGCATCGCGACGGTGTGACGCTGTCGCCGTATCCACTGCGCGAGACCTTTGCCGTGCTCAAGGCTGGTGACCGAGCGGGTCTGAAGCTGTACACGCCGCAAGGTCCGGTGTGGACGGACGTTTCGGGCCGGGCAATAGCGGCGAGTCTGCCGCCCTATGCGACGGCCAGGCTGGAGGTCGATCCACTGAGCCTGCCGCGCAATGTGGAAGTGCTCGACGGTTATCAGGAGGTGGAGGCCGGGCGCGGCTCGGTTCAGCATCTGGATTTCACCGTCACTCGCGTGCGGCGTGTGCTGTTGAAGGCCAGAACGGTTGATCGGCAATGGCTGCCCAGTGGTTTGCTTGTTCAGGACCAGCAAGGCGTATTCGTGACCACGGTGCTTGAGGCCGGGACGATCTTTCTTCCGGATATCAAACCCGGGCAGCTGCTGCGGGTGCAACTGTCGGATAGCGCGCACTGCGACCTGCAATTCAATCTGGCTGAAGCGCCGGAGGAGCACGCGTTGATCGAGCCCGTCGACGCGCTCTGTCAGCCGTTGAACCTCACATGACCGGGTTATTGCGCATGCTTCGACTTATCTTGATCACTCTGGGAGCGCTGGCAGCAACGTCGGTCATGGCCAGCGACGCCTGTCAGATGACGCTCTCACCGAGCGCTGTGGATTATGGCGTTTCGACGCGCACGGAGCTGCGCGCCCGGCAATCGAGTAATGACGGCAGTTTCGGGGTGCGCACGGTTCACCTACGGATTCAATGCCCGGTCGCGCGTTCGTTCACCTGGTCGTTTTCTGCCCCGAACAGCGATGCGCTGGATTATCGATGGGCAGCGGGACGCTTGCAGATACGCATGGTGGCGGCGCGTCTGGATGGCGCGCCGGTGCAATGGCAGCGCGAGGGAGGCCGGACGGGCGCGGCGGATCTGCTGCAGCCTGGTGATCGCATCGTGAACCGGCGCGCGGGCAGCATCGCCGCCGGGCGCCATCTGGAGGTGGAACTGCAGATCGAAGCCCGCGTCAGCGATACCTCAAGCCGTGTCGCCGACCTTCAGCGCTTCGAGGGGTACGGTACGTTTCAGCTCGAGTGATTCGGACTCGGCCAGCAGCCGGATCGCCGCCGCGCCGACCTTGCGCACTGCTTCTTCGATTTGCGGTGTCGGTTTGGCCGCGTAATTCATCCGCAAACAATTGCGATACTTGCCCGAGGCGGAAAAGATGCTGCCGACGGCAATCTGCACGCCTTGGTCATGCAGTGCACGATTGAGTTTCAGCGCATCGAAAGCCTCCGGCAATTCGACCCACAGCATGAAGCTGCCTTGCGGACGACTGGCGCGAGTGCCGGCCGGGAAATAGCGCGTCACCCAATCGATCATTACGTCGCGATTGCGCTGGTATTGCGTGCGCATTCTCCGCAAGTGCGGTTCGAAGTAGCCACCTTTGAGAAATTCGGCAATGGCAATCTGCGGCTGTGGCGCGGTGGAACCGGTGCTGATGTATTTCATGTGCAGCACCCGTTCCAGATACCGTCCCGGCGCGACCCAACCGATGCGCAGCCCCGGCGCCAGGGTCTTGGAAAACGAACTGCACAGCAGCACGCGACCATCCTCGTCGAAGGATTTGATCGTGCGCGGTCGCGGGTAGGTGTAAGCCAGTTCGCCATACACGTCGTCCTCGATGATCGCAACATCGAAACGCTGCGCCAGCGTCAACAAAGCGCGTTTGCGCGACTCCGGCATGATGTAGCCCAGCGGGTTGTTGCAGTTGGGGGTGATCTGGATGACCTTGATCGGCCACTGCTCCAGCGCCAGTTCCAGTGCTTCGAGGCTGATGCCGGTCAGTGGATCGGTGGGGATTTCCAGGGCTTTCATGCCCAGCCCTTTGAGGGTCTGCATGGCGCCGTGGAAGCTCGGCGAATCCACCGCGACGATATCGCCCGGCTCGCAGATCGCGTGGATGCTGGTGGACAGCGCTTCGTGGCAACCGGTGGTGATCACCAGATCGCTGGCGCTCAACTGACAGCCGGAATCGAGCATCAGCCGGGCGATCTGCTCGCGCAGTTCGAGGGTGCCGTGGATGTTGTCGTAATACAGCCCGGGCATGTCCTGTCGGCGGCTGATCCGTGCCAGCCCACGCAGCAGTGGTTTCAGGGTGGGCGTGGTCACGTCGGGCATGCCGCGACCCAGTTGCACCACGTCCTTGCGCGGTACTGCGCGAATCAGCTCCAGCACTTGATCCCACTGCGAAATCTCCACCGGCCGCTGCGCCGGACGCCCGACGGCGGGCAGCTCCGGCAGCTCGCGGCCCACCGGCACAAAGTAGCCGGACTTGGGTTTCGGCGTGGCCAGGCCGCTGTCTTCAAGCATGCGATAGGCCTGCTGCACGGTGCTCAGGCTGACCCCGTGTTCTACGCTCAGGGCGCGCACCGAAGGCAGGCGATCACCGGGACGGTAGAAGCCTTGTTCGATGCGGGTGCCGAGCAGCTCGGCGAGGTTCACATACAGGGTCATGGCACTGCCTCGATGCAGGTGATTCATTAAACCAGTACAGATGCAGCAAAAATCGGTGATTCAGACGCAGAAACGGCAAATCTGTATGGGATTAATACAGATGTGTTGAATCTGTAATGCTTTTGCCGACCCGCGCATCATGGAATCTCTGGCTACCCAAGTAAACAGGAGCGACAAAAATGAACGGCTTGAGCGATGTGCGGCTGACGTTACACAGTCAGGAACTGGCGGCAGGGCAGGAGGACAGCGCATGGAATAGCGCCATGCGCAACGCGCCGTCCGGCCTGAGTCGCTGGGGCCTGTTCTGGCATCGTCTGCACACGCGCAAGGCGCTTTTGAACCTGACGCCGGAGCAGCTCAAAGATATTGGGCTGACCCGGGAGCAGGCGCAGGAGGAGGGGTTGAAGCCGTTCTGGCGGATCTGAAACCTTCAGTGGTCGTTAGGACCCTTCGCGAGCAGGCTCGCTCCCACAGGGAAATGCATTCCAAGTGTGGGAGCGAGCCTGCTCGCGAAGGCGTCGGCAAAGGCGCCACGTATCCGTCAGACCAACTCTTTGAGCCGATGCCACAACATCCCCAACGCCAGCAACGGCGAACGCAAATGCTTGCCACCCGGGAAAGTGATGTGCGGCACCTTGGCAAACAGATCAAAGCCGCCGCTGTGCTGCCCGCTGATCGCCTCGGCCAGCAGCTTGCCGGCCAAGTGCGTGGCATTTACCCCGTGCCCGGAATAGGCCTGGGCGTAATACACGTTCGGCTGGTCTTTGAGTCGGCCAATTTGCGGCAGCCGGTTGGCACCGATGCCGATCATCCCACCCCATTGATAGTCGATCTTCACGCCTGCCAGTTGTGGAAACACTTCGAGCATCTTCGGTTGCATGTAGGCGCCGATGTCCTTCGGGTCACGCCCGGAATAATGGCAGGCACCGCCGAACAGCAGGCGTCGATCCGCCGAGAGCCGGTAGTAATCCAGCGCCACCCGCTGGTCGCAGACCGCCATGTTTTGCGGCAGCAGGCTGTGCGCCTGGGTTTCGCTCAACGGCTCGGTGGCGATGATGTAGCTGCCGGCCGGGAGCACTTTGCCGCTGAGTTGCGGATTGAGGTCGTTGAGGTAAGCGTTGCAGCCCAGCACCAGGGTTTTCGCCCGCACTGAACCTTGAGCGGTGTGGACGCGAACCTCGGTGCCGTAATCGATCCGCGTCACCGCCGATTGCTCGAACAGTTGCACGCCCAATTGCTGTGCGGCAGCGGCTTCGCCCAGCGCCAGATTCAGCGGATGCAAATGCCCGGAACCCATGTCGATCAAGCCGCCGACGTAGCGTTTGGAGCCGACCACGGTGTGCATTTCATCAGCTTGCAGCAGGCGGGTTTCGTAGCGATAGCCGAGGCTGCGCAGCTCTTCGGCGTCTTCGGCGAAGCCTTCGAGGTCAGCCGGCTTGTTGGCGAGGTCGCAGTAGCCCCAGGTCAGATCGCACGGGATCTGGAACCGTTCGACGCGCTGGCGGACGATTTCCACCGCTTCCAGGCCCATCAGTTTCATCTGGCGTACGCCGTCAGCACCGATGACATTGGCGAACTGGTCGAGGCCGTGGCCGACCCCGCGAATCAACTGTCCGCCGTTGCGGCCACTGGCGCCCCAGCCGATCCGGTGTGCCTCCAGCAACACCACGCTGAGGCCGCGTTCGGCCAGTTCCAGCGCGGTATTCAACCCGGAAAACCCGCCGCCGACCACGCACACGTCGGCCATCACTTCACCTTGCAGCTGCGGATGATCGGGCTGCGGCAGGCTGCTGGCGGCGTAGTAAGAGGCAACGTGGGGTTGGCTCGCGAAGGTTCGGGCGCGGGCATTCATGGGCATCATCCAACGGCTGGGTGTCGAGAAAATTTGACGGAGCATAAGCCGCACGGCCGAAAACCGGCAACACTGGTCGGCCGTTGCTGTCTGGATCACGGCTTTTGCGGCACAATTGCCGCCTATTTCATGTGGGTTACCGTTTCGATGAGTTGCAATCGCCAGACCCTTCGCGACCTGCGTCAGCAGATACCCACGTTCGACTGCGTGCCCGGCTGCCATGACTGCTGTGGACCGGTGACCACTTCCCCGGAAGAAATGTCGCGCCTGCCGCGCAAGACCCGCGCCGAACAGGATGCGGCGATGGAAGAGCTGAACTGTGTGCACCTTGGGCCCAATGGTTGCACGGTGTATGGCGAGCGTCCGTTGATTTGCCGCTTGTTCGGTACCACCAAAACCCTGCCGTGCCCGAACGGGCGCGGGCCGGTGGAGCTGATTCATCCACGGGTGGAAAAGCAGATCTTCGAGTACATGGCTTCGAATCGGCAGGTGCTGGTTTAACGGGTTCACTCGCAACCGAGCTGACGCTTTCGCGAGCAGGCTCGCTCCCACATTTGAAATGCATTCCTCTGTGGGAGCGAGCCTGCTCGCGAATGGAGCGATGCCAATCTTCAGTCCGGAATCGGCAGGCTCAGGCTCTCCTTCACCTCTTCCATCACGATATAGCTCTTCGACTCACGCACATGCGGCAGCTTCAACAGAATGTCGCCCAACAGCTTGCGGTACGAAGCCATCTCGGAAATCCGCGCCTTCACCAGATAGTCGAAATCCCCTGACACCAGGTGGCATTCCAGCACGTGCGGCAGTTTCAGCACCGCGCGGCGGAACTCTTCGAAGGTGTCGCCGGATTTGTAGTCGAGGCTGATCTCGACGAACACCAGCAGGCTACCCTTCAAGTGCTGCGGATTCAGGCGGGCGTTGTAGCCCATGATGATCCCCTCACGCTCCAGCCTTCGCACCCGCTCAGTGCACGGCGTGGTGGACAAACCGACCTTCTCCCCGAGTTCGGTAAACGATATCCGCCCGTCTGCCTGCAGGATCCGCAAGATGTTGCGGTCGATCTTGTCCAGCTCACGTTTGGTCTGAGTGTTGGTACGCATAGGGGATGCGCCTCCGTGAAAAGGGTTTTTGCCGAGAATTGTCGCCAAATATAGGCGCTTATATAGTGAAATGCACTGGCCATTCTTTTTTACACTGCGCGCATCATTGCTCTAACAACAGACGTACGCGGCCCTGCCGCGATGAGGGATACAAAAATGCGCGTAATGGTCTTGGGTAGCGGCGTCATCGGTACCGCCAGTGCTTACTATCTGGCCCGTGCCGGGTTTGAAGTGGTGGTGGTCGACCGGCAGCCAGCCGTGGCCATGGAGACCAGTTTCGCCAACGCCGGCCAGGTGTCGCCGGGTTACGCTTCGCCGTGGGCCGCGCCGGGCGTGCCGCTCAAGGCCATCAAATGGCTGCTGCAGCGCCACGCGCCGCTGGCGATCAAGGCCACTGCCGACATAGACCAGTACCTGTGGATGGCGCAGATGCTGCGCAACTGCACCGCCAGCCGTTACGCGGTGAACAAGGAGCGCATGGTGCGTCTGTCCGAGTACAGCCGCGACTGTCTCGACGAACTGCGTGCCGAAACCGGCATCGCCTACGAAGGCCGTAGCCTCGGCACCACGCAACTGTTCCGCACCCAGGCGCAGCTGGATGGCGCCGCCAAAGACATCGCCGTGCTGAAAGAATCCGGCGTGCCGTTTGAAGTCCTCGACCGCGCCGGCATTGCCCGCGTCGAGCCGGCGCTGGCCAATGTCACCGATATCCTTGCCGGCGCTCTGCGTCTGCCGAACGACCAGACGGGCGACTGCCAGATGTTCACCACGCGCCTGGCGGAAATGGCCGTGAAACTCGGTGTGGAATTCCGCTTCGGTCAGGACATCCAGCGCCTCGACTACGCCGGCGACCGCATCAACGGCGTGTGGATCGATGGCAAGCTGGAAACCGCCGACCGCTACGTGCTGGCCCTCGGCAGCTACTCGCCGCAACTGCTCAAGCCGCTGGGCATCAAGGCCCCGGTGTATCCGCTCAAGGGCTACTCGCTGACCGTGCCGATCACCAACCCGGACATGGCGCCGACTTCGACCATTCTTGACGAGACCTACAAGGTCGCGATCACCCGTTTCGACAACCGCATCCGCGTCGGCGGCATGGCGGAAATCGCCGGTTTTGACCTGTCGCTCAACCCGCGTCGGCGCGAAACCCTGGAGATGATCGTCAACGACCTTTATCCTCAGGGCGGCAATCTGACCGAGGCGAGCTTCTGGACCGGTTTGCGTCCGACCACGCCGGACGGCACGCCAATCGTGGGTGCCACGCCGTTCAAGAACCTGTTCCTCAACACCGGTCACGGCACCCTGGGTTGGACCATGGCGTGCGGTTCCGGTCGTTTGCTGGCCGATCTGATGGCGAAGAAAAAGCCGCAGATCAGCGCCGAAGGCCTCGATATTTCCCGTTACGGCAACAAGCCTCAGGAGTCCGCAAAACATGGCAATCCAGCGCCAGCTCACCAATGAGCGCATGAGTCAGATCGTCACCCACAACGGCACCGTGTATCTGGCCGGTCAGGTCGGTGATGACTTCAACGCCGGGGTCGAACAGCAGACCCGCGACGTGCTCGCCAACATCGAGCGTTTGCTGGATCTGGCAGGGACTGACAAGCAGCACCTGCTGTCGGCGACGATCTACCTGAACGACATCGAGGCGCACTTTGCCGGGATGAACTCGGTGTGGGATCAGTGGCTGCCCAAAGGCGCCGCGCCGGCCCGCGCCACTGTCGAAGCGAAGATGGCCAAGCCGAGCATCCTCGTCGAGATTTCCATCGTCGCCGCGTTGCCGTAACCGTTTCAAAGATCCCTCTCCCGGCGCTGTTGGCGGTTCACGCCGTCAGCCAGCGCCGGTTTTTATTCCCATGACCGCCTAGAAGTCTGCCGCCATGCGTCCTGCCCGTGCCCTGATCGACCTAGAAGCCCTGCGCCACAACTACCGAATTGCCCGCGAAGTCACCGGCGCCAAGGCGCTGGCGGTGATCAAGGCTGATGCCTACGGGCACGGCGCGGTGCGTTGCGCCCAGGCGCTGGAAGCCGAGGCCGACGGGTTCGCCGTCGCCTGCATCGAAGAAGCACTGGAGCTGCGCGCGGCGGGTATCAAGGCCCCGGTGTTGTTGCTCGAAGGCATTTTCGAAGCCGATGAACTGGCGCTGATCGTCGAGCATGATTTCTGGTGCGTTGTGCATTCGTTGTGGCAGCTCGAAGCCATCGAGCAGGCGGCATTGAGCAAACCGATCACCGTGTGGTTGAAGCTCGATTCCGGGATGCACCGTGTGGGCCTGCATCCGAAGGATTACGCGGCGGCCTATCAACGCCTGCTGGCCAGCGGCAAAGTGGCGAAGATCGTGCTGATGAGTCACTTCGCCCGTGCCGATGAATTGCACGAGCAGAGCAGCGCCGATCAAGTGGCGGTGTTCGAGGCGGCGCGTCAGGGCCTGGCGGCCGAAGTCAGCCTGCGCAATTCGCCGGCGGTGCTCGGTTGGCCGCAGATCCCCAGCGACTGGGTGCGCCCGGGCATCATGCTCTATGGCGCAACCCCGTTCGAAGAAGCCAACGCCGTGGCCGAGCGCCTGCAACCGGTGATGACGCTCGAATCGAAAGTCATCTGCGTGCGTGAATTGCCCGCCGGCGAGCCAATCGGCTACGGCGCCAAATTCATTACCGACAAGCCGATGCGCATCGGCGTCGTGGCCATGGGGTATGCCGACGGCTACCCGCGTCAGGCACCGACCGGCACGCCAGTGCTGGTGGCCGGTAAACGCAGCCGGATTCTCGGTCGCGTGTCGATGGACATGCTGTGCATCGACCTCACTGAGGTGCCGGAAGCAGACCTCGGTTCGACCGTCGAGCTGTGGGGCAAAAACATCCTCGCCAGCGAAGTGGCGCAGTGGGCGGACACCATTCCGTACCAGATCTTCTGCAACCTGCGTCGGGTGCCAAGGCTCTATTCCGAGGGTTGACGCCGCTGCGGGGGCCAAGTGTTGTAAATACTGAACGCTGTCGCCATGATAACGCTCAATATTCTTACAACATCAGGAGGCTCCCGCCTTGGACGTCGGTGAACGACTGCAATCGATCCGCAAGCTCAAAGGGCTTTCCCAGCGTGAACTCGCCAAACGCGCGGGCGTCACCAACAGCACCATTTCGATGATCGAAAAGAACAGCGTCAGCCCTTCGATCAGTTCGCTGAGGAAGGTACTGGGCGGGATTCCCATGTCCATGGTCGAGTTCTTTTCCGAAGAAATCCTGCAGGAAGTCCCGACCCAGATCGTCTACAAGGCCAACGAGCTGATCGACATCTCCGACGGCGCGGTGACCATGAAACTGGTCGGCCGCGCGCACCCGAGCCGGGCCATCGCATTCCTTAACGAAATCTACCCGCCCGGCGCCGATACCGGCGAAGAAATGCTCACCCATGAAGGCGAGGAAACCGGGATTCTGGTGGAAGGTCGTCTGGAACTGGTGGTGGGGCTGGAAACTTTTATTCTCGAAGCCGGCGACAGCTACTATTTTGAAAGTACCAAGCCGCACCGTTTCCGTAATCCGTTCGACGCGCCTGCGCGACTAATCAGCGCAGCCACGCCGGCGAATTTTTAAACACAGAGGCGCCAGGCCATGACGGCGAAGGCATCCGCAGAGTTTTTCCACTGCGCGGTATAACCCCTTCGACTATGGGGTTGTTTCAGTGTGGCGGGCTACCCGCTATACTTGCGCCCGCCTGCGAACCGTGGCCGCAGGCGTGAATAGCCACCATTGAGGGTGAACGCGTGAACCTAATTATGAAAATGCTGGCCGCACCAGCAACCGTACTGGCCCTCTGGGCTGTCAGCGCTCAAGCTGCGACGAATGACGACATTGCCAAGCGCCTCGAGCCAGTGGGCCAGGTGTGCGTTCAGGGGCAGGAATGCAAAGGAATGGAAGTCGCTGCCTCTGCGGGCGGCGGCGGTGGTGCGAAGACCCCGGATGAAGTGATTGCAAAACATTGCAACGCTTGCCACGGCACTGGCCTGTTGGGCGCACCGAAAATTGGTGACACCGCCGCCTGGAAAGACCGCGCCGATCATCAGGGCGGCCTCGACGGCATCCTGGCCAAGGCCATCACCGGCATCAACTCCATGCCGCCAAAAGGCACTTGCGCCGATTGCTCGGATGACGAGTTGAAAGGCGCGATCCAGAAGATGTCCGGCCTGAAATAAGCCGCGCTTCTGACGAAAAAGACCGTCTTCGGACGGTTTTTTTGTGCCTGCGATTCGCGACGTGGGCTGTCCTTTGCAGCAAAGTCGAGGCAAGCTCGGTCTACCTCTATTCACGGAACGGGCAGGAGGCTACAGATGGTGCAATTGTGTTCGATCGAACAGGCAGTGGACGAGGTGCTCGCACGCTTGCCTGCGCATATCCACATGGGCATGCCGCTGGGGCTGGGCAAGCCCAATCATTTCGTCAACGCGCTGTACCGGCGCATCAAGGATCTGCCCGAGCGACAACTGACGATGTACACCGCGCTGTGCCTGGGGCGCCCGACGCTGGGTGACGGTCTGCAGAAGCGCTTCATCGAACCCTTCGTCGAGCGTGTATTCGGTGATTACCCCGAATTCGATTTCCTCACCGACCTGCGCCGCGACAGCTTGCCCGCCAACATCCGTATCGAACAGTTCTTCATGCAGCCCGGCAGCCTGCTCAACAGCGCACCGGCCCAGCAGGATTACGTCAGCAGCAACTACAGCCACGCCGCCCGCGACATCAATGCCGCCGGCCTCAATCTGGTGGCCCAGTTACTTGCCAGCAGCAGCGAACATCCCGATCGGTTGAGCCTGAGCTGCAACCCGGACATCACCCTTGACCTGCTGCCGATGATCGCCAAGCGCCGCGATGCCGGGGAGACCATTTTGCTGGTGGGTCAGGTGCACACCGACCTGCCGTACATGCCCGGCGATGCCGAAGTCGATATCGACACCTTCGACCTGCTGATCGACGCAAAGGACAGCAGCACGCTGTTTTCCACGCCGAACATGCCGGTGGGCTTTCAGGATCATTTCATCGGTTTGCACGCCAGCACGCTGGTGCGCGACGGCGGCACCTTGCAGATCGGCATCGGTTCGATGGGCGATGCACTGACCGCCGCTCTGCTGGCGCGGCAGGCGGACAACGCCGGTTACCAAGCCTTGCTCAATGACATCAATCTCAGCCAATGGGCGCAGTTGATCGAACGCGAGGGCGGTACCTCGCCGTTCGCCAAGGGCCTGTATGGCTGCAGTGAGATGTTCGTCAATGGTTTGCTGGTGCTGGCCGATGCCGGGATCATCCGGCGCAAGGTCTACCCCGACGTGCACACTCAGGAACAGGCCAACGCCGGCACCCTCGATGAAGCGGCGCAGACCGATGGCATCTCGGTGCACGGCGGCTTCTTCCTCGGCCCGCGCAGTTTCTACGAGCGCCTGCGCGAGCTGCCGCTGAGCAAGCGCCTCGAATTCAACATGACCCGCATCAGCTACATCAACGAGCTGTACGGGCAGGAAGAGCTCAAGCGCTTGCAGCGTCTCGATGCGCGATTCATCAACACCGTGTTCACTATGACGCTGATGGGCGCGGGTGTGGCCGATCAGTTGGAAGACGGGCGGGTGCTCAGCGGGGTTGGCGGGCAATACAACTTCGTCGCCCAAGGCCACGCGCTGCACGATGCGCGCTCGATTCTGATCCTGCGCAGCTGGCGCGAGTCCGGCGGCGAGGTCAGTTCGAACATTGTCTGGGAGTACGGCCACTGCACGATTCCACGGCACCTGCGTGACATCGTGGTCACCGAGTACGGCATCGCCGACCTGCGCGGCAAGGCCGATGCGGTGGTGATCGAGTCGTTGCTCAACATCAGCGATTCACGCTTCCAGCCGGGGTTGATCGAGCAGGCACAGAAGGTCGGCAAGCTGCCGAAGGACTTCCGCCTCGATCCGCGATTTGCCGACAACACCGCGCAACGCTTGCAGGCCATTGCCGCAAAGCATCCGAACCTGTTTCCGGAGTATCCGCTGGGTTGTGATTTCACCGCGATCGAGCGCGATCTGCTGCGAGCGCTGAACTGGCTGAAGAGCAAGTTCAAGCTGAGCGAGATACTGGAATTGGGCAAGGCTGCGCTGGATGCGCCGGAGGCTTCGACGTTCCCCGAACACCTTGAACGTATGCAACTGACCAACCCGGAAGGCCTGAAGGAAGACCTGTTCCAGCGCCTGCTGCTCACCGGCCTGAAGGCTACCGCGCAGTAACCGCCCACCGAAAAACCCACTGTGGGAGCGAGCCTGCTCGCGAAAGCGGTGTATCAGACAACCAGGATGTCGACTGACACGGAGCATTCGCGAGCAGGCTCGCTCCCACAAAGATATTGCGGTGCGGTGTGGCTTTATTCGATGAAGGTCACGACGCCATCCTTCAGCGACTTCACGCGAGCCAGCGATTCAACGCGATAGCCCTGCGAGTCCAGCTCGGCACGCCCACCCTGGAATGACTTCTCGATCACGATGCCCAGACCGGCCACCGTGGCGCCAGCCTGTTTGATGATCGAAATCAGCGCCTGCGAAGCCTTACCGTTGGCCAGGAAGTCGTCGATGATCAGCACGCGGTCGCTGCTGGTCAGGTGACGCGGCGAGATGGCCACGGTGCTTTCAGTCTTCTTGGTGAACGAGTAAACGGTCGCCGACAGCAGGTTTTCGGTCAGGGTCAGGGACTGTTGCTTGCGGGCGAAGATCACCGGCACGCCGAGGTTCAGACCGGTCATGATCGCCGGGGCAATGCCCGAGGCTTCGATGGTGACGATCTTGGTGATGCCCGAATCCTTGAACAGCGTGGCGAATTCGTCGCCGATCAGCTTCATCAGGGCCGGGTCGATCTGGTGGTTCAGGAAGGCGTCGACCTTCAGGACCTGGTCGGAAAGCACGATGCCTTGTTCGCGGATTTTCTGGTGCAATGCTTCCATGAAGCTGTCCTCATTTGGCGCTTTGTGCGCCGAAGGTCTAGTAAAAAGTGGTCAATTCTAGCGCTTTAACATCGCGCGTATATCAGCCAGTGCGCTGTTGCCCCGCACGGCTTTGACTTCGGTCGGTGTGTCGTCGTTGCCTTCCCACGCCAGGTCGTCCGGCGGCAGCTCATCGAGGAAGCGGCTTGGCGCGCAGTCGATGATCTCGCCGTACTGTTTGCGTTTGGCAGCGAAGGTGAAGGCCAGGGTCTGACGCGCGCGGGTGATGCCCACGTAGGCCAGGCGGCGCTCCTCTTCGATGGTGTCGGCTTCGATGCTGGAGCGGTGCGGGAGGATTTCCTCTTCCATGCCCATGATGAACACGTAAGGGAATTCCAGGCCCTTGGACGCATGCAGGGTCATCATCTGCACGCCTTCGGCGCCGTCCTCTTCTTCCTGCTGACGTTCGAGCATGTCGCGCAGGACCAGTTTGCCGATGGCGTCTTCGACGGTCATCTCGCCGTCTTCGTCTTTTTCCAGGGTGTTCTTCAAGGCCTCGATCAGGAACCAGACGTTGCTCATCCGGTAGTCCGCAGCCTTATCGCTGGAGCTGTTGGTGCGCAGCCAGTTCTCGTAGTCGATGTCCATGACCATGCTGCGCAGGGCCGAGATCGGGTCTTCGCCGGCGCACTGTTCACGGACCTTGTCCATGAAGCGCTTGAAGCGCGACAGGCGATCGGTGAAGCGGCTGTCCAGATGCTCGCCCAGACCGATTTCGTCGGTGGCGGCGTACATCGAGATCTTGCGTTCGGTGGCGTAGTTGCCGAGTTTTTCCAGGGTCGTGGAGCCGATTTCCCGGCGCGGCACGTTGATCACCCGCAGGAAGGCGTTGTCGTCATCCGGGTTCACGATCAGGCGGAAGTAGGCCATCAGGTCCTTCACTTCCTGACGCCCGAAGAAACTGTTGCCGCCGCTCAGGCGATACGGCACCTGGTGGTGCTGCAACTTCAGCTCGATCAGCTTGGCCTGGTAGTTGCCGCGATAGAGAATCGCGAAATCGCTGTACGGGCGGTCGGTGCGCAAGTGCAGGCTGAGGATTTCCATGGCCACGCGCTCGGCTTCGGCGTCCTCGTTGCGACAGCGGATCACGCGGATCTCGTCGCCGTGGCCCATCTCACTCCACAGTTGCTTTTCGAATTCGTGCGGGTTGTTCGAAATCAGCACGTTGGCGCAGCGCAGGATGCGGCTGGTGGAGCGGTAGTTCTGCTCCAGCATCACCACTTTCAGCGACGGATAGTCGTCCTTGAGCAGCATCAGGTTTTCCGGCCGCGCGCCGCGCCAGGCGTAGATCGACTGGTCGTCGTCGCCCACCACGGTGAACTGGTTGCGCTTGCCGATCAGCATCTTCACCAGCAGGTACTGGCTGGCGTTGGTGTCCTGGTACTCGTCGACCAGCAGGTAGCGCACCTTGTTCTGCCACTTTTCGAGAATGTCGGCGTGCTCTTCGAAGAGCTTTACCGGCAGCAGGATCAAGTCATCGAAGTCCACCGCGTTGAACGCTTTGAGTGTGCGCTGGTAGTGGGTGTAAACGATGGCAGCGGTCTGTTCCTTGGGATTGCGCGCGTTTTCCAGCGCCTGGGCCGGCAGGATCAGGTCGTTTTTCCAGGCGCCGATCATGTTCTTGATCTCGTCGACGCCGTCGTCGCCTGCGTATTCCTTCTGCATGATGTCGGTCATCAGGGCTTTGACGTCGGTCTCGTCGAAGATCGAGAAACCGGGTTTGTAGCCCAGCCGCGCATGCTCTTTGCGGATGATGTTCAGGCCCAGGTTGTGGAAGGTGCAGACCGTCAGGCCGCGACCTTCACCAGCGCGCAGCAGGGTGCCAACCCGCTCCTTCATTTCGCGCGCAGCCTTGTTGGTAAAGGTCATGGCGACGATGTACTGGGCGCGGATGCCGCAGTTCTGGATCAGGTGCGCGATCTTGCGCGTGATCACGCTGGTCTTGCCGGAGCCAGCGCCGGCGAGCACCAATAGAGGGCCGCCGACGTAGTTCACGGCTTCTTGCTGCCGGGGATTGAGTCGGGACATACGAAAATTCGGGAGTCGTTGACGAAATGGGCCGGCATTTTAACAGGCTCAGCGATTTGTGCTGCTCTCTCCGACTTGTGACGCACCACGCGATTCAAATTTGCCGGTTTTGTTACTTTCGCGGAGGATACACGGTGATTTTGCGGCTAATGTTCTCATTCGTGACACAAAATAACGTTCTGATAATCGTTGTCATTGAACATCGCAACGGCATAATGCCCCGCCCACATCATTGCAGAGTCTAGGGAGCTAGCTTGTCTACGCCTGTCGAACCCTTGCGTTTGCTGCTACTGGCCGAAGAGCCAGCGTGGACAGCGTTATTGCGCGAGTGTCTGGCTCCGATGGGGAGCGCGGCGGTGCTGATCAGCGCGCCGAGCTGGGAGTCGGTCAGCAGTCTGTTCGAAGACAATCGCCATGCGGTGTTGTTGACCGTTCCCGCGTTGCAGCCGGCCCCGGGCCGTTGCAGCCTGCCGACGGTGTTGCTGCTGGAGCACGAACCCGCCACCGCGCCGGTGGGTGTCAGTGACTGGCTGGTGTTCGACGCGCTTGACGCCGGCATGCTGCGCCGTTGTTTGCGCCATGTGCGTGAGCGCGGCGTGCTGGAAAACACCCTGCAACGCCTCGCCGAACAGGATCCGCTGACCGGCATCGCCAACCGCCAGGGTTTCCAGACCCTGCTCGCGGCGCGCCTGGCGGAAAACGACGGTCGCGGTCTGGCCCTGGGGCATCTGGATCTCGACAACTTCCGTCACGCCAACGACGCCCTCGGCCATCAGGCCGGCGACCGGCTGATCCTGCAGGTCGTTGCGCGGCTGAAAAGTCAGCTCGAGGCCGGGGATCAACTGGCGCGGCTGGGCAGCGACGAGTTTGCCTTGCTGATCGACACCCGCCGCGCGCCGCAACGCGCCGAGTGGATGGCCGAACGCATCACCGAAGCCTTGTCCGAGCCGTATTGGGTCGATGGCGAAAGCCTGTTGATCGGCTCCAGCCTCGGCATCGCCCATGCCCGCGCACAGGGTGGTGCCGACCCGCTGATGTGGCACGCGCACATCGCCATGCAGCAGGCCAAGAGCACCCAGGGTTGCACCTTCCATATCTTCAACGAACGCATCAACCGCAACGCGCGGAGCATGGCCGACCTCGAAAGCGAACTGCGCCGGGCCTTGCGTCGTGATGAGCTGGAGTTGCACTACCAGCCACGCCTGAATCTGGCGGACGGGCAAATCGTCGGCCTTGAAGCGCTGGTGCGCTGGCGTCATGGCGAGCGTGGTCTGCTGCCGCCGAGCGAATTCGTGCCGCTCGCTGAACAAAGCGGTTTGATCGTGCCGCTGGGTTACTGGGTGATTTCCCGCGCCCTGCGTGACATGCAGGCGCTGCGCGAGCGCGGGCTGCCGGCGCTGCACATGGCAATCAACCTGTCGTTCCGCCAGTTTCAGGACAGTCAGTTGCTGCCGACGCTCAGTCGGCTGATTGCCGAGCGTGGGGTCGAGGCGCAGTGGCTGGAATTCGAACTCACCGAAACCGCGGTGATGCGCCGCAGCGATCTGGTCAAACAGACCATGGACGCCCTCGGCCGCCTCGGTGTGCGTTTCTCGCTGGATGACTTCGGCACCGGGTTCTCGTCGTTCGTGCACCTCAACAGCCTGCCGATCACCTTGCTGAAGATCGACAAGAGCTTCGTCGGCGGCATGGAACAGCGCGAAGAGAACCGCAAACTGGTGCACGCGATGATCAACCTCGCGCACAACCTGCATCTGGAAGTGGTGGCCGAAGGGGTGGAGACGCCTGAGCAATTGGAGTTGTTGCGCGGATTTGGCTGCGATCAGGTGCAGGGTTACCTGATCAGCCGGCCATTGCCGTTGGCGGAGTTGGTTGAGTACCTGACGTTTGGCTCAAGCCAGCAGCCAGCGCTCGAAATCGTCAGTTGAGCGCAATTTCCGGGTTAGGCGTAAACCCCTGTGGGAGCGAGCCTGCTCGCGAAAGCGGTGTGTCAGGCAAAGATAATTCGACTGACCGATCGCATTCGCGAGCAGGCTCGCTCCCACAAGGTGAAACTCACTCAGGTTGAGGGATGTTGAAGCCCCGAGATTGCGGCTCCCGCTGAATCATCCGCTTCATCTTCCATTCAAACGCCAGCGTCAGGCTCACCGCCGCACACGCCAGACCCAGCGCCAGACCCCACCAGACGCCCGTTGGCCCCCAATGCAGGTGGAACGCCATCCACCACGCCGCTGGCGCGCCGATCAGCCAATAGCAACCGAGGCCGACCAGAAACGTGGTTTTTGCGTCCTTGAGTCCACGGATACAGCCCATGGCAATCGTCTGCGTACCGTCAAACAGTTCAAACCATGCCGCCACCGCCAGCAGGCTCACCGCCAGGCGAATGACTTCGGCAAACGCCGGGTCGTTATGATCGAGGAACAATCCGACCAATTGATTCGGCAACAGCCAGAACACCATGGCGAAACCCAGCATTACCACTGCACCGAAGACGATCCCGACCCGGCCGGACAGGCGTGCATCGCTCAGTTGCCCGGCGCCGTAGTGCTGGCCGACGCGCATGGTGATCGCGTAGGACATCCCCGCCGGCACCATGAACGCTACCGAAACGATCTGCAGGGCAATCTGGTGTGCGCCCAGTTGCGTGCTGCCCATGGTACCCATGCACAGCGCGGCGAAGGCGAACAAACCGACCTCCACGGCATAGGTGCCGCCAATCGGCAGGCCGAGTCGCCACAGTTCTTTCAGATACTGACGATTTGGCCGCGACAGGCCGGCGCGCAACGGGTAAGCGTCGTAGGCCGGGTGCCGGCGGATGTGCCAGGCCAGCGCGAGCGCCATGCAGTTGGCAACGATTGCCGTGACCAGGCCGATGCCGGTCAGCCCCAGTTTCGGCAGGCCGAACATCCCGGTAATCAATGCGTAATTGAGCAGGAAGTTGGCCACGGTGCCGCCGAGGCTGATGACCATCACCGGCGTCGCCCGCCCAATCGCACTGGTAAAGCCGCGCAGGGCCATGAAGCTCAGATAGCCGGGCAGGGCAAAGGGCAGAGCGATCAAAAATTGTCCAGCGGCGTTGACGTTGGTTTCGGTCTGGCCGAACAGCAGCAACACCGGTTTCAGATTCCACAACAGCAACCCGGCGCCGAGCGCCATCAGCCACGCCAGCCACAGCCCGGCCTGAGTCAGGCGGGCCGCGCCGATGATGTCGCCGGCGCCCTGACGGATCGCCACCAGGGTGCCGACCGCCGCGATCACGCCGATGCAGAAAATCGACACGAACGAATAACTTGCCGCGCCCAGTCCGCCACCGGCCAGCGCCTCGGGACTCAGACGCGCCATCATCAGCGTGTCGGTCAGCACCATCAGCATGTGCGCCAACTGTGAAGCAATCAACGGCCCCGCCAGCCGCAGGATGGCCCAGAGTTCGGTACGCACAGGATGCTGCATGGTCATCACCACCCATCAATCAAAGGGAACAAGAGACCGTCGATTCTCGGCGCTTGGCAGGGTTTGCACAAAAGGATAAAAAGGATGGGTGGCATGATTAAAACTCATCATGAGTAAACCTCGCCGGGGTGGCCGGATGCCGCCAAAGGAGCTTTGTGTATGTCCCGTCGTCTTCCACCCTTGTATGCCCTGCGCGCATTCGAAGCGGCGGCGCGGCACAGCTCGTTCACCCGGGCGGCCGAGGAGTTGTCGATCACCCAGAGTGCCGTCAGCCGGCACATCAAGACGCTGGAAGAGCATTTCGCCTGCAAGCTGTTTCACCGCAGCGGACGCAACCTGCAACTGACGGAATCGGCGCGGATGTTGTTGCCCGGCATTCGCGAGGGCTTTGCAGCCCTTGAACGCGCCTGCAACACCTTGCGCGCCGAGGACGACATCCTGCGCATGAAAGCGCCATCGACCCTGACCATGCGCTGGCTGCTGGCGCGACTCAGTCGTTTCCGCCATCTGCAACCGGGTAACGAAGTGCAACTGACCAGTGCCTGGATGGACGTGGACTCGGTGGATTTCAACAATGAGCCATTCGATTGCGCGGTACTGCTCAGTGACGGGCACTTCCCGCCGGACTGGGAGGCCAGCCTGCTGTTTCCCGAAGAACTGATCCCGGTCGGCGCGCCGAACCTGCTGAACGATCAACCCTGGGACGTGGCGCGGCTGGCCTCCACCGAGTTGCTGCACCCGACCCCGGATCGGCGTGACTGGCGCAGTTGGCTGGAGCACATGGGGCTGTCCGATCAGGTCTCGCTCAAGGGCGGGCAGGTGTTCGATACCCTCGAACTGGGCATGATCGCTGCCGCCCGAGGCTATGGAGTGTCGATGGGGGATCTGCTGATGGTCGCCGAAGATGTGGCGCAGGGCCGCTTGAGCCTGCCGTGGCCGACTGCCGTCGCCAGTGGCCTGAATTACTACCTGGTGTGGCCGAAAACCCGTCCGGGAGGTGAACGTTTGCGCCGCCTCAGTGATTTTCTGCAAGGCGAAGTGCGCGCCATGTCGCTGCCGCAGGTCAAGCGCTTGAGCTGAAACGTTAGAGCCGCCACAATGCCGGCCTTGCGCCATAACCCCGCTATTTACTCAAGTATTCGGTTTAACCGCCGAAAATGAGCATGTGGGACCGTCGTGCCGGTCTCCACGATTCCACCCCCATTATTAGAATTTTCCGAGCAGGTGCTGCGATCAAGGAGGATCCGGTGGCTCGGCCAGGAGCTGTTCATGTCTCAACCTCGCGCTCGGATCGCTTCGCAGCTGGGCCTCGCGCTCGCTGTGATACTGGCGATCGTCATCAGCGGCAGTACGGTATTCGCCCTGCGTTCGCTGGATTCCGCCAATCTCGCCACCCGTGAAGAACACCTCGCCAGTGAGGCGCGGCTGCTGGCTGACCAGTTGAGCACCTTCCACGGCACGCTGCGCGAGAGCACCCAGCGCCTGAGCGGGTTGTTCGAGAAGCGCT
Source organism: Pseudomonas sp. IT-P260 (assembly GCF_949768395.1). Taxonomy (NCBI): domain Bacteria; kingdom Pseudomonadati; phylum Pseudomonadota; class Gammaproteobacteria; order Pseudomonadales; family Pseudomonadaceae; genus Pseudomonas; species Pseudomonas sp. IT-P260. The sequence goes on from NZ_CATKPO010000011.1 coordinate 371,197, forward strand.
TCAGCGCGGGCCTGAGCATTCACCCGGATGAACCGGTGAACGTCGCCGGCACCCAGACCCCGGGCCTGCACCTGGGCAGTGAAGTGCTGAACAACAACTTCAAGGAAGTCGACGAGTTCAAGCAGATGACCGCTGGTGTCGCCACGCTGTTCGTGCGCAGCGGCGAAGATTTCGTGCGCGTCAGCACCTCGCTGACCAAACAGGACGGCACGCGCGCCATTGGCACCTTGCTCGATCATGCGCACCCCGCCTATGCCAGGTTGATGGCGGGGCAGGGCTACGTCGGCCGTGCTTTGTTGTTCGATCGCTCCTACATGACCCAATACACCCCGGTGCGCGACAGCAGCGGCAAGGTGATTGCGGTGTTGTTCGTTGGTTTTGACTACACCGATGCGCAGAACGCCCAGTTTGCCAATCTCAAGCGTTTCCGCATCGGCCAGACCGGTTCGTTGGCGCTGCTGGATGAGCAGAATAAATGGCTGGTGGCGCCGGCCGGCGTGCAAGCGCTGGATCAGGCCGTTCCGGTGATCAAGGGGCTGGCGGCGAAACCGGGCAAGGGTGAGTTCTGGAGCGACACCTCTGAAGACTTTTACAGCATTGCTGTTCCGTTCGAGGGCGGGCCGTGGTCGGTGGTGGCGAGCATGCCGAAAACCGAGATCCGCGCGGTGACTTGGAGCGTCGGTACGCAACTGGCTATCGGCAGTCTGCTGGCGATGTTGTTGGCGGTCGGTTCGGTGGTCTGGCTGCTGCGCAGCAAGCTGGCGCCATTGAGCGATCTGGTACGTCAGGCCGAAGCCTTGGGCGCCGGTGATTTGAGCGTGCGCCTGAACGTGTCGAGCAATGACGAGATCGGCCAGCTGTCCCGCGCGTTCAACCAGATGAGCCAGGCGCTGTCGACCATGGTCGAGCACATCCGCCGCGCCTCGCAAGAGGTCAACAGCCGCGCCCAGGCGCTGTCCGGTTTGTCCGGCGGTGCGTACGAAGGCATGGAACAGCAGTCCGGCGAAATCACCAGCATGGCCGGCGCGGTGGAAGAGTTCAGCGCGACCTCGCTGAACATTGCCGACAACATGGGCGCGACTCAGCGTCTGGCGCAGGAAAATGCCCAGCAAACGCAGATCGGTCGCAGCTCGATGGAAGAAGCTTCGTCCTCGCTGGAGCAAATCGCTGGCGCGCTGAACACCACGGCGTCCGTGATCAACACGCTGGGTCAGCGCTCTCAGGAAATTGGCGGCATCGTCAGTGTGATCACTTCGATTGCCGAACAGACCAACCTGCTGGCGCTCAACGCGGCGATTGAAGCGGCGCGGGCCGGTGAACAGGGCCGTGGTTTTGCTGTGGTGGCCGATGAAGTGCGTAACCTGGCGTCGCGCACCCGTCAGGCGACCGATGAAATTTCCGGGATGATCCACAGCATCCAGCAGGAAACCGGCAACGCCATCAGCACCATGGAGCAGGGCAATGTGCTGATGCAGGAAGGCCTGTCGCGCAACGCCAATGTGGCTTCGGCGCTGGCGCGGATCGATGAACAGAGCCGTTCGGCAGGGCAGCAGTTTGCGGCGATTACCACGGCGACGCAGGAGCAGAGCAGCACGGCGACGTTGCTCAGCAGCAATCTGCAGAGTATTGCGCTGGCCAACAGCGAGCAGCGTGAAGTGGTTTCCAACCTCGCGGTCACCGCCAAAGAGCTTGAAAAGCTGGCGGCGGATCTGCGTTCCGAGGTTGATCGCTTCCGTTGATACAGCCTTGATATAGCTTTCGCGAGCAGGCTCGCTCCCACCGTTTCCGGGGTCGCTCATAAATCGTTTGAGCACCCGAATACTCTGTGGGAGCGAGCCTGCTCGCGAATGCAACGTCGCCGATCCATGGCAAATCAATCTATATGTCTCTCATCTTTTCTTGCTGAAACGTTTCCGCAGCGCTATAAAAAATGGCACAACTCCAATAAAGGCTGCTGCCATGACCCCGCTCAAATTCGCCGTTGCCCTCGGCGCACTCTCTGCTGCTTCCCACGCCATGGCTTGGGATTACGTACTCCTCGATACCAACAAGCCCGCGCAAAACTGGACGATCACCAGTGAGCAGCTCGGTGTGAAAACCGGCAAACCTTTCTCCATAAGCCAGCGCACCCTGCACGGTGGGCGACAGGAAGGTGTCAGCATCGTCGATATCGATAACGGCACGATGAAACTCTCGGTGGTGCCATCCCGTGGCATGAATGTCCTGCAGGCGTCTGTCGGCAACGTGCGTATGGGTTGGGATTCGCCGGTCAAGGAAGTGGTCAACCCGGCCTTCATCGAACTCAATGGGCGCGGTGGTCTGGGCTGGCTGGAAGGCTTCAATGAACTGGTGACCCGCTGCGGTTACGAATGGGTTGGCCATCCCGGCATGGACAATGGCGAGTTGCTGACCCTGCACGGCCGCGCTGCCAATATCCCGGCCAGCAGCGTCACGCTGCACATCGATGAAAAACCACCCTATGCCATCAGCTTGCGCGGCGAACTCAAAGAGCAGGCGTTCAAGAAAGTCGACTTTTCGGTGATGACGGAGCTTGTCACTGAGCCCGGCAGCACCCGTTTTGCCCTTAACGATACGCTGACCAACAACGGCGATTATCCAAAGGAATACCAGGCGCTGTACCACAGTAACTTCAGCACGCCGTTCCTCGAGCAGGGCGCGCGGTTCGCGGCACCGGTGAAACAGGTCTCGCCCTTCAACGACAAGGCCAAAGCCGAGTTGGCCGACTGGCAGACCTATCGCGGGCCGACCAAGGACTATGACGAAACCGTCTACAACGTCATACCCTACGCCGACGCCAAAGGCGAAACCTTGACCGTGCTGCATGACAAGGCTGGCAGCCTCGGTGTCTCCGTCGGCTTCAATACCCGGCAGCTGCCGGTATTTTCTCTGTGGAAAAACACCGACACCCAAGGGCAGGGCTATGTCACGGGCCTTGAACCGGGCACCAGTTTTTCCTACAACCGCCGCTATCAGCGTCCGCTGAACCTGGTACCGACCATTGCGCCAAAGGCCAGCCAACAGTTTCAGATCAGCTACAGCCTGCTGGCAGACAAAAGCGCTGTGGATAACGCATTGAAGCGCGTGACCGAGATTCAGGCCGGGCGCGAAACCGAAGTACGGCAGGCGCCGCTGGTGGATTTGACCGAGCATTAAGGCGTTGCCGGGCGGTATTGCAGCGCCTCGGCCAAGTGCTCACGCTTGATCGCATCCACTTGCTCAAGGTCCGCCAGTGTGCGCGCAACCTTGAGCAAGCGATGTGCCGAACGCAGCGAGAGTGTCAGCCGTTCACAGGCTGACTCGAGCCATTTCTCATCGGCTGTGGATAACTGGCAGTGCCGCTTGAGCGCCGGTAGATCAAGAAAGGCGTTGGCACAACGCTGGCGCTTTTGCTGGCGTTCTCGTGCCTCGGCCACCACGGCTGCCGCACTGGCACTGTCCTCGCCCGGTTTGACCAATGGATTCAACGCCGTTGCCTCCCGCGCCACCGTCAGGTGCAGATCGATCCGATCCAGCAACGGCCCCGAGAGCTTGTTACGGTAGCGCTGCACCATGTCTGGTGTGCACGAACACTTGCCGCTCGGCTCGCCCAGATATCCACAGGGGCAGGGGTTCATCGCTGCTACCAGCTGGAAACGCGCGGGGAATCGCACGCGATCCTTGGCTCTGGCGATCACGATATATCCGGATTCCAGAGGTTCGCGCAGTACCTCCAATACCTTGCGATCAAATTCCGGAAGCTCGTCGAGAAACAGCACGCCGTGGTGGGCGAGGGTGATTTCGCCGGGTTGTGGTTTCGAGCTGCCACCGACCAGCGCCGGCCCCGATGCAGAATGGTGCGGTTGACGGAATGGACGCTGCGGCCAATGAGTCAGCGGCACACCGCTGGCGACCGATTGAATCGCCGCCACTTCCAGCGCTTCGGATTCGGACAGGGGCGGCAGCAGGCCTGGCAGGCGACTCGCCAACAACGTTTTGCCAGTGCCCGGCGGCCCGCTGAGCAGCAGGTTGTGCGCGCCTGCCGCCGCAATCAGCAGCGCCCGTTTGGCGGCCATCTGTCCTTGCACTTCGTTGAGGTCGGGATAAGGTTTCGCCGCGTGGATCAGCCCGTCCGAGACATATGGCTCGACCGGCGTATGCCCGTTGAAATGCGCCACGGCTTCCAGCAGATGATCCACCGCAAACACTTTCAAGCCCGAAGCCAGACAGGCCTCCTCGGCATTCGCCCGCGGCACCACCAAGGCCCGCCCGGCCTTGCGCGCCGCCAGCGCCGCTGGCAACACCCCGCGCACCGGCCGCACCGCGCCGGACAGCGCCAGTTCACCAAGGCATTCCACCTCATCCAGCGTGAGACACGGCACCTGCACACTTGCCGACAGAATCCCCAAGGCAATCGCCAGATCAAACCGCCCGCCGTCCTTGGGCAAATCCGCCGGCGCCAGATTCAGGGTGATCCGCCGCGCCGGAAACTGCAGCCCGGAATTGATGATCGCGCTGCGCACCCGATCCTTGCTCTCCTTCACCGCCGCCTCGGGCAGGCCGACCATGGTCAGCGACGGCAGGCCGTTGGCCAGATGAACTTCGACGGTAACGGCAGGTGCATCCACGCCTATCTGGGCGCGACTGTGGACGATGGACAGGGACATGGTCGTTCCTTGAGCTGAATCGGGGGCCGCTTCCTGCGGGTTTTTGAAGGGTAGTCGGGGAAAGGGGAGCTGGCGGGCGCGAACTTTCACTGGATGTTGCGGGAGGAGGTCAACCAATTTCGAGGCGAAAAAAAACCGCCTTGAGTAGACGGTTTTCAGTTTGCAGGCTTCGGTGAGGCCAAGGCCTGCGTATCCTTTGCGGACACACTCGTGTATGTGCAGGTTATGCACGTTTTCACGTTGACGCAAGCACCGACATCATTTGTCCAAAGTCAATTTCGCCTTGAAATGATTGACTCATTAAGGTGTGAAACATTGCTTAATCACTTGATACAACTTGTTTAAGTCCCCTTCGAACTACCGGCATAACATCCCCGGCGACGATGCCCACTCCTCGAGTTTTCGTGAAGTGTGGCCGGGAGCTAAAGATTTCATGTTCCTCGACACGGTATGAGACCCGTGCCGGTGCTGTTTTTGGGGAACCCACACCCGGCCGCCTTGGCGGACACACTCGTGTGTAGTCCCGAAGATGTTCGTACGCCGGAAAGTGCATCCTAGGTTTGGCCCCACGCAAGGAGGGCCAAAGTATGTCTAAGTTTCTTAAACATATGTGGCGCCTCGTCAGAATCGCGTTATGGGCTTTTCGCCTGTACGAGTTTCTGCGAGACCGTTGGAATAATTCGTTGTAGAGGATTGATCTGACGGAAACCGCTCCTGCCTCGGCGGGGGCGGTTTAATGTCTACTCGCAAACTTGAAGGCGTCTCGGCCCAGGGGCTGCAGTCTTACTCGGCCGGCGGCGTCAGCCTGGCTTCCAGTTCTGCGACTTTGGCTTCAAGGCTTTCAAGGCGGGCGCGGGTACGCGCCAGAACGACCATCTGACTGTCAAACTCTTCCCGGCTCACCAGATCCAGTTTGCTGAACGCACTTTGCAACAGCATCTTGAATTGGCTTTCGATTTCGGCTTTCGGCAGCGGGGTGTCGCCGCTGAACAGGCGGGAGGCAGTGCCGCTCAGGGCGTCGAGGAAGTCTTTGGGCGCGAGCATGGAATGTGTCCTGTAAACAGTGGCGCGCAGTGTATCACGCAGTGTCTATAGTCATTGACGCAGGCACGGATGCACGCTTTTCGCGCAAGCGGACGGACGGCAGCGCACCGTTGTTGTGCGTAACCGTCGGGCGTTTTTCGTGCAAACGCCTGTGGCAGCGGCCAAGGGACTGAAATCAGAGGAATTTGGCGAGATGGCAAGCTTTCTGCTTAGTCGGTAGTGACCCATGCACTGATGCAGTCGCTGTGACGAATGCAGTGCGGCAGGCGGAGCGGGGAGTTTCGCCGGCAGCGGTTAGCTGGCGTCAGTCGGGCAGGCAAGGCCGACGATGCGTTACAAAGCCAGGCACTGCGCTTAGACTTGAGTCGGGTTTGTTTTCCTGGGGCAAGTCCACCAATTCGGGAGAGAGTTTCATGAAGCTAGTCACTGCCATCATCAAGCCGTTCAAGTTGGACGACGTGCGCGAGTCGCTGTCCGAAATCGGCGTGCAGGGCATTACCGTTACTGAAGTCAAAGGCTTCGGCCGGCAGAAGGGTCACACCGAGCTGTATCGCGGCGCGGAATATGTGGTCGATTTTCTGCCCAAGGTGAAAATCGACGTGGCCATCGACGACAAGGATCTGGATCGGGTTATCGAGGCGATAACCAAAGCGGCCAACACCGGCAAGATCGGTGACGGCAAGATCTTCGTGGTCAATCTGGAACAGGCGATCCGCATCCGTACCGGCGAAACCGATACCGACGCGATTTAAGCCGCCACAAACCCCAACGCCCCAGGAGAAAACAATATGACTCTGCGTAAATTCGCAGGGCTAGGAGCCCTGTTGTCCATCGTAATGCCCGGCCTTGCAATGGCGGCAGACGAAGTGGCGGCCCCGGTCCTCAATTCCGGCGACACCGCCTGGATGCTCACCTCGACAGCCCTCGTGCTGTTCATGACCATCCCGGGCCTGGCGCTGTTTTACGGCGGCATGGTTCGCTCGAAAAACATTCTTTCGGTGATGATGCAGTGCTTCGCCATTACCGGTCTGATCAGCATCCTGTGGGTCATTTATGGCTACAGCATTGCGTTCGACACCACCGGCATGGAGCAGGGCGTCGTCAACTTCAACTCGTTCTTCGGCGGCATGGGCAAGGCGTTCCTCGCCGGTGTCACGCCTTCGAGCCTGACCGGCCCTGCGGCGCTGTTCCCCGAGGCGGTGTTCATCACCTTCCAGATGACCTTCGCGATCATCACCCCGGCGCTGATTGTCGGTGCGTTCGCCGAGCGGATGAAATTCTCCGCGATGCTGATTTTCATGGGCATCTGGTTCACCCTCGTCTATGCACCGATCGCGCACATGGTCTGGTCCGGTAACGGCGGCCTGATGTGGGACTGGGGCGTACTCGACTTCGCGGGCGGCACCGTGGTGCACATCAACGCCGGTGTGGCCGGTCTGATTGCCTGCCTGGTATTGGGCAAGCGCAAAGGTTTCCCGACCACCCCGATGGCACCGCACAACCTCGGTTACACCCTGATGGGTGCAGCGATGTTGTGGGTTGGCTGGTTCGGCTTCAACGCCGGTTCCGCTGCGGCGGCCAATGGCACTGCCGGTATGGCGATGCTGGTCACTCAGATTGCTACCGCTGCGGCTGCACTGGGCTGGATGTTTGCCGAGTGGATCACCCACGGCAAGCCAAGTGCACTGGGCATCGCCTCGGGTGTGGTTGCCGGTCTGGTTGCAATCACTCCGGCGGCTGGCACCGTGGGCCCGATGGGCGCACTGGTGATCGGTCTGGCGGCGGGTGTGGTGTGCTTCTTCTGCGCCACCACCCTGAAACGCAAGCTTGGTTATGACGACTCCCTGGACGCATTCGGCGTGCACGGTATCGGCGGTATCCTCGGTGCGATCCTGACCGGTGTATTCGCTGCACCGTCGCTGGGCGGCTTCGGCACCGTGACCGACATCGCGGCGCAAGTGTGGATTCAGTGCAAAGGCGTCGGCTTCACAGTGATCTACACCGCGATTGTCACCTTCATCATCCTCAAGGTGCTGGACGCCGTGATGGGTCTGCGGGTGACCGAGGAAGAAGAATCGGTTGGCCTGGACCTGGCACAACACAACGAACGCGGCTACAACCTGTAAGTACGCGCATCGAAAAAACTTGCCCGGCTTGCCGGGCATTTTTTTGTCCGGGATTTGTCATTGAGAGAGCAGCTGAAAGGATTTTTCGTACGGCTTTCGTCGTGTTTACGATGGGCATTTTTCTGCGGCCAATGGCTTACATCATTGCAGGAATATTAGGGCCTTTGTTTTTTCCCAGAGCGCGCTAGAATGCGCCCCGAACGTGCGGAGAACTGTATGTGGCAACAGACTCTGATAACCCTGCGGGCACGGCCCCGGGGCTTTCATCTGGTAACGGACGAGTTACTCGCCGGCCTGCCTGAACTCAAGGCGTGCCGGGTCGGTCTGTTGCATTTGTGGCTGCAGCATACCTCGGCGTCGTTGACCATCAACGAGAACGCCGATCCGGCGGTCCGTCGCGACTTCGAACGATTTTTCAATCGTCTGATCCCACAAGGAACAGACGGCTATGAGCATAACGACGAAGGCCTGGACGACCTCCCGGCGCACTTCAAGGCCAGCGTGCTTGGCTGCCAGATCAGTCTGCCGGTATCGGCGGGACGTCTGGCTCTGGGAACCTGGCAAGGCGTTTATCTGGGCGAGCACCGTGATCATGGCGGTGCCCGTAAAGTCCTCGCCACCTTGCACGGTGAAGGGGCGTAAACCGCCGGTTACCAGCGGTTACCGATTTTTTTCCGGCGACTTTCGACAGTCGCCAAAGCTGGTCTATAACTAATCTGCTTTTCGCAAGTCATGAGGTAGAACATGAGCGACGATGATCTGGAAAACGACGACCTCGAAGTAGGCGACGAAGACGAGGCCGAGGACGGTCTGGAAGCAGCAGCGGAAGACGTTGCTGAAGACGATGGCGGTGACGATACGCCGGCCCCGGCTGCCAAAGGCAAAGCCAAGGCTGCGGTGTCGGTCGACGAGTTGCCGAGCATCGAAGCCAAGAACAAGGAGCGCGACGCCCTGGCCAAGGCCATGGAAGAATTCCTTGCGCGCGGCGGCAAGGTGCAGGAAGTGGAGGCCAACGTGGTCGCCGATCCGCCCAAGAAGCCAGACAACAAGTACGGCAGCCGCCCTATCTGAGGCGTGTCACTTGCTTGCTGAAAAAGCCCGCCGTCGCTGCGGGCTTTTTCATGCCTGGAACAAATACTCCAGACGCGCCGCGATCCCTTGCAGGGGTGAGCCTTGTGGTGAGGGGATTTATCCCCGATGGGTCGCGAAGCGGCCCCTGATGCAGCACGCCCCACAGTCCTGACACACCGCGCAAGATGACTTCACGGCTGCTGCGCAACCGATCGGGGATAAATCCCCTCACCACAAAAAAGCGGTTGTGTGTCAGCAGGCGGTGGCATTCCAGCGGGCGAGCACTGCTGGCAGATCCGTGAGGTTACGGATTTCAGCATCCGGCTGACGCTCCGCTTCCCAGACCTTGCCCGCCGGGTTGAACCAGATCGCGCGCATGCCCGCCTGCTGGGCCCCGGCAATGTCGTCGCCCGGATGATCGCCAATGTGCACAGCCATGTCAGCGCTCACGCCACCGCGCTGCAACGCCTCGTGAAACAGCCGCGCATCCGGCTTGGCAATACCGATGTCTTCCGCACACAACGCAAACTTGAAGTAATCGGCGAGCCCGAGGCGGCGCACGTCAGCGTTGCCATTAGTGACCACGCCGAGGGCGTAGTGGTTGGCGAGGATTTCCAGGGTGGGTTCGACCTCGGGAAATACCGTGATCTGGTGCCGTGCCTGCAGGAACACTTCAAAACTTTTGTCGGCCAGATCCGAAGCTTCGCCGTGGGCGTACCCGGCGTCTTCCAGTGCGTGGAACAGCACCCGCCGGCGCAGCGCGCTGATGCGGTGCTTGAGGCCCGGTTCGCGGGTCAGCACCCGTTCGCGAATCGCCCACAGATGCTCCACCGGCACCGCGCCCAGGTTCGGTGCGTGTTCGCTCAGCCATTCGCGCAATACCGCTTCGGCGCTGACGATCACCGGCGCGGTGTCCCACAGAGTGTCGTCGAGGTCGAAGGTGATCAACTGGATGTTCATGAATCGTCGCCTTTGCTGCGTTTGGCCCGTGGGTGGGCGCTGTCGTAGACCGCCGCCAGGTGCTGGAAGTCCAGGTGGGTGTAGATCTGCGTGGTCTTGATGTCCGAGTGGCCGAGCAGTTCCTGCACCGCGCGCAGATCCTGCGAGGATTCCAGCAAGTGGCTGGCGAAGGAGTGCCGCAGCATGTGCGGGTGCAGGTTCTGCCCCAGCTCGCGCTCGCCGGCCAGTTTCACCCGCACCTGAATCGCCCGTGGACCGAGGCGTCGGCCTTGCTGGCTGACGAACACGGCGTCGTCGGCCGGGTTGGTCATGGCCCGCAGCGGCAGCCATTGCTCCAGTGCTTCGCGGGCCTTTTTGCCCACCGGCAGCAGGCGGGTCTTGCTGCCCTTGCCGAGCACCTGAACCATGCCGTCGGCCAGATCCAGCTGATCGAGGTTGAGCCCGGTCAGCTCGGACAGGCGAAGGCCCGAGGAGTAGAACAGTTCGAGAATCGCTTGATCGCGACGGGCGAGAAAATCGTCCTCTACCGCACCTTCCAGCAGTTGCAACGCACGGTCGGTGTCGAGGGTTTTCGGCAGGCGCCGTTCGCCTTTCGGCGGCGCCAGACCGGTCGCCGGGTCGTGGTCGCACAGGCCTTCGCGATTGAGGTAGTGATAGAGCCCGCGCACCGCCGAAAGCAATCGGGCAAGACTGCGTGACGATTGTCCCTGAGCATGCAGCCGGGCGATCAGGCTGCGCAGACGCTGAATATCCAGCGCCGCCCAGTTGCCGATGTTCTGCTTGATGCACCAGCCGAGGACTTTATCGAGGTCGCGGCGGTAGGCCGACAGGGTGTGCGGCGACACCTGTCGCTCACTGCGCAGGTGTTCGCAGTAAGCGTCCAGTTGTCGTTCCATGCTCAGCGTACCGAGCGCAGTGAGCTGTTGACCCGTGGCAGCACGCGGCCCATGACTTCGGCGATGTAGCTGAGAAACAGCGTGCCGACCGAGCTTTTGTAGTGCTGCGGATCACGGCTGGCGATCGCCAGAATGCCGTGGATGCCTTGATGGCTGACGGCGACCACGGCGGTGGAGCCGATCTGCTTGCGCTGTTCTTCGCCGAACAGGAAGTCCAGCTCATGCTCACGCAGGCTGCCGCTGACGCTTTTGCCTTCGGTGAGCAGGCCGCCGATGGCGGTTTGCGCGTCGGCGTGGGTCACCCAGCGGCCAACCGGTGCCGGATTGTCGCCGAGCAGGATCAGGCTGACAAAAGGCACCTGAAAGTCCTGACGCAGACTGTCTTCGACACTGATCACCACGTCTTCGAGGCTGGCGGCGTCCATCAGCGACAGGATCAGGCGGCGGGTTTTGTCGAACAGTCGGTCGTTGTCGCGTGCGACGTCCATCAAATGCGAGAGGCGATGACGCATCTCGATGTTGCGGTCGCGCAAAATGCTCATCTGCCGTTCGACCAGCGATACGGTGTCACCGCGCTGGTGGGGAATGCGCAGGGCGGGCAGCAGTTCTTCGTGCTCGACGAAGAAGTCCGGATGAGCCTCCAGGTATGCGGCAACCGCTGCCGCCTCCAGGCTCTCGGACGCTGATTCGTCGGACTGTCGGGCGGGTACCTGAGGCTTATCGGTCATGGCTTCTGCTCACTCAAAGACGCACTTGTCCTTCGTATACACGCACTGCCGGGCCGGTCATCAGCACCGGATGGCCGGGGCCTGCCCATTCAATGGACAGACGCCCGCCGGGCAGGTCGATCAACAGCGGCGAATCCATCCACCCCTGGCTGATAGCCGCGACAGCCGCGGCACAAGCGCCGGTACCGCAGGCCTGGGTCTCCCCGGCGCCGCGTTCCCAGACGCGCAATTGCGCGCGGTGGCGGTCGATGACCTGGATGAAACCGACGTTGACCCGCGCCGGAAAGCGCGGATGGTGTTCGATTTTCGGTCCCAGTTCATGCACCGGTGCGGTATTGATGTCCTGCACGCGCAGCACCGCATGGGGGTTACCCATCGACACGGCGGCCAGTTCGACCGTGGTGCCGTCGACTTCCAGCTGATAGCTGGACGCCTGCGCCGGTGCGTCGAACGGAATGTCCGCCGGCACCAGGCGTGGTGCGCCCATGTTCACGCCGATCTGGCCGTCGTTACGCACATCCAGCTCGATGATGCCGCCCTTGGTCTCGACGCGAATCTGCCGTTTGGCGGTCAGGCGTTTGTCGAGCACGAAGCGCGCGAAGCAGCGCGCACCGTTGCCGCACTGTTCCACTTCCGAGCCATCGGAGTTGAAGATCCGGTAACGGAAATCCACGTCCGGATTGCTCGGCGCTTCGACAATCAGCAACTGGTCGAAACCGATACCGGTGTGCCGGTCGCCCCATTGCTTGGCGTGCTTGGGCTGAATATGCGCGTGCTGGCTGACCAGGTCGAGAACCATGAAGTCATTGCCCAGGCCGTGCATTTTGGTAAAACGCAGCAGCATGGGTTACTCCGGCAGCAGGCTTTCGCCGGCAAACAGCTCGGCCACGGTTTCGCGGCGGCGCACTTCAAAAACCTGATCACCGTCTACCAGCACTTCAGCGGCACGGCCGCGGGTGTTGTAGTTGGAACTCATCACAAAGCCATAGGCACCGGCCGAATGCACGGCCAGCAGGTCGCCTTCTTCCAGCGCCAGCTCACGATCCTTGGCGAGGAAATCGCCGGTTTCGCAGATCGGGCCAACCACGTCGTACTGGCGCGCGGCGCTGTCACGCGGCTTGACGGCGGTGACGTCCATCCAGGCCTGATACAGCGCCGGGCGGATCAGATCGTTCATCGCCGCGTCGACGATGGCGAAATCCTTGTGTTCGGTGTGCTTGAGGTATTCGACCTGGGTCAGCAGCACGCCGGCGTTGGCGACGATAAAGCGGCCCGGCTCGAACACCAGCGCCAGGTCACGACCGTTCAGACGCTCACGCACAGCCTTGATGTAATCGCCGGCCAGTGGCGGCTCTTCATCGCGATAACGCACGCCCAGGCCACCACCGAGATCGATGTGGCGCAGGTGAATGCCGCAATCGCCGAGGCGGTCGACGAGGTCCAGCAGACGGTCGAGGGCATCGAGGAACGGCGGCAAGGTGGTCAGTTGCGAGCCGATGTGGCAATCGACACCGATCACTTCCAGGTTCGGCAGGTGCGCGGCACGCACGTACACATCTTCGGCGTCGGCAATCGCGATGCCGAACTTGTTCTCTTTGAGACCGGTGGAAATGTACGGGTGGGTGCCGGCATCGACGTCCGGGTTGACGCGCAACGAGACCGGTGCGCGAACACCCAGCTCGGCGGCCACCACTTGCAGGCGCTCCAGCTCGTCGGTGGATTCGACGTTGAAGCAGTGCACGCCGACTTCCAGCGCGCGACGCATGTCGTCACGGGTCTTGCCGACACCGGAGAAGACGATCTTGTCGGCGCTGCCGCCAGCGGCCAGCACACGTTCCAGCTCGCCACGGGAAACGATGTCGAAACCGGCGCCGAGACGGGCCAGGACATTCAGCACGCCGAGGTTGGAGTTGGCCTTGACTGCGTAGCAGACCAGGTGCGGCATGCCCGCCAAGGCATCGGCGTAGGCCAGATACTGGGCTTCGATGTGCGCACGCGAGTAGACATAGGTGGGCGTGCCGAAGCGGTCGGCGATGGCGGACAGCGCCACACCTTCCGCGAACAGTTCCCCGCCACGGTAGTTAAAAGCGTCCATGGCGATCCCTTATTGGTAAACGTCGTGCTTGTGTGCTTTGGACGGCTGCTTTTGCGAAGACTGGGCTTGCTCGGCCGGGTCCTGATCGTCATCCGGCAGGTACAGCGGGCCTTTTTGACCACAGGCCGAAACGAGGCAGGCAACCGCGACGAGCGCAGCAAGGGAAGAGATCAGGCGCTTCATGGCGAAATCCTTGAAAATGCGTTAATTGCGCCGGAGTATACCGGCCACCCGGCAGCTTGCCTATGCGAGGGGGTTCCCGTCCGGCGGGGCTTTCTGGATACACCTGGAGCCTTGTGGGAGCGAGCCTGCTCGCGAAGAGGCCGGCACATTCGATATGTTTGCTGGCTGACACACCGCTTTCGTCGGATCGCCGCCCGGAGCCGGCTCGCTCCCACAGGCGCCAGTGCTGGATGGGAAACGGTGCTTGGTCGTTAATCTTTGCAATCGGCCGGCAGCGCCCGTATCTTGCGGCGCTTGAGCCTGACCCGACATTTTTTGAGGTTGCCACAATGAGTTTGTCCGAAGCGCGTTTCCACGATCTGGTCGATGCCACCCAGCAGGCGTTGGAAGAGTTGCTGGAGGATCATGCCGACGATATCGAGATCACGGCCGGCATGATGACCATCAAGTTCGACAACGGCAGCCAGCTGATCATCAGCCGCCAGGAGCCGCTGCGTCAGCTGTGGCTGGCGGCGCGTTCCGGTGGTTTCCATTTCGACTACGACGAAGAGTCGGGCAAATGGAGCTGCGAGAAGTCTGAAGAACTGCTCGGTGAAGTCTTGGCTCGTTGCGTTCAGGACCAGACCGGCCTTGAGCTGGATTTCGAAGAGATCTGATCGTGACCGAGGTTGCCCCGCGCCCACCCAAGCCGCTCTACAGCAACGTCAGCCCGGCGGTGCCGTCACCGTGCACTGGCGTTTGCCGGCTGGATGAGCAGAAGGTTTGCCTTGGCTGCTTCCGCCATGTCGAGGATATTCGCGAATGGCGCTCGGCCGATGATGAGCGGCGGCGGGTGATCGTCAGCCAAGCCCGACAACGCCGAATTCAGGCCTGACTCGATCCTGTAGCGAGGGGATTTATCCCCGATGGGTTGCGCAGCGGCCCCAGCCTTTTGAGACTGCTGCGCAGTCTATCGGGGATAAATCCCCTCACCACAAAGTTTCCTCAGGGCTGAGTGGGGCTGTCGGGTGGGTGGCTTGTATATTTTTTGAGCTGTGATAGTGTCCGAACACGCCTCAACCCATCGAGGCCTGGTGAAACCCCGTCTTTTTTGGCGGGGTTTTGCTTTTTTTGTGTGCAGAAGAAAGGAGTCTGCCCGGATCATGACCGCACCTTCCATCACCCTTACCCGTCTGGACGTACAACGTCTGGAGCGCCTGATCGACAACCTGAACGAGAAAGACCAGGCTGCGCCGGGCGTGATCGCGCTGCAAACCGAACTGGACCGCGCCGATACACTGGTCGGCCACGATGAAGTGCCCGCTGATGTCGTGACGATGAATTCCCGCGTGCACTGCCGCGAAGAAGGCAGCGGCAAGGATTATCACCTGACGCTGGTCTACCCCAAGGATGCCAACGCCGACGAAGGCAAGATCTCGATCCTCGCACCCGTCGGCAGCGCGCTGCTGGGCCTGAAGGTCGGTCAGCACATCGACTGGCCCGCGCCGGGTGGCAAGACCCTGAAACTGACCTTGCTGGAAGTCGAGTCGCAACCGGCCAACGGTGGTGATTTCCGCGAGTGACCCCGCCTCAGATCTGTTCGAGCGCCTCGTTCAGGGCGCGCTCCAGGTCGGCCTTGTAGCGCAAATACAGATTGCTTGAACTCTGCCCGTCACCAAGCAGGCCCGAGAGGTCCAGGTCGGTGATATAGCAGCGATAGCGCTCGGTCTCGCGGCGCTGTTCGACGATCTCCCGGGCGACCACGCGAAACAGCTGGTCGCCATGTTCGAGCTCGCTGAATTCTCGTTGATTGCAATACAGGGTGACGTGCACTTCGCCCGGTGCGGCTTTGCCAATGATTGCCTGCACATCGTAGAACGGTTTGTTCACCGGGGTTTGCGGCGCCGGCCGTGCTTCGACCCGGCGCGCGCGCCCCGGGCCTGAAGGCAATAACTGGTAATACAAGGTTTCGAGGCTGATCGCCGGGCTGCCGTCCATCGGCAACAGTGCTTCTCGCCGGTACTGGATCGATTGCAGGAAACGCTGCAGCGGCACCAGCAGGCTCTGTTCGTCGTGGTACGGCAGATGCTGTTGCCACAGCGCGTTGAACTCATCCAGCACGTACAACTCGGCCTGTTGTTCGGTAATCCGGTAGAACACCTGAATCGCCTCCGGCTGACCCATGGGCAGAATCAGCGCGAGGTCATGATCCTCCAGCGCCATCGGATCCAGGTGCAGCGGGCTGTAGCGCGGCTGTTCTTCACCCAGATAATCGAGCAGCGCCGGCAAGGTCGCGAGCGCGACATGATTGACCTGGCCCGGCACCAGTTCCAGCACGTGATAGTGCTGTTGCACCTGAATCAGGTAGCGATGATTGAGTTCGCTGAGCAGCAGGGTCTGCGCGGTGTCGATGACTTCTTCGACGCGCCGGGCAATGAACTGTGCGCGGTTGTGGCAGAAGCAGCGCACTTTCAATGACGGCTGCTGCGGGCCGCGCGGCAGGTTGTTGAGGTAGTCGCGCAGGCAATCGAGCAATGCGTGGGGACCGTCGAAGCGGTTGACCAGCACTTCATTCCAGCTGTTGAGCGTGACCTGATCGAGGGTCAATACAAGGTTTTCGCGCACCCCGGCGTAACTCAACGAATCGGTGCGCTCGGTGGTCATCAGGATGTTCAGGTCGCGATGATGCTTGAGCGGGTCGACACCGACGTTGACCAGTATCAGCACCTCGCTCGGCACCGCGGCGCGCAGCAGCGGCTCTTCTGCAACGGTTGGCAGGGGCAGGGCGATGCACTGCTGCAGGCTGCCGAGCAGGTTGAACAACTCGAACTCGCTCATGTCGCTGCTGCCGGGATGAAGGGCCAGGCGCGTGCTGCTGTCGATCACGCCGTTGCGATGGCACCAGGTCAGCAGCTCGAGCAACTCGCGGCTGCGCTTGATCGGCGCAAAGTGCTCCCATTCCAGGGCGTTCAGGCTGCCGTTGTACAGGCCCCACTGGGTTTGCCCGGGTTCTTTCTTGTTCGGCGACTGCACCAGGGTCAGGGTGTCTTCGGCCAGGTCCGGGGCGATGCCGGGATTGATGAATTCGACCTTGTCGGCCTTGCGCTCGAACGCCGCGTACAGGCGACGCCCGAGCACGTTCAGGTCGCGCTTGTTGATCAGGCTGACGGTCTGTTCGCTGCGGGCGAACTGGGTCAGGAAGCGATAGCTGTAATTCAGCTCATTGACCAGGGCGCGGCGTTCAGCGCTGACCTGGCGGACCTTCCACTGGCTGCGGCTGTCGAGCAAGGCCAGTTGGCGCTGATCCCAATGCCATTCGTGCGCCAGGCGTTCCAGCAGCGAGC
Source organism: Pseudomonas sp. IT-P260 (assembly GCF_949768395.1). Classification (NCBI taxonomy): domain Bacteria; kingdom Pseudomonadati; phylum Pseudomonadota; class Gammaproteobacteria; order Pseudomonadales; family Pseudomonadaceae; genus Pseudomonas; species Pseudomonas sp. IT-P260. Next base: position 388,287 of record NZ_CATKPO010000011.1, read on the forward strand.
GCTGCCAGCTCTGGGTGCGGCTGCTGCCAGTGAGCTTGCGGTTGACCTTGAGGTACAACGCGCGTCGTACCAGCTCCAGCCGCTCCGGCTCGTTGCGGGCGGTCAGGTACTCTTCGATGCGTCGGTACACGACCATGTACGGATCCAGCTCATCCAGATCCAGTTGATTGGCAAACACGGCCTGCTTGTAACGCAGACTCAGGCACTGCACGTTCGGGTGTTCGCTGGCGTAGACCTCGGTCAGCAACAACTTGAGTACCGATTTGTAGGGCGACTCAATGCCCTTGAACAGTTGCCACAGGCCGGCGCCGATGAACTCGCCCGGCGGAATCCTCGCCAAATGCCCGAGATCCAGCGTCTCGTCGGCGCGAATGAAGCGCTTGGACAGCAAAGTGTGGGTGTACAGGTCGTACGCACTTTCTTCGTAGACCGGCACCAGCCACCAGATCGGCGTGCGTCCGCCCAGCCAGATCGCGGTGCGATAAAACTCGTCCAGCAGCAGATAGTGCTGAGTGCTGCCGCAATTTTCGGAGCTGAGCTGGCTGTCGCGTTCGCCTGTGACGAAACGCACCGGGTCGATCAGGAAGAAGTGCGCCTCGGCGCCCTGGGTCGCGGCCCAGGCTTCGAGCAGCTGGCATTTTTTGCGCAGCTCGGCGATCTCGCTTTCGCCCAGATCCGGCGCATGGCAGACCCACACGTCCATGTCGCTCTGATCGGCCTGGGCCAGGGTACCGAGGCTGCCCATCAGGAACAGCCCGTGAATCGGCCGTGGCGGGTTGCTGCCGTGGCGTGGTTTGTAGGAGAACGAGCGAGTCAGGCGTTGTGCTTCGGCGAGGGCGGTAGCGTCCGGTTCATAGTTGGACAGCCCGGCTGGCGTGCTGCCGGAAACATAGCCTGGCAGCAGCGGATGATTGACGTGGAAGAACAGCGGCAGCAGGGTCAGCACGCCTTGCTGGCGGGTCGACAGACCTTCGAGTGCCCGGCCAAGGCGACCTTCATTGAGCTTGAGAAAACGCGCGCGCAGCTGGCTGAGTACCTTGCGGTCGATGCCTTCGTCCAGATCGGGGCGGATTTCATGGGTGCGCGTCATGTCAGCTCAAACCGGCTCGTGGGCTCGGACGAAGAGGGTCTCGGAATGGGAGGCAGTTTAGCCTTTGCACGGCGGGACTTTTAAGCTGAATTTGTTTTTTGACGTCAGATTTTTAGCGCGAGGGCCGGGCAGGCCCGCGGAAATCCCGTGGCAGGAGTTCCCGTGGGCAAAAGAAGGGGGGATCAGGCGGTTTCCTGCTCTCTCAGAATGGTCAGCACGGTTTGCACATTTTGCGCGGCATCGCGACCCAGGCTGGTCAGATACCCGCCATCGGGCTGGTCGGTGAGTTCTTTTTCAAAGAGGCGTTTGGCGGCGGCAATGTGTTTCGGGGCAGCGGTCTGATGAATTTTCAAACCTTCCTGGGAACTGTCCAGGTTGAAGAGTGCGAGGACTTCCAGTTCGGCAACCAACTCAGGGGTAAGCGACATAAGGACTCCAGACTTTCTAGGAATTGGACGACAGCGTCCCTAAGGTGAACCCGCTTTTGCGGCGTGTCCAGTGCTTAGATCAGGGATTTTGTCTTGAGGCGAATTCCAGTGTAGTCGGGGCCGGAGAGATGGCTGGATGGATGGGTGACAAATTGTGTGGGAGCGAGCCTGCTCGCGAAAGCGGTGTGTCATATAGCGTTGTTTTTGCTGATACACGGCATTCGCGAGCAGGCTCGCTCCCACAAGGGGCTGTGTTTTGCTTACTGCTTTTCCGGCGGCAGCTCGGGCAGCGCACGCAGTGCGGTCTCATACCACTCGGTATCGAACGCGCGGTCTTCGTCGAGCATCGCGTCAATCTCATAGGCCAGCACGTGCGCCATCAGGTTGAGGATCTCTTCGCGCTCGACACCCACCAGGGTCAGCTTGTTGAAGGTCGCCTTGGCGGCTGGCGGGTTGTCGCTTTCGATCTGGTTCTCGATGGCTTCGATCAACGTCGCCTCGGTGAACTCTTCTTCGTCGTTGTCGATGTCTGTCGGCTCGCTCATGGCAGGCTCCTCAAGGAAAGGCGCCAGTTTACCCGCATTCAGCGGCGTGATGCTGCTGGCAGGATCGTGACGGGCGATCTATAAACAGTGCCTGCCCACCCCGCACGGCCTGGAGGCTATGTGATGTTCAAGCTCTATGGATTCGCTGTCAGCAACTACTACAACATGGTCAAACTGGCACTGCTGGAAAAAGGCCTGGCGTTCGAAGAAGTCACCTTCTACCCGACGCAGACCCCGGAGTCGCTGGCGATCAGCCCGCGCGGCAAAGTACCGGTACTCGGTGTCAAGGCCGGATTTATTAACGAAACCGCGATCATCCTCGAATACCTTGAGCAGACCCAGAAAGGTACGCCGCTGTTACCGAGCGATCCATTCGAGCGAGCGCAGGTGTTGGCGATTGCCAAGGAAATCGAGCTGTACATCGAGCTGCCGGGGCGCGCCTGTTATGGCGAGGCGTTCTTCGGCGCGACGGTGCCGGACGCGATCAAGGAGAAAACCAAAGCCGAGCTGTTGCTGGGTTTTGCGGCACTGGGCCGACACGGCAAGTTCGCGCCGTACGTGGCGGGCGACAGCCTGAGCATTGCGGATCTGTACTTTCTGTACAGCGTGCCGCTGGCCTGTGCGGTCGGGCAGAAGCTGTTCGGGATCGATTGGCTGGCGGAGATGCCGAAAGCCAAGGCGCTGCTGGAGCAGCTTGAGCAGAATCCGCATGTGCAGAAGATTGCTGCCGACAAAGAGGCGGCGATGCCGACGTTTTTGGCGATGATCGCAGCGAAAAAATGAATTTAGCGCTCTGAAGGAAGCCTTCGCGAGCAGGCTCGCTCCCACAGGGGATTTTTGTCGGCCACACATTTTGTGTTTAACAAAAATCCAAATGTGGGAGCGAGCCTGCTCGCGAAGCTTTTGACCTTTAGCGGCTGGCGATGAGGGCCTGACCGCGAACCACCGCTGCCTTGACCTGCGCCGGCGCTGTCCCGCCGATGTGGTCACGGGCATTCACCGAGCCTTCCAGCGTCAGTACGGCAAACACGTCCTGCTCGATCTGGTCGCTGAACTGGCGCAATTCTTCCAGGCTCATCTCGGCCAGATCCTTGCCGGTATCCACGCCGTATTTCACCGCGTGACCGACGATTTCGTGGCAATCACGGAACGGCAGGCCACGGCGTACCAGGTAGTCCGCCAGGTCGGTGGCGGTGGAGAAACCGCGCAGGGCCGCTTCACGCATGATCGCGTGTTTCGGCTTGATCGCCGGGATCATGTCGGCAAAGGCGCGCAACGAATCGCGCAGGGTGTCGGCCGCGTCGAACAGCGGTTCCTTGTCTTCCTGATTGTCCTTGTTGTAGGCCAATGGCTGGCCTTTCATCAGGGTCAGCAGGCCCATCAGCGCGCCGAATACACGGCCGGTCTTGCCGCGTACCAGCTCCGGCACGTCCGGGTTTTTCTTTTGCGGCATGATCGAGCTGCCGGTGCAGAAGCGATCCGGCAGATCGATGAACTGGAATTGCGCGCTGGTCCACAGCACCAGCTCTTCGGAGAAGCGCGACAGGTGCATCATCGCGATGCTCGCGGCCGAGCAGAATTCGATGGCGAAGTCGCGATCGGAAACGTTGTCCAGCGAGTTACCGCCGACGGCATCGAAACCCAGCAGTTGCGCGGTGTATTCGCGGTCGATCGGGTAGGTGGTGCCGGCCAGCGCAGCGCTGCCCAGCGGCATGCGGTTGGTGCGCTTGCGGCAGTCGACCAGACGCTCGTAGTCGCGGCTGAGCATTTCGAACCAGGCCAGCATGTGGTGGCCGAAGGTCACCGGTTGTGCGGTCTGCAGGTGAGTGAAGCCGGGCATGATGCTCGCCGCTTCACGGTCGGCCTGCTCCAGCAGGCCTTTTTGCAGGCGAGTGATTTCGGCCAGGATCAGGTCGATTTCGTCACGCAGCCACAGGCGGATGTCGGTGGCGACCTGGTCGTTACGGCTGCGCCCGGTGTGCAGTTTCTTGCCGGTGATGCCGATGCGGTCAGTCAGGCGCGCTTCGATGTTCATGTGCACGTCTTCGAGGTCGACGCGCCAGTCGAACTGGCCGGCCTCGATTTCGCCCTGGATGGTCTGCAGGCCATCGATGATGCTGTCGCGCTCGGCATCCGTCAGCACGCCGACCTTGGCCAGCATGGTGGCGTGGGCGATCGAGCCCATGATGTCGTGGCGATACAGGCGCTGGTCGAAAGTGACGGAGGCGGTGAAGCGGGCGACGAAGGCGTCGACGGGTTCACTGAAGCGGCCGCCCCAGGACTGATTGGTCTTGTCAGTGCTCATGAATTCGCTCGTATCGGCTTGGAGAAAGAAGGCGTGAAACGCTGGCGCGGATAATAACAGGGTTGCCAATCCTGTCGCTGACACCGGTCGATACGTTTTTTTCTCATCTGCTCGTTCATAGTCGGCGCTGTCTGCAGGGGATTTGCACAAGGATATTTTTCGATTGAGCAATATCGGCCCGGCAAGCGTCTACAGTTGGACATAAGGGTCGGCGCGACTGCAGATCGCGCTAAGGTCTGGACGCCGACTATAAGAAGAGGGGGTGGGTGGATTTGTCCTTTGGCATACCCCGTGAAAAACGCAGAAAACAGCGGGCTTTGAGCAGTACGACCCGGACACTGGCAAATATTGCTGGCCGACGTACGGCACTTTTTGGCGCTCGGGCTAGTCTTAGCGTGGATCGCGGTGACGGACGTCACTTCACCTGTCTACGCTATCCTTGTGCGAGACTCACGCAGGAATCCAGCGCAATATGAATGTCCTGATCGTTGATGACGAACCACTGGCTCGCGAGCGCCTCAGCCGAATGGTGAGCGAGCTCGAGGGTTATACAGTTCTGGAGCCCAGCGCCACGAATGGCGAAGAGGCGTTGGCGCTGATCGACAGCCACAAGCCGGATATCGTGCTGCTCGATATCCGCATGCCGGGCCTCGATGGCCTGCAGGTGGCTGCCCGTCTGTGCGAGCGTGAAACGCCGCCGGCCGTGGTGTTTTGCACCAGCCCCGATGAATTTGCCGTGGAAGCCCTGCAGGCCAGCGCCGTGGGCTATGTGGTGAAACCCGTGCGAACCGAACATCTGCATGACGCCCTGAAGCGGGCTGAACGTCCCAACCGGGCGCAACTTTCGGCCCTGACCCGGCCTGCCGCCGAAAGCGGCAACGGCCCGCGCAGCCATATCAGCGCTCGAACCCGAAAAGGCATCGAACTGATCCCGCTGGATCAGGTGGTCTATTTCATTGCAGATCACAAGTACGTGACCCTGCGCCATGAAAGTGGCGAGGTGTTGCTGGACGAGCCGCTCAAGGCCCTCGAAGACGAATTCGGCGAGCGTTTCGTGCGCATCCACCGTAACGCACTGGTGGCCCGCGACCGTATCGAGCGTCTGCAACGCACGCCGCTGGGGCATTTCCAGCTGTTCCTCAAAGGCCTCAATGGTGATGCGCTGATCGTCAGCCGGCGTCATGTGGCCGGTGTGCGCAAGATGATGCAGGGCCTCTGACCCGGCCTTCGCGCACGGTTGCACTTTCTTCTGCCGGGCATTGCAGGCCAGGGAGGCCACGCCGTTTCTGATTCAAGTCAAAGTGGATTTGGCTGAGCTGTTATTATCCGCCGTATCTATTCAGTACGGATTGATCCATGTCCTCTCGCGAAATCCGCATCGCCACCCGTAAAAGTGCGCTGGCCCTCTGGCAGGCCGAATACGTCAAAGCCCGTCTGGAGGAGGCCCATCCGGGTCTGCTGGTGACGCTGGTGCCCATGGTCAGTCGCGGCGACAAGCTGCTCGACTCACCGCTGTCGAAAATCGGCGGCAAGGGCCTGTTCGTCAAGGAACTGGAAACCGCGCTGCTGGAAAACGAAGCCGACATCGCCGTGCACTCGATGAAAGACGTGCCGATGGACTTCCCCGAAGGCCTGGGCCTGTTCTGCATCTGCGAACGTGAAGACCCGCGTGATGCCTTCGTTTCCAATACCTATCAAAGCCTGGACGCGTTGCCTGCCGGCGCCATCGTCGGTACCTCCAGCCTGCGACGTCAGGCGCAACTGTTGACCCGTCGCCCGGATCTGGAAATCCGCTTCCTGCGCGGCAACGTCAACACCCGTCTGGCCAAGCTCGATGCCGGTGAGTACGACGCGATCATTCTTGCGGCAGCCGGCCTGATTCGTCTCGGTTTCGAAGACCGCATCACCTCGGCGATCAGCGTCGACGATAGCCTGCCGGCCGGTGGCCAGGGCGCGGTCGGCATCGAATGTCGTAGCGCCGATACGCAAATCCACGCCTTGCTCGCGCCTTTGCACCATGCCGACACCGCTTCGCGCGTGACCGCTGAACGTGCTCTGAACAAACATCTGAATGGCGGCTGCCAAGTGCCGATCGCCTGCTACGCCGTGCTTGAAGGTGAGCAGTTGTGGCTGCGTGGCCTGGTGGGTGAGCCGAGCGGTGGCAAGCTGCTCAGCGCCGAGGCCCGCGCGCCGCGCGCCGATGCCGAAGCGTTGGGCGTGCAGGTCGCTGAAGCCTTGCTCAGTCAGGGGGCCGACGACATTCTCAAAGCGGTGTATGGCGAGGCAGGTCACGAGTGACTGCCTGGCGCCTGCTACTGACGCGTCCTGCGGATGACTGCGCGGCGCTGGCCGGGGTGTTGGCCGCAGAAGGTTTTTTCAGCAGTTGCCTGCCGCTTCTGGACATCGTGCCGCTGCCGGTCTCTGACAAGATACGTCGGGCACTGGCGCAACTGTCGGGTTGCAGCGCGGTCATTGTGGTCAGCAAACCGGCGGCGCGGATTGCGCTTGATCTGTTGGACGCTCATGGGCCTGGGTCGTTGTCGATGCCGTGGTTCAGCGTCGGCGCGGCGACCGCGCAGATTCTTCGCGATCACGGTCTCGACGTACACTTTCCCGCCGACGGCGATGACAGCGAAGCCCTGCTGCAATTGCCGCGTCTGCGCGAAGCGGTCAGCGGGGCCGGCGCGCAGGTGCTGATCCTGCGCGGGGAGGGCGGTCGCGAACTGCTCGCCGAGCGCCTGCGTGCGCTAGGTGCTAGTGTCGAGTATCTGGAGTTGTATCGACGTGACCTGCCAGCCTACGCCCCGCAGGAGTTGCCGCGACGGATTGCTGCGGAACGCTTGAACGGGCTGGTGGTCAGCAGTGGACAGGGTTTCGAGCACCTGTGCCAGCTGGCCGGCGCTGCCTGGCCGGCGATTGCGCAGTTGCCGTTGTTTGTGCCAAGCCCAAGGGTCGCCGAGCTGGCACGTGCCGCCGGGGCCCAAACAGTTGTGGATTGCCGTGGCGCGAGTGCTGCGGCTTTGCTGACGGCGTTACGGGAGCATCCCGTGCCCGTTCTCTAATGCAAAGGATGGATACGTGAGCGAAACAGCCTTGCCTAAAGATGATGTCCAGCCTGTGATCGATGCCCAGGTTGAAACGCCACCGCCGGCCCAAGCGCCGCGCCGAGGCAACGGCCTGGCCATTGTCGCCCTGTTGCTCGGCGCTGCCGGCGTGACGATTGGTGGCTGGGGTGTCTGGCAGGTGCGTCACCTGCAGACCAACACTGCGCAGCAGTCTGGCCAGGTGCAAGCGTTGAACGATCAGGCGCAGAGCCTCAAACTCAACGAACAGCGCCTGACCGAGCGCCTCGCGCAACTGCCCGGTGCCGATGAACTCGCCGAGCGCCAGCGTCTGGTGACGCAACTGCAGGGTGATCAGCAGCGCCTCAATCAACGTCTGGAAACCGTTCTCGGCGCCAGCCGCAAGGACTGGCGTCTGGCCGAGGCCGAGCATCTGCTGCGACTAGCCAGCCTGCGCCTTTCGGCCTTGCAGGACATCAGCAGCGCTCAGGCGCTGGTGCAGGGCGCTGACGAAATTCTCCGTGAGCAGAACGACCCCGGCTCGTTCGCCGCCCGCGAGCAAGTGGCGAAAACCCTCGTCGCGCTGCGCAGCACCGAACAGCCGGATCGCACCGGCCTGTTCCTGCGCATTGGTGCCTTGCGTGACCAGGTCATCGAACTGACCGAACTGGCACCGGAGTACAAGGATCGTGGCGAGTCACTGCTGGGCCTGACCGCTGACGGCGATGGCGCCAGCCGCTGGGCGCAGTGGTGGGATCAGGTGTCGCGCTATATCCGCATCGATTTCAATGCCGACAAAAACGTGAAGCCACTGCTGGCGGGGCAAAGCCTGAGCCAGGTGCGTCTGGCCCTGAGCCTGGCGCTGGAGCAGGCGCAATGGGCGGCGCTCAATGGCCAGGCGCCCGTCTACACCCAGGCGCTGACCGAGGCGCGGGACGTGCTCAAGGGCAATTTCAACCCGGACAATCCGCAGAGCAAAACCATGCTCGAACAGGTTGCCGAGCTGAGCCAGCAACCGGTCACCGTCAAGACGCCGGACCTGACCGGCACGTTGAGCGCGGTGCAGGCTTATCTGGAGCGGCGTAACGTCAACGCTGAAGAATCGGTCAAACCGTTCGCCAAACCTGCCGCCAACACCGCGCAGGAGACCACGCCATGAAACGCCTGTATGTGATCGTGTTTCTGGTGATTGCGGCGACAGCGGCACTGGGCCTGGCGATTGCCGAGCACTCCGGTTACGTGCTGATCGCCTACAAGAGCTTCCGTTATGAATCGAGTCTGTGGGCGACGCTGGCACTGATCGCCGTGTTGTGGCTGCTGATCTGGGGCATCAAGGCCCTGGTCGAGCTGGTCATGGCCTCCAGTGGTGTGGTCAACCCGTGGTCGCGACGTAATCGCAGCCGGCGGGTGCAGGTGGCCATCGAACATGGGCAACTGGATCTGGCCGAAGGTCGCTGGGCCAGCGCGCAACGTCATCTGTCTCGCGCCGCCGAGGCCGAGCGCCAGCCGTTGTTGTATTACCTCGGTGCGGCACGCGCGGCCAACGAGCAAGGCAAGTACGAGGAGTGCGATCAGTTGCTTGAGCGTGCGCTGGAGCGCCAGCCGCAGGCCGAACTGGCGATTGCCTTGAGTCATGCGCAATTGCAGACCGATCGTGGTGATACCGACGGCGCCCTGGTGACCCTGCAAGCGATGCACGAGCGGCATCCGCATAACGTGCAGACTTTGCGGCAGTTGCAGCGTCTGCATCAGCAGCGCGGCGACTGGTCGGCGGTGATTCGCCTGTTGCCGGAACTGCGCAAGGACAAGGCTCTGCCGCCAGCCGAACTGGCTGAACTCGAACGCCGGGCCTGGGGCAACAACCTGTCCCTGGCGGCGCATCGTGACGAGGACGGCAAAGTTGGTCTGCAGTCACTCACCCGTGCCTGGGAGCAATTGACTTCCGCGCAGCGCCAAGAGCCGGCACTGGTGCTGGCATACGCCGAGCAACTGCGTCAGCTGGGCGCACAGGTTGAAGCGGAAGAGGTCCTGCGCAGCGCCCTCAAGCGCAAGTACGACAGCCATCTTGCACGGCTGTATGGCCTGGTCCGCGGCAGTGATCCGGCGCGTCAGTTGCAGACCGCCGAAGGCTGGCTCAAAGAGCATCCGGCGGATCCGAGCCTGTTGCTGACCCTCGGTCGTCTCTGTCTGCAAACCAGTTTGTGGGGCAAGGCTCGGGATTACCTGGAAAGCAGTCTGCGGCTGCAGCGCAATCCAGAGGCCTGTGCAGAGCTGGCGCGTCTGCTTGCGCAACTGGGTGACACCGAGCGCAGTAACCAACTGTTCCAGGAAGGTCTCGGATTGCTGGATGAGCGCCTGCTGGCTGCGCCGTTGCCAGTGCCGGTTCACGCCTGATTTCACGAGGGAGCATGCTCCCTCGTGAACGTTCAGTGAGCGAATAATTACCACCGGCGGGCGTCTTGGGCGAAGTCCTACAGGGGACTACGCCTATTCCTCTCGCGTCTGTCGGGTTTTCCCTACACTTCTGGTGAACTGTCGCCAGAGCTCCGCCTTGAAAGGCTGACAAGCTTTCCTCTACCGTATCTGCCTGTCTCTATTGCTACGGAAAAGCCATGTCGTTGGCCTGTTCACGCTCCTTGTTATTCACGGCTTTCACTGCAGGGGCTATGGCCCTGGGAGCTTCCTATTATCTCGAGTATGCGGTCGGGCTGACGCCCTGCAGCCTGTGCCTGGCGCAAAGATTCTTCATGGCGGTGCTGACGTTGTGTTGCGGGGTGGCGGCAGTCCATGGACCACGGCGTTTCGGCCTGTCGCTGTACTGGGGCGCCGCGCTTGGCCTGAGCTTGGGCGGGACGACGGCGGCCTGGCGACAGGTGTTGCTGCAGAGTGACCCGCTGATGCAGATGACCCGTTGCGCGCCTGATTCCGAAGCGTTGTTCAGCAACCTGCCGTGGTTGTGTGCCACGGTGCGGATGCTCAGAGGCGGTGGCGATTGCGCGGAAATTTCCTGGACGCTGTTGGATTTGAGCATCCCCGAGTGGAGCCTGCTGTTCTTTGTGGCGATGTCGATCCTTGCGGTGTACCAATTGCTGCGTCTGGTCTGGAGCGCTCTGCAACGACCGCTCAGCGGCGAAGCGTCGCACCGGGCGCTGGTCGGGGATTAAACACTTGTATGAACTTTATCTCCTGCGTACCTTGAAGCCATAGGCGTGCGGGCATAATCTGGCCCGCACGTGTCATTGGATTTATGTTGCTCGATGACGCTCTGCCCGGTCCGCCTCCAAGCGATAACAGCCAGAAGAGGGGCGCGGGTGTAGAGCAGCATGACCCACAAGGGAAGAGAGATCGCCATGCTCGAAAGTTGTCAGAATGCTCAGGAACGCTGGGGTGGAGTTCATCTGCTGATCGACCGCTGGTTGCAGGAGCGTGAAGATCTGATCGGTGCCTACGACAAGTTGGGCGACAAGCCACAGGCTCTGTCCGAGAACCGTAAACCCTTGCTGGAATTCTGCGGTGTGCTGGTCGATTACGTCTCGGCCGGGCACTTCGAGATCTACGAACAGCTGACCGGTGAAGCCAAGGCCTTCAACGACAAGCGCGGCCTCGAACTTGCCGAAACCCTTTACCCGCGTATCGACGTCATCACCGAAAAACTCCTCGCGTTCAACGACCTTTGCGATGCAGGCAAATGCGTCGCCGAGAAGTTCAAGGAACTGGGTGGCCTGCTGCACGAGCGCTTCGAGCTGGAAGACTGTCTGATTGAAGTGCTGCACACGGCACACAAGCAGGAAGATCCGGTTCAGGCCTGATGGTTTTTTCGAGAGCATAAAAAACGCGGTGCGCCGAAAGCGCACCGCGTTTTTTTATGCCCGTGAATCGGCGCCGATCAGCTCGTTGCACCGCGCAACTCGACTTCAAACACCAGTGGTGTAAATGGCGCGATCAGATCGCCCGCACCGTCGGCACCATAGGCCTGATCCGATGGAATCACCAGGCGCCACTTGGCACCTACCGGCATGTTCTGCAGTGCGGTACGCCAGCCGGCAATCACACTGTCGAGGCTGAACCATTGCGGCTGAGTGTTCTGGTCGAACACCGTGCCATCCGGCAGTCGACCGACGTACAGCACCTGCACTTTCCCATCGGGGCCGGCCTTGGCACCGCTGCCCGGGGTCAGCTCGGTCAACAGGATGCCGTCGGCCAGTTCCTTCACGCCTGGCTTGGCTTTTTCGGCGGTGAGAAAACGTTGTTCGTTTTCCATCGCGGCATCGCTTGAAGGCAGCGTGGAGTGTTCGGCGTTTTGCGATTCGTGATCGGCGAGGATCTGCTCGATCCGTGCTTCGCTCAGTGCCAATGGCTTGCCTTGATAGGCCTGCTGCAATCCGTCGACCAACGCCTGAATCTGCAATTGCGGGACCTCTTGGCGCAAGCGTTCACCGAGGCTGGCGCCGAGGCTGTAGGCCAGATCGTGAGCATCGTTCGCGGTGGTTTTTTCGTCGGCGTGGGCGGCAGAAAAAATCATCCAGAGGGATAAAACAAGGTAGCGCGACATGGGCACACTCCGTCCTGAGATGCGGGCGATTATGCCAGCGCGAACGTCTGCAACGGTGAACTGCTTTTGTCTTTGTGCAGAACATTTTCGCTCCGTTGCAACGCAACGGTTTCGTTACTGTCAAGATGACCTAGCGGCGGTAACTGCAGAGGTCTAGTATGAGCCGCACTCACGTCAGCCAGGAGGTAAACCATGTCGGCCACCAAGAAGCCTGTAAACACTCCGTTGCACTTACTCCAACAACTCTCGGGCAGCCTGCTCGAGCATTTGGAAAACGCTTGCTCCCAAGCCTTGGCTGATGCTGAAAAACTGCTCGCCAAACTGGAAAAGCAACGCGGCAAGGCGCAAGAAAAACTGCACAAATCCCGCACCAAATTGCAGGACGCAGCCGCTGCCGGTAAAGCCAAGGCGCAGAACAAGGCCAAGGCTGCAGTCAAAGAACTCGAAGACCTGCTCGATGCGCTGAAGGATCGTCAGTCCGACACTCGTGGCTACATTCTGCAACTCAAGCGCGACGCCCAGGAAAGCCTGAAACTGGCTCAGGGTGTCGGTCGTGTGCAAGAGGCCGCCGGCAAGGCGCTGACCTCTCGCGCAGCAAAACCTGCAGCAGTGCCTGCGAAGAAAGCGGCCGCGAAACCTGCGGCGGCAGAAGCGCCGGCGAAAACCGCTGCAGCCAAGCCAGTGGCAAAACCAGCGGCCAAGGCACCGGCTAAAACCGCCGCCAAACCTGCTGCCAAAACCGCAGTGAAAAAACCGGCTCCGGCGAGCGCTGCGAAACCGGCCGCTCGTACTGCCGCTGCCAAACCTGCAGCGACAAAACCGGCTGCCAAGCCAGCGGCCAAACCTGCTGCGCGCAAAGCCGCTCCGGTAAAAACCGCTGCTGCTAAACCAGCTGCCAAAGTCGCGGTAAAACCGGCTGCCAAACCTGTCGCGAAAACCGCCGCTGCAAAACCGGCAGCAAAAACTGCGGCCAAACCGGTCGCGGCAAAACCTGCTGCCAAGGTTGCTGCCAAACCAGCGGCCAAGCCTGCTGTTAAAACCGCGGCCAAACCTGCAGCAGCAAAACCTGCGACCGCTGCGGCCAAGCCTGCTGCCAAACCAGTAGCCGCTAAGCCAGCCGCCAAGCCGGTTGCAAAACCCGCCGCGAAAAAACCGGCCGCTGCCAAACCCGCTGCCGCCAAACCGGCAACTGCACCGGCTGCCAAGCCAGCCGCTCCGGCGCCGGCCGCTGCACCTGCTCCAGCCGCTTCTACCTCGACCACCACGACGGCACCAACGCCGGCCGCTGCGTCGAGCGTCAGCAGCAACCCGACCAGCGCTTCCTAAGCGCCGGTTGCCGCGACGCGCAGCACTTGCAGCGCGTCGCGGTTCGGGCTGGTGGTCGATCCCGCCAGACTCTCCAGCCATTGCCCGGACGCTGATACTTCATCACACGGCCAGTCCTGCGCAGCCTGTTCCAGTTGCCACAGCAAGTGCCGTTCGGCTTCCAGCTCCAGCGCTTTCATTTGTTCTCGCAACCCTTTGAGTACCGAATCTTCCTCGGCCAGGGTTTTCCATTGAGTGCGCAACGCACGCAGTGGCTGCACCACCTCCGCATCCCAAGGCACCACCAGCGTTTTCAACTGCTCCAGGCGTTGTTCGTCGCAGGCCACACCACGTTGTTCCAACCACAGACCGCACAGCAGCAGGCAGACGTTGGCCCCCGCCGCTTGCAGTTGCAGGCAGGCAGGTTCCACGCCCGGTCGGGCGTAGGTGGCAAGGGAAAAGCTCCACAGGTCAGAGGACATCGTGCTACTCGCGCCAGTTGTGAGCGAAGCTGGTAGACTCCGCCGCCATTATGATCCGACTTCAGAACCTGACTTTACAGCGTGGCCCGCAACGTCTGCTAGAAGACGCCGAGCTGACCCTGCACGCCGGCCACAAAGCCGGCCTCATCGGTGCCAACGGCGCCGGCAAATCCAGCCTGTTTGCCTTGCTGCGCGGCGAGTTGCACCCGGACTCGGGCGATTGCCTGCTGCCGGCCGACTGGCGGATCGCGCACATGCGTCAGGAGGTCGACACCCTCGAGCGTCTGGCGGTCGACTATGTGCTCGATGGCGACCTGCGTCTGCGCGAAGTGCAACGTGACCTCGCCGTCGCCGAAGCGGCCCACGATGGTACGGCGCTGGCCCGCCTGCACGCCGAACTCGACAGCGCCGACGGTTATACCGCCGACGCCCGCGCCCGCAAACTGTTGGCCGGCCTCGGGTTCACCAACGAGCAGATGGATCGTCAGGTAGGCGATTTCTCCGGTGGCTGGCGGATGCGTCTGAACCTGGCGCAGGCTTTGATGTGTCCGTCGGATTTGCTGCTGCTCGACGAACCGACCAACCACTTGGATCTCGACGCGATCATCTGGCTCGAGGAGTGGCTGAAAAGTTATCCGGGGACCTTGCTGCTGATTTCCCACGACCGCGACTTCCTCGATGAAGTGGTCGATCACGTGGCCCATGTCGATCAGCGCAAACTGACCCTGTACCGGGGCGGCTATACCGCGTTCGAGCGTGCCCGTGCCGAGCGTCTGGCCCAGCAGCAACAGGCCTACGAGAAGCAGCAGGCGCAACGTGCGCACATGGAAAGCTACATCGCCCGCTTCAAGGCCCAGGCCACCAAGGCCCGTCAGGCGCAGAGCCGGATCAAGGCGCTGGAACGCATGGAAGAGCTGTCGGCGGCTCACGTCGATTCGCCGTTCGACTTCGTCTTTCGTGAATCGACCAAGATCTCCAGCCCGCTGATCGACCTGTCCGATGCGCGTCTGGGTTACGGCGAAAAAACCATCCTGGAGAAGGTCAAGCTGCAACTGACCCCGGGGGCGCGGATCGGTCTGCTCGGGCCGAACGGTGCCGGCAAGTCGACCCTGATCAAGAACCTCGCCGGCGAGCTCGAACCGCTGGCCGGGCGCCTGACACGCGGCGAGAACACCGTGGTCGGCTACTTCGCCCAGCATCAGCTCGACTCGCTGGATGCCAAGGCCAGCCCGTTGCTGCACCTGCAGCGTCTGGCGCCGACCGAACGCGAGCAGACCCTGCGCGACTTCCTTGGCGGTTTCGACTTCCGTGGCGCGCGTATCGACGAGCCGGTACTGAATTTCTCCGGCGGCGAGAAAGCGCGTCTGGCCCTGGCGCTGATTGCCTGGGAACGGCCGAATCTGTTGCTGCTCGACGAACCGACCAACCACCTCGACCTGGAAATGCGCCTGGCGCTGACCATGGCGCTGCAGGAATTCAGCGGCGCGGTACTGGTGGTGTCTCACGATCGGCACTTGCTCAAGAGCACCACTGACAACTTCTATCTGGTCGCTGACGGCAAGGTCGAAGAGTTCGATGGCGACCTTGAAGATTACGCGCGCTGGCTGGTGGAATACCGCCAGCGCAACGCGCCGGTCAGCAACACGCCGGTTAACCCGGACAAAACCGACAAGAAGGCCCAGCGCCAGGCCGCCGCAGCATTGCGTCAGCAACTGGCGCCGCACAAGCGCGAAGCCGACAAGCTCGAAGCCGAGCTCGGCAAACTTCACGAAAAACTCGCCAAGGTGGATGCCAGCCTCGGCGACAGCGATATCTACGAGCCGGCGCGCAAGAACGAGTTGCGTGATCTGCTGGCAGAGCAGGCCAGGCTGAAAGTGCGCGAAGCCGAGCTGGAAGAAGCTTGGATGGAGGCACTCGAAACGCTGGAAAGCATGCAGGCGGAGCTGGAGGCGCTGTCCTGATGGACGCGTTCAAGTGGCCATTGCCGGCGGTGTGGGTCGAGCCGATCTGGCTCGGCGTGCAGATTCTGCTGATCCTGCTGGCCGGCTATCTGGCCCAGCGCTTCGTTGCCAAAGGCCTGACCCGTCTGGGTGAGCGCTACCCGTTTCCGCCGCAGTTGCTGATGCCGCTGCGTGGCGGTCTGCGCTGGCTGATCATGGGCAGCGCGCTGATCTTTGTGCTGGAACGCCTCGGGGTGTCGGCCACGGTGTTGTGGACGGCGCTGTCGGGTTTCGTCGCGGTGGCGGCGGTGGCGTTCTTCGCGATGTGGAGTGTGCTGTCGAACCTGCTCTGCGCGATCCTGATCTTCACCGTCGGCCCGTTCCGCCTCGGCGATGTGGTGGAGCTGGTCGACACCACTGACAAACCCGGGGTCAAAGGCCGGGTCGTGGCGATCAATCTGCTTTACACCACGTTGATCGAGGCAGAGGAGCTCGGGACGGGCAGCGCCATGGTACAAGTGCCGAACAGCCTGTTCTTCCAGCGCTCGGTGCGACGTTGGCGCGGCAGCGATGTGTTTCCGTCCAGCGGGTTCGAAAAGTAGATTCCCCGGGCGTCTGGTCTGACGCCTTCGCGAGCAGGCTCGCTCCCACAGTGAAAATGCATTGCCCTGTGGGAGCGAGCCTGCTCGCGAAGGGGTATTAGCCCGCAAATACGGGGTTGCGTCCGCAACGTCCTACAAAAAAAACGATAGTCATCCGCCTGAAACCACATTAATTTGGACGCTTGGTACGAGTCCGAGTCGAGGTGTGCGATGGAGCTTCAAACATGGCTGGCATTCTTTGCCGCCTGCTGGGTGATCAGTCTGTCCCCGGGTGCTGGCGCCATTGCGTCGATGTCCAGCGGCCTGCAATACGGTTTCTGGCGCGGTTACTGGAACGCCCTCGGCCTGCAGATCGGCCTGGCGGTACAGATTGCGATTGTCGGCGCTGGGGTCGGCGCGATTCTCACTGCTTCGGCCACCGCGTTCTATGCGATCAAATGGTTCGGTGTGGCCTATCTGGTCTATCTGGCGATCAAGCAATGGCGTGCGCTGCCCATGGACATGAGCGATGACGCAGCAGTCCGGCCGATCGGCAAACCGCTGGCGCTGGTGTTTCGCGGCTTCCTGGTCAACATCAGTAACCCCAAGGCGCTGGTGTTCATGCTGGCGGTGCTGCCGCAGTTCATCAATCCCCATGCACCGCTGCTGATGCAGTACCTGGTGATCGGCGTGACCATGATCTGCGTGGATCTGGTTGTCATGGCTGGCTACACGGGTTTGGCGTCCAAGGTGCTACGCCTGTTGCGCACGCCGAAGCAGCAGAAACGCATGAACCGCACGTTTGCCGGGCTGTTCATTGGTGCGGCGGCGTTTATGGCGACGTTGCGTAAAGCGGCGGTCTAAAAGCCCCGGCCAGAAAAAAGGCGACCTCTTGGGGTCGCCTTTTTATTCCTACTGATTTCTCCAGTGAACTCCGTTGTAGCGAGGGGATTCATCCCCGATGGGGCGCGAAGCGGCCCCGCTCTTGACCTGACAAGAAGGGGCCTGCTGCGCAGTCCATCGGGGATGAATCCCCTCACTACAGAGTTGTTCACTCAGCTGGTCAGTGCAAAATTACCGGCGCGGTATCACGCGGCAGATTGTTGCGCTGCTGCGCTTCACGCGGCTGCTCGTAACCGCCGCCACCGAGCTGCATGCGCAGTTGCCCGGCCACGTCTTCGCCCAGCGCTTTGGACACTTCACGCACCACCCGAGGGCGGTTCAGCGAGATCTTGATGTCGCGACCGTTCACCAGTTTGGTGTCCTGCGCTTCGCCCATCGCCGTGAAGGCCGAGGTGATCTCGTAGGTCTTGGTGTTGATCAGACTGAAATCCGCCACCAGCGTCAGACCCAGCACCGCCGAATAGCTGTCGGTGTGCGCCAGCTCGTTCATGTCCTGAGTGAAGTCGATGTCGGACACGGTGCCGAACAGCACATAGTCGGCACCCTTGAAGTTGCCGGCCTTGATCCGCTTGATCACGTCGTAGACGTCACCCTTGGACGACGCGGTGTACGGCGTGCCCTGCACCAGCTGGAACATGCCGGTGCGGAGGATCTCGCCCTTGATGTCGCCGGTGAATTTGCGCAGTTCACCCTGTTCGATGTAGCTGGTGGTCGCTTCCAGCTCGTTGTAGTTCGACGAACCACTGGCGCTGTAGTAACCCTCGCGGTAATTGCTCTGCGCCGAAACGATGTGGATGTACTGCTCCACACGTTCCTGATACGCCAGATCCGTTACCGCGACTTTCGGGGCCGCTTGCACGCTGAACGCGCAAGCCAGGGCCATCATGCCAATCCATGCGCGCATCAATTAACGCTCCGTGGTTTTGCGAATCTCTTTTTCGTCCATCCACTCGGCCAGACCGCTTTCGACGTCGATCAGTTGCAGGCTGAATTTGTAGAAGACGTCCTTGTAGTCGCTGCTGCGCTTGACGATCGAACTGATCGAGCCTTCCAGACGGTATTTGGCGGCGATCATGTTGCCGGTCTTGGCCACGGTGCTCTTCTTGTACAGGCCGCTCTGGTTTTGCAGCTTGAGCTGATCAACCTGGCTCTGCATCGCGGTGTTGTCGCTGGCGAAGCGGGCGGTGCCGGACTTCATCAACTGAGTCTTGATGCTGGTGGTGATTTCGCGGGTATCGATGTACTCGCTGGTCTTGTTCTTCACGTCGTAGACCTGCACCACCGGGCGGCCCTGCAGAATGCCGGACTGGGCCAGCGAGCGGGTCATCGATTCGGCGATCATCTGCAGGTCGGTCGAACCGAATTCGTTGGTCACGGTTTCAACCGCTTTGGTGTCGCCGTAGCTGATGTTCTTGCTGCCCAGGGTCGGCGAGGTGTTGGCGCAACCGGAAGCCAGCAGGGCGAGGACAGCGATCAGGGAAAAGCGTGCAAACATGGGAATGCTCTCTAAAACAGGAATAGGGTGGCGGACTTAAGGCGTCTTGAGTTCGAGACGGAAATCCACGGCTTTCGGGGTCGGGGCGATGCCCTGGATGAAGCTGGTCTGAGCGCCGTACATCATCTGGCTTTTCCAGACTTCTTCCTCGGCGACCGGGAAACCTTCCGCACCGAGCCAGGCGAAGCGGTAGTAGAACGTCTTGTTGCTGTTGAGGGTGTTGGTCAACTGCACATTGACGGTCATGAAGCCGTTCTCTCGGGCGACGCGCATGGCGCCGACCGCGATGTGTTTCTGCGGACCCATGGCCACGACCTTGCTCGCGGCGCTGCCCGGCTCAGGAGGTGGCGGGGTGGCGCAGCCGCTGGCCAGCACGGCGAGGGCGGCAACGGCGAAGAGTTTCAAGCGCATGCAAAGACTCCGTTCTTAAGGTTGTTTAAGGCTGGCGACGTTGGTCGCGCTGGCGCTCGGGATGACGTGGGCGGCGACGCCGCCGGCAAATACCTGATTGCCTACGGCACGCAGGCTGATCACTTGATAACGCTGATCGACGGTGACCTTGACCAGCGAACCGCCGACGGCGCTCGGCAGGCTGACTTGGTGCTCGCCTTTCTTCAAGCGCAGACGCACCACTTGGGTGTTGTCCGGCAGGGTGCGCCACGTACGGGTATCGGCACCTTCCAGCACGGCTGAAGAAATACCCACGGCCAGACCGGCCAGCGGGTTGGTTTCGTTGATCTTCTTCTGCGCCACGCCTTTGGTGATTGCGCGCACGGTGGTGCGCACGATGATCCCCGGCATGTCATCGCGCAGGGCGCGACGGGACATGGCGGTGGTGCTGTTGAGGGCGGTCAGGTTGACTTGCTGGCCATCGACGCCAATCTGCGTGAATGGTGCGGTAGAGGTGTCAGGCTTGATGATCGGGAACGACAGCGGGGTGATCACCACGTTGTTGGAGATCGGCAATGGCAGCGGCACGCGGATCGAATCGCGCGAAGGTGCCAGACCGCTTTGCACCACGATCAGGATGTCGCTGTCGTCGGATTTGCTCGGCTTGTCGAGGTTGACCAGCGCCTGCTCCAGCAGCGGGGTGTTCGGGCGCAGTTCAGCCGCCTTGCGGTAGCCCGGTGCAGCCAGGTCTTTCTCGCCCAGGGCTTCGTAGACGAAACCGGCCAGGTAATGGCTGAACGCACTCTGGTAGCTGTTTTTCAGGCTGACCACTTCCGGCGCGTCGAGGCTGGCGACCGGGTAGCCTTGCAGATCCTTGTATTGAGTCTTGATCCCTTCCTTTTCGGCCTCTTCCTCACTCTTGAGGTATTCCTTGTCGCGCAGGTCGGCGATCACCGCTTCACGTTCGTGGGTTTTCTTGATCGCGGTGCGGGCGCCATCGAAGTCGTTGACGGCCAGCAGGTTGAGGGCCATCTGGGTGGTCAGCATGACTTTCTCGTAGTCGTAACCTTCGTAGCGACGGACCTTGTCGTTGACCAGGAAGCTGCCGAACTGAGCCAGGTATTTACCGGTATCGAGCTTGACCGAATCTTCCCACTGACCGACCACCTGGTCGGCGCTGGTCCAGGCGTTCTGGCTGCCGGACAGGTCACCCTTGGCGCGCAGCAACTCACCTTTCTCGAAGTAATAGAGCAGATCTTTGTCGGGGCCGGTGTTGTTCTTTTCCAGCAGGGTCAGCGCGGCGTCGACGTTGCCGGTGGCCAGTTGCTGGTTGGTCTGGGCCAGTTCCGAATCGTAGTTGCGAAACGCCGAACAGCCGGACAGCAGAGTGACAGCGCTGAGCGCGATCAAGGTGGGAGTGCGCAATGCCATGGGGGTACTTCTTCCCTGAGCTAGTAACTGCATCAGCCGCCGGTGCTGGTCGGGCTGGTGTGACCCATCGACAGTGGCGCTGGCCTCCTGCCAATTCCTCATAACCAGAGGAGCTTTTATGCCGCGTCGCTATAGCGAGGGCGCGGCATTATAAGCGGGCGATGCTGGCCATGTAATAGCTTTTTAATTGCACTTGTTAGTTTGGTGCCATTACTTATTTCAGGCTGGATACTCGATTTTCCAGCGAGGTGCTGGACTGAAAAGCGCTGCCGTTGGCGTAAATCTGTCCACCGAGCACGCGCAGGCCGATCATCTGCCGGTGCTGGTCGATACGGATTTTCAGCGGCGCCGTGGTATTCGACAGGCTGATCAGATGCTCGCCCTTTTTCAGGCGCAGGCGCACAACCTGCGTCAGGTCAGGCAGGGTGCGCCAGGTGCGGGTGTCGGCGTGTTCGAAAGTGTCCCAATGGGTCACGTAGGACGCCTTGCTCGGGTTGCGTCGATTGTCCGTGCCTTGAACATCTGCGGCGAGGAATGCCCGATAGGTCGTGCGCTGGATAATCCCGGGCATGTCGTCACGCAGCGTGCGCAAGGACATTTCGGTGATGCTGTTGACCGTGATCAGTTTCTTCTGGCGACCATCGATACTCACCTGACTGACCGGCGGGGTTGAGGTGTCCGGCACCATCACCGGAAACGAAATGTTGGCGACGATGACTTGCCCGTCTGCCAGCTTCACCGGGTACGGCACGCGTACTGAACTGCGGGCAGGTGCCAGCCCGCTTTGCACAATGATCAGCACGTCGCTTTCATCGGCCTTGAGTCCGGGGCTGTCGAGGGCGCGTAGTGCCTGTTGAAAAAAGGCTACGTCCGGGCGCAGTTCAATGGCCTGACGATATCCGGGCGCGGCAAGATCCTTTTCACCCAGCGCTTCATAAGTGAAGCCCGCGAGATAGTGACTGAATGCACTTTGGTAACCGTTTTTCAGGGCAATCACCGCAGGCGATTCGAGCATTACCACCGGGTAGCCCTGCAGATCCCTGTAATGCACACGTGCGCCCTGGGCCTTGGCTGCTTCCTCGATTTTTTCGTATTCCAGCTCCCGTTGCCGAGCGATCAGCGCTTCGCGCTCGTGGGTTTTCTTGATGTCGGCGCGAGCGCCATCGAAGTCATTTAGCGCCAACTGATTGAGGGCCATTTGCGTGGTCAGCATGACCTTTTCATAGTCGTAGCCATCGTAGCGGCGCAGCTTGTCGTTGATGATGCTGCCCCAGTGATCGCCCATTGCAGCAAGCAACTTGTCGCCAGTGGTCTGGATTGTGTCCTGGCGTTCGATAATCATCTGTTCGGCGCTGCGCCAAGTGGTCTGGCTTTGCGCAAAATCGCCGCCGGCACTGAGTACGGCGCCTTTTTCGAAGTAGTAGAGCAGGTCTTTTTCCGGGTCCGGATTGTTCGCTTCGATCACCGACAGGGCACCTTCGATGTTGCCGTTTTTGAGCGGCGCGGTGGTCTGTTGCAGCTCCAGATCGTAATTGCGATACGCACCGCAACCGCTCAGTTGCACAACGGCGGCGATCAACAGGGGTAGCAGCATGTTATGGCGCATGAAGAGGGTTCGTCCTTGAGCGGCAAATGCAATGAGGTGGCGCAGTATAGAGTGCGGTAGTGGCCAAGTGATTCGTCCGTTTTCGCAGGTTCATGGCACCCGTCCCAGGTGGCGTATGTCGACAACGCTTGAGTGAAAAGCGTTCGAAGTGAACAATATGTAACTTCGCATTTCCATTTGAGACTCATTCATGACTGCCGCGTCCCGATTTCTGGCCTGGCTGGTGTTCCCGTTGTGCGCCCTGAGCAGCTTCAACCTGCTGGCCGACACGGTGGAAGGCGCCCCGCAAGCGCTGCACCTGCTCGATTACATCAGCGCCGACTACCCGCCGACGGTCGAAGCGGGCAAAGTTGTCGATGACGGCGAATACCGCGAGCAGCTGGAATTCACCCAAGTGCTGCAAGGGCTGATCGGCGGTCTGCCGGCCAAACCGGAGAAGGCTGCGCTGGAGCAGGGCGTCGCGGCTCTGCATGCGGCTATCACGGCAAAGCAGGACGGTGCCGACGTCGCCCGTCAGGCCCGGCAACTGGGGGAGAAACTGGCGGTGGCGTATGAGGTCAGCCAGGCGCCGATCATCACGCCGGATCCGACCCGTGGCGCGCCGCTGTATGCGCAAAACTGCTCGGTTTGTCACGGTGCCAACGGAGCCGGTGACGGTCCGGCGGGCCTCGGCATGGCGCCGCCACCGGCCAACCTGCGCGATGCCGCGCGGATGGATCATCTGAGCCTTTACGCGATCTACAGCACCCTCGGCCAAGGTGTCGAAGGCACCGACATGCCGGCGTTCGCCGATCAACTGGACGACCGTCAGCGCTGGGATCTGGCGACCTACATCGCCGGCTTCAGTGCCGACCCGGCCGCCGACAAGTCCGACAAGACCTTCAATATCGCTGATCTGGCACGCCAGACGCCGGCCGAAGTACAGGCCGCCGAAGGTGCGCCAGTCGCCGCGACCTTCCGTGCCCAGCGCGCGCAGCCACCGCAGGTCAAACGCGGCCCGGCGCAATTGCTCGACTACACCGCCGCGACGCTGGACAAAAGCCTGGCGGCGTACCGCGCCGGTGATCGTGATCAGGCCTATGACCTGTCGGTGGCGGCGTATCTGGAAGGTTTCGAACTGGTCGAAAGTTCGCTGGATAACGTCGACGCCAACGTACGCAAGGACACCGAAAAATCGCTGATGGCCTACCGTCAGTCGTTGCAGGACGGTCTGCCGGTGGCGCAGGCGGAAGAGCGCCTGGACGCGGCCAAGGGCAAGCTCAAAGCGTCTGCCGAACTGCTTGGCAGCGATGGCCTGAGCTGGTCGCTGAGCTACATCTCCGGTCTGCTGATTCTGCTGCGCGAAGGCCTCGAAGCGATTCTGGTGCTGGCGGCGATCCTCGCGTTCCTGCGCAATACCGGCCAGCAATCGGCGGTGCGCAGCGTCAACGTCGGCTGGGGCCTGGCGCTGCTCGCCGGTCTTGGTACCTGGGCGCTGGCGGCGTATGTGATCGACGTCAGCGGCTCGCAGCGTGAATTGCTCGAAGGCGCGACGGCGCTGTTCGCCAGCGTCATGGTGCTGTGGCTCGGCGTGTGGATGCACGACCGGCGCCACGCTGCAGCCTGGCAGGACTACATCAAACAGAGTCTGGTGGGCGGCGGCGGGCGTTTCGGCTTCGCGATCCTCGCGTTTTTCTCGGTGTATCGCGAGTTGTTCGAAGTGATCCTGTTCTACGAAACCCTGTGGCTGCAGGCCGGCCCCGCCGGGCATGATGCGGTGCTGGCTGGTGGTGCGACGGCGCTGGTGCTGCTGATCGGTCTGGCCTGGGTGATCCTGCGTGGCTCGGCGAAACTACCGCTGGCGCTGTTCTTCAGCATCAACGCCGGTCTGCTCTGCGCGTTGTCGGTGGTGTTCGCCGGGCATGGCGTGAAGGCGTTGCAGGAAGCCGGGATCTTCGGCACGCGGCCGGTGGCGTTCTTCGATTTCGACTGGCTGGGGATTCATGCCGACGCTTATTCGCTATCGGCGCAGGCCGTGGCGATTCTGGCGATTGTCGTGTTGTATGGGCGCAGCCGGATGGTTGAGAAGAAGCGGGTGATTGCTTAATAGCATTCGCTGCGCTCACATTCGCGGGCAAGCCACGCTGCCACAGGTTTAGCGTTAACCTTGTGGGAGCGCGGCTTGCCCGCGATGCTTTTAGAAGAGGAAAAAATGATGCGCGTATGGATCGATGCCGACGCCTGCCCGCGGGCCGCCAAGGAGCTGGTGGTGAAGTTCGCCCTCAAGCGCCGGTTCGAAGTGGTGCTGGTGGCGGGGCAACCGCAGATCAAACCGGGGCTGGCGATCGTCAAGCTGATCGTGGTGCCCAGCGGCCCGGATGCGGCGGACGATTATCTGGTCGAGCACGCGGTGCCCGGAGAGCTGGTGATCTGCAGCGATATTCCGCTGGCCGATCGCCTGGTGAAGAAAGGTGTAGCGGCGCTTGACCCGCGCGGCAAGGAGTTCGACGCGCAGAACATGGGCGAGCGCCTGGCCGTGCGCAACCTGTTTACCGACCTGCGTGAGCAGGGTCAGATCAGCGGCGGCCCGGCACCGTTCGGCGAGCGTGAGAAACAGGCGTTTGCCAATGCGCTGGACCGGATTCTCACCCGGCTGACCCGTCAATCTTGAAAAGATCGCAGCCTGCGGCAGCTCCTACAGCGTTCTGGTGATCACCTCAATCCTCTGTAGGCGCTGCCGAAGGCTGCGATCTTTTGATTTTAAGCGTCGTGCTCGTGCGTCAGTTCGAGCACCCGGTCGACCAGCTTGTTGATCCCCGAAGCCGCCTCACTGATGTTCTGCGCCAGCATGTAGGCCGGGGTGGTCACCAGTTTGCGCGCCTTGTCTTCGATGATCTCGCTCACCGCGCAGTCTTCGTGGGTGGCGCCCATCTTGTTCATCGCGGTGGCGGTATCGGCATCGTTGCCGATGGTGCAGGTTACGCCCGGGCCGTAGATTTTCGCTGCCAGCGCCGGCGAGATGCACATCAGACCCACCGGTTTGCCCGCTTCGGCAAAGGCTTCAGCCAAGGCCAGCACCTCAGGCTGTACCGTGCAGCCGGCACCTTCGACGGCGAAGTTCGAGAGGTTCTTCGCGGCGCCAAAGCCGCCGGGCACGATCAGCGCGTCGAAGTCTTCGACGTCGGCCTCACGGATGTCCTTGATGTTGCCGCGGGCAATGCGCGCCGACTCCACCAGGACGTTGCGCGTTTCGGGCATTTCTTCACCGGTCAGGTGATTGATCACATGCAATTGCGCGATGTTCGGCGCGAAGCACTGCACCTGCGCGCCGCGTTGATCCAGGCGCAACAGAGTGATGACGCTCTCGTGGATCTCGGCGCCGTCGTACACGCCGCTGCCGGACAGGATCACTGCAACTTTTTTGCTCATGGGTTTCTCTCCAGATTCATGGCGCTAAATGTCCACTAAATTGTCGCGTGTTGCCATAGGGTGATTGGGCGGCTAGACCTAGGATCTGTCCATAGAATCCGATCGGGGCGCGCCATGGACTTCATTCTGTATGCAGTGCCATTTTTCTTCGTGCTGATTGCCGCCGAACTGCTTGCCGATCGCTGGCGCGGGACCCGACACTATCGCCTCGCTGACTCGGTCAACAGCCTCAGCGCCGGGGTGTTGTCGACCACCACCGGCCTGCTGAGCAAAGGCCTGGGGCTGGTGACCTATGCGTTTGCCCTGGAACACCTGGCGTTGCTCAGGTTGCCGGCAGACAGTCTCTGGGTCTGGGTGCTGGCCTTTGTCTTCTATGACTTCTGCTATTACTGGCTGCATCGCCTGGGCCACGAGCGCAACATCCTCTGGGCCGCGCATTCGGTGCATCACCAGAGCGAGGAATACAACCTCTCCACGGCGTTGCGCCAGACCAGTACCGGATTTGTGCTGGGCTGGATCTTCTACTTGCCGATGGCCGTGCTTGGCGTGCCGCTGCTGGTGTTCGTCAGCGTCGCGGCGATGAATCTGCTGTATCAGTTCTGGGTTCACACCCGGCACATTCCCAAGCTCGGCTGGTTCGAGTGGTTCTTCGTCACGCCATCCAATCATCGGGCCCACCATGCACAGAACGCTCTCTACATGGATCGCAACTACGGCGGGGTGTTCATTCTTTGGGATCGGTTGTTCGGTACGTTTCAGGAAGAGGACGACAACGAGCCGGTGATTTTCGGTGTGACCACGCCGCTGGCGAGCTGGAATCCGCTGTGGGCCAATGTGCAGTTCTATGTGCAGTTGTGGGACGACGCACGCCGCACCGAAAGCCTTTGGGACAAGCTGCGGATCTGGTTCATGCGCACTGGCTGGCGTCCGGCGGATGTGGCGGCGAAGTACCCGCTGACCAAACCCGACTTGAGCCGCTTCCGCAAGTACGAGGTACCGCTCGACAGCCGTCGCCAGTGGTATGTGGCGCTGCAGTTCTGCGTCTATATCGCGCTGGGCAGTGACCTGATGGGGCAGGCGCAACATCTGTCGACCGCCGCGCTGCTACTGGGGTGGGGTGTAGTGGCGTGGGGTTTGTTCGCGCTGGGGGTGATGCTGGAGAATCGCCCGTGGGCACTGAAGGTCGAGCTGCTGCGGCTGGGGTCGAATGTGCCGCTGGTATGGCTGGCGCCGCTGCTCGGGCTATGGCCGGCCAGCCCGTTGGCCTGGGCTGGTCTGCTCGGTTACAGCCTGCTCAGTGGCATCGGGCTGTATGGCTGTCGCCAGCGTGTTACTCGGCTGGCGTCTTAGGCTCGGCGGGTTTTGAGTGTTCTGCCTGAAGCAGCGCGGCTTTTGCGGCTTGTTCATCGGCGTAAACCTGCTTGGCCAGGCGCGCATTCTTGAAGCGGCGACGCAGCCACAGACCAACGCCAAGAATCAGCAGCGCGCCGAGCACCCACAACTCGTACTTCTTGATGCTGCCGAGCATGCCTTCGAGCACCGCGCCGAAGTGGTAGGCGGCGGCTGCCAGGGCGGTGGCCCAGATCGCTGCGCCGATGCCGTTGAGCAGCAGGTAGCGTCCCGGCGGATAACCCGACAGGCCGATCGCCACCGGCATCACCGTGCGCAGGCCGTAAACGAAGCGGAAGCTCAGAACCCAGATGTCCGGATGCTTGCGGATATGTTCCAGCGCGCGGTCGCCCATCATCTGCCAACGCGGCTTGCGCGCGAGCAATTTGCGCCCGTGCTTGCGCCCCAGGAAGTACCACAGCTGATCGCCGGCATAGCTGCCGAAGAACGCCACGACCACCACCAGGTTGATGTCCATGTATCCACGGAACGCGAGGAAGCCTGCGAGCACCAGAATGGTTTCGCCTTCGAAGAACGTGCCGAGAAACAGGGCAAAGTAGCCGAAGTCATGCAGAAATTGTTGGAGCATTGTCTGGGTGCTGGCGAAATGAACGCGCAGCCTAACCCTTCGGACACATTCAGGAAAGTGTCGAAATGTGTCTCGACGTGAACATTTCCTACGCTAACAATGGAATGCGGCTACATGTCACGGGGTACGCACAACTGTAATCTGTTCGTCATAATGGCCGTCTATAACTGTCACGCTCGCCCGTTTGCGCGGGCTCAGGAGTCTGCCGTGAGCTTTACCCCTGCCAACCGTTTGTTCCCCGCTACCCGTTTGCGCCGCAACCGTCGCGATGATTTTTCGCGTCGGCTGGTACGGGAAAACGTGCTGACGGTCGATGACCTGATCCTGCCGGTGTTCGTGCTTGACGGTGAGAACCGTCGCGAAGCCGTGGCCTCGATGCCCGGCGTCGAGCGCCTGACCATCGATCTGCTGCTCGAAGAAGCGGCGAAATGGGTCGAACTGGGCATTCCGGCGCTGGCGCTGTTCCCGGTCACGCCTGTCGAACTGAAATCCCTCGACGCCGCCGAAGCCTGGAACCCGCAGGGCATTGCCCAGCGCGCCACTCGTGCATTGCGTGAGCGGTTTCCCGAGCTGGGAGTGATCACTGACGTCGCCCTCGATCCGTTCACCACCCATGGGCAGGACGGCATTCTCGACGAAGAAGGCTACGTGCAGAACGACATCACCGTCGACGCACTGGTCAAGCAGGCGCTGTCCCACGCCGAAGCCGGCGCTCAGGTCGTGGCGCCGTCGGACATGATGGACGGTCGGATTCAGGCGATCCGCGAAGCGCTGGAGATCGCCGGCCACGTCAATGTGCGGATCATGGCCTACTCGGCCAAGTACGCCAGCGCCTATTACGGGCCGTTCCGCGATGCCGTGGGTTCGGCAGCGAATCTGGGCAAGGCCAACAAAGCCTCGTATCAGATGGACCCGGCCAACAGCGATGAAGCGTTGCACGAAGTCGGCGCGGACTTGTCTGAAGGCGCGGACATGGTCATGGTCAAACCCGGCATGCCGTACCTGGACATTCTTTTCCGGGTAAAAGATGCCTTCAAAGTGCCGACCTTCGTCTATCAGGTTAGCGGCGAATACGCCATGCACATGGCGGCGATCCAGAATGGCTGGTTGAGCGAGGCGGTGATTCTCGAGTCACTGACCGCCTTTAAACGTGCCGGCGCTGATGGCATCCTGACTTACTTTGCTGTCCGCGCCGCTCAATTGTTACGAGAGCAGAAATAGCCCTCCCAGGAACATTCGATGAATACCGAAGGACTCACTGAAGTTGCAGTAAAAGAAGCTCAACCGGTGGTGGAGCAAATCACCGAAACCCCGCCGGAACTCGAACCTGCGCCGCCCGCGCCGGTCACCGAAGCCGTCGCGGCGGCGCCAGTGATTGCGATCCCGGGGCTGGATGACAGCAGCCTGTACATCCACCGCGAGCTTTCGCAACTGCAGTTCAACATCCGCGTGCTGGAGCAGGCGCTGGACGAGTCCTATCCGTTGCTGGAGCGGCTGAAGTTCCTGCTGATTTTCTCCAGCAACCTCGACGAATTCTTTGAAATCCGCGTAGCCGGCCTGAAGAAGCAGATCACTTTCGCCCGGGAACAGGCCGGTGCCGACGGTCTGCAACCGCATCAGGCGCTGGCGCGGATCAGCGAGCTGGTGCACGGTCACGTTGATCGCCAGTACGCGATCCTCAACGACATCTTGCTGCCGGAGCTGGAAAAGCATCAGGTGCGCTTCATCCGTCGCCGTCACTGGACGACCAAGATCAAAACCTGGGTGCGCCGCTACTTCCGCGACGAGATCGCGCCGATCATCACCCCGATCGGCCTCGACCCGACGCATCCATTCCCGTTGCTGGTAAACAAGAGCCTGAACTTCATCGTCGAACTGGAAGGCATCGACGCCTTCGGTCGCGATTCCGGTCTGGCGATCATTCCGGCACCGCGCCTGCTGCCTCGGATCATCAAGGTTCCGGAAGAAGTCGGCGGCCCGGGCGACAACTATGTGTTCCTGTCGTCGATGATTCACGCCCACGCCGATGACCTGTTCCAGGGCATGAAGGTGAAGGGCTGCTACCAGTTCCGCCTGACCCGAAACGCCGACCTGGCGCTCGATTCCGAAGACGTCGAAGACCTTGCGCGCGCCCTGCGTGGTGAGCTGTTCTCGCGGCGCTACGGTGATGCGGTGCGTCTGGAAGTCGCCGACACCTGCCCGAAACACCTCTCGGACTACTTGCTCAAGCAGTTCAACCTGAGCGAAACCGAGCTGTATCAGGTCAACGGCCCGGTCAACCTGACCCGCCTGTTCAGCATCACCGGTCTGGACAGTCACCCGGAGCTGCAATACACGCCGTTCACCCCGCAGATCCCGAAACTGCTGCAGAACAGCGAGAACATTTTCAGTGTCGTCAGCAAGCAGGACATCCTGTTGCTGCACCCGTTCGAGTCGTTTACCCCGGTGGTCGACCTGCTGCGCCAGGCGGCGAAAGACCCGCATGTATTGGCTGTGCGCCAGACCCTGTACCGCTCCGGCGCCAACTCGGAAATCGTCGATGCGCTGGTGGACGCCGCGCGCAACGGCAAGGAAGTGACCGCGGTCATTGAACTGCGCGCGCGCTTCGACGAAGAGTCCAACCTGCAACTGGCCAGCCGTCTGCAAGCGGCCGGTGCGGTGGTGATTTACGGCGTGGTCGGCTTCAAGACCCACGCCAAGATGATGCTGATCCTGCGTCGCGAGGCCGGCGAGATCGTGCGTTACGCGCACCTCGGCACCGGTAACTACCACGCCGGCAACGCCCGTCTGTACACCGACTACAGCCTGCTGACCTCCGACGATGCCTTGTGCGAAGACGTCGGCAAACTGTTCAGTCAGTTGATCGGCATGGGTAAAACCCTGCGCATGAAAAAGCTGCTGCATGCGCCGTTCACTTTGAAGAAGGGCATGCTCGACATGATTGCCCGGGAAACCCAGTTCGCCGTCGAAGGCAAACCGGCGCACATCATCGCCAAGTTCAACTCGCTGACTGATCCGAAGATCATCCGCGCGCTGTACAAGGCCAGCCAGTCCGGCGTGCGCATCGATCTGGTGGTGCGCGGGATGTGCTGCCTGCGTCCGGGCATTGCCGGGGTTTCGCACAACATCCATGTGCGCTCGATCATCGGTCGCTTCCTTGAACACACCCGAGTGTTCTACTTCCTCAACGGCGGCGAGGAGCAGATGTTCCTCTCCAGTGCCGACTGGATGGAGCGCAACCTCGACAAGCGCGTCGAGACTTGCTTCCCGGTGGAAGGCAAGAAGCTGCTGACTCGCGTCAAGAAAGAGCTGGAGCTGTACCTGACCGACAACACCCACAGCTGGAGCCTGCAGTCGGATGGTCGTTACATCCGCAACACGCCAACCGGCAATCAGAACCCGCGCAGTGCGCAGGCGACGTTGCTGGAACGCCTGGGCAGCCCGATTTTGCCGGTGAGCAGCTAAGCCTCGGTTTCAGGTGAAATAAAAAGGCGATCCCTCGGGATCGCCTTTTTTGTACGCCAAACACCGACCTGTGTAGGAGCTGCCGAAGGCTGCGATCTTTTGATCTTGCCGTTTAAAGAGCAAAAGATCGCAGCCTGCGGCAGCTTCTACAGGGGTTATCAGTGGACTGTCAGCACGATGCCAACCCGCGTCAGCCACTCGGCCTCCAGGCCAAAGTCAGCCTGAGTCAGCTGATTCTCATCCAGCCAGTGCTCCGGGAATTCCACGTCGAGCGTGTTGCCCTTGGCGTGCAGCGCCACTTGCGGCATCGCCTGGGTGCCACGGATGTGGTGGAACAGGATCGCGAAGCGCAGCAGCACGCACAGGCGGATCAGCTTGTCGCCGTCGTCACCGAATTCGGCGAACTTGTCCTTGGGAATGTTGCGGCGGTGGCCGCGCACCAGCAGGGCGAGCATTTGCTGGTCTTCGCGGGAGAATCCGGCGAGGTCCGAGTGCTCGATCAGGTAGGCGCCGTGCTTGTGATAGTGGTAGTGCGCGATGTCGAGGCCGACTTCGTGGACTTTCGCCGCCCAGCCGAGCAGTTCGCGCCAGATGCCGTCATCCAGCTCCCAGTCTGCAGCGACCTGATCAAAGGCGTGCAGCGCTTTGCGTTCAACTCGCGCGGCTTGTTCCAGGTCGACGTGATAACGCTCCATCAACGAAGTCAGGGTGCGTTCGCGCACGTCTTCGTGGTGATGGCGGCCAAGCAGGTCGTAGAGCACGCCTTCACGCAGTGCGCCTTCGCAGTGATCCATGCGTTGCAGTTCGAGGGCGTCGAAGATCGCTTCGAGAATCGCCAGACCCGCGGGGAAGATCGCCCGGCGGTCAGGCTTGATGCCTTCGAAATCGATCTTGTCGACGTCACCCAGTTTGAACAGGCGACGCTTGAGCCATGCCAGGCCTTCGGCATTCACTTCGCCGGTGCCATGTCCGCCGGCCTTCAGCGCCAGGCCAATGGCGCGGATGGTGCCCGAGGAGCCGATGGCTTCATCCCAGGTCAGGCGGTGCAGGGCGTGTTCGATGCTCATGATCTCCAGCCGCGCCGCCGTGTACGCCTGGGCGTAACGGGCCGGAGTGATCTTGCCGTCCTTGAAGTAGCGCTGGGTGAAACTGACGCAGCCCATTTGCAGGCTTTCGCGCAGCAGCGGTTCAAACCGCTGCCCGATGATGAATTCGGTACTGCCGCCGCCGATGTCGGCCACCAGACGCTTGCCCGGGGTGTCGGCGAGGGTGTGTGACACGCCCAGATAAATCAGCCGTGCTTCTTCACGGCCGGAGATGACTTCCACCGGGTGACCGAGGATTTCTTCGGCGCGGTGGATGAATTCCAGACGATTGCGCGCTTCGCGCAGGGCGTTGGTGCCGACGATTCGCACGGCGCCCAGCGGCATGCCGTTGATCAGTTGGGCAAAACGCTTGAGGCAATCGAGCCCGCGCTGCATCGATTCTTCGTTGAGATGGCGCTCGTCGTCGATGCCGGCGGCAAGCTGCACTTTCTCTCCGAGGCGCTCCAGAATGCGGATTTCACCGTTCTGGGCCTTGGCCACGACCATGTGGAAGCTGTTGGAGCCCAGGTCGATTGCGGCGATCAGGGACAGATTCTTGGCTTTGGATTGCGGCATGGTCAGGGGGTCTCGGTCGATAACCCCGCCATCGTGCCACGATCAAACGCTGGCGCCAACGCGCATGGTTCAAACCGTTGATCCTGCGCATAAAAGCTTGAGACCGCGGCGCGGCCATTCGCGAGCAGGCTCGCTCCCACAGGTTTTGCGGCGAACACACCATAGTGGTCCAACAGAGATCCCTGTGGGAGCGAGCCTGCTCGCGAAGGCGTCCGCCCCATCACTACGGCTATTTCAGGCTGTCGCTTCCACCGTGCCAATAAAATTCGCCAGCTCCGCCGTCTGCGGATGGGCAAACAACACCTTCGGATCCCCCACTTCATGCACCTTGCCATGGTGCATGAACACCAGTTTGTCGCCGACTTCCCGGGCAAAGCGCATTTCGTGAGTGACCATGATCAGCGTCATGCCTTCTTTCGCCAATTGGCGCACCACGGCCAGCACTTCATTGACCAGTTCCGGGTCCAGCGCCGAGGTGATCTCGTCGCACAGCAGCACTTTCGGCGACATCGCCAGCGCCCGGGCAATTGCCACGCGCTGTTGCTGCCCGCCGGACAGCCGATCCGGGAAGGCGTCGAACTTCTCCCCCAGGCCGACGCGTTCGAGCATCTTGCGCGCCAGTTCGGCCGCCCTGGCCTTCGGTACTTTCTGCACCACTTGCGGGGCGAGCATCACGTTCTCGCCGACGGTCAGGTGCGGGAACAGGTTGAACTGCTGGAACACCATGCCGACTTTCTGCCGCAGGCTGCGCAGGTCGGCGCGGGCGGCGTCGAGGTATTCGCCGTCGACTTCGATCACCCCGTCGTTGATCGACTCCAGGCCGTTGAGCGTGCGCAGCAGGGTCGATTTGCCCGAGCCGCTGCGGCCGATGATCGCCACCACCTGGCCTTCCTCGACGCTCAGGTCGATGCCTTTGAGCACGTGGTGATCGCCGTAGTATTTATGCAGGGCGGAAATTCTAAGCAGAGGCATGCAGTCTCCTTTCCAGGTAGCGCGCACTGAGCGACAAGGGGTAGCAGAGCAGGAAGTAGCCGAGGGCGACGAGGCCGTAGACCATGAACGGTTCGAAAGTGGCGTTGGCGAGCATGCCGCCGGTCTTGGTCAGCTCGGTGAAACCGATGATCGAGGTCACCGCCGTGCCTTTGACCACTTGCACCGAGAAGCCCACGGTTGGCGCCACGGCGATGCGCAGCGCCTGCGGCAGGATCACGTAGCGCAACTGCTCCAGCGGATTCAGCGCCAGACTCGATGACGCTTCCCACTGACCGTGAGGGATCGCTTCGACGCAACCGCGCCAGATCTCCGCCAGATAGGCACTGGTAAACAGCGTGAGGGCAATCGCCGCGGCCATCCACGGCGAGATTTCGACCCCGGCCAGCGCCACGCCGAAGAACACCAGAAACAGCTGCATCAGCAGCGGTGTGCCCTGGAACAGTTCGATCCAGGTGCGGGCGATATTGCTCGGCAACGGGTTTTTCGAGATGCGCATGACCAGAATCAGCAACCCGACGATCCCGCCACCAATGAACGCCACCAGCGACAGCGCCAGCGTCCACTGCAGGCCGGTGAGCAGGTTGCGCAGGATGTCCCAGAAAGTGAAGTCGCTCATCGGCTGCTCCTCGCGATATAGCGGCGGCCGACCCAGTTCAGCAACTGGCGGATCAGCAGCGCCATGCACAGGTAGATCAGCGTGGTCAGCGCGTAGGTTTCAAAGGCGCGGAAGTTGCGCGACTGAATGAAGTTGGCAGCGAAGCTCAGCTCCTCGGTGGCGATCTGCGAACACACTGCCGAGCCGAGCATGACGATGATGATCTGGCTGCTCAGGGCCGGCCAGACCTTGCCCAGCGCCGGCAGCAGGACCACGTGGCGGAACGTTTCGAAACGGCTCATCGCCAGTGCGGCGGCGGCTTCCAGTTGCCCGCGCGGAATCGCCTGGATGCCGGCGCGGATGATCTCGGTCGAATACGCGCCGAGGTTGATCACCATTGCCAGCACCGCCGCCTGCCACTCGGAAATCTGCACCCCAAGCGACGGCAGGCCGAAAAAGATGAAGAACAACTGCACCAGAAATGGCGTGTTGCGGATCAACTCGACGTAGACGCCGAAGAGTGCCGAGAACGGGCGAATGTTCCACGCCCGCACCAGCGCGCCGACGATGCCCACGCCGACGCCGAGCACTGCGCCAATCGCCGTCAGTTCCAGGGTGAACAGAGCGCCGCGCAGCAGCAGGTCGGTGTTTTGCACCACCGGCATGAAATCGAACTGATAAGCCATCAATTGTCTCCCGCGCGATCGATCAGAGATCGGCCGGCAGCGGCTCTTTGAGCCAGGTCTGCGAGTTTTTCTCCAACGCGCCGTCGGCCTTGGCGGTGGCGAGAATCTCGTTGACCTTGCCCAGCAGCGCCGGCTCGTTCTTGTTCACGCCGACGTAGACCGGCGAATCCTTGAGCTTCACTTTCAGCGCCGGCACGCGTTTCGGGTTCTTCTCGCTGATCGCCACCATCACCACGTTGCCGCTGGCGATCAGGTCGACTTGCCCTGCGAGGTAGGCGGCGATGGTCGAGTTGTTGTCTTCGAAGCGCTTGATGGTCACGCCTTCGGGGGCGACCTTGGTCAGCTCGATGTCTTCGATGGCGCCACGGGTGACACTGATGGTCTTGCCCTTGAGGTCGTCGAGGCTGCTGATCGCTGCGTCAGGCGGGCCAAACACCGCGAGGTAGAACGGCGCGTAGGCGTGGGAGAAGTCGATGACTTTCTCGCGCTCCGGGTTCTTGCCGAGGCTGGAGATCACCAGATCGACCTTGCCGGTGGTGAGGAACGGGATGCGGTTGGTGCTGTTGACCGGGGTCAGTTCGAGTTTGACCTTGAGTTGCTCGGCCAGCAGTTTGGCCGTGTCGATGTCCAGGCCACGGGGCTTCATGTCCGGGCCGACCGAGCCGAACGGCGGGAAGTCCTGAGGCACGGCGACTTTCAGTGTGCCGCGTTTGACCACGTCATCCAGGCCATCGGCGTGGGCGGGGGCCTGGCTCAGCATCAGGCTGGCAAACAGGGCGGTGAGGAGGGCGCTGTAACGCAGGCTCATGGCAAATCTCCGGATCGGCGGGAAGTGTTTTCTGCGATCGGACAGAGCATGCGCCGTGCCAACACCGCGCCGGATGCCGCGCAGGCCGCGGATTTGGCGTGTTCTTTCGGTCTTACTGGTCTGAACAGTCAGGATGTTTTTCGCACCTCGATAGCGCATCGGCAGCGGGCGCCGAACCCCGCTGGGGCACGACTTGCCGGATCCGGCGAATAGCTTTACAACTAGTCGCACCTTGGCCTGGCTCGTCTGAACAACCATGAACTCGATCTCCCGCGCCGTACCCGAAGTGGCGCTGCAAGCGATTCGCAAACTGATCACCGAACAGGGGTTCGGTGCGGGCGATGCGTTGCCCTCGCAACGGGATCTGGCGGTGCAACTGGGGGTCAGCCGGGCGTCCTTGCGTGAGGCGCTGTCATCGCTCAGTGCGCTGGGCGTGGTCAGCATCCAGCCGGGCAAAGGCGTGTTCGTGCAGGCACCGGTGGACCTTGCGCCGGGTGACCATGCGCCGGGCTGGCCGTTTGCGGCGCAGGCTTCGCCGCTGGACATCTTTCAGTTGCGCTATGCGCTGGAGGGTTTTGCCGCCGGGCTGGCGGCGGTGACCTTGAGCACGATCGATCTGGATGCGCTGGAGGACAACGTTGCGGCGATGCGCGAGCAATTGAAGGCTGGGGACTTCGAGGCTGCGGCGAAACTCGACTTCGAATTCCACCGGCGCATTCTGCTGGCCAGCGGCAATCAGGCGATGCTGAGCATCCTCACCGCCCGCGCCGAGATCTTTCTGGAGAGCCAGAAACTACCGTTCATCCGCGCCGAACGGGCGATGGAAACCTGGCAGGAACACCGCAAGATCCTCCGCGCCCTCGCGCGCAGGGCCTCCGCCGCCGCCCAGAAGGCCATGCAAGAGCACGTGCGCAACGCGGCGCTGCGCACCGGGATCGCCTTCATCGCCCCCGCCACCGCGTGACTTGGGCTATACCCAGACTCATGGGGCGCCATAGC
Source organism: Pseudomonas sp. IT-P260 (assembly GCF_949768395.1). Classification (NCBI taxonomy): domain Bacteria; kingdom Pseudomonadati; phylum Pseudomonadota; class Gammaproteobacteria; order Pseudomonadales; family Pseudomonadaceae; genus Pseudomonas; species Pseudomonas sp. IT-P260. Next base: position 424,995 of record NZ_CATKPO010000011.1, read on the forward strand.
AAGACTCAATCAACTGCGGCTTCCTGAACAAGGGAAGGGCGGATATGATGGGCCACGTTTTTTTGCTTACAACCTGGAGAATTCCATGAGCAGCGATCTGATCAAACACGTTAGCGACGCCAGCTTCGAAGCCGACGTACTCAAGGCCGAAGGCGCTGTACTGGTCGACTACTGGGCTGAATGGTGCGGCCCTTGCAAAATGATCGCTCCGGTTCTGGACGAGATTGCCGAGACTTACAAAGGCAAGCTGACCGTTGCCAAACTGAACATCGACGAAAACCAGGAAACCCCGGCCAAGCACGGCGTGCGTGGTATCCCGACGCTGATGCTGTTCAAGAACGGCAACGTTGAAGCGACCAAAGTCGGCGCCCTGTCGAAGTCGCAACTGGCTGCTTTCCTCGACGCCAACATCTAAGCGTCGCTGTAAATCGCCAAAAAAAAGCCTCGCAATTTGCGGGGCTTTTTGCGTATTCAGGGCTAGACGCTCCGAAACTCAGGTGGTACATTCGGCCCCGCACTGGTTTCTCCACTGCCCCCTGCTAGCCGTCGCCGACGCACTCCTTTTCGAACAAGTTCGCGATCCTGTCGCCTTCTCCGCGGCGCGGCCTCATTAAGCCAAAAGCTTAATTTCCCCCCTCCATAAATGATTACGTCATTCCTATATGAATCTGACTGAACTCAAGCAAAAGCCGATTACCGAACTGCTCGAATTGGCCGAACAGATGGGCATAGAAAATATGGCCCGTTCGCGCAAGCAGGACGTGATTTTCTCCCTGCTGAAAAAGCACGCGAAAAGCGGCGAGGAAATCTCCGGTGATGGCGTGCTGGAGATTCTCCAGGACGGCTTCGGCTTCCTGCGCTCCGCTGACGCTTCCTACCTCGCCGGCCCGGACGATATCTACGTCTCGCCGAGCCAGATCCGTCGTTTCAACTTGCGCACCGGTGACACCATCGTTGGCAAGATCCGCCCTCCAAAGGAAGGCGAGCGTTACTTCGCTCTGCTCAAGGTCGACACGATCAACTTCGATCGTCCCGAGAACGCGAAGAACAAGATTCTCTTCGAGAACCTGACCCCGCTGTTCCCGACCGTGCGCATGAAGATGGAAGCCGGTAACGGTTCCACCGAAGACTTGACCGGTCGTGTGATCGACCTGTGTGCCCCGATCGGCAAAGGCCAGCGTGGTCTGATCGTTGCACCGCCGAAGGCCGGTAAAACGATCATGCTGCAGAACATCGCCGCGAACATCGCGCGTAACAACCCTGAAGTTCACCTGATCGTGCTGTTGATCGACGAACGTCCGGAAGAAGTGACCGAAATGCAGCGCACCGTGCGCGGCGAAGTGGTTGCCTCGACCTTCGACGAACCGCCGACCCGTCACGTGCAGGTTGCCGAAATGGTGATCGAGAAGGCCAAGCGCCTGGTCGAACACAAGAAGGACGTGGTGATCCTGCTCGACTCCATCACCCGTCTGGCCCGTGCCTACAACACTGTGATCCCGAGCTCCGGCAAGGTGCTGACCGGTGGTGTCGATGCTCACGCCCTGGAGAAACCGAAACGTTTCTTCGGTGCTGCGCGCAACATCGAAGAAGGCGGCTCGCTGACCATTATCGCCACCGCGCTGGTTGAAACCGGCTCGAAGATGGACGAAGTGATCTACGAAGAGTTCAAAGGTACCGGCAACATGGAACTGCCTCTGGATCGCAAGATCGCCGAGAAGCGTGTGTTCCCGGCCATCAACATCAACCGCTCCGGCACCCGCCGCGAAGAGTTGCTGACTGCCGATGACGAACTGCAGCGCATGTGGATTCTGCGCAAGCTGCTGCACCCGATGGACGAAGTGGCGGCCATCGAGTTCCTGGTCGACAAGCTGAAAACGACCAAGACCAACGACGAGTTCTTCCTGTCGATGAAACGCAAGTAACATCGCCGCTGAACCGATAAAAATGGCGTCCCGCGCGGGGCGCCATTTTTTTGCCTGAATTTTGCCCGGATTATGGGAGGTTCCCGATCTGGTAAGGTCTGTGATCGGGCACTACAACCAGCAGCGCTCGCGAGCCTCTCGACTCGGGCTCGCGCTGTATAAAAACCACCACCTGATTGGCATTAAAGATTTTATGAGCACACTCGCTTATCGAAGGGATATCGACGGCCTGCGCGCAGTCGCGGTGATCGCCGTGGTGCTGTTCCACTTTGGCGTTCCGGGGTTTACCGGCGGTTTTGTCGGCGTGGACGTGTTCTTCGTGATTTCCGGCTACCTCATCACCTCGATCATCTGGAACCAGCGTCAAGCCGGACGTTTCAGTTTCGTCGAGTTCTGGGCTCGGCGTGCGCGGCGGATTCTGCCGGCGCTGTTCGCGATGATCATTGCGGTGCTGGCGGTGGGCTGGTTCCTGCTGGCGCCCAAGGACTACGAAGAGCTGGGGCGTTCGGTGCGCTATCAAGTGACGTTCGTCTCGAACATCCTGTTCATGCGCCAGGACGGTTACTTCGACGTCGCCTCTGACCTGAAACCGCTGCTCCACACCTGGTCACTGGCGGTAGAAGAGCAGTTCTACATCTTCTTCCCGCTGCTGCTGACGCTGCTCTCGAGCCGTTTGAAACACTGGCGGCTGGCGCTGTTCGCTGTGCTGCTGGTGTCGTTCGGGCTGAGTGTGTGGGCGATCAATCATCATCCGGAGAAAGCTTTCTTCCTGCTGCCGATGCGTGCCTGGGAGTTGCTGGCCGGGGCGATGCTGGCGATTGCGCCGAAACACGCCTGGCGTTTGAAACCGCTGGCCGCCCAGGCCTTGAGCCTGCTGGGCATGGGGTTGATCCTGCTGGCAGTGTTCGTCTACGACAAGTCGACGCCGTTCCCGGGGGCGACCGCGCTGCTGCCGGTGCTGGGCGTGGTGCTGTTGATTCTGGCCAACGGTCATCGCGAAACGCTGGTTGGTCAATTGTTGAGCAGTCGGGTGATGGTCGGCCTCGGCCTGATTTCCTATTCCTGGTACTTGTGGCACTGGCCGGTGTTCGTGTTTTCCAGCTACGCCAGCGTCGATGAACCGGGCGCGCTCGACACGGCCGGATTGATCCTGCTGACCCTGGTGCTGGGTTATCTGTCATGGAAATTCGTCGAAACGCCGTTCCGTGAACGGCGTTTGCTCGCCGGCCGTCGGCAGATTCTGCTGGCCGGTTTCTGCGGCATCCTGGTGCTCGGTCTGGCCGGGCAATCGCTGCGCTGGACCGATGGCCTGCCATGGCGCTTGTCCGAGCAGGCCCTGCAATACGCCAAGGGTCGCGAGTGGCGGCCGGAGCTGATGGCGTGTCTGGCGGATGACAAGACCCCGGACGACAAGCTGTTCTGCCATTACGGCATGACGGATCTGCCGAGCCGCGCCATGGTCTGGGGCGACAGTCACGCCACGGCGCTGATCCCGGTGTTCGATGACGGCGCCAAGGCCTACGGCGTGAGCGTGATCCTGGCCAGTTCTCCCGGCTGCATTCCGGTCGATGGACTGGAACATGACGGTGTCTGTGCGCGTTTCAACCAGCGTGTCGAGCGGGGGCTGAAGGCGCAATCGGTCAGCGATGTGGTGCTGGTTGCGCGTTGGAGCCTGTACCTGTACGGCGATGCCAAAGGTGATCTGGGTCATGTTCTGAGAACCACCGATGGCCGCTATGATCGTGCCGACGCCGAGCGGCGCCTGGCTGAAGGTCTGCGGGCCCGTGTGGCGCAATTGCGTGCCGGCGGGCATCGCGTGTGGCTGGTGAAAGAAGCGCCGCTGCAGGCCTTCAGTCCGCCCTATCGGCTGACACGTCTGGCAATGCTTGATCGTCCGGTCGATGACGTCGGGCTGGACGTCGAGGCGCACCACAAACGCCAGGTGTTCATCAGTCAGCTGTTTGCGCAACTTGCGCAGGAGGATCCGGCCGTGCGCGTGGTCGATCCCGCGCCACGGCTGTGCGATGACAAAGGCTTGTGCCACGCTGAACTTGGCGGCTATTCGCTGTACACCGACGACAATCACTTGTCCGAAGTCGGTGCACGCTTCGTTGCGCCGATCCTCGAGCCGCTGTTTATGAGCCTGCAAGCCCGGGAAAACCGTGGGAACGCGCAGACCAATGCAGCCAAGTAAGCAGCGACAGGCTGCCACAGGGCTGCATAGCAGGTAGGATGTACGCCTATTTTGAGGGTGCCATCGTCAATGAAATTCAAGGATCTTCGGGATTTCGTGCAGCAGCTTGAGCAGCGCGGAGAGTTGAAACGCATCCAGATTCCCGTCTCGCCGGTGCTGGAAATGACCGAGGTGTGCGATCGCACGCTGCGGGCCAAGGGCCCGGCGCTGCTGTTCGAGAAGCCCACCGGTTACGACATTCCGGTGCTCGGCAACCTGTTCGGCACGCCCGAGCGGGTGGCCATGGGCATGGGCGCCGAGTCGGTCAGCGAACTGCGCGAGATCGGCAAGCTGCTGGCCTTCCTCAAGGAGCCGGAGCCGCCGAAGGGCTTGAAGGACGCGTGGTCGAAACTGCCGATCTTCCGCAAGATCATCTCGATGGCGCCGAAAGTGGTCAAAGACGCGGTGTGCCAGGAAGTGGTTATCGAAGGTGACGACGTCGACCTGGCGATGCTGCCGGTGCAGACCTGCTGGCCCGGCGACGTCGGTCCGCTGATCACCTGGGGCCTGACCGTCACCAAAGGCCCGAACAAGGAGCGCCAGAACCTCGGTATTTACCGTCAGCAAGTGATCGGCCGCAACAAGGTGATCATGCGCTGGCTCAGCCACCGTGGCGGCGCGCTGGACTTCCGCGAATGGTGCGAGAAGCATCCGGGCCAGCCGTTCCCGGTGTCGGTCGCGCTGGGCGCCGACCCGGCGACCATCCTCGGCGCCGTGACGCCGGTGCCGGACAGCCTTTCCGAATACGCTTTCGCCGGTCTGCTGCGCGGTAACCGCACCGAGCTGGTCAAGTGCCGCGGCAACGACCTGCAAGTGCCGGCCACCGCCGAGATCATCCTCGAAGGCGTGATCCATCCGGGCGAAATGGCCGATGAAGGCCCGTACGGCGACCACACCGGTTACTACAACGAAGTCGACAGCTTCCCGGTGTTCACCGTCGAGCGCATCACCCACCGGATCAAGCCGATCTACCACAGTACCTACACCGGCCGTCCACCGGATGAACCGGCAATTCTCGGCGTTGCGCTGAATGAAGTGTTCGTGCCGATCCTGCAGAAGCAATTCCCGGAGATCACCGACTTCTACCTGCCGCCGGAAGGCTGCTCGTACCGCATGGCTGTGGTGACGATGAAGAAGTCGTATCCGGGGCATGCCAAGCGCGTGATGCTCGGTGTCTGGTCGTTTTTGCGACAGTTCATGTACACCAAGTTCGTTATCGTCACTGACGACGATATCAATGCCCGCGACTGGAACGACGTGATCTGGGCCATCACCACGCGCATGGACCCCAAGCGCGATACGGTGATGATCGACAACACGCCGATCGACTACCTCGACTTCGCCTCGCCGGTCTCGGGCCTGGGCTCGAAAATGGGCCTGGATGCCACCCACAAGTGGCCGGGCGAAACCACTCGCGAGTGGGGCCGTGTGATCGTCAAGGACGACGCCGTCACCCAGCGGATCGATGCCATCTGGAATCAGTTAGGAATAGATTGATGCGTGTAACCCTGCAGCCCTCCGGAGCGGTGCTTGAGATACGGCCCGGCGAGCGGATTCTCGATGGTGCGCGGCGCCTGGGCTACGACTGCCCGCAAAGCTGCCGCAACGGCAATTGCCACGTATGTGCGGCGCTGCTGGTGGAGGGCCGGGTCGAACAGGCCGGCAAGGTGCATGACCACGGCGAGTTCTACACTTGCATAGCCGAGCCGCTGGAAGACTGCGTCCTGCTGTGGGATGGCGTGCTCGCGCTGGGAGAACTGCCGGTGCGCAGCCTGTCGTGTCAGGTCATCGAATGCCGGGACGTCGGCGGCGACACCTGGCGCGTGCGCCTGCGTGCGCCGGCCGGCAAGCCACCGCGTTATCACGCCGGGCAGTACCTGATGATCGAGCGCGAGAACGGTGAAAAGTCAGCGTTCTCCATGGCCTCTGCACCGCACGGCGGACGGGATCTGGAAATCCACGTGCTGGCCCGTGAGGCCAGTGCGCTGAGCCTGATCGAGCAACTGCAGCGCAACCCGCTGGTGCGCGTCGAACTGCCGTTCGGCGACACCCACCTCGCCGAATTGCCTGACGGGCCGCTGGTACTGATCGCCGCCGGCACCGGCATGGGCCAGATTCACAGCCTGATCGAACACTGCCGCGCCAACGGCTTCAAACACCCGGTGCATCTGTACTGGGGCGTGCGTCGCCCGGAAGATTTCTACGACATCGAGCATTGGGACGAATGGCTGAAGCTGCCCAATCTGTTCCTGCACAAAGTGGTCAGCGACCAGTGCGGTTGGGAAGGGCGCTGCGGGATGTTGCACCAGGCCGTGTGCGAGGACTTCGCCGATCTGAAGGCCCTGCACGTCTACGCCAGCGGTTCGCCGGCGATGGTCTACGGCACGCTGGATGCGCTGGTGGAAGCCGGGATGGATGCGCACCAGATGCGCGCCGACGTATTTGCGTACGCGCCGCGATCTTGAGCCCCGTCCCTAGAAACGTACGCCGCTAGTCACCATCGCCGCATTGGCGCCGAGAAACACCAGCTCGGCGGCCAATGGGCCGTATTGAGTCCCGACGGACGGAATGATCACTGGCGCAACGCCATAGCGGTTCAACGGGATCTTGTCCTTGTAATCACCGCGATAACCCTGCAACAGCCCGCCCGTGACTTTCAAATACACCGGATACTCACGGCTGTCATAGCGCTTGCCGGCATAGGCGTAGTTCGAGCGCTGGCGGAACGAGTTACGGAAAGTTGCCCCGCCAAAGACCCAGCCGGAAGCCTGATTGCGTTCGATGCCGATCAAGTCCTGATGATTATTGTGCTCGGGGTCGGGCGAGTAATGTCGGGTGTAGACGCTGGTCTGGGCATACCAGAAGCCCGTGTCCTGCGCATCGTCCGCGGCCAATGCATGGCCGGTCTGAGTCATCAGCAATACGGTCAGAAGTCTTCGGATGTTCATTGTGCAGCCTCGGTTAAACGGGATGGCTTGCGCCAGAGGAAGGCCGTTATACGTAGGCGTTCAGCGACGGAGAAGAAAGAAAGTCCGACATTCTAGTAGGAAGTTTCCCGCGCCTTCATGAACGAAACCTGAACAAGCGAAGGCTTATGCATATTTCATTCGGGTATTTAAGATATTGCTGCAAGGGTATTAGGCTATATAAAACCGGATAACCGGGCAGATGATCCCGCATTATCGTTGTCAGGCGGGTCATACATCCTTTAGCACTTTTCGTTTTACAGTTACTGCTATATGTTCTATCAAGCGAATTGTGCTTACATCTTGTAATACTTGCGGGGCCGAACACTTCTGTCATGACAGCCATTGAATCTGCTTTTGTGAATCTGGCTTACCCTCCGCGGCTCGATCTGGGGCCGCAGCTGACCCACGAACAACTTCTCGTCTCGATGCAATCGACCATGGCGCGCCACAAGGGTGGGCCGGTGTGGCTGTTTGCTTACGGCTCGCTGATCTGGCGCCCGGAGTGCACGGCGGTGGAGCGGGTGCGCGGGCGAGTCCACGGTTACCATCGCGGCTTGTACCTGTGGTCGCATGAGCATCGTGGAACGCCGGAAATGCCCGGGCTGGTGTTCGGTCTGGATCGTGGCGGTTCGTGCAGCGGCTTCGCCTATCGGCTGCCGGAAGAGAATCTCGACGCTGCGCTGTACGCGCTGTGGAAACGCGAGATGCCATTCCCGTCCTATCGCCCGCACTGGCTGAACTGCCGGCTCGAAGATGGCAGTCAGGTTCAGGCGTTGGGGTTTGTTCTGGAGCGACACCTGCCCAGCTATGCCGGCAACTTGCCGGATCATGTGCTGAGTCAGGTGTTCGAAAGCGCTTGCGGGCGCTACGGCACCACTCGCGATTATGTCGAGCAGACCGCCCACGCCCTGCGCAGCCACGCCATGCCGGATCGAAATCTGGAGGCGCGGCTCAAGCGCTGTCAGGCAAAAGCCGATCAGGCGACGGCTTCGCGACTCTGACTGGCGACTTGCTTGTGCCATAGCGTCGGGGCCAGGAAGGCCATCGACAGCAGGCAAGCGCCTACCAGCAGGACAAAACCACCGTCCCAGCCGAAGTGGTCAACGGTATAGCCCATTGCCGCACTCGCCGCGACCGAACCGCCCAGATAGCCGAACAGACCGGTGAAGCCTGCTGCCGTGCCGGCGGCTTTCTTCGGTGCCAGCTCCAGCGCCTGCAGTCCGATCAGCATCACCGGGCCGTAGATCAGAAAACCGATCGAGAACAGCGCGATCATGTCCACGGTCGGGTTGCCGGCCGGGTTCAGCCAGTACACCAGCGTCGCTACGGTCACGAGTGCCATGAACACCATGCCGGTCAGGCCACGGTTGCCACGGAAGATCTTGTCCGACATCCAGCCGCACAGCAGCGTGCCCGGAATGCCCGCCCACTCGTAGAAGAAGTAAGCCCACGAAGTCTTGTCGACGTCGAAGTGCTTGGCTTCTTTGAGGTAGGTCGGCGCCCAGTCCAGTACGCCGTAGCGCAGCAGGTAGACGAAGACGTTGGCCATGGCGATGTACCAGAGCATTTTGTTGCGCAGCACGTATTTGACGAAGATTTCCTTGGCGCTGAATTCGTCTTCGTGGCTGGCGTCGTAGCCTTCCGGGTAATCGTTCTTGTACTTCTCGATCGGCGGCAGGCCGACCGATTGCGGGGTGTCGCGCATGGTGATGAAGGCAAACACCGCCACGCCCAGCGCCACCGCTGCCGGGACGTAGAACGCTGCGTGCCAGTCATTGAACAGGCCCATGCCGATCAGGAACAGCGGGCCGATCAGACCGCCGCCGACGTTATGCGCCACGTTCCACACCGAGACTACGCCGCCCCGTTCCTTCTGCGACCACCAGTGCACCATGGTGCGTCCGCTCGGCGGCCAGCCCATGCCCTGGGCCCAACCGTTGATGAACAGCAGGATGAACATCATGGTCACGCTGGACGTCGCCCACGGCGCGAAACCGAAAATGAACATCACGCCGGCCGACACCAGCAAGCCGAACGGCAGGAAATAACGCGGGTTGGAACGGTCGGAGACCAGGCCCATCAGGAACTTCGACAGACCGTAGGCGATGGCAATGGCCGACATCGCCAGACCCAGATCGCCACGGCTGTAGCCCTCGTCGATCAGGTACGGCATGGCCAGCGAGAAGTTTTTGCGCAGCAGGTAGTAACCCGCGTAGCCAAAGAAGATACCGGCGAAGATCTGCCAGCGCAGGCGTCGGTAAGTGCTGTCTATTTTTTCTTCAGGCAATGGAGCCTGATGTGCGGCAGGACGAAAGAAAGCAAACATTCAAGAGCTCCAGATTTCTTGTTTTGACTGCGGATGCGAATGTTACAGTTTCGTTACCGAAAATAGCACCGGTTCGCATCGGCAAAACAGCGGAAAATGTTGGAAGTCGCATGTTCTTTTACGAACCTGTCGCTCAGCTGTAAAAACAGGACGTTTTCACCACTTATCAACAGGGTGTGACATAGACTCGCGGCCCGTTCAGCCAATTGATCAGCAGAGATAGGAAATGGCCCTGAAGGTTCGCATGTTGGTGCCGAGGTTCTTGGTGGCGGCGGGGCTCGCCGTTGTGCTGCTGACATTGATCGTCACCGATCATCCTTCCCATTCCGGCCTGCGCAACGCCACGGTGCTGATCATCCGGCATGCGGAAAAACCGGATACAGGATCGGTGCTCAATGCCCGAGGCGAGCAACGCGCGGCCGCCTATGTCGACTATTTCAATCCGCTGAAACTCGACGGCCAGACACTCACGCCCCAGCGTTTGATCGCTGCCGGCGACACCCCGGAGAGTTCGCGCTCGCGCCTGACCCTGACCCCGCTGGCCCAACGCCTGAACCTCGCGATCGAGCAGCCCTACGTCAATGGCGATCTGCATCAATTGGTCAAACTGTTGCGCAAGAGCAATCAGGCGCAAACGGTGCTGATCGCCTGGCACCACGGCCACATCAATAAACTGCTCAAGGCCTTTGGTGGCGACCCCACGGCGCTGATGGGCCAGGAAAGATGGCCGGATGAAGTCTTCGACTGGCTGATCGTTTTGCGCTTCGATGACAAGGGACGGCTGATTCCGTCTCGCAGCCTGAAGGTGCAGGAGCATTTATTGCCGGGCGACGCTGCAGCGGCCAGCGGCGGCTAAGCATCCGTCAGAAAATGTACCTGAAGCCCGTTGCGCAGGGCGTTCGCCTGTTTTCTTGTCAGGATCAGGAAATGTCCTGCATTCAATAGCGAAGCTGCGCCATTCAGTTAACAGGCAATGCTCCGTAACCTTTCTGTTGTTGCCGGACAGGCATCTCAATCGGGAAGGGGCGAGATCATGCGGTGGTTCTTTGCTGGGCTTTTATTGACGATCTTCAGTCTTGCGCTGGCAGCGGAAGGGTTACTCATACCGGAAAACATTCCCAAGCCGATTTACCCGAAGCTGTTGCGCAGGGCCGGGGTCGAAGGCGAGGTCAGGGTCAGTTTTGTCGTCAAGGCGGATGGTTCGGTCAGCGCGATCAACATTGTGCAAAGTGATCACCCTGATCTGGCTGAGGTAGTCAAAGACGCAATAACACAGTGGCGCTTCAAGCCCTGGACGACTGAAAACGGGCGGCCTGCAGAACAGCCCGTGGTGGCACCGATGCTCTTTCGACTGGGCCGGGACGAGCCGATCCACCTCAATCAGTGGCTGAAGTCAGTGAAGTGTCATGTCATCAATGGCAGTTTCAGGAACATGCCTGAGTACGCCTGGGTCGACGCGGACGTGTTTCATTACACCCGCGCTTACCTTTCGAACGCGAGCCACAAGAGTCAGTTGGCCGATGATCAACGTCTGGCAATCATCGCCAGGATGAATCGGCGCGTACCGATGATCGTCAGAGGCTGCCGGGAGGCCCCCATGTGGAGATACATGAGTTTTCTGCCGGGAGAGGTTCGTGAGTTGCTTTGATAACCAGCGCCGCTGAGAGTGAAGCTGTGTTGCTGCCTGGCGCAATCCGGGCCGGCACCAAGGGGCGCCGGCCGGGAAAAACTCAGCGCACCTGCACCACCACCTTGCCCACCGCCTTGCGCTGCCCCAGATCGTTGATCGCCTGCGCCGCGTTGCTCAGCGGGTACACCTGCGACACCAGCGGTTTCAGCTTGCCTTCGGCGAACCAGCCGAACAGTTGCTGGAAGTTCGCTGCGTTGTCCTGTGGCTGGCGCTGGGCGAAGGAGCCCCAGAACACGCCGAGCACGGCTGCACCTTTGAGCAGCGCGAGGTTGACCGGCAGTTCGGGGATGCGCCCGCTGGCGAAGCCGACCACCAGCAGGCGGCCGTTCCAGGCGATGGCGCGAATGGCCTGGTCAAACAGGTCGCCGCCGACCGGGTCGTAGATCACGTCGGCGCCCTGGCCGTCGGTGAGGCGTTTGATTTCGTCCTTGAGGCTGGTTTCGCTGTAGTTGATCAGTTCATCGGCACCGGCGGCCTTGGCCACGGCGAGTTTTTCCGCGCTGCTGGCGGCGGCAATGACCCGGGCGCCCATGGCTTTGCCGATCTCCACTGCCGCCAGGCCGACGCCACCGGAAGCGCCGAGTACCAGCAAGGTCTCGCCCGGTTGCAGGTTCGCCCGTTGCTTGAGGGCGTGCATCGAGGTGCCGTAGGTCATGCTGAACGCGGCGGCGGTGTTGAAATCCATCGACGGCGGGATCGGCAGCACGTTGTAGCCCGGCACCGCGACCTGTTCGGCGAAGCTGCCCCAGCCGGTCAGGGCCATGACCCGGTCGCCGACGTTCAGATGGCTGACCTTTTCACCGACGGCGCTGACCACGCCGGCCGCTTCGCCCCCGGGGGAAAACGGGAAGGGCGGCTTGAACTGATACTTGCCCTCGATGATCAGCGTGTCCGGGAAGTTGACCCCGGCGGCGTGCACCTCCAGCAGGATTTCGTTCTTCTTCGCGACAGGACTGGCGACGTCTTCCAGCACCAGCGATTCGGCAGGGCCGAAGGCTTTGCACAGCACGGCTTTCATCAGGGCTATTCCTTTGGGAGTGATGGCCGATAAGTGTAGGTATGTCAGTCAACGGGTCAACGAGCATGCCCGGCCCTGATAGTCAGCCATAAGCTTGTGCTTGCGCGGCGGGTCGTTATGCTAGGCCGCAAACCGGATAAGGAGCGAATTGTGAAAGCGTGGATCATGTTGTTGCTGGCCCTGTCTCTGCCTGTGGCAGCGCTGGCCGAAGAAGCCAAAGAAGGCGAGGCGCCGAAAGTCAACTACATCACCCTGAGCCCGCCGTTCGTGGGCAATTACGGGCTGGACGGCACGCCGAAGCTGAAGGTCTACAAGGCCGACGTGGCGCTGCGTGTGACCGGTGAAGAGGCGACCAAACTGGTCAAGGCCAACGAGCCGCTGATCCGCAATCAACTGGTGGCGCTGTTCACTCAGCAGACCACCGAGGCGATGGGCAGCATCGAAGGCAAGGAAAAGCTGCGTCAGGAAGCCCTGAAGCAGACCCAGCAAGTGATGAATGACGAGACCGGCAAGCCGGTGGTTGAAGATCTGCTGTTCAACAACCTGATCATTCAGTAACCACGCTGGCCGCTGTTCAGGACGCCAGGCTCTTGCGAAAGCGTGCCAGCGCGATGAGGAAGAACAGCAGGCCGATGGCCGTCAGCGCCAGCAAGTCCGACCAGACCACGCTCAGCCCGGCGTCGCGAAACAGAATCGCGGCGCTGAGGCTGACAAAGTGCGTGGACGGCGAGCCCTGCATCACCCACTGCAACCATTGCGGCATGCTGTCCAGTGGCGTGCTGCCGCCGGACAGCAGCAACATCGGGATGATCACTGGAATCGCCAGCAGGCCGAACTGCGGCGTCGAACGCGCGAGCGTCGCCAGAAAGATGCCCAGCGCGGTGCTGGCAAACAGATAAACCGCTGTCACCAGTAAAAACAGGCTCATCGAGCCGGCCAATGGCACGCCCAGCAGGCCTTTGACCACCACTTCCAGCGACAACCAGGTGCACAGCACCACCACCAGCAGGTTGCTCCAGATTTTCGCCAGCATGATTTCCAGCGCCGTCAGCGGCAGCACCAGCAAGTGGTCGAGCGTGCCGTGTTCGCGTTCGCGCAGCAGCGCCGTGCCGGTGAGGATGATCGCCAGAATAGTGATGTTGTTGACGATCTGAATCACCGCCAGAAACCAGCCACCCTCCAGATTGGTGTTGAACAGGGCGCGAGTAGTCAGTAACACCGGCGCCTTGGTCGCTGCTTCACCCTGACCTGCATAGTCGAGTAACTCGCGTTGAAAGATCCGGCCAATGTAGCCAGCGCCCATGAATGCCTGGCTCATGGCCGTGGCGTCGACATTGACCTGAATCGCCGGCTGCCGCGCCGCCAGCAGATCGGTTTGAAAGCCCGCCGGGATGTTGATGACGAAGGTGTATTGACCGCTGTCCATCACCTGGTCCAGCTGAGGGTAAGGCAACAGCACCGGCGTCTGGAACTCCGGCGGCTGCAGGGCTTGGGCCAACTGGCGCGAGAGGGTGCTGTGGTCTTCGTCGACGATGGCCACGCTGGCGTTATGTACGCCAATCACTGAACCCGCAGCGGGCATGTAGATCGCCACGGTGAAGGCGTAGAACAAAAACAGCAGCAACACGCTGTCATGCCGCAGGCTGGTCAGTTCCTTGAGTCCCAGGCGCAGGATGTGCGCGAACTTGTGCATCAGGCCTCCTGCTTTTTCAGCATGATCAGGCTCAGCCCGGTGAACCCGACAAAGAACCCGAACAGCGCCAGGCACTGCGGCCACAGCTGACGCAAGTCCAGCGCTTTGGTGAACGTGCCCACCGCGATGTCGAGGAAGTGCCCCGCTGGAAACAGCATGCCCATCACCGCGGCCGCACCCTCCAGCGACGAGCGCGGCACGATCAACCCGGAGAACTGGATGGTCGGCAAGCTGGTGATGATCATGGTGCCGAGGATCGCGGCGATTTGTGTGCGCGTGAACGCCGAAATCAGCAGGCCCATGCTGGTGGTCGCCAGCACGTACAGCAGGCCGCCGAATGCCAGAGTCAGCAGGCTGCCCTTGAACGGCACGCCGAACAGCCAGCGATTCATCGCCACCAGCACTGCGAGGTTGACCAGACTGACCAGCAGATACGGCGCCTGTTTACCCAGCAGAAACTCCAGACGGGTCAGGGGTGTGGCGTAGAAATTGGTGATCGAGCCCAACTCCTTTTCGCGCACGATGCCGAGCGCCGTGAGCATCGCCGGAATGAAGGCGAGGATCAGCGCCATGACCCCGGGGCCGATGGCGTTGACGCTGACTACGTCCTGGTTGTAGCGAAAGCGGGTTTCCAGACTGGCCGCCGCCGGGTGGGCCAGCGCGGGGCTGCTTTGCTCGGCCAGTTGTTGCAGATTGGCCAGGTGCACGGCTTCAACATAGTTGCGGCTGGTTTCAGCGCGAAACGGCATACCGCCATCCAGCCACGCCGCCACAGCGGGTTGGCGCCCGGCGTACAGATCGCGGCCGAATCCGGGCGGGATTTCCAGTGCCAGTTTGATTTCCGAGCGTTGCAGGCGCCGGTGCAGCTCCTGTGGGTCATGAATGGCCGGCTGCTCGTCGAAGTAGCGGGAGCCGCGAAACGCCTCAAGATAAGCCCGGCTCTGCGGCGTCTGATCCTGGTCGTACACGGCAAACGCGAGGTTTTCCACGTCCAGGGAAATCCCGTAACCGAAGATCACCATCATGAAAATCGCCCCGGCCAAGGCGAACGCCATGCGCACTTTGTCGCGCAACAGCTCCTTGCCTTCGCGACGGGCCACGGCCAACAGGCGACCGAGGCTGAAACCGTGGCGGGGCAGCGGTGTTGTCGCTGCGCTCGGCGGCGCCATTTGCGGTTCGGCCGCAGGCGCTGGTGGCTGAGCCCCCTGAGCCTGTTCCAGGCAGGTGACGAAGGCCGCTTCCAGCGTCTCTCCAGCGAACTGGCGTTGCAGTGCCGCCGGGGTATCGCACGCGAGAACCTTGCCGGCGTGCATCAGTGAGATGCGGTCGCAGCGCTGGGCTTCGTTCATGAAATGCGTGGAGAGGAAGATCGTCACGCCTTGTTCGCGGGACAACTCGATCAACAGTCGCCAGAAGTCATCGCGGGCTGCCGGATCGACGCCGGAGGTCGGCTCGTCGAGGATCAGCACTTCCGGGCGGTGCAGCACTGCCACCGCCAGCGACAGACGCTGGCGCAGCCCCAATGGCAACGCCCCGGATGGCTGGTCGGCGACCGCGAGCAGATTGAAGCGTTGAATCAGTGCCTCGATGCGCTGTGCGCTCTCGGTTTTGGGCAGGTCGAACAGCCGCGCGTGCAGTTCGAGGTTCTGTCGCACACTGAGTTCGCCATACAGCGAAAAGCTCTGCGACATGAACCCGACCCGCTTGCGCGTGGCCAGATCCTTGGCGTTCACCGGGTTGCCGAGCAGCGTCGCACTGCCTTCACTGGCCGGCATCAGCCCGGTCAGGACTTTCATGGTAGTGGTCTTGCCGCAGCCGTTGGAGCCAAGAAAACCGAAAATCTCGCCGCGGCCAATGGCAAAGCTGACGTGATCCACGGCGGTGAAATCGCCGAAGCGCAGCGTCAGATCGTGGGCTTGGATGGCGATGTCGTTGCTGTTGCCGGTGCGCGGTGGAATCACCAGCGGTTGAGCGTCGTGCTGGCTGTCACCCTGGAAATGGGTAAAGGCGTCATCGAGTTTGCCGCTGGGGGTGACGGCCGCCAGCTCGCGGCTCAGGCCGGTGGCGATCAACTGGCCGGCGTCGAGCATCAGGCAATGCTCGAATTGCTCGGCTTCTTCCATATACGCGGTGGCGACCAGCAGCGTCAGTTGCGGGCGCTGGCTGCGCACATCGTCGACCAGCTCCCAGAAACGCCGGCGCGAGAGCGGGTCGACGCCAGTAGTCGGCTCATCGAGGATCAACAGGTCGGGCTCATGGATCAGCGCGCAGCACAGCCCGAGTTTCTGCTTCATGCCGCCGGACAACTTGCCGGCGGGGCGCTCGGCAAATTTCAGCAAGTCGGTCGCGAGCAACAGGCTGTGCATGCGTTGCTCGCTTTCAGCCCTGGACAGGCCGAACAGCGTCGAGAAGAACTGGATGTTCTCGCGGATCGACAGTTCGGGGTACAGGTTGCCGCCCAGGCCCTGAGGCATGAAGGCGATGCGTGCATAGAGTGTGTCGCGATGCCGGCGATCCTGGATCGCGCCTCCGAGCACTTGCAGTTGCCCTTGTTGCAGGGTTTTCACGCCGGCGATCAACCCCAACAGGCTGGACTTGCCCGCGCCATCGGGGCCGATCAACCCGCAGCGGGTTCCGGCGGGCAGGCTGAAGGCGATCTCGTTCAGCGCTTGCTGTTTGCCGTAGCGGTGGGCGATACCGTTCGCTTGAACCGCAAGGCTGCTCATTGCAGATTGGCCGGCCATTCGACGGGTGCGATCCGCACATAGCCGGCGCCGGGCATGCCGGGCTTGGCCTGTGGCACGGCGCTGGGCTGGGTCAGGCGCAACTTGACGCGGAACACCAGTTTTTGTCGCTCGTCGCGGGTCTCGACTTCTTTGGGGGTGAATTGCGATTTGGCCGCGACGAAACTGATTTTTGCCGGCAGCGGTTTATCGGGCAAGGCATCAAGCAACACGCGCGCCTCGTCGCCCACGGCCAGGCGCCCGGCCACCGCAGCTGACAGATAGAGGTTCATGTATTGGTCGTTGGGATCGATCAGCAACAAGACCCGGCCGCCGGCACCCAGCACTTCGCCGGGTTCGGCCATGCGCAGCTGGATCACGCCATCAATCGGCGCGCGCAGAAGGCTGTCGTCGATTTCGCTGGTCAGCTGCGCCACCTGCGCCTGCGCTGCGCCGATTGTTGCGCTGACGGCAGATACCTGGGCGCGGGCTGCGGTCACCGCAGCGTTGCCGGTGCCAATGCGCGACTGCAGTTGATCGATGATCTGCGCGCTGACGTAACCGTGCTTGAACAGTGATTGCGAGCGGCCGAGCTCTTGCTGGGCCAGCAGCAGCTCACTCTGACGCAACTGCACATTGGCCTGGGCGGCGTTGAGATTTTCCCGGGCGCGCAGGACTTCGGCTTCGGCCTGGTTGCGCTGGGCTTCGAGGGTGCGGGTGTCCATGCGCGCCAGCAGTTGTCCTTTGCTGACCTTGTCGCCTTCATCCACCAGCACCTCGGCCAGGCGCCCGGGCGTCTTGCTGGCGATCTGCACTTCGGTGGCTTCCAGGCGCCCGTTGCCCATCGACAGCCCCTCGACCAGCCGGCTGCTGATCGACATCCAGTAACCGAGGCCACCCGCGGCGGCGAGTAACACCAGGAGCGAACCGGCATATAAAAGTGAAGAACGGCTGTGCGTCGACATGGGGGGCATCCTGCGGCTGTGGCGTCCAGTCTGACTGTTCAAGCGTTCCACTCGCTTGATGTCAGTCAAATGAGCGCCAAGCCTAGCCCTTTTTTCGGGTAAAAAACCGTGACCGGAGAGTTCTCAGCGCAAACCGAGCACGACGGCCCACTGTTCGGCGGTCACCGGCATGACCGAAAGACGGCTGCCTTTTTGCACCAGCGGCATCTCGGCCAATGCGGTCTGCTGCTTCAGATAATCCAGTTTCAGCACCCGGGCAAAGGTCTCGACGTGTGCAACATCGATTGCACTCCAGGCGTTTTTCTCGGGCGTGGCTTTCGGGTCGAAGTAATGGCTTTCGGGGTCCAGTGCGGTGGGATCCGGGTACGCTGCCTGAATAATCCTGCCGATCCCGGCAATCCCCGGCTCCGGGCAACTGGAGTGGTAGAAAAAGAACTCATCCCCGACCGCCATCGCCCGCAGGAAATTGCGCGCCTGATAGTTGCGAACCCCGTCCCAGCGCGCTTTTCCGAGTGTCTCCAGGCCTTTGATCGAGAGTTCGTCCGGCTCGGATTTCATCAGCCAATAGGCCATGTCTTTTGCTCCTCAAGCGGTGATTGGACAGGTTGTCGGGCAATTTTATGACAAACCGACGGTCGGTTGACGTCAGCATTTGCGCCCGGGTTCACGTTGTCGCAAAATGCCGGCCTTTAAAGCTTGACGCTGCTGCACGGCCTACGAACGGAAACCGCTGCTGTCATCGTGATGATGTGCCTTGAGGGGGGCAATCGATGAAACGCAAACCGGATTTGCTATGGACTTTGGTTATTTTGTTCGGCCTCGGCGTCGTAACCACCGGTTATGCGCAAAGTCTGTGGACGAGCAAGACCGATGCGCCGATTGAAGTCGCGCAACAGGTCCAACAGTCGACCGCGTTCAAGCGCTGAAACAGCCTTTCCGACGCCGTTGACCTGCGCGGCGTCTACCCTGCGAAATACCACGCCTTATCGGTGACCGTGCCCTGCAACGGTACATCCCAGCTGGCCTGCGCCAGGCGTTCGACCTTCTGACATTCGTGGGCCAACCCAAGCAACGTCGGCTTGCGCCAGTTTTTGCGCCGGGCCAGGTAGGCCAGACTGCGGTCGTAGAATCCGCCGCCCATCCCCAGCCGTCCGCCGACATCGTCAAATCCCACCAGTGGCAACAGCACCAGATCCAGGGTCCAGATCCTGCGTTGCTGAGCCAGATTGGCTCGTGGCTCGAGAATGCGGAAGCGATTGGGCTTGAGCCTGTCGCCCGGGCGAATCCGCTGGAACACCATTTTGGTTCGCGGCCAGGCACTGAGCACTGGCAGGTAGGTGGCCTTGCCGCGCCGCTGGGCTTCACGCAGCAGCAAGCGCGGGTCGATTTCACCGTCGGTGGGCAGGTACAGGGAAATGTGTCTGGCCCGGCGAAAGTGCGGGTCTTGCGCCAGTTGGCGGAACAGGCCTTTGGCGGCCTGGCGTTGTTCGCTCGGGGTCAATGCGCGGCGCGCCTTGCGCAGAAGGCGGCGGAGTTGCGGGCGGGGCAGCAGCGCGGGTTCGGTCATGGTTCGGCTTCGGCAGGTGAGGGCGGAAACGCACGCATAAAAAATCCGATGCCGGCAAAACCGGCATCGGATTCGAATCAGGCTCCCCGGATGAACCGCTGTCAACTTAGCCCTTGAACCCGAAAGTTCAAGGTGGAGGAAGCAGTAGACTTTAAGGCTTTCCGTCTGGCGGACATGCACACCAGCCCAACGTGCAACCTCCAGGGTAGTGCAAATCGGCTCAGGGACATCGTCAACTGGCAAGCACCCCAGGGAGTGCCGCGAGTATACCTCAAGCGGCCCGGCGAATCAGCCCTTGGTGACGTCCGGATCGGTCGCCAGCACCAGATCGACACGATCGAGCAAGTCGCGTACCTGTTCACGGGTCGAGCCGCTGGCCTGGATGTCCGGGCGCTCTTCTTTGTGCAAGAGGTCGTGGGTGATGTTCAGCGCGGCCATCACGGCGATACGGTCGGCGCCGATGACTTTGCCGCTGCTGCGGATCTCGCGCATCTTGCCGTCCAGGTAGCGGGCGGCGCTGACCAGATTGCTGCGTTCTTCCTGGGGGCAGATGATCGAATATTCTTTATCGAGGATCTGCACGGTAACGCTATTGCTTGAACTCATGAGTCTTGCTCCAGGGCCTTGAGGCGCGAAATCATCGATTCGACCTTACGCCGGGCGATTTCGTTTTTTTCAATGAGGTGAGCGCGTTCCTCGCGCCAGGTCTTTTCCTGAGCTAGTAAGAGTGCGTTTTGACTCTTAAGTTGCTCCACTCGACTAATCAGCAGTTCGAGTCTGGCCATCAGCGCTTGCAGGTCGGTGTCTTCCATTGTGTCCACTGAGTCGGAGTCTGTCTGATGGGATAGCTGGCGGACAGCCTTTAATAGTCTTGGCGAGTCTGTCGATGTAGGATACAAGGCCTTCATTCTAGACATAGCGCCGTCTGGCGCCTAGCTGCCCATGACCATTGCGAATTCCCCGTACCAAGCCTTTGCCACCCTGCTGACTGCCAGCGGCCACAACGTCTCGCCTGCCGAACTGCATGGCCTGCTGCTCGGCCGCAGCTGCGCCGGCGCCGGCTTCGATAACGAAGGCTGGTTGATCGACGCCGCCGAACTGCTCGAAGGCGATATCCAGGACAACGTCCGCAACGCCCTGATCGGCCTGCAAGAAATGGTCAAGGGTGAGTTGACTGGCAGCGACGTGACCGTCGTTCTGCTGCTGCCGACCGATGATGCGCCGCTGGCCGACCGCGCCGCTGCACTGGGCCAATGGTGCCAGGGCTTCCTCAGCGGATTCGGCCTGAACTGCCGCGACAGCAGCATGCTCAGTACCGAAGCCACCGAAGTGCTGCAGGATCTGGCCGCGATTTCCCAGGTGCAAGACGCCCTGGAAGAGTCCGACGACGGCGAAAACGATTACATGGAAGTCATGGAATACCTGCGCGTCGCGCCGCTGCTGCTGTTCTCGGAAACCAGGAAAGCCGACGTACCGCCAGCCGCCAAGCCGTCGCTGCATTAATCGCGTGCCAGGGAAAGCCATCTGCCCATGACCCATATCCCCAAAGCGGAATACAGCCGTCGCCGCAAGGCCCTGATGGCGCAGATGGAACCCAACAGCATCGCGATCCTGCCCGCCGCCGCGGTGGCGATCCGCAACCGCGACGTCGAGCATGTCTATCGTCAGGACAGCGACTTTCAGTACCTCAGTGGATTCCCCGAACCGCAGGCGGTCATCGTCCTGATGCCCGGCCGCGAGCATGGCGAGTACGTGCTGTTCTGCCGTGAACGCAACGCCGAACGCGAGTTATGGGACGGTCTGCGCGCCGGGCAGGAAGGCGCGATCCGTGATTACGGCGCCGACGACGCGTTCCCGATTACCGACATCGACGACATCCTGCCGGGCCTGATCGAAGGCCGCGATCGGGTGTATTCGGCGATGGGCAGCAACCCGGAGTTCGATCGGCACCTGATGGACTGGATCAACGTGATCCGCTCCAAGGCGCACCTCGGCGCCCAGCCGCCGAACGAATTCGTTGCCCTGGATCACCTGCTGCACGACATGCGCCTGTATAAATCGGCGGCAGAAGTGAAGGTGATGCGCGAAGCCGCACGGATCTCCGCTCAGGCCCACATCCGCGCGATGCAGGCCAGTCGGCCGGGTTTGTACGAGTACAGCCTTGAAGCCGAACTCGATTACGAATTCCGCAAGGGCGGGGCGAAGATGCCGGCTTACGGCTCGATTGTCGCCGCCGGACGCAACAGCTGCATCCTGCATTACCAGCAGAATGACGCGCTGCTCAAGGACGGCGATCTGGTATTGATCGACGCCGGTTGCGAAATCGACTGCTACGCCAGCGACATCACTCGTACCTGGCCGGTCAACGGCAAGTTCTCGCCAGAGCAAAAAGCGATTTACGAGTTGGTGCTGGCCTCGCAGGAAGCCGCATTCGCTGAAATCGCCCCGAATAAAAACTGGAATCAGGCGCACGAAGCCACGGTTCGGGTGATTACCACGGGGCTGGTGAAACTTGGACTGCTGCAAGGAGAGGTCGACGAATTGATCGCGACCGAAGCTTACAAAGCGTTTTACATGCACCGTGCCGGGCACTGGCTGGGCATGGATGTACACGACGTCGGCGAATACAAGGTCGGCGGCGAATGGCGGGTGCTGGAGGTCGGCATGGCGCTGACCGTGGAGCCGGGCATCTACATCGCCCCGGACAACCAGCACGTGGCAAAGAAATGGCGCGGCATTGGCGTGCGCATCGAGGATGACGTGGTAGTGACCAAGACCGGTTGTGAAATATTGACCAGCGGCGTACCGAAAACCGTCGCCGAGATCGAAGCGCTGATGGCGCAAGCGCGGACCCACGCGGCATGAGTCGAGTTAATCTGGCAATCATCGGCGGCGGTCTGGTCGGCGCCAGTCTGGCGTTGGCCTTGCAGGTCGGGGCCAAGGCGCGCGGCTGGAAAATCGTCCTGATCGAACCGTTCGCCCCCGGCGACAGTTGGCAGCCGAGCTACGACGCCCGTTCATCGGCGCTGTCCTTCGGTTCACGGCAGATCTATCAGCGGCTGGGCGTGTGGCAGGAGATTTCCCGCCGCGCCGAGCCGATCAAACAGATTCACGTCTCCGATCGGGGTCGCTTCTCCACCGCCCGTCTGTCGGCGATGGAAGAGGGCGTGCCGGCGCTCGGTTATGTGGTGGAGAATGCCTGGCTCGGCCAGTGCCTGTGGCAGCATCTGGATAAAGACGTGATCAGTTGGCGTTGCCCGGCGGAGGTTACGCGCATGGAGCCGCTGCCCGACGGTTATCGCCTGACCCTCAACGATGAAACCAGCATCGAGTGCGATCTGGCGGTGCTCGCCGATGGTGGCCGTTCCGGTTTGCGCGAACAATTGGGCATCAACGTGCGCAAGCGTCCGTACAACCAGAGCGCGCTGATCGCCAACATCACCCCGAGCGAAGCGCACAACGGCATGGCCTTCGAGCGTTTCACCGACGAAGGACCGATGGCCTTGCTGCCGCTGCCGGACAACCGCTGTGCGCTGGTCTGGACCCGCCTGGGCATGGACGCGCAGCGTTTGGCAGACTTGAGCGAGCGCGATTTCCTCAGCGAACTGCAGGGCGTGTTCGGCTACCGCCTCGGCACCTTGAAACAGGTCGGTGCGCGGCATCTGTACCCGCTGTCCTTGGTCGAGGCCGAGGAGCAAGTGCGCTCGCATCTGGCGGTGCTCGGCAACGCTGCACACAGCCTGCACCCGATTGCCGGGCAGGGTTTCAACCTGTCCTTGCGCGATGCCGATGCATTGGCCGCCGCACTGCTCGCCAGTGACCAGCCGCTGGGCGACTTCGCCACGTTGCAGGCCTATCGCGAGCGCCAGCGCCTGGATCAGGAGCTCACCGTGGGCTTCTCCGATCAGGTTACCCGGCTGTTCGGCAGCACTCAGCCGCTGGTCTCGCTGGGGCGCAACATCGGCCTGCTCGGTCTCGATCTGTTGCCACCGGCCAAGCGCTGGTTTGCTCGTCAGGCCATGGGTCTGGGGACGCGGCCGGATGCTTGAGCGGCGAATCGGCACTTTCACTTTCAGCAGCGCGCCGCCAACTGGCGCGCTGGCTAAAACCCTTTACGGGCGGCGCATGCCGCCAGCGAGACAGGCTTAAAGCATGGAAATGCGCGCAGATCTGCTGATTGTCGGAGCCGGAATGGTCGGCAGCGCCCTCGCGTTGGCGTTGCAGGACAGCGGCCTGGAAGTGTTGCTGCTCGACGGCAGCCCGCTGAGCGTCAAACCGTTCGACGCCGCCGCGCCGTTCGAACCGCGAGTGAGCGCCTTGTCGGCGGCCAGCCAGCGGATACTCGAACGCCTTGGCGTCTGGGACGGCATCGCCAAGCGCCGCAGCAGCCCGTACACCGACATGCACGTGTGGGACGGCAGCGGCACCGGGCAGATTCATTTCTCGGCGAGCAGTGTGCATGCCGAAGTGCTCGGCCATATCGTCGAAAACCGCGTGGTGCAGGATGCCTTGCTCGATCGTTTGCACGACTGCGATCTGGGCATGCTGGCCAACGCACGGCTGGAACAGATGCGTCGCTCCGGTGACGACTGGCTGCTGACCCTGGCCGACGGTCGCCAGTTGCGTGCGCCGCTGGTGATTGCTGCGGACGGCGCCAATTCGGCGGTACGCCGGCTGACCGGCGTTGCCACCCGCGAGTGGGATTACCTGCACCACGCCATCGTCACCAGTGTGCGCAGCAGCAAGCCGCACCGGATGACCGCGTGGCAGCGTTTTACCGATCACGGGCCGCTGGCGTTTCTGCCGCTGGAGCGTGACGGGCAGCAAGACTGGTGCTCGATCGTCTGGTCGACCACGCCGAGTGAAGCCGAACGCCTGATGGCGCTGGATGAAGCCGCGTTCTGCCGAGAGCTGGAGCGTGCGTTCGAGGGTTGCCTGGGCGAAGTGCTCAGCGCTGACCCACGGTTGTGCGTGCCGCTGCGTCAACGTCACGCCAAGCGCTATGTCGCCGAAGGGCTGGCGCTGATTGGCGATGCGGCGCACACCATTCACCCGTTGGCCGGGCAGGGCGTCAACCTGGGTTTCCTCGATGCGGCGGTGCTGGCTGAAGTGCTGCTGCAAGCTACGGAACGCGGCGAGCGCCTGGCGGACGTGAAAGTGCTGAGTCGTTACGAGCGTCGGCGCATGCCGCACAACCTCGCGCTGATGGCGGCGATGGAGGGCTTCGAACGCTTGTTCCAGGCCGACCCGTTGCCGGTACGCTGGTTGCGTAACGCCGGGTTGAAGCTGGTGGAGCAGATGCCGGAGGCCAAGGCTCTCTTTGTTCGCGAAGCACTAGGCCTCACAGGTGATCTTCCGGCGCTCGCCAAACCCTGACTCGATAACGCTCCCTGTAGGAGCTGCCGAAGGCTGCGATCTTTTGATCTTGTTTTAAGATCAAAAGATCGCAGCCTCGTTTCACACGGCAGCTCCTACAGGGGGTGTGTTGCCCTGTGCAACATCTGGTAACTCCTTGGAAAAGAGTTCGATTGAGGTGGTAAATGTGAGTCCTTATCATTTGGCCCACATTTTCCGACCGAGAGATCACCCCAATGTTGGCATCCAAGCGTCTTCTGACCGCACTGGCCCTGACCCTGATCGGCAGCACTACCGCCCAGGCCGCCGACGAGGTGGTGGTCTATTCCTCGCGTATCGATGAGCTGATCAAACCGGTGTTCGACGCCTACACCGCGAAAACCGGGGTGAAGATCAAGTTCATCACCGACAAGGAAGCGCCGCTGATGCAGCGGATCAAGGCCGAAGGCGAAAACGCCACCGCCGACCTGCTGCTGACCGTCGATGCCGGCAACCTCTGGCAGG
Source organism: Pseudomonas sp. IT-P260 (assembly GCF_949768395.1). Taxonomy (NCBI): domain Bacteria; kingdom Pseudomonadati; phylum Pseudomonadota; class Gammaproteobacteria; order Pseudomonadales; family Pseudomonadaceae; genus Pseudomonas; species Pseudomonas sp. IT-P260. The sequence continues at coordinate 449,960 of NZ_CATKPO010000011.1, forward strand.
CCGAGCAGATGGGCATTCTGCAGCCGTTCACCTCGAAGACCATCGACGCCAACATTCCTGCGCAATATCGCTCCTCGTCCCACGCCTGGACCGGCCTGAGCCTGCGCGCGCGGACCATCGCTTACTCCACCGAGCGCGTTAAGCCGGGCGAACTGACCACCTACGAAGCGCTGGCCGACAAGAACTGGGAAGGACGCCTGTGCCTGCGCACGGCGAAGAAGGTCTACAACCAGTCGCTGACCGCGACCATGATCGAAGTGCACGGCGCCGAGAAGACCGAGAAGATCCTCAAGGGCTGGGTCAACAACCTGTCCACCGATGTGTTCTCCGACGACGTCGCGGTGCTGGAAGCGATCAACGCCGGGCAGTGCGACGTCGGCATCGTCAACACCTACTACTACGGTCGCCTGCACAAACAGAAACCGGACCTGCCAGTGAAACTGTTCTGGCCGAATCAGGCCGATCGCGGCGTGCATGTCAACCTGTCCGGTATCGGCCTGACCCAACATGCACCGCACCCGGAGGCAGCCAAGGCGCTGGTCGAATGGATGACCACACCTGAAGCGCAGAAAATCTTCGCCGACGTGAACCAGGAGTTCCCGGCCAACCCGGCGGTGGCACCTTCGGAGGAAGTGGCGGCGTGGGGCAAGTTCGTCGCTGACACCTTGCCGGTGGAAGTGGCGGGCAAGCGACAGGCTGAAGCGATCCGCATGATGGATCGCGCGGGCTGGAACTGAGTCTGTAATTGTCCAGACCATTGTGGCGAGGGAGCTTGCTCCCGCTGGGGCGCGAAGCGGCCCCATGGCGCCCTTGTGTCTGGCATGAATTGATCTGGTAACCTCCTGCGACTGCTTCGCAGCCGAGCGGGAGCAAGCTCCCTCGCCACAACATGTGCTCGACGTCGAATGGGCGTTGGCCCACTTCCAGAGAACCCCCTTGGCCCACCCCGCCCAACGCCGCTGGTACCCCATCGTCCTCGCCATTGCCGCGCTGGTGCTGTTGCCCCTGAGTGTCCTGCTGCTGTCGTGGCAGACCATTGATCAGCAGATCTGGTCGCACCTGTGGCAAACCCAGATGCCGCGCCTGCTGGGCAACACCCTGACGCTGGTGTTTGGCGTTGGCGTCGGCGTGACGCTGCTCGGTGTCAGCCTGGCGTGGCTCACCAGCCTCTGCGAATTCCCTGGGCGGTGCTGGCTCGACTGGGCGCTGATGCTGCCGTTCGCCATTCCGGCCTACGTGCTGGCGTTCGTCTTCGTCGGTCTGCTGGACTTCGCCGGCCCGGTGCAAACCCTGTTGCGCGAATGGTTCGGCAGCGGCCTGCGCCTGCCGCGCGTGCGCTCTACCGGCGGGGTGATCGTGGTGCTGGTGCTGGTGTTTTATCCCTACGTTTATCTGTTGGCGCGCACCGCGTTTCTGGCGCAGGGCAAAGGCCTGATGGAAGCGGCGCGGGTACTCGGGCAATCGCCCTGGCAGGCGTTCTGGCGGGTGGCGCTGCCGATGGCACGTCCGGCGATCGGTGCCGGTGTGGCGCTGGCGCTGATGGAGACATTGGCGGATTTCGGCGCGGTGTCGGTGTTCAATTTCGACACCTTCACCACCGCCATCTACAAGACCTGGTACGGCTTCTTCAGCCTGCCCAGCGCGGCGCAACTGGCCAGTCTGTTGCTGCTGGTGGTGATGCTGGTGCTGTACGGCGAGCGGCGCGCGCGCGGCGCCAATCGGGCGAGCAACGAGCGGCCACGGGTCAAGGCGTTGTATCACCTTCGCGGGATCAAGGCGTTCGCGGCGACCGGCTGGTGCGCTCTGGTGTTTGCTTGCGCATTCGTGATTCCAGTCCTGCAACTGATTGTCTGGTTCTGGCAGCGCGGGCGCTTCGATCTCGATGAGCGTTACGCCGGGCTGATCCTGCACACCCTGTATCTGGGTGGCATGGCGGCATTGATCACCGTCAGCGTCGCGTTGCTGCTGGCCTTCGCCCGACGACTGGCGCCGACCCGGTCGATCCGTTCCGGGGTCAGTCTGGCCAATCTTGGTTATGCACTGCCGGGCTCGGTGCTGGCGGTGTCGATCATGCTCGCCTTCAGCTACCTCGACCGCGAACTGGTGATCCCGCTGTCGGGCTGGCTCGGCGGCGCCGGCAAGCCGCTGCTGCTGGGCAGTCTGGCGGCGTTGCTGATGGCCTATCTGGTGCGCTTCATCGCGGTGGCCTACGGGCCGCTGGAAAACAGTCTGGCGCGTATACGGCCTTCATTGCCCGAAGCGGCACGTAGCCTCGGTGTCAGTGGGCCGCGACTGTTTTTCAAAGTGTATCTGCCGCTGTTGCTGCCCGGCACGCTGAGTGCGGCATTGCTGGTGTTCGTCGATGTGCTCAAGGAAATGCCCGCGACCCTGCTGATGCGCCCGTTTGGCTGGGACACGCTGGCGGTGCGGATCTTCGAAATGACCAGTGAGGGCGAGTGGGCGCGGGCGTCGCTGCCGGCGCTGACCCTGGTATTGGTCGGTCTGTTGCCGGTCATCGGCCTGATCCGCCGCTCGGCGCACCGAAACACTTAGTAGTGAGAGCTGAATCATGCGGCTACAATGCGCGGCATTCGGTGCGGTTCGTCTGACAGATCCGTTCGCTGAAATCGGCTGAAAGCCTTCTATTTAGCGGCTTTCACCCCGTGCAGCGGCTGTCCGCACCTTCGCCACGCCCGGAAGGAGAAACCCATGGGACAGCGTACGCCTCTGTATGACCTGCATCTCGCCCTCGGCGCGAAGATGGTCGATTTTGGCGGTTGGGACATGCCACTGCATTACGGCTCGCAGGTCGAGGAACACCACGAGGTGCGCCGCGATTGCGGGGTGTTCGATGTTTCCCATATGACCGTTATCGACGTCGATGGCCCACAGGCCAAGGGCTGGCTGCAGCATTTGCTGGCCAATGACGTCGAGCGCCTGCATCGCCCCGGCCGCGCGCTCTACAGCACGATGCTCAACGAGCGTGGCGGCATCGTCGACGACATGATCGTCTATCGCCTCGAAGACCGTTATCGTCTGGTATTCAACGCCTCCACCCGCGACCAGGATCTGGCGTGGATGCAGGCGCAGGTTGCCGGTTACGACGTGCAATTGCATGAGCGTCAGGATCTGGCGATGCTCGCCATTCAAGGCCCGCAGGCCCGGCAGAAAATTGCCGAACTGGTGACCCAGTCCCGCGCCGAACTGATCAAACATCTCAAACCGTTCGAAGCTCACGTCGATGGCGACTGGTTTATTGCGCGCACCGGCTACACCGGTGAGGATGGCCTGGAAATCGCCTTGCCGGCCGAGCAGGCGCCGGGATTTTTCAACGATCTGGTCGGTGCCGGCATTTCGCCGATCGGCCTCGGCGCCCGCGATACGTTGCGGGTCGAGGCCGGGATGAACCTCTACGGCCAGGACATTCATCAAGATGTCTCGCCGCTGGCATCCAATATGGCCTGGAGCATTGCCTGGGAACCGACCTCGCGGCAGTTCATCGGGCGTGCTGCGCTGGAAGCGGAAAAAGCCGCCGGCGTTGCGCACAAACTGGTGGGACTGGTGCTTGAGGAACGCGGTGTTTTACGCGCCCATCAAGTGGTTCGTATCGCCGATGTTGGCGAAGGAGAGATCACCAGTGGTAGTTTCTCTCCTACGCTAAGCAAATCGATTGCCCTGGCGCGTGTACCGATGGCTACCGCCGACCGCGCCGAAGTGGAAATCCGTGGCAAGTGGTATCCGGTACGAGTGGTCAAACCGACCTTCGTGCGCCATGGCAAAACCTTGATCTGACCTTTTCCGGCGGGCCTGACCGCTGACAATTTCTTGAGGACACCGAGCATGAGCAATATCCCCGCTGAACTGCGTTTTGCCGAAAGTCATGAGTGGGCGCGTCTGGAAGCCGACGGCACCGTTACCGTGGGCATCAGCGATCACGCGCAGCAAGCGCTGGGCGATGTGGTGTTTGTCGAGTTGACTGAAGTGGGCAAGGTGTTTGCAGCCGGTGAAGCGGCCGGTGTGGTCGAGTCCGTGAAAGCGGCGTCCGACATCTACTCGCCGATCAGCGGCGAAGTGACCGCAATCAACGAAGCGCTGGCTGACGCGCCGGAAGAGCTGAACAACGATCCTTACAACGCCTGGATTTTCAAGCTCAAGCCAAGCGACAAGGCTGAGCTGGACAAACTGCTCGACGCTGCCGGCTACAAGGCTGCAATCGGCGAATAATCCTCGCCCTGTAGGCGCTGCCGCAGGCTGCGATCTTTTGACTTTGTTTTTAAAGACAAGACCAAAAGATCGCAGCCTGCGGCAGCTCCTACATTAAGAGCGCTTCAGGGTTTCAATACGGCTTTCACCGCCGCCACCGACCGCTCGACATCTTCCTTGGTCATGGTGTTGAACATCGGCAACGATACAATCAGTCGCCCGACGCGCTCGGCCACCGGCAGCATGCCTTCCTTGAAACCGCGCTCGCGGTACAGACTCAGCAAATGAATCGGCGGGTAGTGATAGCCGATGCCGATGCCGTTGGCTTGCATCTGCTCCATGAACGTGGCCCGCGCCGGCAAACCGTCCTTGCGCTCCGGCAGGACCAACTGAAACAGGTGCCAGTTGCTGTGAGTGAAATCCGCGGGCGGCAGTTGCGCGCCATAGGTCGCTTCAAAGTCATCGCCAAAACATTTGAAATAGTGCCGGGCCAGTTCCTGACGATGGGCGGTCAGCGCCTCGATATGGGCGAACTGGCCGAGGCCGATGGTGGCGGCGATGTCGGTCATGTTGAACTTGCCACCGAGCACATCGACGTCCAGACCATCAAAGCCGTTGCGGGCCACGCCCTGCAGGCGGTACTTCTCCGCCAGCCGCGCCTCTTCCGGGGTGTTCAGCACCAGGCAGCCGCCCTCGGAACAGGTCACGTTCTTGTTGGCCTGGAAACTGAACGACACGAAGTCGCCAGTGGCGCCGATGCGCTGGCCGTTCCAGCTCGAACCCAACGCCTGCGCGGCGTCTTCGACAATCCGCAGATTGTGTTTGCGTGCGATGGCATATAGCCGATCCATGTCCACCGGCAGGCCGGCGAGGTACACCGGAATCAGCGCTTTGGTGCGTGGGGTGATCGCTGCCTCGAGCTTGTCCAGATCAATGTTGCGGGTCACCGGGTCGATATCGGCGAACACCGGGGTGGCGCCGACTTCGAGGATCACGTTGGCGGTGGCGACCCAGGAAATCGGCGTGGTGATCACTTCGTCACCCGGGCCGATACCGGCGATGCGCAGGGCGATTTCCATGGTGCAGGTGCCGGAGTTGAAGGTGCGCACCGGGCGTCCGCCGAAATATTCCGACAACTGCGCTTCAAAGGCCTGGACCTTCGGCCCGCTGGTGATCCAGCCAGAGCGCAGTACATCGCCGACGGCGGCAATCGTGGCTTCATCAATGACAGGTTTGGAAAACGGCAGGAACGGCAGTTGGCTCATGAGGGTTCGATCATCCGGAAGTTGGACGCCTGATGCAGGCGCTACAGCATGCCCCGGAACCCCCGCTGCCGCCAAGCCGTGCGCGTCGGTATCGGCTGCTATGCTGGTTTGACCGTGTTGCATTGACGCCGAGCAGCCAAGAGAGAGCCCGTCATGTCCCAGTTGCCATCCTTGAGCCAGTTACGCGACCCCGAAGCCTTCCTGCGCCGCCATTTGGGGCCCGACGCTGCCGAGCAACAGGCGATGCTCGACAGCCTCGGTCTCGGCAGCCGGGTTGAACTGATCGAGCAGACGGTGCCACCGGGCATTCGGTTGAACCGGGCGCTGGATTTGCCGCCGGCCCTTGATGAGCAGGCGGCGCTGGCCAAGCTGCGCGGTTATGCCGAGCAGAACCAGGTGTGGACCAGCCTGATCGGCATGGGTTACCACGGCACGCTGACGCCCACGGTCATCTTGCGCAATGTGCTGGAAAATCCCGGCTGGTACACCGCCTATACCCCGTATCAACCGGAGATTGCCCAGGGCCGTCTCGAAGCGCTGCTGAACTTTCAGCAACTGACCATCGACCTCACCGGACTGGAGCTGGCCAATGCTTCGTTGCTCGACGAGGCAACGGCTGCGGCGGAGGCCATGGCGCTGGCCAAACGTGTGGCGAAGTCGAAGAGCAATCTGTTTTTCGTCGATGAGAACTGTCATCCACAGACTCTTTCCGTGGTGCAGACCCGCGCCGAAGGCTTCGGCTTTGAGCTGATCATCGACGCTGTGGATAACCTCGGCCAGCATCAGGTATTCGGCGCATTGCTGCAGTATCCCGACACCCACGGCGAGATTCGTGATTTGCGTCCGGTCATCGATCAACTGCACGCGCAGCAGGCGCTGGCCTGCGTCGCTACGGATCTGCTGAGCCTGTTGCTGCTGACGCCACCGGGTGAACTGGGCGCTGACGTGGTGTTCGGATCGTCCCAGCGCTTTGGCGTGCCGATGGGCTACGGTGGCCCGCACGCGGCGTTTTTCGCCAGTCGTGAGGCGTACAAACGGGCGATTCCCGGGCGGATCATCGGCGTGTCGAAAGACGCTCGTGGCAATGTCGCGTTGCGCATGGCCCTGCAAACCCGCGAGCAACATATTCGCCGCGAGAAGGCCAATTCGAACATCTGCACCGCGCAGGTGCTGCTGGCCAACATCGCCAGTTGCTACGCGGTGTATCACGGGCCGCAAGGCTTGAAACGCATCGCCCAGCGCGTGCACCGCTTGACCTGCATCCTGGCGGCGGGCCTTGAGCGCCATGGTATTGCGCGGGTTAACGGGCAGTTTTTCGACACCCTCACGCTGGAGGTCGGCGGCGCGCAGAGCGCGATCATCGACAGCGCCAGGGCCGCGCAGATCAACTTGCGGATTCTTGGCCGTGGTCGAGTCGGGTTGAGTCTTGACGAGACGTGCGATGAAAGCACGGTGGCCAAACTGTTCGACGTGCTGCTCGGCGCCGATCATGGTTTGAACGTCGAGCAACTCGATGCAGAAACGTTGGTTTCAGGCATCCCCGACAGCCTCCAGCGCAAGACGCCTTACTTGCGCCATCCGGTGTTCAACGCGCATCACAGCGAAACCGAGATGCTGCGCTACCTCAAGCAACTGGAGAACAAGGATCTGGCGCTCAACCAGTCGATGATCCCGTTGGGCTCCTGCACCATGAAGCTCAACGCCACCAGCGAAATGATCCCCATCACCTGGCCGCAGTTCGCGAACCTGCACCCGTTTGCGCCTCGGGAGCAGGCAGTCGGTTACACCTTGATGATCGAAGAACTGCAGCGCTGGCTGTGCGCGATCACCGGGTTTGATGCGATCTGCATGCAGCCAAACTCCGGGGCTCAGGGCGAGTACGCCGGGCTGCTGGCGATTCGCAAATATCACGAGAGCCGGCATCAGGGCGCGCGGGATATCTGCCTGATCCCGTCCTCGGCCCACGGCACCAACCCGGCCTCGGCGCAGATGGCCGGGATGCGCGTGGTGATCGTCGAATGCGACGAGGCCGGTAACGTCGATCTGGACGACCTGAAAACCAGGGCGGCCGAGGCGGGGGACAAGTTGTCGTGCCTGATGGCGACCTATCCGTCGACCCATGGCGTGTACGAGGAAGGCATCAGCGAAATCTGCGAAGTTATCCACCAGCACGGCGGGCAGGTGTACATGGACGGCGCCAATCTGAATGCGCAGGTCGGGCTGGCGCGGCCGGCGGACATCGGCGCCGATGTGTCGCACATGAACCTGCACAAGACGTTCTGCATTCCCCACGGCGGCGGCGGGCCGGGCATGGGGCCGATCGGCATTCGCGCGCACCTGGCGCCGTTCGTCGCCAATCATCCGGTCGTGCCGATTGACGGCCCGCTGCCGCAGAACGGCGCGGTCAGCGCGGCGCCGTGGGGCAGTGCGAGTATTTTGCCGATCAGCTGGATGTACATCGCGATGATGGGGCCGCAATTGGCGGATGCCAGCGAAGTGGCGATCCTCGCGGCGAACTATCTGGCCCAGCATTTATCCGGCGCATTCCCGGTGCTGTACACCGGGCGCAACGGGCGGGTGGCCCATGAATGCATTCTCGATCTGCGGCCGTTGAAGGCGCAGACCGGGATCAGCGAAGAAGACGTCGCCAAGCGCCTGATGGACTACGGTTTCCATGCGCCAACCATGTCTTTTCCGGTGCCGGGGACGTTGATGGTCGAACCGACCGAGAGCGAATCCAAGGCTGAACTCGACCGGTTTATCGGCGCCATGCTGAGCATTCGCGCAGAAATCACCGAAGTGCAGAACGGCAACTGGCCGGCGGAAGACAACCCGCTCAAGCGTGCTCCACATACGTTGGCCGATGTCACCGGAGTCTGGGAGCGGCCTTACAGCATCGAGCAGGGCATCACCCCGGATGCACACACCAAGGCGCACAAGTATTGGCCGGCGGTGAATCGGGTGGATAACGTTTATGGCGATCGCAATCTGTTTTGCGCCTGCGTCCCGGTGGACGAATACCGCTGATTTTCAGGTTGTACAACCGTCCAAATGTGGGAGCGAGCCTGCTCGCGAAGGCGTCGTGTCAGAAGACAAAGATGTATCTGACCCACTTTATTCGCGAGCAGGCTCGCTCCCACAGAGGTTGTGGTGAATTCGACATTACGGGCAAAAAAATGCCGCTCGATCGAGCGGCATTTCTGTCGGCGGCGGGCTTATTCGGAAGCCACTGCATTCTTCGCCAGAATCGCATTCGCCAGTTCCATGTCCGTGGCCTGCAGGCCCGGATTGTCGGCGCGGACTTTCTGCATGGCTGCTTCCAGGTATGGCCCACGAATGCCGCCATCGCTGGCGACGAAGCTGCCGGCGTCGTCCTGCGCGGCAACGATCAGCTTGTGATCCTTGAAGGTCAGGTAGGTCGAACCGGTGGTGGCGCCGGACGAAATGACGTTACGCCAAAAGCTGTCGGCCATCGCTGAACCAACGGGAAGGGACAGCAAGGCAAGGGTGGCGACAGCAAGTTTGAGACGCATGATTGAGTGACTCCTGGGGGTTAACTACGGCGTTGGATAACGATTCCCCGATCCGGTTCCGTAGCGGCCTATTTCTGCTCGCTCTGCGGTGTCACCCGCAGCACCTCTTCAAGGGTGGTCAGCCCTGCCGCGACCTTCTGCGCACCTGAAAGGCGCAGGCTGCGCATGCCTTCCTTGAAGGCTTGCCGTCGGATGGCGGTAAGGTCGGTGTCCGGGGTGATGAGGGTTTTGAGGCTGTCGCTCAGTTGCATGATTTCGTAAACCCCGGCGCGCCCGCGATAACCCGTGTCGCGGCACTCCAGGCAGCCGATCGCCCGTTGCGCATTGCCCGGCAGCGGCGCCTGCCAGGGGCGGGTCAGGGTCTGCCAGTCCTCCTCTTCCAGCGTCAGCGGCGCCTTGCAGTGCGGGCACAAGGTACGCACCAGACGCTGGGCCATGACCCCGAGTACCGTGGCCTTGATCAGATAGTGCGGCACGCCGAGTTCGAGTAACCGGCTGATAGCACTGGGGGCATCGTTGGTGTGCAGGGTCGACAGCACCAGGTGGCCGGTGAGTGCCGCCTGAATCGCCATTTCCGCGGTTTCCAGGTCGCGAATCTCGCCGATCATGATGATGTCCGGGTCCTGTCGCATCAACGCACGCACCCCGGCGGCGAAACTCAGCTCGATGTTGTGCTGCACCTGCATCTGATTGAACGCCGGCTCGACCATTTCGATCGGGTCTTCGATGGTGCAGAGGTTGATCTCCGGCGTCGCCAGTTTCTTCAGCGTGGTGTAGAGCGTGGTGGTCTTGCCCGAACCGGTCGGCCCGGTGACCAGGATGATGCCGTTGGGCTGGCGGGTCATGTCCTGCCAGCGGCGCAGGTCGTCGGCGGAAAAGCCCAACTGATCGAAGTCCTTGAGCAGCACTTCCGGGTCAAAAATGCGCATGACCATTTTTTCGCCAAACGCGGTGGGCAGCGTTGAGAGCCGCAGCTCCACCTCGCCACCGTCCGGGGTCTTGGTCTTGACCCGGCCGTCCTGGGGTTTGCGCTTCTCGGCGACGTTCATGCGCCCGAGGCTTTTCAGGCGGCTGACGATCGCCATGGTCACCTGCGGCGGGAATTGATAGACGTTGTGCAACACGCCATCGATGCGAAAGCGCACGGTACCCTGTTCGCGGCGCGGTTCGATGTGAATATCGCTGGCGCGTTGCTGGAAGGCGTACTGGAACAGCCAGTCGACGATGTTGACGATGTGTGCGTCGTTGGCGTCCGGCTCCTGATCGCTGGCGCCGAGGTTGAGCAGTTGTTCGAAGTTGCCGAGGTTGCCGCTTTGCTGATCGGCATTGCTGGCGCCGCTGACCGATTTGGCGAGGCGGAAGAACTCGACGCTGAAGCGCTGGATGTCCACCGGGTTGGCGACCACCCGCTTGATCGGCAGCTTCAGCACGTGAGTCAGGTCGGCTTCCCAAGCGGTGACGTAGGGCTGGGCACTGGCCACGACCACGGCGTCGCGGTCGACCGCCACTGCAAGAATCCTGTGCCGCTGGGCAAAGGCGTAGGACATCAGCGGAGTGATTGCCGCAACGTTGATCTTCAACGGGTCGATGCGCATGTACGGTTGGCCGGCCTGCTGCGCCAGCCACAGGGTCAGGCTTTCCAGATCCAGATGTTTACCCGGACGGCTGAGGTCATCCAGTTGCTGGCTGGCAATGAACTCCAGCGGGTGCTGCTGGCCGTGGGTCGCGTGGCGGCGCCGGGCATTGAGCGCCTGCTCCGCCGAATCCTGGCTGATGAAGCCTTGGGCGACCAATTCACGCAACACATCGTTGAGATCCAGCCAGCGGTCCTGAGTGGCGAGTTGAACGGACATGCGGGCTCCTTTTGAACGACAGTTCGCAAAGGATAGTCGTGGCCCCGCAGACCGTTGGGCCACTACCCGACAAAGCCGTTGCCGGATTTTTCAGCCAACCGCTTGCGCGGGCGTATCCCACGCCGCGTCGGCGTTTTGCAGGTTGACCGAGCAGACGCTGATCAGGTTACGAAGTTTTTCCGCAATCACTTGGGCGCGATGCCAACTGAAACCGCCCATGACGATGTCGATCGACATCAAGTCGTCCATCCGCTGCACATTGACCTGTTCAGGCGTGAGGAACTGCAGCGCGAACAGGTTCAGCACCCGCACCAGCAGATCCGGCTCGGCTTCGGCGAGGATCTGATACTGCGCCAGGCAATGGCTGTTGTTGACGTTCCAGACATCGGCCCGGGTTGGTGCGGTATTCACGGCTTCGAGGTGCGGCATGGCGAGTCTCCAAAAAACACTGGAGAAATTTTTACATTCGGTGCCGGGCATTTCTTGGCTAAGATCGGTGTGATTGGCGAATGATCGACTGGATTGATTCGCAAGAATCCATATTTGAGGTTTTTCTATGCACAGCGAGCTGGACAGCTACGACCGCAGGATTCTCGCCCTGCTGCAAGAGGACGCTTCCTTGTCCAGCGCACAGATCGCCGAGCAGGTGGGCCTGTCGCAGTCACCGTGCTGGCGGCGCATTCAGCGGATGAAGGAGGAGGGCATCATTCGCGGCCAGGTGACCTTGCTTGATCGCAAGAAGATCGGCCTGAACACGCAGATCTTCGCCGAGATCAAGCTCAACGCCCACGGGCGGTCGAACTTCACCGAATTCACCGAGGCGATTCGCGGTTTTCCGGAGGTTCTGGAGTGCTACGTGCTGATGGGCGCGGTAGATTTTCTGTTGCGGATTGTCGCGGCGGACATCGAGGCGTATGAGCGGTTCTTCTTCGAAAAGCTGTCGCTGGTGCCAGGGATTCAGGAGGTGAACTCGATTGTGGCGCTGTCGGAGATCAAGTCGACGACCAGCCTGCCGGTCATGCGCTGATGGCCTCTGTGGCGAGGGAGCTTGCTCCCGCTGGGCTGCGAAGCGGCCCCAAAATCTGCAATTGCAGGAATTGGGAGTCCTTCGGCCTCCAGCGGGAGCAAGCTCCCTCGCCACAGTTTTCAGGTATTGCTGAGCATCACATGCGCAGCAGCATTTTCCACGCACGATTCTGATAAACCGCAATCGCCTGCTGCTTGCGTGCATCGAGCAGTTCGTCGGTGATCGTCGGCTCATTGGCCAGTTGCGCCAGTTTGTTCAGTTCGCCGTACAGGCGATCCATTTCCGCGATCTCCAGCACGTTACGCGCGTGGTGCAGCCAGACCTGGATGCGCTCGATGCGCGGCAGTTGTTCGGCCAGATCTTCCGGTTGCTGCTGATAGCGCTGCAATTGCAGGGAGGTGGCTTCTTCGCCCAGCAGGCGCGGCAGCCAGCTGTGCAGTTGCGCGGCGCCCTGGCGGTTGCCGCGGGTGTTGCGCTCGGCGGTCCAGGCGCGGGCCAGCAGCCAGCGTGATGCGGTCAGCGAGAACAGGCCCCAGCGCGGGTCTTCCAGTTCTTCGAGGAATTGCTCCGGCGCCGCCTTGCGTACGTCTTCGTCTTCGATGCCGACCTGAACCAGCGGGCGCCAGTCTTCGAGCAATGCGTCCAGCGCCACGCGCAGGTCGTGAGTGGCCGGACGCGGTGCGGCCTGGCCGAGGCTGCTGAGCAGGGCGCGCATTTCGGCGAGGTTCTCGACCCAGTCCTGCAGCAGGCGCCAGTGGCCATTGAAGCGATATTGTTCGGCCAGACGCTGGCTGCTGCCGAGCAAGTGCCAGGCCAGTGCGGCGAAGGCGTCGTCGAGTGGGGTTTCCGGGGTCAGTTGCGGCGCCGGCAGGCTCAGCGAGTAGCTGTTGGCGTCGTACAGACGGTAGCCGCGCTCGGCCTTGCTGATGTCGCACGGCATCAGGGCCAGGGTTTCGGCCAGTTCAGCGGCCAGTTCCAGCAGCGCGGCCGGCTCGCCTTCGCGCAGTTCCAGTTCCAGCTCGCAGATTTCTTCTTTCTGTTTGCCGACCACCACGTGGCCCAGATCCAGCGCAGCTTCGATAACCACTTTGGCCTTGCCGCGGCCCCAGGCGATTTCCGCACGCTCGCGGACGAAGTCGGTGGTGAAGATCGGCTTCAGGGTTTTCTTGTCCAGCTCGGCCAGCGACTCGGGCCAGCATTCGCCGTCGAGTTTCTTCACGTCGAGCTTGGCTTTGGGCAACTTCCAGTCGTATTCATTACGCTCGGACAGACCGGCAACACTCTGGCCGCGGGTCTTGAGGGTCTGAATCACTTCGTCACCGTCCTTGCGCAAGCGCAGGGCGACTTTGGCCTGGGCCAGGTCGCGCTCGGGGGTGTCGAAGTACTGGTTCATCAACTCACGGCGTTCCCAGCCATTTTTGTTGCGTTTTTTCAGTAGCGGGTGCTCGCGCAGGGCAGCGAGGGTTTCGCGGCTGACGCGGAGTTTGATTTCGGTTTCTTTCTGCATGGCCGGAAAATCCAGGATCGGGAGCGCAGCCGGGGGAATGTGTGGCTGCCAAGGCCGTGCAGTGTACAGGACTCAAACTTCCTACGCCCTGCGGCGGTTTATTCCTGGCGCCGGATGGCTCTATGATGGACTTCAAATCGGAGTTGGAGTCAGCGATGCCTTTGCCGTCCATGCAAGACCAGTTCGCTGCACTGATCGCCGTACCGTCGGTCAGTTGCACCCAGCCGGGCCTGGATCAGTCCAACCGGGCGGTGATCGATTTGCTCGCCGGCTGGCTGGGTGATCTGGGCTTCAGCTGCGATATCCAGCAGGTCAGTCCCGGCAAATTCAACCTGCTCGCCAGTTACGGCAGCGGCCCCGGCGGTCTGGTGCTGGCCGGGCACAGCGATACCGTGCCTTATGACGATGCGCTGTGGCAGACCGATCCGCTGAAGCTCACCGAAGTTGGCGGCCGCTGGGTCGGGCTGGGCAGCTGCGACATGAAGGGCTTTTTCGCGCTGATCATTGAGGCCGTGCAGCCGCTGCTCGATCAACCGTTCAGGCAACCGCTGCTGATTCTCGCCACCTGTGATGAAGAAAGTTCGATGTCCGGTGCCCGCGCGCTGGCCGAGGCCGGCAAGCCGCTGGGCCGTGCGGCGGTGATCGGCGAGCCGACCGGGCTCAAGCCGATTCGCATGCATAAGGGCATCATGATGGAGCGCATCGATATCCTCGGGCAAAGCGGCCATTCGTCGGATCCGCGTTTGGGGCACAGTGCCCTCGAAGCGATGCACGATGCCATCGGCGAGCTGCGCGGTTTGCGCCTGCTGTGGCAGCGTGAATTCAACAATCCGCAGTTCAGCGTGCCGCAACCGACCATGAACTTTGGCTGTATTCATGGCGGCGACAACCCGAATCGCATCTGTGGCCAGTGTTCGCTGGAGTTCGACCTGCGTCCGTTGCCGGGTATGGACCCGAAAGTCCTGCGCGCGGAAATCCTGCGCAAGCTCAATCCCGTGGCCGAGCGGCACCAGGTGAAGATCGATTACAAACCGTTGTTCCCGGAAGTACCGCCGTTCGAACAGGCCGAAGACGCCGAATTGGTGCGCATCGCCGAAAAGCTCACCGGCCATCGTGCCGAAGCAGTAGCGTTTGGCACCGAAGCGCCTTATCTTCAGCGCCTTGGCTGCGAAACCATCGTGCTCGGCCCCGGCGACATCGCCTGTGCCCACCAGCCCGGCGAATACCTCGAAATGTCACGTTTGCAGCCTACCGTGCATCTATTGCGGCAGTTGATTGAACATTACTGCCTGAAGAATTGAACACATCCCTTGTAGGAGCTGCCGAAGGCTGCGATCTTTTGATCTTGTCTTTTAAAAACAAAGTCAAAAGATCGCAGCCTGCGGCAGCTCCTACAGGGAAAGTCGTTAAATTAGTGGGAATCCAACCCGTATTCATGAGGAGAACGCGCGTGTCGCCAAGCCTGTTCCGACGATAACCATCAGCCCGCTGTGCGTTTTCCGTTTCGCCCTTTTTTCCGGCTGCTATTTATTACAGGCCCAGGTTCATGCCCGAATACGTTAATTGGCTTCGTCACGCGTCCCCTTACATCAACGCTCACCGCGACTGCACGTTCGTCGTCATGCTGCCCGGCGACGGCGTGGAGCATCCGAACTTCGGCAACATCGTCCACGACCTGGTGCTGTTGCACAGCCTCGGCGTGCGTCTGGTGCTGGTCCACGGTTCGCGTCCGCAGATTGAAACCCGCCTCGCCGCTCGCGGCCTGACCCCCCACTACCACCACGGCATGCGCATCACCGATGCAGCGACCTTGGAATGCGTGATCGATGCTGTCGGTCAGTTGCGCATCGCCATTGAAGCGCGACTGTCGATGGACATGGCCTCGTCGCCGATGCAAGGCTCGCGTCTGCGGGTGGCCAGCGGCAACCTGGTCACGGCGCGGCCGATCGGCGTGCTCGAAGGCGTCGACTATCACCACACCGGCGAAGTGCGCCGGGTCGACCGTAAAGGCATCAATCGCCTGCTCGACGAGCGCTCGATCGTGCTGCTGTCGCCGCTGGGCTACTCGCCGACCGGGGAAATCTTCAACCTCGCCTGCGAAGACGTCGCCACCCGCGCCGCCATCGACCTCGGTGCCGACAAACTCTTGCTGTTCGGCGCTGACCTCGGTCTGATCGACGAAAACGGCAAACTGGTGCGCGAACTGCGGCCGCAACAGGTGCCTGCGCATCTGGCGCGTCTGGGCAACAACTATCAGGCCGAACTGCTGGATGCCGCCGCCGAGGCCTGCCGTGGCGGCGTGGCGCGCAGCCATATCGTCAGCTATGCCGAGGACGGTGCACTGCTGACCGAACTGTTCACCCGCGATGGTGGCGGTACGCTGGTCGCTCAGGAGCAATTCGAATTGGTGCGCGAGGCGGCGATTGAAGACGTCGGCGGTTTGCTCGACCTGATCAGTCCGCTGGAAGAGCAGGGGATTCTGGTGCGTCGCTCGCGCGAAGTGCTGGAGCGCGAAATCGAGCAGTTCAGTGTGGTTGAGCGTGAAGGGATGATCATTGCCTGTGCGGCGCTGTATCAGATTGCCGATTCGGACGCCGGTGAGCTGGCGTGCCTGGCGGTGAATCCGGAGTACCGCCATGGTGGTCGCGGCGATGAACTGTTGGAGCGCATCGAGACCCGTGCCCGGGCGCAAGGGTTGAAAACCCTGTTCGTCCTCACCACCCGTACCGCGCACTGGTTCCGCGAACGTGGCTTCGAGCCTAGCAGCGTCGAACGCCTGCCGGCGGCGCGGGCGTCGCTGTACAACTATCAGCGCAATTCGAAGATCTTCGAAAAGTCCCTGTAACCCAAGCCCAGTAGGAGCTGCCGCAGGTTGCGATCTTTTGCCTTTGGTTTCCTGAAAACAAGATCAAAAGATCGCAGCCTTCGGCAGCTCCTACAGGGTTTTGTGTTTACTCAGCGATGAACTTCGCGCTGACGTACGGCGAATAATCCGGCAGCACCGTCTCGACCTTGCCCTGTTCCTTCAGAAACTTCGCCGTCTCACCAATCGCTTTCGCCGTGCCGCCATCCAGCAGTGCGGTGGATTGCTGCGCCTTGGCATCCGGGAAGGCCGAACCGGCCAGCAGCTCCGGTACGTCGGCCGCATTGGCACCGGTCAATTTGGCGATTTTCTGCACCGGCGCCGAGTCCGCCGTCCAGCTGTCTTTATGGCTGGCGTAATCGGCAAATGCGTCTAGAGTGACCTTGGCAAACTTGGCCACCACCTCAGGGTGCTTCTCGGCGTAGTCCTTGCGCGCGACCCAGACTTCGAAGGTCGGTGCGCCCCATTGGCCGACTTGTGCGGCATCGGTCAGGGTTTTGCCGGTCTTGCGGATTTCCCCCAGCGCCGGCGACCAGACAAACGCGCCATCTATATCCCCACGCTTCCATGCCGCTGCGATTTCTGCGGGCTGCAGGTTCACCACTTTGACTTTCGAGGTGTCCAGGCCCCAGTGCTTGAGTGCGCCGAGCAGGCTGTAGTGGGAGGTGGAAACGAAAGGCGTGGCGATGGTCTTGCCGACCAGATCCTGCGGGGTATTGATCCCGCTGCCATTGCGCACCACCAGCGCCTCGGCGGCGTTGATCTGCGCTGAAACAATGAAAGTGACGATCGGCAGATTGCGAGAAGCGGCCGCTGCCAGAGGGCTGGAGCCAAGGTTGCCGATCTGTACGTCGCCCGATGCAAGGGCTGTCACAACTTCCGGGCCGCTATTGAAGCGACGCCAGTCGATCTTCTGGCCGATGGTTTGTTCGTAGATGCCGTCGGCCTGAGGGACTTTGCTCGGGTCGATACCGGTTTGATAGCCAACGGTGAGGTTGGCGGCATGGGCGGAAAAAGAAATCAGCGCTGATACACAAACTGTAACAAATTGACTAGATAGTGCGCGTTTGGCCATCATGGCGTCGCCTTTTCGATAGGGTTTGACGAATCGGGGTTGCGCCAAAGCTAATCGATATAAAAAAAGGCTAACAAATACCATTTAGGAATGAGCTTAGTCGCCGATACGCTGTTTCCCGGCGGAGGTGGCACGATACTGGCCATATTTCGAAATGATATGAAAAAGAATGAATAAATTCTTTTTGGGTTTATCAGGAAGTCTTTACTCTGCACGGACCAAATCACTGCGATTAGACCTTGGTCGTAGACACACAAGGTTACGATTGACTTGTCAGTCACGGTCTGGCGCTAATCGCGCATCTTAGGATCCAGGGCATCAGACCCCGGGCCAGGAACACAAGAATTAGAAACGAGAGGAGCTTTACATGAACAAGTCCACCTTGGCCCTGGCTGTGGCCGTAGGGGTTTTGGCGCAGCAGGCGGGCGCCGCCGGTTTCATCGAAGACAGCAAGGCCACCTTGGGGCTGCGTAACTTCTACATCAACACCGACAACCGTGATGGCGCTGGTGCGAACAAGAACGAAGAGTGGGGCCAAGGCTTCGATCTGCGTTTCATCTCCGGCTACACCCAAGGCACCGTGCAGTTCGGTGTTGACGCGATCGGCCTGTACGGCGTGCGTCTTGATTCCAGCCCGGCCACCAGTGGCAACTCCGCCGGTACCGCGTCGGGCGGCACCGTGTTCCCAAGCGATGGCAACCGTGCCGTGCATGACTTCGCCAGCCTGGGCGTGACCGGCAAGGTCAAGATCTCTCAGACCGAACTGAAAGTCGGTACCCTGATGCCGAACAACCCGGTCATCAAGTACAACGACGGCCGTCTGCTGCCGCAAACTTTCCAGGGTGAAGCGATCACCTCGAACGAGTTCAAGGATCTGACCCTGACTGCCGGTCAGGTCGAGGCCGTGAAAGGTCGTAACTCCAGCAACAACGAGAACATGTCGATTGCCGGTGCGAACGCTGGTTCGAACTATGACAAAGGCGTGTTCAGCAACAAGTTCTACTACGGTGGTGCGGACTACAAGGTCACCAAAGACCTGACCGCTTCGTACTACTACGGTGAGCTGAAAGACTTCTACTCGCAGAACTTCCTGGGTCTGGTACACAACTGGGCAATCGGCCCGGGCGTACTGAAAAGCGACCTGCGTTACTACCGCAGCCGCGACAACGGTGCCAACGGCGATACCGCTGCCTACTACACCAGCGGCTACTACGGTGGCAAAACCGTCAAGGGCAAAGTCGACAACGATCTGTACAGCTACCTGGCCCTGTACTCGGTTGAAGGTCACACCTTCGGTGCCGGTTACCAGTACACCAAAGGCGACAGCGACTTCCCTTGGCTGAACCAGGGTGACGGCTCGTCGAACAGCACCATCACCGACATGCAGATCCAGAAGTTCGCCCGTGCTGGCGAGCGTACCTGGCAGGCTCGCTACGGCTACGATTTCGCCAAGATCGGCGTTCCTGGCCTGACCGCCAACGTGATCTACCTGCGTGGCAACAACATCGACACTCCGCTGGGCGAAAAAACCGAGTGGGAACGTGACCTGACCATCGGTTACGTGATTCCGGAAGGTCCGCTGAAGAACCTCGGCGTTGCCTGGAAAAACGCGATGTGGCGTACCGACCTGGCGAATACCCGTTCCCAGGACGAAAACCGCCTGATCGTCAGCTACTCGATCCCGCTGCTGTAATAGCGCGCTCAAGCGGCTGATGTAAAAAAGCCCCGTCCGGCATTGCGCCGGACGGGGCTTTTGCATTTTCGGGTCAGGCTCACCCCCGTAAGCCTGTCCCGAAATTTCCCTCTTTTGCAGCTACTCAAGGCCTTCTCGAACCTTGGGGTCGATGTTCGTCGCGATGGCGGCGAGCGTCCAGTGAACGATGTTTAATATTCCTTTAAGTGCTAGATATCTAGTTATTTATTCTTTTTCATGATGGCAAATCCCGAGCTACAGTTGAGTTCTCCAACAACTCATCAGGAGCAGCACCATGAGCCTCAGACTCGGCGACATCGCCCCCGATTTCGAACAGGATTCCAGCGCCGGCAAGATTCGTTTTCACGAGTGGCTGGGCGATAGCTGGGGTGTGCTGTTCTCCCACCCGGCCGACTTCACCCCGGTGTGCACCACCGAGCTGGGCTTCACCGCCAAGCTCAAGGATGAGTTCAGCAAGCGCGGCGTCAAAGCCATTGCGCTGTCGGTGGACCCGGTGGACTCGCACCACAAGTGGATCGAAGACATCAACGAAACCCAGAACACCATCGTCAACTTCCCGATCCTGGCCGATGCCGATCGCAAGGTTTCCGATCTCTATGATCTGATCCACCCGAACGCCAACGACACGCTGACCGTACGTTCGCTGTTCGTGATCGATCCGAACAAGAAGATCCGCCTGACCATCACCTACCCGGCGAGCACCGGACGCAACTTCCACGAGATCCTGCGGGTGATCGATTCGCTGCAGCTTACCGACAACTACAAGGTGGCCACCCCGGCCAACTGGCAGGACGGTGAGGAGGTGGTGATCGTGCCGTCGCTCAAGGATGAGGAAGAGATCAAGCGGCGCTTCCCCAAAGGCTATCGTGAGGTGAAACCATACCTGCGCCTGACGCCGCAGCCGAATCGTTAAGATCAAAAGATCGCAGCCTGCGGCAGCTCCTACAGGAGTAAGCCGATCCATGTAGGAGCTGCCGTAGGCTGCGATCTTTTGGTGCATCCAAATAGCAGGGGATTTCAGGCTGTTTCGACGGCCTTTTTTTCGCGCGCAGTTTGTTGAAATGTATATCTCCAAAATGCATAACCAAATGAATAAATATGATTTATGGATATATAAATCAGCTGGTAAGGTCACTCTCATCGAAGCGAGATCGCAACCCGCGAATCGTCTCTAACGCGCAAGGAATTGTCTGAATGCTGGTCGTCTCACTCGGTGGCAGTCCCAGCCAACGCTCCCGTTCCGGGGTGTTGCTGGAGCGCTCGCAACGCTGGTTGCAGGAGCAGGGGGTGGAAGTGGTGAGTTATCAGGTGCGGGACTTCCCGGCCGAAGACTTGCTCCACGCCCGCTTCGACAGCCCGAAGGTGCTCGACCTGCTGGCGCAGATTGAAAACGCCGACGGTCTGCTGATCGCCACGCCGGTGTACAAGGCGTCGTTTTCCGGCGCACTGAAGACCGTGCTCGATCTGCTCCCGGAACGCGCCCTGAACCACAAGATTGTGCTGCCGATGGCCACGGGCGGCAGCATCGCCCACATGTTGGTGGTCGATTACGCCCTCAAGCCAGTGCTGTCGGCATTGAAAGCCCAGGAAATGCTGCAAGGGATTTTTGCCGAGGACAGCCAGATTGCTTACGGCGAAGGCAGTGCCCAGGCGCAACTGGCGCCGGCGCTGGAGCAGCGTCTGCACGAAGCACTGGAGCAGTTTGTCAGTGCCATGGCCCGCCGGCCGAAACCGCTGGAGCCGGGGCTGTTGAATGAACGTTTGTTGAGTGCTCGCTGGAGCATTTAAGCCTTATCCGAAATTGCTCCACTCACCTTACTCAGCCGCTAACGGCCAAGCAGGTGCAGCCAAAACCCAACAGCAAAAGGAGAGCGCTATGCGCACTGTATTTTTGCGTCGTGGTCTGGTCGCTCTGTTTGCTGCGGCTGTGTCCTTCGGCGCCATTACTCAAGCTCAGGCCGAGACTCTACGGATCGGTTATCAGAAATACGGCACGCTGGTGCTGCTCAAGGCCAAAGGCACACTGGAAAAACGTCTGGCCGCCCAAGGCGTGGACGTGCAATGGACTGAATTCCCCGGCGGCCCGCAACTGCTCGAAGGCCTGAACGTCGGCTCGATCGACTTCGGTGTTACCGGCGAAACCCCACCGGTATTCGCTCAGGCTGCCGGCGCTGACCTGCTCTATGTCGCCTACGAACCGCCAGCGCCGAACAGCGAGGCGATCCTCGTACCGAAAGACTCGCCGATCAAATCGGTCGCCGATCTGAAGGGCAAGAAAGTCGCGCTGAACAAAGGCTCCAACGTGCACTACCTGCTGGTGCGTGCCCTTGAAGATGCCGGCCTCAAATACGCCGATATCCAGACCGTATTCCTGCCGCCGGCCGATGCCCGCGCCGCGTTCGAACGTGGCAGCGTCGACGCCTGGGTCATCTGGGACCCGTACCAGGCCGCTGCCGAGCAACAGCTGCAAGCGCACACCCTGCGTGACGGCAAAGGCATCGTCGACAACCATCAGTTCTACCTCGCGACCAAACCTTACGCGCAGAAAAATCCCGAAGTGATCAAGACCCTCGTCGAAGAAGTGCGCGCCGTGGGCGAGTGGTCCAAAGCCAATCCTGAAGACGTGACCCGACAGGTCGCGCCACTGCTCGGCCTGCCGGCGGACATCACCCTGACCTCGGTGAAGCGCCAGGGCTACGGTGCGCTGTTCCTGACCCCGGACGTGGTCGCCGCGCAACAGAAAATCGCCGACACCTTCTACCAGCTCAAGCTGATTCCCAAGCCGTTGAGCATCAAGGACGTGATCTGGACACCACCGGCCGCTGTGGCCCAAAGCTCGGTTACCCAAGCCCAGTAAATCGAATTCCCAAGGAGACCACTCCATGAGCCTCAACATCTTCTGGTTCCTGCCTACCCACGGCGACGGCCATTACCTTGGCACCGCCGAAGGTGCCCGCGCCGTTGACCACGGTTATCTGCAACAGGTCGCGCAAGCGGCGGATCGTCTGGGTTTTGGCGGCGTGCTGATTCCCACCGGCCGTTCCTGCGAAGACTCGTGGCTGGTGGCCGCGTCGTTGATCCCGGTGACCCAGCGTCTGAAATTCCTTGTCGCCCTGCGCCCCGGGATCATTTCCCCGACGGTCGCGGCGCGGCAGGCAGCGACCCTGGATCGTCTGTCCGGCGGGCGTGCGTTGTTCAACCTGGTGACCGGTGGCGACCCGGAAGAGTTGGCCGGTGATGGTCTGTTCCTCGATCACGAAGCGCGTTATCAGGCTTCGGTGGAATTCACCCGCATCTGGCGTCGCGTGCTGGAAGGCGAAACCGTCGATTACGACGGCGAGCACATCAGCGTGAAGGGCGCCAAACTGCTCTATCCGCCGATCCAGCAACCGCGTCCGCCGCTGTACTTCGGTGGCTCTTCGGAAGCAGCGCAGGATCTCGCTGCCGAACAGGTCGAGATGGTCCTGACCTGGGGCGAGCCGCCAGCGGCGGTGGCCGAGAAGATCGAGCAGGTGCGCGCCAAAGCCGCGAGGCTCGGACGTACCGTGCGCTTCGGCATTCGTCTGCATGTGATTGTGCGCGAAACCAACGCCGAAGCCTGGCAAGCGGCCGACCGGCTGATCTCGCATCTGGACGACGACACCATCAAACGTGCGCAGGCGTCGCTGGCGCGCTTCGACTCGGTCGGCCAGCAACGCATGGCCGCGCTGCACGGCGGCAGTCGCGACAACCTCGAAGTCAGCCCCAACCTGTGGGCCGGCGTCGGCCTGGTGCGCGGCGGCGCCGGTACGGCGCTGGTCGGCGATGGTCCGACCGTGGCCGCCCGCGTGAAGGAGTACGCGGATCTGGGGATCGATACGTTCATCTTCTCCGGTTATCCACACCTCGAAGAGTCGTACCGCGTCGCTGAGCTGCTGTTCCCGCACCTCGACATCGAGCGTCCGGAACTGCCGAAAAGCGCCGGTTACGTCAGCCCGTTCGGCGAGATGGTGGCCAACGACATTCTTCCCAAAGCCGCGTCGCAGAGCTGAGGCGCGCCATGAAGAAACTTATCCACAACCTCGCGCCCTGGGCGTTGCCGGTGTTGTTGCTGGCGGTGTGGCAGTTGTCGGTGTCGGCCGGTTGGTTGTCGACGCGGATTCTGCCGGCACCGGTGGCGGTGATCGAGGCCGGTGTCAGCCTGGTGCGCAGCGGCGAAATCTGGACGCACCTGGCAATCAGCGGCTGGCGCGCCGCGCTGGGTTTCACCATCGGCGGCAGCATCGGCCTGGTGCTGGGCTTCATCACCGGCCTGTCGAAGTGGGGCGAACGCCTGCTCGACAGTTCGGTGCAGATGATTCGCAACGTGCCGCACCTGGCGCTGATTCCGCTGGTGATCCTGTGGTTCGGCATCGACGAGTCGGCGAAGATTTTCCTGGTGGCGTTGGGCACGTTGTTCCCGATCTACCTCAACACTTATCACGGCATCCGCAACGTTGATCCGGCGTTGGTGGAGATGGCGCGCAGTTATGGCTTGAGCGGTTTCAGCCTGTTCTGGCAGGTGATTTTGCCGGGCGCGCTGCCGTCGATTCTGGTCGGCGTGCGCTTTGCGCTGGGCTTCATGTGGCTGACGCTGATCGTTGCCGAAACCATTTCCGCCAGCTCCGGCATCGGCTATCTGGCGATGAATGCCCGGGAGTTTTTGCAGACCGATGTGGTGGTGCTGGCGATCCTGCTTTACGCGGTGCTCGGCAAACTCGCCGACCTCGCGGCCCGTGGACTTGAACGTGTGTGGTTGCGCTGGCACCCGGCTTATCAGGTTGCCAAGGGAGGTGTGGCATGACCGCTCAACAACCTCCACGCCTGCTGCGCGGGATTCCGCTGGTGGTGCGCAACCTGCAGAAAACCTTTGGTGCGCGGCAGGTGTTGCGCGACATCGACCTGCACATTCCAGCGGGGCAATTCGTCGCCGTGGTCGGGCGCAGCGGGTGCGGCAAGAGCACGTTCCTGCGTCTGCTCGCCGGCCTCGATCAACCGACGGGCGGCGACCTGTTGGCCGGTGCCGCCCCGCTGAGCGATGCGCGGGAAGACACCCGGCTGATGTTCCAGGAAGCCCGGCTGCTGCCGTGGAAAAAGATCATCGACAACGTCGGCCTTGGCCTTAACGGCAACTGGCGCCCGCAAGCGCTGGAGGCGCTGGAAGCGGTGGGTCTGGCCGATCGTGCCAACGAATGGCCGGCCGCCTTGTCCGGTGGACAGAAGCAGCGCGTGGCGCTGGCCCGGGCGCTGATTCATCAACCGCGCCTGCTGCTGCTCGACGAGCCACTGGGTGCGCTGGATGCGCTGACCCGGATCGAGATGCAGCAACTGATCGAACGCCTCTGGCAACAGCGTGGCTTCACCGTGCTGCTGGTGACCCATGACGTCAGCGAAGCGGTGGCGATTGCCGACCGGGTGATTCTGATCGAGGACGGCGAAGTCGGCCTCGACCTGCCAGTGGAGCTGCCACGCCCGCGAGTGCGCGGATCGCATCGACTGGCGGCGCTGGAGACCGAAGTGCTCAACCGTGTTCTGTCCCTGCCTGGCGAACCGCCGGAGCCGGAACCTGTTTCACCACTGCCTACGCAATTGCGCTGGGCTCAATAACTCAAGTTACCTCCAACGACAGGAATCAAAGCCATGACTATCAAAGCCATCAACGTGCGCAACCAGTTCAAAGGCTCGATCAAGGAAATCGTTCTCGGCGACGTGCTGTCGGAAATCGACGTGCAGACCGCCTCCGGCATCGTCACTTCGGTGATCACCACCCGCTCGGTCAAGGAGCTGGAACTGGCGGTGGGCAGCGAAGTGATCGCCTTCGTGAAATCCACCGAGGTGTCGATCGCCAAGTTGTAAGCCTGTGAGTAAAAAACAACCCCGAAAGGCGTGAGCCCTTCGGGGTTTTTTGTACCTGGCTTGAAATCGGCTGAGCGGTCTTCGCGAGCAGGCTCGCTCCCACAGGGAACCGCATTCCAAATGTGGGAGCGAGCCTGCTCGCGAAGAGGCCGGTAAAGACGCTAGAGAATTCTTTTGGGCAGATACGGCGGCAAATACAGCCCGATGTAAGCATCAAACACCCGCATCCCTTCCTCGGCCATGCGCGGCGTGATCTGCCCGTGCTGCTGCACCGAGCGCGCATACACGCGGTCGCCCAACTCCATCGCCAGCGCAAACACGTCGACATCGCTCGGCAGGCGCGGCAATTCGAAATGATGGTCGAACAACTTGTGCATCAGGTCGCCGAGTTCGATGTCGTGTTGCCGGTCGGCCTGGGTCACTTCGGTGAGGCCATGCTGGGCGAGGATCAACTGGCGGGCCGCAGCGTCTTCGTCGTAGATCTCCAGCATCCGCTCCTCGACCAGCCGCGACAGGTCGCGCCAGTCGCGCAGGGCATCGTGGTCGATCGGCGCTTGCAGGCAGGCGCGAAACGCCGCGTGCACATCGGCGGTCAATGCTTCGAGCAGCGCCGGGACGCTGGCGAAGAAGTGGTAGACCGAGGAGGGCGGAATCTGCGCGCGTTCGGCGACGCTGTAGATCGACAGGCTGGCCACACCCTCGGCAGCCAGCAGCGTGCGCGCGGCTTCGAGTATCGAGTCGATGCGCGCCTGGCTGCGGGCACGGGGTTTACGAACGGGGGCGGGACGCGTCATGGAAGTCTCCTGCGGGGCAGCGGGCATTGTACGAGCCGGCTCTTGTGTTGTCTCGTCGGCCGCTTTCGCGAGCAGGCTCGCTCCCACAGGGAGGTTCTGTGTGCACAGTATTCATGTTCACTGGAGTTTAACTGTGGGAGCGAGCCTGCTCGCGAACCGCCGCAGGCGGCCATAAAAAAAACGCCGTTGGCTGAATCAGCTGACGGCGTTCTGTTTGGCACTACAACCGCTTAAACGGTATGCAGATACCAGTTGTACTCAAGGTCGGAGATGGAGTGTTCGAACTCCTCCAGCTCGCTTTCCTTGCAGGCGACGAAGATATCGATGTATTTCGGATCGATGTACTTGGCCATCACCTCGCTGTCGTCCAGCTCACGCAGGGCATCGCGCAAGTTGTTCGGCAGGCTTTGCTCGTTCTGCTCGTAGCTGTTGCCTTCGACCGGGGCGCCCGGTTCGATCTTGTTCACCAGACCGTGATGCACACCAGCCAGGACCGAAGCCATCAGCAGGTACGGGTTGGCGTCGGCACCGGCCACGCGGTGTTCGATCCGTACGGCATCGGCAGAGCCAGTCGGCACGCGGATCGCCACGGTGCGGTTGTCCAGGCCCCAGCACGGCGAGTTCGGTACATAGAACTGCGCGCCGAAACGGCGGTACGAGTTGACGTTCGGGCAGAGGAAAGCCATCTGCGCCGGCAGGGTCTCGAGCACACCGCCGATCGCGTGACGCAGCGCGGCGTTCTGCTCGGGATCCTCGCTTGCAAAGATGTTCTTGCCATCTTTGTCGAGCACCGAGATGTGGACATGCAGACCGTTACCAGCCTGGCCCGGGTACGGCTTGGCCATGAAGGTGGTGTCCATTTCATGGTCGTAGGCGATGTTCTTGATCAGACGCTTGAGCAGTACCGCGTAGTCGCATGCCTTGATCGGGTCGGCGACGTGGTGCAGGTTCACTTCGAACTGCGCCGGGGCACTTTCCTTGACGATGGCGTCGGCCGGGATGCCTTGCTCTTTGGCGCCTTCCAGAATGTCCTGGAGGCAGTCGACGTATTCGTCGAGGTCGTCGATCAGGTAGACCTGAGTCGAGTGCGGGCGTTTGCCGGAAATCGGCGAGCGTGGCGGCTGTGGACGGCCGTTCACGTTTTCCTGGTCGATCAGGTAGAACTCCAGCTCGAAGGCTGCGCAGATGGTCAAGCCGAGCTCGTCAAACTTTGCAACAACTTGACGGAGCACTTCGCGCGGATCGGCGAAGAACGGGTCGCCTTCGAGTTCGTGCATGGTCATCAACAGTTGCGCGGTCGGGCGCTTCTGCCATGGCTCGTTGCACAGGGTATCGGGGATTGGATAGCAGATCCGGTCGGCGTCGCCGATGTCCAGACCCAGGCCGGTGCTTTCCACCGTAGAACCATTGATATCCAGAGCAAATAGAGAGGCCGGCAGGTTGATGCCTTTCTCGTAAACCTTGTGGAGGCTGGTGCGTTCGATGCGCTTGCCGCGCACCACACCATTCATATCCGCAATCAGAAGGTCAACGTACAGAACCTCAGGATGTTCCTTAAGGAACGCGTTCGCTTCGTTAAGCTGAACGGCACGCGGGGGTACCGACATGATGCAACACCTTTGTTGTTAAAAATATCAATCATTGATCTTTTCTGGTTTCAGTCAACCCGAACGGCATGCCGAAGTCAAGCGAGGCCTTTTTTGCCCTAAAAAAGCGCTGCGAGGGCATTTATGGGGCACTTTGGGGCAGTTTTTTGTCCTTGGGACGCTTGGCACCCGCGGGCTTGAGCAGGCCGTGTTGTATTTTTTACGGGGGTGTTGTGTAAAAAAATGAACAAGGCTAAGCTCCGATCAAACCCATAACAGCAATAATACCGGGGTGCTTCATGTCTCGCCTGCCGTTAATCGGCATCACCGACTGCTCGCAACAGTCCGGTCTGCATGCTCAACACATCAGTGGCGACCAATCCGTCCGTAGTGCAGCCCGCAAGGCTCGCGGGCAGTTGACGATGTCCTCGTCCGCATCAGGCCAAACGGCAGCGTCCGTTATTCTGGACGTACGGCAAAGCATTCTGTTTATGGCGTCTTCCTTCAATATAGATCCCTTTGAGTCCCAAAGCCTGTGCCGCTTCCCCAGCCGTGCTCATGATTCTGCACGCCTTGAATGTGCACAGGAAATGCAACGCCAGCGTAAAGGGCAGGTAAGCTCCTCTTTCATTGTCGATGCGCGGTGCCAGGCGTAAGCCGGCACTGCGCGCAAGCAAGCCCCCTTTAACGCGACGCCACGGCGTCAAACTTTGCCTGACACGATGTCAGGAGACTCAGCCCAGAGGCATTTATGAGTAACAACCTCGACCAGCTCACCGATTGGTTGAAAGACCACAAGATCACAGAAGTCGAATGCATGATCGGCGACTTGACCGGTATCACCCGGGGCAAGATCTCGCCGACCAACAAGTTCATCGCCGAAAAGGGCATGCGCCTGCCGGAAAGCGTGCTGTTGCAGACCGTGACCGGCGACTACGTCGAAGACGACATCTATTACGAACTGCTCGACCCGGCCGATATCGACATGATCTGCCGTCCCGACCAGAACGCCGTGTACCTGGTGCCATGGGCCATCGAGCCGACCGCCCAGGTGATCCACGACACCTACGACAAGCAAGGCAACCCGATCGAGCTGTCGCCGCGCAACGTGCTCAAGAAGGTCCTGAAACTCTACGCCGACAAGGGCTGGCAGCCGATCGTGGCGCCGGAGATGGAGTTCTACCTGACCAAGCGCAGTGACGACCCCGACTATCCGCTGCAGCCGCCTATCGGCCGCTCGGGCCGTCCGGAAATCGGGCGTCAGTCGTTCTCCATCGAAGCGGCGAACGAGTTCGACCCGCTGTTCGAGGACGTCTACGACTGGTGCGAACTGCAGGAGCTGGACCTCGACACGCTGATCCACGAAGACGGCACGGCACAGATGGAAATCAACTTCCGTCACGGCGATGCACTGTCGCTGGCCGACCAGATCCTGGTGTTCAAGCGCACCATGCGCGAAGCCGCGCTCAAGCACGACGTGGCCGCCACCTTCATGGCCAAGCCGATGACCGGCGAGCCGGGCAGTGCGATGCACTTGCACCAGAGCATCATCGACATCGAGACCGGCAAGAACGTGTTCTCCAATGAAGACGGGACCATGAGCCAGCTGTTCCTGCACCACATCGGTGGCCTGCAGAAACTGATCCCGGAATTGCTCCCGCTGTTCGCGCCGAACGTAAACTCGTTCCGCCGCTTCCTGCCGGACACCTCGGCGCCGGTGAACGTGGAGTGGGGCGAAGAGAACCGCACCGTGGGCCTGCGCGTCCCGGATGCCGGCCCGCAGAACCGCCGCGTGGAAAACCGCCTGCCGGGCGCCGACGCCAACCCGTACCTGGCGATTGCCGCGAGCCTGCTCTGCGGTTACATCGGCATGGTCGAAGGCCTCAATCCGAGCGCTCCGGTGGTCGGTCGTGGCTATGAACGCCGCAACCTGCGCCTGCCGCTGACCATCGAAGACGCGCTGGAGCGTATGGAAAACAGCGCAACCATCGAGAAATACCTGGGCAAGACCTTCATCACCGGCTACGTCGCGGTCAAGCGGGCCGAGCATGAAAACTTCAAGCGCGTGATCAGTTCCTGGGAGCGTGAGTACCTGCTCTTCGCTGTCTGATACGCCGGGCGCGGCTGGCAGCAGCCGCGCCTTCACCGATAACAAGGAGAATTGGCATGACCAGCAACAACCCGCAAACCCGTGAGTGGCAAGCCCTGAGCAGCGAACACCACCTGGCCCCGTTCAGCGACTTCAAGCAACTGAAAGAGAAGGGCCCACGGATCATCACCAACGCCAAGGGCGTGTACCTGTGGGACAGCGAGGGCAACAAGATCCTCGATGGCATGGCGGGTCTGTGGTGCGTGGCGATCGGTTATGGCCGCGATGAGCTGGCCGACGCAGCTGCCAAGCAGATGCGCGAACTGCCTTACTACAACCTGTTTTTCCAGACTGCGCACCCGCCGGCACTGGAACTGGCCAAGGCCATCGCCGACGTGGCGCCGGAAGGCATGAACCATGTGTTCTTCACCGGTTCCGGCTCCGAAGGCAACGACACCATGCTGCGCATGGTTCGCCACTACTGGGCGATCAAGGGCCAGCCGAACAAGAAAGTCATCATCAGCCGCAAGAACGGTTATCACGGTTCCACCGTGGCCGGCGCGAGCCTGGGCGGCATGACCTACATGCACGAACAGGGCGATTTGCCGATCCCGGGCATCGTCCACATCGCGCAGCCGTACTGGTTCGCCGAGGGCGGCGACATGTCGCCGGAAGAGTTCGGCATCTGGGCCGCCAATCAGCTGGAAGAGAAGATTCTCGAAGTGGGCGTGGACAACGTCGGTGCGTTCATTGCCGAGCCGATCCAGGGCGCTGGCGGCGTGATCATTCCGCCTGATACCTATTGGCCGCGCATCAAGGAAATCCTCGCCAAGTACGACATTCTGTTCGTCGCTGATGAGGTGATCTGCGGTTTCGGCCGTACCGGCGAGTGGTTCGGTTCGGATTTCTACGACCTGAAACCGGACATGATGACCATCGCCAAAGGCCTGACCTCCGGTTACATCCCGATGGGTGGCCTGATCGTCCGTGATGAAGTGGTGAAAGTGCTCAACGAAGGTGGCGACTTCAACCACGGCTTCACCTACTCCGGGCACCCGGTGGCGGCAGCGGTGGGTCTGGAAAACATCCGGATCCTGCGCGACGAGAAAATTATCGAGAACGCGCACAACGAAACGGCACCGTATTTGCAGAAACGTCTGCGCGAACTCAACGACCACCCGTTGGTGGGCGAAGTGCGCGGCGTCGGTTTGCTGGGGGCGATCGAGCTGGTGCAGGACAAGGCCACTCGCAAGCGTTACGAAGGTCGGGGCGTGGGCATGATCTGCCGGCAGTTCTGCTTCGATAACGGCCTGATCATGCGCGCCGTGGGCGACACCATGATCATTGCGCCGCCGCTGGTGATCAGCAAGGCGGAGATCGATGAGCTGGTGACCAAGGCACGCAAGTGCCTGGACCTGACCCTCAGTGCGTTGCAAGCCTAAGTGCTAGGCTTCGAGCGGGGGAGCTGCGGCGCTCTCGCTCGAAGGTGTCAGAAAGGTGGGCCTTTTCTTGAAAGACCGCCTCCGATCTTGCCAGACTAGCCGCAGTTCCAGTTGTCGGGGTTCGGCCGCTGAACAAAGTGGTTCAAAAAAGAAAAATTTGGAGCATGACGCATGAAGGCATTAGGTAAAAAGCTTGCTGGCAAGACTCTTCTCGCGCTGTCCGTCGCGGGCATGATGGCGGGTGCGGTTCACGCGGACGACAAGGTACTGCACGTTTACAACTGGTCCGACTACATCGCTCCGGACACCATTGCCAACTTTGAGAAAGAGTCCGGGATCAAAGTCGTTTACGACGTATTCGACAGTAACGAAACCCTGGAAGCCAAACTGCTGGCGGGCAAATCCGGTTACGACGTCGTTGTGCCGTCGAACAACTTCCTGGCCAAGCAGATCAAGGCCGGTGTTTATCAGGAGCTGGACCAGTCCAAGCTGCCAAACTGGAAGAACCTGAACCAGGACCTGCTCAAGGCCGTGTCGGTCAGCGATCCGGGCAACAAGCACGCCTTCCCGTACATGTGGGGTTCGATCGGTATCGGTTACAACCCGGAGAAGGTCAAGGCTGCCCTGGGCGTCGACACCATCGACTCGTGGGACGTGCTGCTCAAGCCGGAAAACATCGCCAAGCTCAAGGGCTGCGGTGTGAGCTTCCTCGATTCGCCGACCGAAATGCTCCCGGTCGCGCTGCACTACCTGGGCCTGCCTACCGACACCCAGAAGAAAGAAGACATCAAGAAAGCCGAGGACCTGTTCCTCAAGATTCGTCCTTCGATCACCTACTTCCACTCCTCCAAGTACATCTCGGACCTGGCCAACGGCAACATCTGCGTAGCGGTCGGTTACTCGGGTGACGTGCAGCAGGCCAAGTCCCGTGCCGCCGAGGCCGGTGACAAGGTGAAAGTCAGCTACGCCATTCCGAAAGAAGGCGCTGGCAGCTTCTTCGACATGGTCGCCATCCCTAAAGATGCCGAAAACGTCGAAGGCGCCTACAAGTTCATGACCTTCCTGCAGAAGCCTGAAGTCATGGCCGGCATCACCAACGCCGTACGCTTCCCGAACGGTAACGCTGCTGCGACCGCTCTGGTGGAAAAAGACATCACCAGCGATCCAGGCATTTACCCGCCAGCCGACGTGCAGGCCAAGCTGTATGCGATCGCCGACTTGCCGGCCGCTACCCAGCGCGAAATGACCCGCAGCTGGACCAAGATCAAATCCGGTAAATAAGCCGGTTTGAAGCAGCAACCGCTGGCTGTCGTCGCCATGAC
Source organism: Pseudomonas sp. IT-P260 (assembly GCF_949768395.1). NCBI lineage: Bacteria > Pseudomonadati > Pseudomonadota > Gammaproteobacteria > Pseudomonadales > Pseudomonadaceae > Pseudomonas > Pseudomonas sp. IT-P260. The sequence continues at coordinate 482,107 of NZ_CATKPO010000011.1, forward strand.
GGCGGTCAGCGGATCAATTAAATGACAGAAAGTTTTGCTGGATCGGTTTTTCGAAGGTAAGTTGCGCGCCGGTTTTGTTGCCGGGCAACCGTGACTGTCATGCAGCACGGGGCAACTTGGGCCCAACTAAATTAGAGGACCTCCACTTGCCTATTTTTTCTTCTTTGCGCAAAGCCCTGCTGGCCACTGCCGGCCTGACGATCGCTGTCGGAGCCCAGGCCGCCGGTACGGTGCATATTTATAACTGGTCGGATTACATCGGCGAGACCACCCTGGCCGACTTCCAGAAAGAGACCGGGATCAAACCGGTGTACGACGTGTTCGATTCCAACGAGACCCTGGAAGGCAAGCTGCTGGCCGGGCGTACCGGTTACGACGTGGTCGTGCCGTCGAACCACTTCCTTGGCAAGCAGATCAAGGCAGGCGCGTTCCAGAAGCTCGACAAGTCGCAGCTGCCGAACTATGCGAATCTCGATCCGGTGCTGCTCAAGCGCCTGGAGCAGAACGATCCGGGCAACCAGTACGCGGTGCCGTACCTGTGGGGCACCAACGGCATCGGCTACAACGTCGACAAGGTCAAGGCCGTGCTCGGTATCGACAAGATCGACTCCTGGAGCGTGCTGTTCGAACCGGAGAACATCAAGAAGCTGCACAGCTGCGGCGTCGCGTTCCTCGACTCGGCCGATGAAATGATGCCGACCGTGCTCAACTACATGGGCCTGAACGCCAACAGCACCAATCCGAAGGATTACGCCAAGGCCACCGACAAACTGCTGGCCGTGCGTCCTTACGTCACCTACTTCCACTCCTCGAAATACATCGGTGATCTGGCCAACGGCGACATCTGCGTGGCCATCGGTTTCTCCGGTGACATCTTCCAGGCCAAGCACCGTGCCGAGGAAGCCAAGAAGGGTGTGAACATCGCCTACTCGATTCCGAAAGAGGGCGGCGCGCTGTGGTTCGACATGCTGGCGATTCCGAAGGACTCGTCCAACGTCAAAGAGGCCCACGCCTTCATCAACTATTTGCTGAAACCTGAGGTGATCGCCCAGGTCAGTGATTACGTCGGTTACGCCAACCCCAACCCGGGGTCGGACAAGCTGATGGAGCAGTCCATCCGCACCGATGAAGCGGTTTATCCACCGCAAGCAGTCCTCGACAAGACTTACGTGTCGGTCGAGTTGCCACCCAATATTCAGCGTTTGATGACCCGTAGCTGGACCAAGGTCAAGTCGGGCAAGTAAGGCACAAACTATCCTGGGTTCGTCCGCATGGGGCGAACTGCACTGTTTTTTTCTGGGAGTTTCGTAAATGGCAGTTGCCTCCGGCGCCTATAAGAAAGCCCTCGAGGGCGACCAGACACCTAAGCAGGTGTTGGTCAAAATCGACCGGGTCACGAAGAAGTTCGACGAGACGATTGCCGTGGACGATGTGTCCCTGGAAATCAAAAAGGGCGAAATTTTCGCCCTGCTCGGCGGTTCGGGATCGGGCAAATCCACACTGCTGCGGATGCTGGCAGGGTTCGAACGGCCCACGGAGGGGCGCATTTTCCTCGACGGCGTCGACATCACCGACATGCCGCCGTACGAGCGACCGATCAACATGATGTTCCAGTCGTACGCCTTGTTCCCGCACATGACCGTGGCGCAGAACATCGCCTTCGGCCTCAAGCAGGACAAGATCCCCAACGCCGAGATCGATGCGCGTGTGGCCGAGATGCTCAAACTGGTGCAGATGAGCCAGTACGCCAAGCGCAAGCCGCATCAACTGTCCGGCGGTCAGCGTCAACGTGTGGCACTGGCGCGTTCGCTGGCCAAGCGGCCGAAGCTGCTGCTGCTCGATGAGCCGATGGGCGCACTGGACAAGAAACTGCGTTCGCAGATGCAGCTGGAGCTGGTGGAAATCATCGAGCGCGTGGGCGTGACCTGCGTGATGGTGACCCACGACCAGGAAGAGGCCATGACCATGGCCGAGCGCATCGCGATCATGCACCTGGGCTGGATCGCCCAGATCGGCAGCCCGATCGACATCTACGAAACCCCGACCAGCCGTCTGGTCTGCGAATTCATCGGCAACGTGAACATCTTCGAAGGCGAAGTGATCGACGACGCCGAAGGCCACGCGACCATCACCTGCAAGGACCTCGACCGGCAGATCTATGTCGGCCACGGCATCAGCACCTCGGTGCAGGACAAATCCGTGACCTACGCGATTCGTCCGGAGAAGCTGCTGGTCACCGCCGAGATGCCGACCTGCGAATACAACTGGTCCAGCGGCAAGGTGCATGACATCGCCTACCTCGGTGGGCACTCGGTGTTCTACGTCGAATTGCCGAGTGGCAAGCTGGTGCAGTCGTTCGTCGCCAACGCCGAGCGTCGCGGCCAGCGTCCGACCTGGGGTGATCAGGTTTACGTGTGGTGGGAAGACGACAGCGGCGTGGTACTTCGCTCATGAACATGCGCAAATTCAAACGCCGGCTCAATCGAATAATTCCCGGTGGCCGCCAGTTGGTCATCGGGGTTCCCTTCATCTGGCTGTTCCTGTTCTTCATGCTGCCGTTCTTCATCGTCCTGAAGATCAGCTTTGCCGAAGCCGACGTGGCCATTCCGCCGTACACCGAGATCTACACCTTCGCCGAGCAGAAGCTGCAACTGCTGCTGAACCTTGGCAACTACGCAATGCTCGGCGACGACGAGTTGTACATTGCGGCGTACCTTGGCTCGCTGAAGATGGCTTTCTTCAGCACGCTGTTGTGCCTGCTGATCGGCTACCCGATGGCCTACGCCATCGCCAGCGCCCGTAAAGAGCTGCAGACGGTGCTGGTGCTGCTGATCATGATGCCGACCTGGACCGCGATCCTGATCCGTGTTTATGCGTGGATGGGCATTCTCAGCAACAACGGCCTGCTCAACGGGTTCCTGATGAGCATGGGCCTGATCGACGAGCCGCTGCAGATCCTCAACACCAACCTCGCGGTGTACATCGGTGTTGTCTACTCGTACCTGCCGTTCATGATCCTGCCGCTGTACGCCAACCTGGTGAAGCACGATCACAGCTTGCTGGAGGCCGCTGCCGACCTCGGTTCGAGCACCTTCAACAGCTTCTGGAAAATCACCATTCCACTGTCCAAGAACGGGATCATTGCCGGCTGCATGCTGGTGTTCATTCCAGTGGTCGGCGAGTTCGTGATTCCGGAACTGCTCGGTGGCCCGGAAACCCTGATGATCGGTAAAGTGCTCTGGCAAGAGTTCTTCAACAACCGTGACTGGCCGGTGGCGTCTGCCCTGGCGGTGGTGATGCTGGCGATCCTGATTGTGCCGATCATCCTGTTCAACCGCAGTCAGGCCAAGGAAATGGAGGGTAAAGAATGAAGCGCTTCCGTTTCTCCAGCCTGATGCTGGTTCTGGGTCTGTTGTTCATCTACCTGCCGATGCTGATCCTGGTGATCTACTCGTTCAACGCCTCGAAACTGGTGACCGTGTGGGGCGGCTGGTCGATCAAGTGGTACGTCGGCCTGCTCGACAACACCCAACTGATGGGCTCGGTGGTGCGCTCCCTGGAAATCGCCTGCTATACCGCCGTTGCGGCGGTGGCGCTGGGTACGCTTGCAGCCTTTGTGCTGACCCGCATCACCCACTTCAAGGGCCGCACGCTGTTCGGTGGCCTGGTGACGGCGCCTTTGGTGATGCCCGAAGTGATTACCGGTCTGTCGCTGTTGCTGCTGTTCGTGGCCATGGCGCAGATGATCGGCTGGCCGCAGGAACGTGGCATCGTCACCATCTGGATCGCCCACACCACGTTCTGTGCAGCGTATGTGGCGGTGGTGGTGTCGGCGCGTCTGCGTGAGCTGGACCTGTCGATCGAAGAGGCAGCCATGGACCTCGGTGCGCGGCCGTGGAAGGTGTTCTTCCTGATCACCATCCCGATGATCGCGCCTTCGTTGGCAGCGGGCGGCATGATGTCGTTCGCGCTGTCGCTGGACGATCTGGTACTGGCGAGCTTCGTCTCCGGCCCGGGTTCGACGACCCTGCCGATGGAAGTGTTCTCGGCGGTGCGTCTGGGGGTGAAACCTGAGATCAATGCCGTGGCCAGCCTGATTCTGCTGGCGGTATCGCTGGTGACCTTCCTGGTGTGGTTCTTCAGCCGCCGCGCCGAAGAAGCGCGCAAGAAAGCCATCCAGCAAGCCATCGAAGAAAGCGCCGCCGATTCGTGGAAACAACCGGACGTGCGCCGCGCGCCTGCGCCGGAAGCGGCCTGACAGGCAAAAAGATCGCAGCCTGCGGCAGCTCCTACAGGGATCGCATTCCACTGTAGGAGCTGCCGCAGGCTGCGATCTTTTGCTTTTGGAGCTCAGGAAATCCAGGGAGATTGGCGGATGACCTCGACAAAGTTCATCGGCTTGAACCCCGGCTCCTGATCCACCAGCACATCGGTCTTCACATTACCGAACGTGGTCTGCGGACGATAGCGCACGCCGTCGGCAAACGCGCAGATGATGCATTCCTTGAAACCTTCCCCGCGTGGATGCGCATGCACCACCGCCTCGCGCTGGGTACTGCTGAACGCCGCGTAATCCATCCCCAACACGTCCATCTCGACACCCGCCGTCACCAGCGCCACAGTCGGCCGCAGATGTTTGGGCACGCCCGGCGTGGTGTGCAGGGCAATCGACAGCCAGACCTGTTCGATGTCGTCATCGCTGAGCCCGTACGGTTTGAGAAACGCCGCTGCCGCGTTGGCGCCATCCACTTCGAAACGCTCGTCGTCACTGCGATAGCCCTCGACCAGTCCGAGGTCGTGGAACATCGCGCCGACATACAGCAGCTCCGGGTTGTAGGTCAGTTGTTGACGTTCGCCGCTCAGCGCACCGAACAGAAATACCCGGCGCGAGTGGTGGTAGAGCAGGTCGGATTCGATGTCGCGAATGTACTCGGTGGTGGCCCGGGCGAGGACGCTGTCGGGGATTTTGATGCCGGCAATGGTCGTGCTCATAAGGTGTTTCCTCGTCGAAAACGCCGTCGTGGCGCTGATGGACAAAGTCTGTTCCCCGAGGCACTGAACGGACAATCAACCCATGGCTGCGATCCTTGCCAATCGACCTGCAAATCGTGCCAACTCACCTTGCACGGCAGAGTGCAGTCCAATTGTGGCGAGGGAGCTTGTCGAATCGTCGCACCGTCCCGCTCGGCTGCGCAGCAGTCGTAAATCCGGCGTCCGCGTATTGACTGACATAATCCGGTTGAATGGTATTGGGGCCGCTTCGCAGCCCAGCGGGAGCAAGCTCCCTCGCCACAATGATTGCCTGGAGGCTTATGAACAGAACCATCGCCATCGTGGTGTTCCCCGGCGTGCAGGCGCTGGATGTCAGCGGGCCGATGGATGTGTTTGCCGAGGCCAATCGTTTTCTGCCGTCTGAGGATCACTATCGGCTGGAGGTGATCAGCGTCGAGCATGGCCCGATGGCCTGTTCCAACGGTTTGAACCTCAGCGCTCACCGGCACTTCAGCGAGGCGCTCGACGCCTGGGACCTGTTGCTCGTCGCCGGCGGCCCGCAGTTACCGTTTCTGGATTTCGGCAAAGGCTTCGACACCTGGCTGCGCGAGGCCAGTGCCCGTGCGCGGCGTTTTGGCTCGATCTGCAACGGCGCGTTCATGCTGGCGCGGGCGGGGCTGCTGGACGGGCGAACGGTAACCACCCACTGGAACGATGCCCAAGCGCTGGCGCAATTGTGTCCATCGGCGCGGGTCGAAGCCGATCGCCTGTATGTCGAGGACGGTGCACTCTATACCTCGGCCGGGGTTACGGCGGGGATCGATCTGTCGCTGTACCTGTTAGCCCGCGATCACGGCGCTGACGTGGCGCTGAGCGTGGCCAAACGGCTGGTGGTGTTCACCCAGCGCTCGGGCGGACAGTCGCAGTTCAGTCCGTTCCTCACGCCGCATGCGGAGCCGACCTCGGCGGTGGCGATGGTGCAGTTGTATGTGCTGGCCAATCTCACCGGCGACCTGACGATTGCCGACCTGGCGAATGCGGCGAACATGAGCGCGCGCAATTTTTCCCGGGTGTTTGCCCGCGAAGCCCGGGTCACCCCGGCAGAGTTCGTCGAAAGTGCGCGAGTCGATGCGGCACGGGTGCTGCTCGAAAGCACCACGGCGCCACTGAAGACCGTGGCTTATCAGTGCGGGTTTCGCGATGCGCAGCACATGCGCAGTGTGTTCAATCGCCGGTTGGGGGTGACGCCGCAGCTGTTTCGGCTGAATTTTGCCGGGCTGCTCTGAGTCCTTGCTGTGTGGCTGATGACCCCTTCGCGAGCAGGCTCGCTCCCACATTTGAAATGCATTCCCATGTGGGAGCGAGCTTGCTCGCGAAGGGGCCGGTGCCGTCAGCACAAATCTATTGCGCAGCCCGCGCCGGCAACAGCTTCAACGTACTGCGGGTATTGGCCGTCACCTCTTCCTCGCTGAAGTGCGCCTGCACATACATTCCCTCGATGTACTCTTCGGCCTGATCGTCATAGTGGCTGTCGAACGGCACACCGCTCTGGCCGACCGGGTTGATGGTCAGGCTGTGTGCCGGGTCGGCGAAGTCCACCAGCCGCCGCGTCGAAGGCCCGTAAGTCACTGGCCATGGCGCCGGGCCAAGTTTGGCCGAAAGGTTGTTCGGCACTTCGTGGCTGCCCGGCGCAGCGAACGGCCCGACATTGACGATCCGGTCCAGCGGCTTCTGCTGACCCAACGGATGGCCATGGGTCAGGGTGTGCGCCGTGCCCCATTGCCAGTCCGACGGGTTGTCGCCGAGGGTCTGTTTCAGGTGCGCCATGCTCGCCTGCCACGCCGCTTTGACGATGTCGGCGCGAGTCTCCTTGTTCGGCGTGTTGCGGTTGTCCCACCACGGCGAATCGGCGTTCGCCGTCAGGCGCGGCAGGGCGGCGTCGATCACCCGGGTTGATAGCAGCGTCTCGAAGAAATCGTTGCCCAACTCATCGCGCATCGCCGCATCAGCGAGGTCGTAGAGGAACTGGTTGAACACGGTGGCGCTCACCGAATCCAGCGGATAGTCGCCCGGCCACTGCGCCAGTTGCTCGACCAGTTTCAGTTGCGCCGGATCGCTCACCACTTCACGCAGCACCGGCAGCAATGGCGCCAGGGTACGCGGGCCGTAACAGGTGGTGGTGCCCAGTTGCAGCTTCTGGTTGGCCTCGTTGCTCCATTTCACGTTCTTGTCACTGAGCTGGCGATTGAGCTGCTGGCCGCGATCGGCGAGGTTGTAGTAACCGGGAATCTCCATCCCGGTCGGCGACAGCGGCTGGAAGTTGGCCGAGACGATGTAGCCGCGCGCCGGATTTTCCTCCTGCGGGTTGGCGCTGAACGGGTAGTAACCGTCCTTGTCCGCCTGATTGCCGCTGCCGTCGAGAATGAACTCCGGTTTGACCCCGGCCGGGCGTTTGGGCAACAGCGCCGAGGCCCACCACGCGATGTCACCCTTGGCGTTGGCGTAGACGATGTTCAGCCCCGGCGCCTGCACCTTCGCCGCTGCGGCGCGGGCCTTGGCCAGGGTGTCGGCGCGGTTGAGCTGGTAGAAACCTTCGAGGATCGGGTTCGGCGTTTCGAGGAATGCCCACCACATGGCGATCGGTGTCTTGCCGGCGGCAGTGCCGAGGGCGTCGTTGACGATCGGGCCATGGGGCGACTGGCGCAGGGTCAGCGTCACCGGCGCCTGGCCCTTCACCGCGATCTGCTGTTCGGAGCTGAGCAGATCGGTCCACTGGCCGTGGTACCAGACCTGATTCGGGTTGTCCGGGTTGACCTTCTCGGCGATCAGATCCAGATCGTCGTTCTGGAACATGGTCAGGCTCCAGCCGAAATCCAGGTTGTGCCCCAGGAACGCGAACGGCACCAGCGCCTGATGATGGCCGTAAAGCTCAAACCCCGGCGCCGACAGTTGTGCTTCGTACCACACCGAAGGCACCGAGAAACGAATGTGCGGGTCGCCGGCCAGCAGCGGTTTGCCGCTCTGGCTGCGACTGCCGGCAATCACCCAGGCATTGCTGCCTTCGAATTGCGGCAGGCCGTTTTCAATCAGCGCCTGCTCGCTGAGGCGGGCGAGAGCGTTGAGGTCTTTCCAGTCGTCGGCGGCAAGGGTCGGCGTCTTCTTGGCGTGACCTTTGGCGAGCACGCCTTGGGGCTGCCAGTCGAGGTCGAAGACGTTGAGGTAATCAGCGCCGAGTTGATCGCGCACGTAGGTCAGCAACGGCTCGGTGCGAAACGCGGCGGCAAAGCTGTAGGCCATGTAACCGGCGACGCTGATGCTGTCTTCGGCGGTGAACGGCCGCTTGGGGATGCCCAGCACGTCGAACTCGATCGGCGCGGCGTGGCTGTCCTGATATTGGTTGATGCCGTCCAGATAGGCTTGCAGGGCCTTCCACGCCGGTGACTGCTTATCGAGACTGGCGACATAACGGGCGGCGCGTTCGCGGATGCGCAGGCTGCGGAACAGTTTGTCGGTGTCGAGCAGCTTCGGCCCTAGCACTTCGGCCAACTCGCCACGCGCGAGGCGGCGCATGGCTTCCATCTGGAACAGGCGATCTTGAGCGTGCACGTAGCCGAGGGCGCGATACAGGTCGGTCTCGTTTTCGGCGCGGATGTGCGGCACCCCGCGTTCGTCGTAACGCACCGTCACCGAACCCTGCAGGTTGCGCAGCTCCACCTGACCCTGACGCGTTGGTTGCTTGCTGTAGAGGTAGGCGCCGATGCTGGCGAGCAGGACAACGATGAGCAAGGCAAGAACGGTGAAGACGCGTTTCATGGTGACTCCTTGTGCATGCGGGATTGCCGCCCGTCGGGCTGCAAACAATTAGCACAGACCTTCCGTGCCGTGCATCGCTGTCCTCGAAAAGTCCGGAATGCCTTACTGCACCACCACCGGCCAAGGGCAGTAACACCCGACCGCCAGGGTGTGCGTGGCGTTGACCGGGCGATCATCCATCAGCGCGTTGAGGATCGGTTCAATAAAGCTGTTGCTGGAGTTGCAGGTCAGGCCTTCGCTGTAGGGGCCGAAGTACGCCAGTTTGCCGCTGCGGTCCCAGATCGCCACGGCGGGGCTGGCCGGTACCTGCTCGGAACCGGGCAACACCGTGATGTGTTTCAGATTGCTCAGGGTCGCGGGCAACTGGCCGTGGCTGCCAGCTTTTTGCACGGCGAAGAACTCCACACCGCGCGGACCGAACTGCTCGACCATTTCCGTCAGGTGCTGTTGATTGCCGACGTTGCATGGGCAGGCCGGATCCCAGAAGTGCACGAGGCGGATTTTGCCGGGGCCGGCCAGCTCATCCGGCAGGCGCAGCGAATCACCGGAAAACACCGCGGTGTGCTGACTGAACGCGCGCAGGTAGCGCCCTTGAAACCAGTCGTACGCTGCCCACAGCACCCCGGCGCACACAAGCGCGAGCAGGCTGGCAAACAGTGCGGTGCGGTAGGGCGAGCGCATGGTTTTTCGATCCTCGAAGGGGGGCTAGCTTGCCATGCTTGCTGCAACAGATGAATATCGCAGGTCGATAAAGTCTGTTTACCGCTTTGGAATACCCGCATGCCTGACACTTTCGATGCCGATCATTTACGCGCCAGCCTCAAGCCTTTGGCCCAGTGGCAGCCGTTGTCGGACGAGGCGAAGGCGTATCAGCGGTTTTATAAAACCGATTTCCCCGAGCGCGATGTCTGGCGCGGCATGGGCCGGTTCGACGTGGACGGATATGAGCTGGTCAGCCATTGCTGGTGGCCGGAGAAGGTCAAGGGCACGCTGTTTCTGCTACACGGTTTTTACGATCACACCGGGCTGTATCGGCATGTCATCGAGTGGGCACTGGATCAGGATTTTGCTGTTATTGCCTGCGACTTGCAGGGGCATGGTTTGTCGAGTGGGCCGCGGGCGAGCATCCGTGATTTCTCTGAATATCAGGACGCCTTGCAGGCGTTGTTCGCCGAAGCCGCTTCGATTGCCCTGCCGCAACCCTGGCACCTGTGCGGGCAAAGCACCGGCGGCGCGATCGTCGTCGACCATGTACTCAATCATGGCGAGGGCAGCCCGGCGCAAGGCCATTTGATTCTGTTGGCGCCGCTGGTACGTCCGCGCGCCTGGGGCTGGTCGCAGCTCAGTTATTACCTGCTCAGACCTTTCGTGCGAGGCATCGCCCGGCGCTTCAGCGAGAACTCCAACGACCCGGATTTCCTGCCGTTTCTGCAGGCCGATCCGTTGCAGCCAAAGCGCTTGCCGACCGCGTGGGTCGGTGCGCTGTCGCGCTGGATCATCCGCGTCGAGCACGCGAAAAAAAGTCCGCGACGGCCGCTGATCATTCAGGGGCAGGCGGACATGACCGTGGACTGGCAGCACAACCTGCAGGTGCTGAAGTGGAAATTCGACCGGCCGCAGATTCTGTTGCTGCCAGAGGCGCGGCATCATCTGGCGAACGAGACGCTGGAGATGCGCGAGGAGTATTTCGAGTTTCTGAACAAGCGGATCAGGGGGCGGAATCTTTAGCGTCTGTTAAGGCCTCTTCGCGAGCAGGCTCGCTTCCACAGGAGACCGCGATCACCTGTGGGAGCGAGCCTGCTCGCGAAGGCGACCCTTCAGGCAATAGAAATTACTGGCCAAGGTTCGAGGAGCTTTGCCCCACCGCCAACCCGGCCCGGATCGCTGCCAGCGCCGCCTGGTAATACGCCTTGCCCTCGGCAGACTCGGCAAAGGTCGCGAACTGCTCCAGTTCGTCATCCGACAGATCGCGATAAACGTAGAGCAGCGTGTTGTTCAAATCGGCACCGATCTGCTCCATCAGGCGCTGGCGCTGGCCGTTCAGCATGCCTTGCGCCTGACCGCCGCCGAGCAGGCCGGGAATCATCGAACTCAAGCTGTCCGCCGCCACGCCGGCAATCGCCAGGCTGACTTCGGCGCCGGCCTCGCGCGCCGGCAGCGCTTGCGCCAGATGGCCGATGATCAGCAGACGGCTGTCGCTGACCTGCATCTTCGGCAAGCCTTTGGCGTTCTTCGCCAGTTGATCGCGACGGGTGGCGAGCAATTCAGCGGCGACGATTTTCTTGCCCAGTGGCGATTGAAAGAACGTCAGCGCCGGTTGTGGATCGGCCAAGTGCTGGCGCAATTGCGCTTCGGCACGCTGATCCATGGCCTGCGGTGCGAAGCGCTGGTTGCTGTTGTTGACCAGGGCCTGAAACACCGCCGGTGGCAGGTTGTTCTGGTAGCGCTGCTGCGCGGCACTCAGGGCATCGTTGAAATGCGCACGTTGATCTGGCCAGCCGGCGATCTTGTACAACTGATCGTGGCCGTCCGCCCAGGCGGGCAAAACGCAGAACATCAACAGTGAAAAAAGCAAACGGCGCATAGGGACTCCTGTCAGCAGCGGACTATTCTCCGTGCGGTGCCGGTACTTGTCGAGAATTCGTATCAAGCCGCCGCGTGGCTCTGTCGGATTTCCTGCCGCCGGCATACTATGCGCGCCATGCAAATATCCTCTGAACACCCGCTGCTGTTACGTATCGTCGACGACCTGGCCGAACACGGCTGGTCGCAGCAGAACATTTTCCTGCCCGCGGGGTTGACCCGTGAGCTGGCGGCCGAGTGCCGCAAACGTGAGGCCGAGGGCGAACTGGCGCCGGCAGCGGTAGGCCGTGGGCCGTTTTCGGAGATTCGCGAGGGCATTCGTGGCGACCACATCCAGTGGATCGACCCGGGCCAGGCCGAGGCCAGCGACCGTTACCTGAATCTGATGGAGAGTCTGCGCGAGGCGCTCAATCGCGGGTTGTTCCTCGGGCTTGAGGATTTCGAGTGCCACTTCGCCCTGTATCCGCCGGGCGCGTTCTACCGCAAGCACGTCGACCGTTTTCGCGACGATGACCGGCGCATGGTCTCGGCGGTGGTCTACCTCAATGACGCCTGGCTGCCGGAAGACGGTGGTCAGTTGCGCATGTACCTGAGCGAAGACCGGGTGCATGACGTGCAACCCACCGGCGGCTGCCTGGTGGTGTTCCTCTCTGGCGAAGTACCGCATGAAGTGTTGCCGGCGCATCGCGAGCGCCTGTCGCTGACCGGCTGGTTTCGTCGTCGTGGCAACGAGCCGTTCTGAGATGCAGAAGATTCTGGTCAGCCGTTGCCTGTTGGGCCACCGCGTGCGTTACGACGGCGGGGCCAGCGGGCCGTTCGACTTGCTCGAACAGTGGATCGCCGAAGGCCGTGTAGTGCCGCTGTGTCCGGAAGTGGCCGGTGGTTTGCCGACCCCGCGTGCTGCGGCGGAAATCCCGGGCGGGCAGGGCACCGACGTGCTTGATGGCAAGGCAGCGGTGATCACCACCGAAGGCGAGGACGTCAGCGCGCAGTTTCTCGACGGCGCGCGGCAGGCGCTGGCACTGGTGCAAAAGCATGGCATCCGCGTGGCGGTGCTCAAGGCCAATAGCCCTTCCTGCGGGAATCTGCTGACCTATGACGGGACGTTCAGCGGGGTGAAGGTCAGTGGCGAAGGCGTGACGGCCGCGTTGCTCAAACGGCACGGCGTTCAAGTCTTCAGTGAACTTGAACTGGAGCAGGCCGCCATGGCCCTGACCCACCTCGACTAAAAGCCCACCACAGACCGTCTGTAGGAGCTGTCGAGTGAAACGAGGCTGCGATCTTTTGATCCTTAAAATCAAGATCAAAAGATCGCAGCCTGCGGCAGCTCCTACGGTTCGGTGAACCACTTCTCGGTCAGCGCCGCCAGGCGCCCATCGGCCTTGATCCGCTGCAACGCACCTTCCAGGCTGGCGTGAAATGCCGGATTACCCTTCTGAAACGGAATCGCCAGCTCCACCGGGGTCGCTTTCGGCTTCTCTTCGGTCAGCGCCTGCACCAGCACCATTGGCCGTGGCTGCTCATCCTTCTTCGCCCATAGCTGCGAGTCGACCTTGCCGTAAGACTCGCTGAAGTCGAAACGATCCTTGAGTTCAGGTGTCAGTGCTATGTGGTTGAGCGCGACGTCGTACTTGCCGCTTTCAACGCCCTGGAGCAGGTCGGCTTCGTCGGTGACGATGAAGTCGGCGCGTACATCCAGCTCGTTGGCCAGCAGTTGCCCAAGCTCGACCTCGAACCCCGTGAGTGTGTCGCCATCCTTGAAATTGAAGGGCGGTGTATTAGCCTCAAGGGCAATGCGCAACTCGCCACGGTCGTTGATGTCATCAATCAGTTCGGCGTGAGCCAACGGGCTCAGAAGGGGTAGCAGGCAGATCAGGCCAGGCAGAAGGCGCATGGTCACTCCTTTGAAATCATTATTGCGATGCTCTGAGTCAGGCTCGCTTTGCTATGGTTGTCGAGTGCCTTCGACAACGAATGGTCATGAAGTTGTCATGACCGCGCGGATTTTACGGAAAAACTGGAGAAGAGAATGAAAACGTTTATGTCACGAGCAGCCTTGGCTGGCCTGTTGATGGGTGTTTCAGTGCTGGCCAGTGCAGCGACCCCGGCGCCTAAAGGTGCCGAAGTGTTCATCGTTTCTCCCGAAGACGGGGCCACGGTTTCTCAGGAGTTCAAGGTCAAGTTCGGGGTCAAGGACGTTGCGCTGGCACCGGCCGGTGACGTTACCAAGAACACCGGTCACCATCACCTGCTGATCGACGTCGACCAAATGCCGGCGGCGGGCGCGCCGATTCCGAATGATGCGAACCACATGCACTTCGGCAAGGCGCAGACCGAGGCCACGATCAAACTGGCCCCGGGCAAGCACACCTTGCAGCTGGAACTGGGCGACAGCGGCCACATGCCGTTCGATCCGCCAATCGTCTCGAAGAAAATCACCGTCAACGTCAAATAAGTTTCCGGCGGTGCATGAAAAAGGGAGCCCGGAGGCTCCCTTTTTCATTGCTCGGCGTTCGATCAGAACAGCACGCGGCTACGGATGGTGCCGTTGACGTGTTGCAGCTTCTCTTGCGCCAGCTCCGAGTACTCGGCGTCGACGTCGATCACCACGTAACCGACTTTCTCGTTGGTCTGCAGGAACTGACCGGAGATGTTGATGCCGTTTTCGGCGAAGACCTTGTTGATCTCGCTCATCACACCCGGAATGTTCTCGTGGATGTGCAGCAGACGGTGCTTGCCAGGGTGAGCCGGCAGGGCCACTTCCGGGAAGTTCACCGACGACACCGAAGTACCGTTGTCGCTGTACTTGACCAGTTTCTCCGCCACTTCCAGACCGATGTTGGCCTGGGCTTCGGCAGTCGAGCCACCGATGTGCGGGGTCAGGATCACGTTGTCCAGGCCACGCAGCGGGCTTTCGAACTCTTCGTCGTTGGAGCGTGGCTCTACCGGGAACACGTCGATGGCCGCGCCGATCAGGTGCTTGTCCTTGATCGCGTCCGCCAGGGCGTCCAGCTCGACCACGGTACCGCGCGCGGCGTTGATCAGGATGCCGCCCTTCTTGATGGCGCGGATTTCCTTCTCGCCGATCATCCACTGGGTCGCAGCGGTTTCCGGAACGTGCAGGGTGACGATGTCGGACATGCCCAGCAGCTCGTGCAGGTTGCCGACCTGAGTGGCGTTGCCCAGCGGCAGCTTGGTCACGGTGTCGTAGAAGAACACCTGCATCCCTAAGCCTTCCGCCAGAACCGACAGCTGCGTACCGATCGAGCCGTAGCCGACGATGCCGAGTTTCTTGCCACGGATCTCGAAGGAGTTGGCTGCGGACTTGATCCAGCCGCCACGGTGGCAGGACGCGTTTTTCTCAGGGATGCCGCGCAGCAGCAGGATCGCTTCGGCCAGCACCAGTTCCGCGACGGAGCGGGTGTTGGAGTACGGCGCGTTGAACACGGCGATACCGCGTTCGCGGGCAGCACTCAGGTCGACCTGGTTGGTGCCGATGCAGAAACAGCCGACCGCGACCAGCTTCTTCGCGTGATCGAAGATCTCTTCGGTCAGTTGGGTGCGCGAACGAATGCCGATGAAGTGAGCATCAGCGATCTTTTCCTTGAGCTCGGCTTCCGGCAAGGAGCCTGTCAGGTATTCGATGCTGGTGTAGCCCGCCGCCTTGAGGACGTCGACAGCCGATTGGTGGACGCCTTCGAGAAGAAGGAACTTGATCTTGCTCTTATCGAGAGAAGTCTTGCTCATCTGCGTAAACCTGTATCCCGGAGAAAAATGGCAGGAAATGGTCAACAGACATTGACCTGGACGACAAGAAAGCCGTCACCGCAGAACTGGCCTTGGGCACTGGCCTGCGGGGTCGGTATGCTAGCATAGCCACCCCGCGAAACACTCATTCCTGCGACGTGAAGCGTCTTCAGGATGACCATGAATTGTTCGAGAGTTCTGTCGATGACCAATCCTGCCCTGATTGATGAACTGAAGACCCTGGTCGAGCCTGGCAAGGTCCTGACCGACGCCGACTCCCTGAATGCGTACGGCAAGGATTGGACCAAGCACTTTGCTCCCGCGCCAAGCGCCATCGTGTTTCCCAAGACCATCGAGCAGGTGCAGGCCGTCGTCCGCTGGGCCAATACCCACAAAGTGGCGCTGGTGCCATCCGGCGGGCGCACCGGGCTGTCCGCCGCCGCCGTCGCAGCGAATGGCGAAGTGGTGGTGTCGTTCGACTACATGAACCAGATTCTCGACGTGAACCTCACCGATCGCACCGCCGTGTGCCAGCCGGGCGTGGTCACCGAACACCTGCAAAACGTCGCCGATGAAAGCGGCCTGTACTACCCGGTGGACTTCGCGTCGGCCGGTTCCAGTCAGATTGGCGGCAACATCGGCACCAATGCCGGCGGGATCAAGGTGATTCGCTACGGCATGACCCGTAACTGGGTCGCTGGCCTGAAAGTGGTCACCGGCAAGGGCGATGTGCTGGAGCTGAACAAAGACCTGATCAAGAACGCCACCGGTTACGACCTGCGCCAGTTATTCATTGGTGCCGAGGGCACTTTGGGTTTTGTGGTCGAAGCGACCATGCGTCTGGATCGCGCGCCGAAAAACCTTACGGCGATGGTTCTCGGCACCGCTGATTTCGACTCGATCATGCCGGTGCTGCACGCCTTTCAGGGCAAGCTTGACCTGACCGCGTTCGAATTCTTCTCCGACAAGGCCCTGGCCAAAGTGCTGGGCCGTGGCGACGTACCGGCGCCGTTCGACACCGAGTGCCCGTTCTATGCGTTGCTGGAATTCGAGGCCACCAGCGAAGAAGTGGCCAACACCGCGCTGGAAACCTTCGAGCACTGCGTCGAGCAGGGCTGGGTGCTGGACGGCGTGATGAGCCAGAGCGAAACCCAGCTGCACAACCTGTGGAAGCTGCGCGAGTACATTTCCGAAACCATCTCGCACTGGACGCCGTACAAGAACGACATCTCGGTCACCGTGTCGAAAGTGCCGGCGTTTCTGCAGGAAATCGACGCGATCGTCGGTGAACATTACCCGGATTTCGAAATTGTCTGGTTCGGCCACATTGGCGACGGCAACCTGCACCTGAACATCCTCAAGCCGAATAACCTGAGCAAGGACGAGTTCTTCGCCAAGTGTGCGACCGTCAACAAGTGGGTGTTCGAAACCGTCGAGAAATACAACGGTTCGATCTCCGCCGAACATGGCGTGGGCATGACCAAGCGCGACTACTTGACGTACAGCCGTTCGCCGGTCGAAATCGAGTACATGAAGGCGGTCAAAGCGGTGTTCGACCCGAACGGCATCATGAACCCGGGCAAGATCTTCGCGGTTTGATTGGCAATCCCCTGAATCAATGAAGGCAGGAGTCGGTAAATGAGCTATCAGCACCAGTACGTCGACGGCACGCGCATTCACTTCCCGATCGGGAAAGTGGTGTGCATTGGCCGTAATTACGCCGAACACGCCAAGGAACTGGACAATCCGGTGCCTACCGAACCGTTGCTGTTCATCAAGCCGGGCAGTTGCGTGGTGCCGCTGGAAGGCGGGTTCAGCATTCCGACCGAGCGCGGCTCGGTGCACTACGAAGCGGAAATCGCCGTGTTGATCGGCAAGCCGCTGTCGACCAAACCGAGCCGCGAAGAAGTGCTGGATGCGATCTCCGGTTTCGCCCCGGCGCTGGATCTGACCCTGCGCGACAAGCAGGCCGAGCTCAAGTCCAAGGGCCTGCCATGGGAAATCGCCAAGTCGTTCGACGGCGCGGCGGTGATCGCGCCGTTCGTGGTCGGCAGCACGTTCCCAGACCTGACCGACATCGGCATTCGCCTGACCATCAACGGTGAAGTGCGTCAGGACGGCAACAGCAGCGCGATGCTCAACCCGATCGTGCCGATGATCCAGCACATGGCCGGCTGCTTTTCGCTGCAGGCCGGCGACGTGATCCTCACCGGCACGCCAGTGGGCGTCGGCCCGTTGAACGTCGGCGACGACATCGTCCTGGAACTGGTTGGCGCGAGCCGCTTCAGCAGCAGCGTACGTTAATCGCCACGCCGCAAATCCCTTGTGGGAGCGAGCCTGCTCGCGAAGGCGCCAGGTCAGTCGACATCATTGTTGACTGATACTTCGTCTTCGCGAGCAGGCTCGCTCCCACATCGCTTTGTGGTGTCCTGAAGAAGGTTGGCGGCACACGCCAATCCCGTCATTTGCCGTTTTTTTCACATTCTGTCCGGATAATTCCTCTCATTCTGGCGTCTGAGCCGGCCTCTTTGTGCTATTACCCATAGCCTGAATTTTCGGAACGCGTCCCTGATGTCAGCTCAAACACAGCTCAATCCTCCTCGTCGCTCACGTTTTGCCCTGCGCTGGTATGTCTGGCTGTTGCTGGTGCTTGCCGCCGCGTATGGCCTGGCGTTTGCCATGCATTGGGACGACCGTGGCCTGCTCTGGTTGCGCGAGCGTTTCGAAAGCCAGGCCGAGCAAAAAGCGAGCATCTGGTTGCCGGACTATCGTGTGGTCATCGACGGCAAACTGCTGCCGGGCATGGAAAAGGACGAGGCCTCTGACCTGTCCTACAACCCGCAGACCAAAACCCTGTTTTCAGTGATGGGCAAGAACCCGTTTCTGGTCGAACTGACCCTGCAGGGTGATGTGCTACGCAAGATGCCGCTGGTGGGCTGGAGCAATCCGGAAGGCGTAACCGTGTTGCAAAACGGCCTGATGGCGATCGTCGATGAGCGCGAACACCTGCTCTCCATCGTCAAGGTCGATGCCGAAACCCGTGAACTGAAGCGCGACCAATTCCCGAAATACGACCTGGGCCCCTCGAAAGACCAGAACAAGGCGTTCGAGGCGATTACCTGGGATCCGCGCAATCAACAGTTGCTGCTGGGCGAAGAACGGCCACCGGCGCTGTTCACCTGGAAAAGCGACGGCAGCGCGATCCTCAAGGGTGACAAGCAGAAGCTGGCCAATGATGAGCTGGATATCCGCAACCTCTCGGCGCTGGCCATCGACCCGCGTACCGGCCACACCCTGGTGCTGTCCGCCGATTCGCATCTGTTGCTGGAGCTGGACGAGAAGGGCGAGCAAGTCAGCTTCATGACCCTGCTGGGCGGCTTCAACGGTTTGAAGAACACCATCCCTCGCGCCGAAGGCGTGACCATGGATGATGCCGGTACGCTGTACATGGTCAGCGAACCGAACCTGTTCTACCGCTTCGAAAAGCAGAAATAACCACCTGAATCTCTCCCTGTAGGAGCTGCCGCAGGCTGCGATCTTTTGCTTTTGTTTTTCAAGATCAAGATCAAAAGATCGCAGCCTGCGGCAGCTCCTACACGGTTCTGTTGTGGACAAGGGCAAGTGGCCATTAAGCTTCAGTTCAGACAGGCGTGATATTTCATCCGCCTGTTTTGATTCCGAGCCTGCCCGAATGCGTCGACTTGCCCGCCCCAAGCCTCTGTTCATCATCCTGTCGGTGATTGCCCTGATCGCGCTGGTTGCGATCGGCCAATACATGCGTCTGTTCGAGCGAGCCTGGTTCAATTTGCATACGCTCTGGCAGCCGATGAGCAGTGACGCCATCGGACTCGATCAGTACCGGGTGCAGATCGAAGCGAAGGTCATCGACGGGCTGAACGACGATGTCTCGGCGCTGACTTACGATCCGGTGCGCAAGAGCCTGTTCACGGTGACCAACAAGAATGCCGAACTGATCGAGCTGTCGCTGGACGGCACTATCCTGCGCCGTGTCGCCTTGATCGGCTTCGGCGATCCGGAAGCAGTGGAGTTCATCAGTGCCGACACCTACGTAATCACAGACGAGCGCCAGCAGCGCCTGATCAAGATCCGACTGGAGCATGACACCACGTTCCTCGATGCGGCGGATGTCGAACAGATGACACTTGGCGTGCACATGAGCGGCAACAAGGGCTTCGAGGGCCTGGCGTATGACTCGGTGGGCAAACGCCTGTTCGTGGCCAAGGAGCGCGACCCGATGCTGATTTATGAAGTGCACGGATTTCCGCACTTCAATCCGGAAAAGTCCTACGCGGTACACGTGATCAACAACCCCAAGCGCGATGCCGGGATGTTCGTGCGCGATCTGTCGAGCCTGCAATACGACGAGCGCAGCGGTCATTTGTTGGCGCTGTCCGACGAGTCGGGGCTGATTCTGGAACTGGATGTTGATGGACGTCCGCTGAGCACCTTGTCGCTGAACAAGGGCCGGCAGGGTTTGCACAAGAGCGTGCCGCAAGCCGAAGGCATGGCGATGGATGATGACGGAACGTTGTATCTGGTGAGTGAGCCGAACTTGTTTTACGTCTTCAAGAAACCTGCACAGCCTTGACTCACACCGCAAAACACTGTGGGAGCGAGCCTGCTCGCGAAGGCGTCGTGTCAGCCAATGAAAATGTTGGCTGAACGGGCGCTTTCGCGAGCAGGCTCGCTCCCACAGGTTTATTCGTCTGCCCATTAATTTCGGGCAGTCTGGGCTTACTCAGCCTTCAGCGTTTTTACACCTTCGCTGGTGCCCAGCAACAGCAGATCCGCCGGGCGCGCCGCGAACAGGCCGTTGGTGACCACGCCGACGATCGCGTTGATCTGCGCTTCCAGCTCCACCGGGTTGGTGATCTGCAGGTTATGCACGTCGAGGATGATGTTGCCGTTGTCGGTCAGCACGCCTTCGCGGTACACCGGGTCGCCGCCCAGTTTCACCAGTTGGCGGGCGACGTGGCTGCGGGCCATCGGGATCACTTCCACCGGTAGCGGGAATTCGCCCAGCACCGGCACCAGTTTGCTGGCGTCGGCGATGCAGATGAAGGTCTTGGCCACGGCCGCGACGATCTTCTCGCGGGTCAGGGCGGCGCCGCCGCCCTTGATCAGGTTCAGGTGTTCGTCGCTCTCGTCGGCGCCGTCGACGTAGAACTCCAGGTCGCTGACAGTGTTCAGCTCATACACCGGAATGCCGTGGCCCTTGAGGCGCGCGGCAGTGGCTTCGGAACTGGCGACCGCGCCATCGAACGCGCCCTTGTGCTGGGCCAGCGCATCGATGAAGCAGTTGGCGGTGGAGCCGGTGCCGACCCCGACGATGCTCTTGTCATCGAGTTTCGGGAGGATGAAGTCGACGGCGGCCTGAGCCACTGCCTGTTTGAGTTGATCCTGGGTCATGCGGGCTCCGGAAGCGGGCAAGGTGAGTTCGGAAAGGCCGGCATTATAGCCCCCATGCCCGGCGAAAACTCCTGTGGTGAGGGGATTTATCCCCGATGGAGGGCGAAGCGCTCCCCGGCACTCCTCCCAAATATTGCGCTCTCAGGTTGACGACGGCTGCGCCGCCGATCGGGGATAAATCCCCTCACCACAATGAGGTTTACATCACAAAGTGTTCGCCCCGGCTAAAACCCCCTGTTCAGTGTGGTCGCACGGGCAAAAGCCGGGTTAGACTCGTCGGTCCCGCCCAATCGCCAGTGATGCTTTCCGATGCTCGAACAGTACGTCAAAAAGATCCTCACCTCGCGCGTTTATGACGTTGCCGTAGAAACCCCGCTGCAGAACGCTCGCCAGCTCTCCGAGCGGCTGGGCAATGACATTTGGCTCAAGCGTGAAGACTTGCAGCCGGTGTTCTCGTTCAAGATTCGCGGCGCCTACAACAAGTTGACCCAGCTGACCGACGAAGAACGTGCCCGTGGCGTGGTCACCGCGTCGGCGGGCAACCATGCGCAGGGTCTGGCGCTGGCGGCGAAAGTGCTGGGCGTGAAAGCCACCATCGTCATGCCCAAGACCACTCCGGAGATCAAGGTCGAAGGCGTGCGCTCGCGCGGCGGCAAAGTCGTGCTGCACGGCGATTCGTTCCCGGAAGCGCTGGCCTACTCGCTGAAACTGGTCGATGAAAAGGGCTACGTCTACATCCACCCGTACGACGATCCGCACACCATTGCCGGGCAGGGCACCGTGGCGATGGAAATTTTGCGCCAGCACCCGCAACCGCTGGACGCGATCTTCGTGCCGGTCGGCGGCGGCGGTCTGATTGCCGGTATCGCGGCGTACGTGAAATATCTGCGTCCGGACATCAAGGTCATCGGCGTCGAGCCGGACGACTCCAACTGCCTGCAAGCGGCCATGGCCGCCGGTGAGCGCGTGGTACTGCCGACCGTGGGCATCTTCGCCGACGGCGTGGCGGTGGCACAGATCGGCCAGCACACCTTCGACATCTGCAAAGACTACGTCGACGAAGTGATTACTGTCAGCACCGACGAGATCTGCGCGGCAATCAAGGATATCTACGACGATACCCGCTCGATCACCGAACCTGCCGGCGCCTTGGGCGTGGCCGGGATCAAGAAGTACGTCGAACTGCGCGGCGTCAGTGGCCAGACCTTCGTCGCCATCGACTCCGGAGCCAACGTCAACTTCGACCGCCTGCGCCATGTCGCCGAGCGCGCCGAGCTGGGCGAGGGTCGCGAGGCGATCATCGCCGTGACGATCCCGGAGAAGGCCGGCAGCTTCAAAGCCTTCTGCGAGGCGATCGGCAAGCGTCAGATCACCGAATTCAACTACCGCTACAACACCGGCAGCGAAGCACACATCTTCGTCGGCGTGCAGACGCACCCGGAAAACGACCCGCGCAGCGCGCTGCTGGCGAGCCTGACCGAGCAGGGTTTCCCGGTACTCGACCTGACCGACAACGAACTGGCCAAGTTGCACATCCGCCACATGGTCGGCGGCCATGCGGCGCACGTGATCGACGAAGTGGTGTTCCGCTTCGAATTCCCGGAACGCCCGGGCGCGCTGTTCAACTTCCTCAACAAGCTCGGCGGGCGCTGGAACATCTCGATGTTCCACTACCGCAACCACGGCGCAGCTGACGGCCGGGTGGTCGCGGGCCTGCAAGTACCGCATGACGAGCGCCATCTGGTGCCGGCGGCGCTTGAGGAAATCGGTTATCCGTACTGGGATGAAAGCGAAAACCCGGCCTATCAGTTGTTTCTTGGCTGAGCGGCTACGCTGATGGGCAGGCCCTGAGGAAATCGAACAATGGAAACGTTAACTGCCCTGAAAGCCGCGCACATGGTCGCCACTGTAGTGTTGCTGGCCGGTGCGCTGGGGTTGGGAGTCTGGGTTTTTCTGGCAAAACGCAAAGGTGATGCAACGGCGGGCAGCCGCACCTTGCAACGGCCACGGGTGTTCATCTGGCTGTTGATGGGCCTGGCGTTGCTGAGCATGCCGTTTACCGGCTGGGGCATGGTGCATCTGGTCGGCTGGCCGCTGGGGCAGACCTGGCTGCTGGCCTCCAGCGTGCTGTACACCGTGGCGGCGCTGGCGTGGTTCTGGTTGCTGGTGCGGTTGAATCGCTTGCGCAAGGCGCCGGGTGGCGTTGGCAGGTTCACTTTTGCCTTGGCGTTGTTCAGTTTTGTCTGCTTTGTCGCCATTGCCGGGTTGATGGGCGCCAAGCCTGTTTAAGGCTTCACACCGCGTTGCCCCATTCGCGAGCAGGCTCGCTCCCACGGGGATTTGTGAACGACACAGATCCAATGTGGGAGCGAGCCTGCTCGCGAAGGCGTAATCAGCCGCGCAACGAAATCACCGGCCAGCCCCGCTTCTCGGCCTCGGCCCGCAGATTCGGATCCGGATCCACGGCCACCGGGTTCGCCACCTGCTCCAGCAGCGGCAGGTCATTCATCGAATCGCTATAGAAATAGCTGTCATCCAGCGAATGCCCGGTTTCCTCCAGCCAGCGATTCAGGCGCGTCACCTTGCCTTCGCGGAAGCACGGAATGTCGGTGCTGCGCCCGGTGTAGCGGCCATCGACCATCTCGCACTCGGTGGCGATCAGGGTTTCAACGCCCAGGCGCACGGCAATCGGCGCGGTGACGAAGCGGTTGGTGGCGGTGATGATCACCAGTTTGTCACCGGCGTCACGGTGCTGTTTCAGCAACTCCAGCGCCTTGGGCAGCATGATCGGCTCAATGCAGTCGCGCATGTAATCGTTATGCCACTGCTCAAGCACGGCCATTTCGGTGCGACCGAGGATTTCCAGGCAGAAGTTCAGGTACGCGGCGTTATCCAGCTGGCCGGCCAGGTAATCCTGGTAGAACTCGTCGTTACGCTGCTTGTACGCCACCGGATCGAGGAAGCCGCGCTCGCACAGATAGTCGCCCCAGGCGTGATCGCTGTCGCCGCCCAGAAGGGTGTTGTCCAAATCGAATAGAGCCAGGCGCATTGCAGTTACCCGCTGAAAAGTCAGTAAAAAGGCGACAAGAATACGGTCTTTTCACAAGAGTGCACATAAGGTAGGAACCTTCGTTGCCGCCTTATCAAGCTTTGTGGAACAATGCGGCGACATGCGTTTGCGAGGTTGTTGCCGTGATCGACCCCGATGGTTTCCGCCCCAATGTCGGGATCATTCTGACGAATGACGCCGGCCAGGTGCTATGGGCTCGCCGTATCAATCAAGATGCCTGGCAGTTTCCGCAAGGGGGAATCAACCCCGAGGAGACGCCGGAAGACGCCTTGTACCGCGAGCTGAACGAAGAAGTTGGCCTGGAACGTGAAGATGTTGAAATACTGGCCTGTACCCGGGGCTGGTTGCGCTATCGTTTGCCGCAACGTCTGGTGCGTACCCACAGCCAACCGCTGTGCATCGGCCAGAAACAGAAATGGTTTCTCCTGCGCCTGATCTCCAACGAGCAGCGGGTGCGGATGGATTTGACCGGTAAACCGGAGTTCGATGGCTGGCGCTGGGTCAGTTATTGGTATCCGTTGGGCCAGGTGGTGACATTCAAGCGCGAGGTGTATCGACGCGCCCTCAAAGAGCTTGCCCCGCGCCTTTTAGCGCGCGACTGACGACGGAGTTCGACCCCGAGCCATGCTCAATACGCTGCGCAAGATCGTCCAGGAAGTTAACTCCGCCAAGGATCTCAAGGCGGCGTTGGGGATTATTGTGTTGCGCGTCAAAGAGGCCATGGGCAGCCAGGTCTGCTCGGTCTACCTGCTTGATCCCGAGACCAACCGCTTCGTCCTGATGGCCACCGAGGGCTTGAACAAGCGCTCCATCGGCAAGGTCAGCATGGCACCCAACGAAGGTCTGGTGGGTCTGGTCGGCACGCGTGAAGAACCCCTGAACCTCGAAAACGCCGCGGATCACCCGCGCTACCGCTACTTCGCCGAGACCGGCGAGGAGCGCTACGCCTCCTTCCTCGGGGCGCCGATCATTCATCACCGCCGCGTCGTCGGCGTGTTGGTCATCCAGCAGAAAGAACGCCGTCAGTTCGATGAAGGTGAAGAAGCCTTCCTCGTGACCATGAGCGCGCAGCTCGCCGGCGTGATCGCCCACGCCGAGGCCACCGGTTCGATCCGTGGCCTGGGCCGTCAGGGCAAGGGCATTCAGGAAGCCAAGTTCGTCGGCGTACCGGGTTCGCCGGGTGCTGCCGTCGGTACTGCGGTGGTGATGCTGCCGCCAGCGGATCTGGACGTGGTGCCGGACAAGCACATCACCGACATCGACGCCGAACTGGCGCTGTTCAAGACCGCCATCGAAGGCGTGCGCGCCGACATGCGCGCCTTGTCCGCCAAACTTGCGACCCAGTTGCGTCCGGAAGAGCGCGCGCTGTTCGACGTCTACCTGATGATGCTCGACGACGCCTCGCTGGGCAGCGAAATCACCACCGTGATCAAGACCGGCCAGTGGGCCCAGGGCGCGCTGCGCCAGGTGGTCACTGAGCACGTCAACCGTTTCGAACTGATGGACGACGCCTACCTGCGCGAGCGTGCGTCGGACGTCAAAGACCTCGGCCGGCGCCTGCTGGCTTACCTGCAGGAAGAGCGTCAGCAGAACCTGGTCTACCCGGAAAAAACCATTCTGGTCAGCGAAGAACTGACGCCGGCGATGCTCGGCGAGGTGCCGGAAGGCACGCTGGTCGGTCTGGTGTCGGTTCTCGGTTCGGGCAACTCCCACGTCGCGATCCTGGCCCGGGCCATGGGCATTCCGACGGTGATGGGCCTGGTCGATCTGCCGTACGCCAAGGTCGACGGTATCGAAGTGATCGTCGATGGCACCCGCGGCGAGGTCTACACCAACCCTGGCGATGTGCTGCGCAAGCAGTTCGCCGAGGTGGTCGAAGAAGAGAAACAACTGGCGCTGGGCCTCGATACCCTGCGTGACCTGCCGTGCGTGACCCTCGACGGGCACCGCATGCCGTTGTGGGTCAACACCGGTCTGCTGGCCGATGTGGCGCGGGCGCAGAAGCGCGGCGCCGAGGGTGTCGGCCTGTACCGCACCGAAGTGCCGTTCATGATCAACCAGCGCTTCCCGAGCGAGAAGGAACAACTGGCGATCTACCGCGAGCAGCTCGCCGCGTTCCACCCGCAACCGGTGACCATGCGCAGTCTGGACATCGGCGGTGACAAATCGCTGTCGTACTTCCCGATCAAGGAAGACAACCCGTTCCTCGGCTGGCGCGGGATTCGCGTGACCCTCGACCATCCGGAAATCTTCCTGGTGCAGACCCGTGCGATGCTCAAGGCCAGCGAAGGCCTTAACAACCTGCGGATCCTGCTGCCGATGATCTCCGGCACTCACGAACTCGAAGAAGCCCTGCACCTGATCCACCGGGCCTGGGGCGAAGTGCGCGACGAAGGCACCGACGTGCCGATGCCGCCGATCGGGGTGATGATCGAGATTCCGGCGGCGGTGTACCAGACCAAGGAGCTGGCGCGGCAGGTGGACTTCCTGTCGGTCGGCTCCAACGACCTGACCCAGTACCTGCTGGCGGTTGACCGCAACAACCCGCGAGTGGCCGATCTCTACGACTACCTGCACCCGGCGGTGCTGCAAGCCCTGCAAACCGTGGTGCGCGACGCGCATGCCGAAGGCAAGCCGGTGAGCATCTGCGGCGAAATGGCCGGTGATCCGGCAGCGGCGGTGCTGTTGATGGCGATGGGCTTCGACAGCCTGTCGATGAACGCCACCAACCTGCCGAAAGTGAAGTGGATGCTGCGCCAGATCAACCTGAGCAAGGCCAAGGACCTGCTGGCGGAGCTGATGACCATCGACAATCCGCAGGTTATCCACAGCTCGCTGCAACTGGCGCTGAAGAATCTCGGCTTGTCGAAGATGAATCCTCCTGCGGTCAACAAGGCCCTTTAAAAGGCTGATGGCCCTGTGGTGAGGGAGCTTGCTCCCGCTGGAGTGCGGAGCGCTCCCAATTCGGCCAATGAGATTCTTCTGAGAGATCGCATTGGCTGGGTTGCGGCTGCTTCGCACCCGAGCGGGAGCAAGCTCCCTAGCCACAATGGTTGCTCACTTTCAGGTATTGATCTCCACCTCACCCAAATGCCCGCCATACGGCCCGAAACTGCGCTCCACCATCCGCCGCGTGCCGTCCGCCTGCACAATCAACGCCGTACTCGCTCGCGTCCCGTAACTCTGGCTGGCAATGAACACGCTCGACAGCAGTGATTCGGTCGCCAGCCCGACTCCGGTATCCGGCAGTTCGGCAAACGGTGCGGTGTGCGCATCGCCCAGCAACTCCAGCAACCGCGCAGGTTGTGGATCGTCCAGCACCGCGCTCAGGGCAGCTTTGGCCTTGAGCAACTTCGGCCACGGCGTATCCAGCCCGGCATTCGACAGACCGTAAACCCCGGGTTGGAGCATCACCGGCTCGGACGTCCGCGCATTGAAGTGCCACAGCTCGTGGGCATTGCCCAGCAGCAGGTTGAACCCGGCGTACTCCGGCGAGCGCGCGACCACATCGCTTAAATAATCATCAATCGACGCATCGCCCGTGAGAAACCGCGCCACCAGCTCGCCCCTCGATTTACGCGCCGGAGGCTGGTGTGGATCGCGGATATTGGTCAGCGCGGCAAAGCGCCCGTTGGCGCCGATCCCCAGCCAGGTGCCGCCCGCCTCAAGATCGCGCCCGGCGTGCACGTGCGGCGCATCGGCCCATGGCGCCAGCGGCAGGCTCGGGCGGGCGTAGAACTCGTCACGGTTGGCCGCGACGATCAGCGGCTGGGCATGGCCCGGACGCCAGGCGAAAACGATCAGGCACATAAGGTGGTCCTTGTGTGTTTTTTGCTCACTCTACGCAGTCGGCGTCCGTGCATCCATCGCAAGTGGAGCCGGAGGGCATGCATCCGTTACCATGCCGCTCCGGTTTTGGGGATGCGTCTGGGAGACGGTCATGGAATTTCTGCTCTATCTGGCGTTGGGCGCCTGTGCGGGCGTGCTGGCCGGGCTGTTCGGGGTGGGCGGCGGGATCATTATTGTCCCGGTGCTGGTGTTCAGTTTTACCTTGCAGGGATTCGATCAGTCGATCCTCACGCACCTGGCGGTAGGGACATCGCTGGCGACCATCATCTTCACCTCGGTCAATGCCGTGCGCGAGCACCATCGGCGCGGTGCGGTGCGCTGGCCGATCTTCATGTGGATGACCGTGGGCATTCTGCTCGGCGCCGGTTTTGGGGCGCTGACCGCCGAGGCGATTTCCGGGCCGAACCTGCAGAAGATCATCGGCGTATTCGCCTTGGTCATTGCCGTGCAACTGGCGCTGGAGGTCAAACCCAAGGCCAGTCGAACGGTGCCGGGCAAACTCGGTCTGACCGTGGCCGGCAGTGTGATTGGCTGGGCCTCGGCGATTTTCGGAATCGGCGGCGGTTCGCTGACCGTGCCGTTCCTGACCTGGCGCAGCGTGCCGATGCAGCAGGCGGTGGCAACGTCGTCGGCCTGTGGCTTGCCGATTGCTGTGGCGAGTGCGTTAAGTTTCATGATTCTGGGCTGGCATGATCCGCTGTTGCCGCCGCATAGTCTCGGTTTTGTCTATTTGCCGGCGCTGCTGGGCATTGCCCTGACCAGCATGGTGTTCGCCCGTCTCGGCGCGCGCCTGGCACACAGATTGTCGCCGCGCTTGCTGAAACGGCTGTTCGCCGCTTTGCTGTTCTGCGTGGGCCTGAATTTCCTGCTCTGATCCGCTGGGTCAGAACGGGCCGCAATCCTGGCTTAATCCTGAGGTGGCAGCGTCGCCCGGGAATTTTGGTTTCAACTCTAACGAGGAGTCGCAATGCTGCCTTACCCGCAGATCGACCCGGTGGCCCTGGCCATCGGTCCGCTGAAAATCCACTGGTACGGCCTGATGTACCTCGTCGGCATCGGCGGCGCATGGCTGCTGGCGTCGAGCCGGCTCAACCGTTTCGACCCGACCTGGACCAAGGAGAAGCTCTCCGATCTGGTGTTCTGGCTGTCGATGGGGGTGATTGTCGGTGGGCGTCTGGGCTATGTGCTGTTCTACGACCTGAGCGCCTACCTCGCCAACCCGACGCTGATTTTCGAAGTGTGGAAGGGCGGCATGTCGTTCCACGGCGGGTTCATCGGCGTGATGCTCGCCGCGCTGTGGTTCGGCAAGCGTAACGGCAAGACGTTCTTCCAACTGATGGACTTCGTTGCGCCGATGGTGCCGATCGGTCTGGGTGCCGGGCGTATCGGCAACTTCATCAACGCCGAGCTGTGGGGCAAGCCGACCGACGTGCCGTGGGCGATGATCTTCCCGCCGTTCAGCGATCCGGCGCAGTTGCCGCGTCACCCGTCGCAGCTGTATCAGTTCGCGCTCGAAGGCGTCGCGCTGTTCCTGATTCTGTGGCTGTTCTCGCGTAAACCGCGTCCGACCATGGCCGTATCCGGCATGTTCGCGCTTTTTTACGGAATTTTCCGTTTTATTGTCGAGTTCGTCCGCGTACCGGATGCGCAGCTGGGCTACCTGGCCTGGAACTGGCTGACCATGGGTCAGGTGCTGTGCGTACCGATGATCGTCGGCGGGCTGTTCCTGATCTGGCTGGCCTATCGTCGTGCGCCGGCAGCGCCGCTCGCGCCGACCGCTTAAACTACGAACCCCGGCGCGCGACGCCGGGGCTCAAAGGACACAGGTAACTCATGAAGCAATATCTCGAACTGGTCTCGCACGTCATCCAGAACGGCACCAAACAGGCCAACCGCACCGGCATCAACACCATCAGCTTCCCGGGTGCGATGCTGCGTTTCGATCTGCAGGAAGGCTTTCCGGCGATTACTACCCGCAAGATGGCCTTCAAATCGGCCATCGGCGAGATGTGCGGTTTTCTGCGTGGCGTGAACAATGCCGCTGAATTCCGTGCGCTGGGCTGCAAGGTCTGGGACCAGAACGCCAACGAAAACGCGCAGTGGCTGGCCAACCCGTTCCGTCAGGGCGAAGACGACCTCGGCGAAATCTACGGTGTGCAATGGCGCAAGTGGCCGGCGTACAAGCAGATCCCGCTGAGCAACACCGCCGCCATCGAACAAACCCTGAACAACGGCTACAAGCAGATCGCCCAAGGCGAAGAGGATGGTCAGGCCTACGTGGTGCTGTACAAAGCCATCGATCAGGTGCGCCAGTGCGTCGACACGATCATCAAGGATCCGGGCAGCCGCCGCATCCTGTTCCACGGCTGGAACTGCGCCCAGCTCGATGAAATGGCCCTGCCGCCGTGCCATCTGCTGTACCAGTTCCATCCGAATGTAGAGACCAAAGAGATCTCCCTGACCCTGTACATCCGCTCCAACGACCTGGGCCTGGGCACGCCGTTCAACCTCACCGAAGGCGCTGCGTTGCTGAGCCTGATCGGGCGCCTGACCGGTTACACGCCGCGCTGGTTCACCTATTTCATCGGTGATGCGCACGTCTACGAGAACCATCTGGACATGCTCAACGAACAGCTCAAGCGCGAGCCGTTCGCCATGCCGAAACTGAAAATCTCCGACCGCGTACCGGAGTTTGCCAAGACCGGTGTGTACCAGCCGGAGTGGCTGGAGTTGGTGGAGCCGAGTGATTTCTCGCTGGAAGGTTATGAGCACCATGCGCCGATGACCGCGCCGATGGCGGTCTAAACCGTTGCACAAAACCCTGTGGGAGCGAGCCTGCTCGCGAAGAGGGCGTGTCAGTCATGGAGATGTCGACTGATACACCGCTTTCGCGAGCAGGCTCGCTCCCACATTGGGTTCTGTGTAAGTCTCAGTGGCCGTGGCTGCGGCCTACGTGGGAATGTTCGACTTCGGTTGCGACGACGCCACCACTCACCTCCAGCCGCTGCAAAATCCCGCACTGATCGGCCCCCGGCCCTTCGCCACAGCGTTGGCGCAGGTCGAGCAGTTGTGTCTGCAAGGCCAGCAATCCGTCAATCCGCGCTTTCACGTGCTGGATGTGTTCGTCGATCAACGTATTGACGCTTGCACACTGATCCTGCGGGCTGTCACGCATGGCCAGCAGGCTGCGGATTTCTTCGAGGGTCATATCGAGGGTGCGACAGTTGCGGATGAAGGTCAGGCGTTCGGCGTGGGCCTGGGTGTAGACGCGGTAGTTGCCATCGCTGCGCGCCGGTTCAGGCAGCAGGTTTTCGCGCTCGTAGTAGCGGATGGTTTCCACGGCGCAATCGGTGAGTTTCGCCAGTTCTCCGATCTTCATGACGGCCATCTCCAAATGGGTGCTTGACCCTATAGTGGCTACAGGGTCTTTACTTGGCAACAGGCACCTTCATGGACGCGACCAATGAGCGATTCCCAGCACACCCACAAGCCCGGCGACGGGCACGATCATAGCCACAGCCATAAATTGCAGCCTGTGCATAAGCACGAACATGGCGGCGATTCCTGCTGCGGGTCGAAAGCCGCAGCACCGGCACCGGTTCATTCGCACGAAGATTCTTGCTGCTCGTCGACAGCGGCTGCGCCTGCGTTGGTGCAACTGAGCGAGAAAACCAGTGCTGACGCCCGGTTGAGCAGCTTCCGCATCGAGGCGATGGACTGCCCGACCGAGCAGACACTGATCCAGAACAAACTCGGCAAACTGGCCGGTGTGCAGCAGCTGGAATTCAACCTGATCAATCGCGTGCTCGGCGTGACCCACAATCTGCCAGACACCGCGCCGATCACCGAGGCGATCACCTCGCTGGGCATGCACGCCGAGCCTTTGGAGGCGGGCGTCGAAACCCCGGCCCCGGCACCAGTAAAAAAACACTGGTGGCCCCTGGCGTTGTCCGGTGTCGGTGCGCTCGCCGCCGAACTGATCCACGTTACCAACGCCGCGCCGACCTGGGTGGTGGCGATCATTGCGCTGGTGTCGATCCTCAGCGGCGGCCTGACCACCTATAAAAAGGGTTGGATCGCCCTGAAGAACCGCAACCTCAACATCAACGCGCTGATGAGCATCGCGGTGACCGGTGCGGTGTTGATCGGGCAGTGGCCGGAAGCGGCGATGGTGATGTTCCTGTTCACCGTGGCCGAGCTGATCGAAGCGCGCTCGCTGGATCGTGCGCGCAACGCCATCAGCGGCCTGATGCAGATGACCCCGGAACAGGCCACGGTGCAGCAGGCCGACGGCAACTGGGTCGAACAAGAGGTTAAAAGCGTCGAACTCGGCGCCCGCGTGCGGGTAAAACCCGGCGAGCGCATCGCCCTGGACGGTGAAGTGGTCAGCGGCAGTTCCACCATCGATCAGGCGCCGATCACCGGTGAAAGCCTGCCGGTGGAGAAAACCGTGGGCGACAAAGTCTTCGCCGGCACCATCAACCAGGCCGGCTCGCTGGAATACACGGTGACTGCGGCGGCGAACAACTCGACCCTGGCGCGGATCATCCACGCCGTCGAGCAGGCGCAGGGGGCGCGGGCGCCGACGCAGCGCTTCGTCGATCAATTCTCGAAAATCTACACCCCGGTGGTGTTCGTGCTGGCGCTGGCCGTGGCGATCATTCCGCCGCTGCTCATGGGCGCGGTGTGGTTCGACTGGATCTACCGTGCGCTGGTGTTGCTGGTGGTGGCCTGCCCGTGCGCACTGGTGATCTCCACCCCGGTGACCATCGTCAGCGGCCTCGCGGCAGCGGCGCGCAAAGGCATTCTGGTCAAGGGCGGCGTTTATCTGGAGGGCGGTTTCAAGCTCGATTATCTGGCGCTGGATAAAACCGGCACCATCACCCATGGCAAACCGGTGCAGACCGATTACCTGTCGCTCGACCCGACCGCCGACGCCAGCGCTCCGGCGATTGCCGCGGCGCTGGCCGGACGCTCCGATCACCCGGTGTCGCTGGCGATTGCCAATGCGGCTGTGGATAAAAACCTCGCCGTGCTCAGTGTGGATAACTTTGAAGCGCTGGCCGGTCGCGGCGTGAAAGGCCAGGTCAACGGTCAGACTTATCACCTGGGCAACCACCGTCTGGTCGAAGAGCTTGGCCTGTGCTCGCCGCAACTGGAAGAGAAGCTGTTTGCGCTGGAGAAACAGGGCAAGTCCGTGGTGTTGCTGCTCGACAGTTCTAGTCCGCTGGCGCTGTTCGCCGTGGCCGACACGGTCAAGGAATCCAGCCGCGAAGCGATCCGCCAGTTGCATGCCCTGGGCGTGAAAACGTTGATGCTCACCGGCGATAACGTACACACCGCGCAGGCCATCGCGGCGCAGGTCGGTATCGATCAGGCCAAGGGCGACTTGCTGCCGACCGACAAGCTGCAAGCCATCGAAGCGCTTTATGCACAGGGTCATCGGGTGGGTATGGTCGGCGACGGTATCAACGACGCCCCGGCACTGGCCCGCGCAGAGATCGGTTTTGCCATGGCGGCGGCCGGTACCGACACCGCGATCGAAACCGCTGATGTCGCCCTGATGGACGACGATCTGCGCAAGATCCCGGCGTTCATCAGCCTGTCGCGCGACACCGCGAGCATCCTGAAACAGAACATCGCCTTGGCCCTGGTGATCAAGGCTATCTTTCTTGGGGTAACCTTCGCCGGACTCGCCACCATGTGGATGGCGGTGTTCGCCGACATGGGCGTGAGCCTGCTGGTGGTGTTCAACGGTTTGCGCCTGCTGCGCAAATAAACGATGAGGGATGGTTGTGCTGAGTGCCGAGCTGAAAGCGTTTTATATGGTCGCCCGCCTGGGCAGCATTACGCTGGCGGCGAAAAAGCTCGGCCTGAGCCAACCCACCGTGACCACGCAGATTCGTAATCTGGAAAGCCAGTATTCGGTGGAGCTGTTCTACCGTGGCGGCCGACGCTTGAGTGTCAGCGACGAAGGCGCGCGGTTGCTGCCGATGGTCAAGGCGCTGTTGCAGCAGGAGGCCGACATCGAGTTCTTCCTGCGCAACAGCGGTCAGGTGCAGGGCACGTTGCGCATCGCTGCCACTGCGCCGTATTACATCCTCGATCTGGTGAAGACCTTCCGCGAGCGTCTGCCGCAGGTGGAAGTATCGGTGGAGATCGGCAACTCGCAGCAGGTGCTGGAAGCGCTGGAGGATTACCGTGTGGATGTCGCGGCGTCGTCGCAGTTGCTTGAGGATGCGCGGTTGATTCGCCGGGTGCTCGGCAGCGATCCGCTGGTGCTGGCGGTGCATCGCAACCATCCGCTGGCGGCGCAGGAGCATGTGGCGTTGAGTGCGCTGGCCGGGCATACGTTGTTGATGCGCGAGTCGGGTTCGACCACCCGCCGTTTGACCGAGGAGTTGCTGGAAAGCGCTGGGGTCAGTTTTGGCCCGTTGCTGGAGATCGGCAGCCGTGAGTCGATCCGCGAGGCGGTGCTGCGCAATATCGGCATCAGCATCATTGCCCGCCAGGAAGTGCCGCATGATCCGCAGTTGCGCGTGCTGACCATCGAGAATGCGCCGCAGATTCCCGAGTACCTGTATTGCCTCAAGGAGCGCAAGGGTGCGCGGTTGCCGGCGGCGTTCCTCGGACTGGCGCAGGAAATGTCCCCGGCCTGAGATCTCCATCTATCTTGCTGGCCTCTTCGCGAGCAGGCTCGCTCCCACATTGGAATGCGTTCCCTGTGGGAGCGAGCCTGCTCGCGAAAGCGTCAGACCAGGCAATACAGAATCTGAACCAAAATCCCCGAATACCACTATCAGCCGTTTTTGCCCTACTGCCACATGACGGACGCATTACAACTCTAGGATTGGCCCCATCTGCTTGATGAGGTTTGTCCATGAATCCTGCCATCGCAACTGCCCTGACCAACCCCGGTGCGCCGATGAAAGTGCGCGGCGTGCAGAAACGCTTCGGCGCCTTCACCGCACTGGATAACGTCTCCCTCGATGTCGCCGCCGGTGAATTGGTGTGCCTGCTCGGCCCGTCGGGCTGCGGCAAGACCACGCTGCTGCGCTGCATCGCCGGGCTGGAGAAGCAGGACAGCGGCGAGTTGTACCTCGGTGACCGCGATGTTTCGCAGCTCGCGCCGCAAGCCCGGGATTACGGCATTCTGTTCCAGTCCTACGCGCTGTTCCCCAATCTGACCGTCGAAGCGAACATTGCCTACGGCCTCGCCGGCAGTGGTCGTGACGAAGTACGCCGTCGCGTCGGGCAGATGCTGGAGCTGGTCGGCCTCAGCGGCAGTGAGAAAAAGTATCCAGGCCAGTTGTCCGGCGGTCAGCAGCAACGTGTCGCGCTGGCCCGCGCCCTGGCCCCGGCGCCGTCGCTGTTATTGCTTGATGAGCCGATGTCGGCGCTGGACGCCCGGGTGCGCGAGCATCTGTGCACCGAACTGCGCCAATTGCAGCGCAACCTCGGCATCACCACCCTGATGGTCACCCACAATCAGGACGAAGCCATGCTGATGGCCGACCGCATCGCCGTGATGCACAACGGTCGGGTCGAGCAGTACGCCACTCCGCAGGAAATCTATAACCGCCCGGCCACGCCGTTCGTGGCCGAGTTTGTCGGTCAGGGCAACTGGCTGCCGTTCCAGCGCAGCAGCGCCAGTCACGCCCGGGTTGGCGGGATGGATGTGCGCCTGGCGGATGGCAGCGTGAGCGGCGCTTCGGGCCGACTGTTCTGCCGTCCGGAAGCGATCAACGTCAATCCGCTGGTGCACGAAGAAAACCTGTTCCCGGCCAAGGTGCGCGAGATCACGTTCCTCGGCAATCGCTGCCGCATGAGCTTCGAACTCGATCAACTGCCGGGCCACGCGCTGCTCGCCGAACTGGCACCGGAAGCCATGCCGCGCCTCGGCGCCCAACAGATCATGGTCGCCTTGCCACCGCGCAGCCTGCAGGTGTTTGCCTGATGAGCGCGAACATCGCACTGCCGCTACCGCACAAGCAGGCGCGGCGAGTGTCCGGGGCCGAGGTCGGTGACCGGATCTTCGTCCTCGGCGGCAAACTCCTGCTGCTGTTGCTGCTCGGTGTCGCGGTGCTGCTGCCGTTACTGGCGATCTTCTGGCGCGGCTTCAGCAGTGAGGCCGGGCAGGGCGGTGGCTGGCTCGCTGCGAAGGCGCTGGTGAGCAGCGAGAATTTCCACTGGCTGCTCGGCAACAGCCTGAAGGTTTCCCTCAGCGTCGCGGCCATCGTCGTCCCGCTGGCCTACCTGTTTGCCTACGCCCTGCAACGCACGATGATTCCGGCCAAGGGCCTCTGGCGCGGGATCTCCCTGCTGCCCTTGATGGCGCCGTCGATGCTGCCGGGTATCGCACTGGTTTATCTGTTCGGCAACCAAGGCATGTTGCGTGGACTGCTCTCGGACAACATTTACGGGTTCTGGGGCATTGTGCTGGGTGAGGTGATTTACACCTTCCCCCATGCGCTGATGATTCTGTTGTCGGCGTTGTCGCTGGCCGATGCGCGGCTGTTTGATGCGGCGTCGAGCATGGGTGCCAGTCCGGCGAAAGCCTTTCGCAGCATCACCTGGCCGGCGACCCGGCAAGCGGTATTCGCCGCGTTCTGTCTGGTGTTCACCCTGACCATCACCGATTTCGGCGTGCCGGTGGTGGTCGGTGGCGACTATCAAGTGCTGGCGCTGGAAGCCTACAAAGCCGTGGTCGGCCAGCAACAATTCGGTCGCGGCGCGTTGATCGGCATGGTGCTGTTGCTGCCGGCGCTGTTCAGCTTCGGCGTCGATGCCTGGCTGCGTCGGCGTCACGGCGATTCCATGAGTGGCCGTGCGCAAGTGTTCAAACCAGCGCCGTCGAAAATGCGTGATGCCTGCTATTTGGCGATTGTTGTGCTGATCAGCGCGGCGTTGCTGCTGGTGTTCGGCATGGCGGTGTTTTCCTCGCTGGTGAAGTTCTGGCCGTACAACCTGTCGCTGTCGCTCAATCACTACCAGTTCAACGAAACCGCTGGCGGCGGCTGGCTGGCCTATGGCAACAGCCTGAAGATGGCGCTGGGCACCGCATTGATCGGCAGCGTGCTGATCTTCACCGGCGCTTACCTGATGGAGAAAACCCGCAGCCAGCGCGGCCTCAACTTGACGCTGCGCATGCTCAGTTTCATCCCGATGGCCGTGCCGGGGCTGGTGCTCGGTCTGGGTTATGTCTTCTTCTTCAACCTCAGCGGCAACCCGCTGCACGTGCTGTACGGCACGATGACCCTGCTGATCGTCTGCACCATTGCGCACTACCTGACCACCGCCCAAATGACCGCGACCACTGCACTGCGCCAGCTCGACGCCGAGTTCGAAGCCGCCGCGCTGTCGCTCAAGGCGCCGCTGTACCGGCATTACCTGCGGGTCACCGTGCCGATCTGTCTGCCGGCGCTGCTGGACATCGTGCGTTACCTGTTTGTCTCGGCGATGACTACGGTGTCGGCGGCGATCTTCCTCTACAGCCCCGACACGATCCTCGCGGCGGTGGCGGTGCTGAACATGGATGACGCCGGCAACGTCGGCGGCGCGGCAGCGATGTCGACCCTGATTCTGTTCACCTCGGCGGGCGTGTCCTTGCTGCTGGCGTGGGCTTCGCGCGGCTTGCTGCGCCGTTCCCAGGCCTGGCGGCAAACCGCGCCCGGTCACTGATTTTCCCAACCTCAACTCAAGACAGGAAAACGATCATGTTCAAGCCTATGGCCCTGGCCGCTGCTGTGCTCGCGACTTTCAGCCTGAATGCCTTTGCGGCAAAAACCGAGTTGACGGTGTACACCGCCCTCGAAGCCGAACAACTGACCGCCTACAAGGCTGCGTTCGAAAAGGCCAACCCGGACGTCGAGATCAAGTGGGTGCGCGACTCCACCGGGATCATCACCGCCAAGCTGCTGGCCGAAAAGGCCCGTCCACAGGCTGACGCGGTGTGGGGCCTGGCCGCTTCGAGCCTGGCGATCCTTGATCAGCAGGGCATGCTGCAAAGCTACGCACCGAAGGATCTGGGCAAGATCGGCGCGAACTACCGCGACGCCGCCAACCCGCCCGCCTGGGTCGGGATGGACGTGTGGGCCGCGACCATCTGCTTCAACACCGTCGAAGCCGAGAAGCAGGGTCTGAGCAAGCCGGTGAGCTGGCAGGACCTGACCAAGCCTGAGTACAAGGGCAAGATCGTCATGCCGAACCCGGCGTCGTCCGGCACCGGTTTCCTCGACGTCAGCGCCTGGCTGCAAACCTTCGGCGAGAAGCAGGGCTGGGCCTACATGGACGGTCTGCACCAGAACATCGGCCAGTATGTTCACTCCGGTTCCAAGCCTTGCAAACTGGCCGCTGCCGGCGAATTTCCGATCGGCATTTCCTTCGAATACCCGGCCGTACAGCTGAAACGCCAGGGCGCGCCGCTGGACATCATCCTGCCGAAGGAAGGCCTGGGCTGGGAGATCGAAGCCACTGCGGTGATCAAAGGCACCCCGCATGAAGACGCGGCGAAAAAACTCGCGGACTTCTCCGCCAGCGCCGAGGCGATGGACCTGTACAAGGAAAACTTCGCCGTCCTCGCCCAGCCGGGCATCGCCAAGCCACAGACCGAACTGCCGGCCGACTACGAGCAGCGCCTGATCAAGAACGACTTCGCCTGGGCTTCGAAGAATCGCGACGAGATCCTCACCGAGTGGCGCAAGCGCTATGACGGCAAGTCCGAGAAAGTTGTCGCCAAGTAACTGACTCACACAGCCTGTGGCGAGGGAGCTTGCTCCCGCTGGAGCGCGAAGCGGTCCCAAATTCTGCAAACGAGTAGTGTCAGGCACTCCGCGTCTGCTGAATTTACGACTGCTGCGCAGCCGAGCGGGAGCAAGCTCCCTCGCCACAAAAGCGGGATTGCTTTTATGACCCAACACCAAGACCTGCTGATCGTCGGCGCCGGCATCCTCGGCCTGTCCCACGCCTATGCCGCGGCCAAACGCGGCCTCAAGGTCAGCGTTTTCGAACGCACCGCCACGCCCCTCGGCGCTTCGGTGCGCAACTTTGGTCAGGCGCTGGTCACCGGTCAGCCGCCGGGTCAGATGCTCGAACTGGCCAAGGCCAGCCGCGAGATCTGGGGCGACTGGGCGCAACTCGCCGGTCTGCAGCTCAAGCGCAACGGCTCGTACCTGTTCGCCCGCAGCGAAGTCGAAGAGCACTTGCTCGAAGCTTTCTGCAACGGCCGCGCCGTAGAGCACGGTTACAACGTCGCCTTGCTACGCGGCGCAGCCCTGCGTGATCTGTACCACGGTCAGTTCAGTCATCACCGCGCGGCGTTGCACGGCCTGGACGAT
Organism: Pseudomonas sp. IT-P260; assembly: GCF_949768395.1. Taxonomy (NCBI): domain Bacteria; kingdom Pseudomonadati; phylum Pseudomonadota; class Gammaproteobacteria; order Pseudomonadales; family Pseudomonadaceae; genus Pseudomonas; species Pseudomonas sp. IT-P260. Next base: position 520,927 of record NZ_CATKPO010000011.1, read on the forward strand.
CAACAGCTGTACTCGCGCGAAGCGATTCCGGCGTTGATCGACTACCTGCGCCGCGACCTCGGCGTCGAGTTTCACTTCAGTACGCTGGTGCGCGACGTCGAACCGGGGCACCTGCACAGTACCGCCGGCAGCTTCACGGCAAAGCAAATCATCGTCTGCTCCGGCCACGATTATCAGACCCTGCTGGCCGAACCGATTGTCGCGCTCGATCCGCAGATCTGCCGCCTGCAAATGCTCCGCGCCAAACCGCAGATCGAGCTGAATCTGCAACACGCCTTGCTCACCGGTCTGAGCTGCGTGCACTACGGCGCCTTCGCCGATTTGCCAGAAGCGGCGGCGGTGCAGGCGCAGATCCTGCGCGAACAACCGTACCTGCACGACAACGGCATTCACCTGCTGATCAGCCCGACGCCGTATGGCGAGCTGATCATCGGCGACTCGCACCATTACGGCAGCGATCCGTCGCCGTTCAATGCCGAGCAAGTGGACAACTGGATGCTCGAGCTGGCCGAACAGACGCTGGGCTGCAAGGTGCAAGTGCTCGAGCGCTGGCAAGGCGTCTACGGTGCCCGGGGGCCGGGACCGTTTTCGTTGCTGCGCCCGGCCCCGGGGCTGAGTGTGGCGCTGATGCACACCGGCGTCGGCATGAGCGTCGGCCCGGCATTGGCGGAGCGCAATGTCGCGCAGTGGCTGGAGGAAATCTGATGGATCACCCACAAATCGTCGCTCGGGTATTCGGGTTGTACGAGCGCTTCGGCGCCAGCGATTACATCGGCGAGCCGGTGTCGCAGATCGAGCACATGTCTCAGGCCGCGCAGTTGGCGATGGCTGAAGGGTTTGATGATGAAGTGGTGCTGGCGGCGTTCTTTCATGACATCGGCCATTTGTGTGCCGAGGGCGCCGAGAACATGGGCGGGTATGGCGTGGTCAGCCATGAGCGGCTGGGTGCGGATTATTTGCGTGAGGCGGGTTTCAGTGAGCGTATGGCGCGGCTGGTGGAATATCACGTTGAGGCCAAGCGTTACCTGACGTTGCGTGAGCCTGGGTATTTCGAGCGCTTGAGTGAAGCGAGTCGCCGGACCCTGGAGTACCAGGGCGGGGTGATGAGCGAGGCTGAGGCGGATGCGTTTGAGCGTGATCCGTTGTGTGCCGTGAGTTTGCGCATGCGCCAGTGGGATGAGTTGGCCAAGGAAACGGCGGTGCCGGTGATGGACCTTGGTTTGCTGAAGGAGAAAGCGGCGCGGCTGCTGGCTGCGTAATCCATGTCACCGCGTCGCGCCATTCGCGAGCAGGCTCGCTCCCACAGGGTTTTGTGTTCTGACCACTCCAATGTGGGAGCGAGCCTGCTCGCGAAGAGGCCGGATCAGGCGCTACAGATCTGCAGCCAGAGTATCAATCTGCTCCTGCCGCTCCGCCTGATTCAACTTCGCATGCGGATTGAGCGAAGACCACTGCGGATGCGCCCGCGCCTTGCTCAGCGCATCCGGCAACTTGCCCTCGCGCCAGCTCTTGTCCTGCGGGGTGGCGACCTGAACCGCGTCCATCGCCGCATGTCCGCGTTGATCCAGCGCTGACAGCAACTGCCGCTGACGCAACGCCAGCAGCCGCAGCACCCCGTCATCCACGGTCAACTCGCGCTGGCCCTTGATCTTGCCGAGCAGACGGCTGCCATAACTGCGCGCCGTTTGCAGTGCACCACCGGCAAGCGCACCGGCCAATGCCGCCGCTCCGAGGGTAATCCCGCCGACCAGCAAATCCACGCCAGCCCCGGCAGCGGCACCGGCAGCAATCCCGCCGCCCACCCGCACGCCGAGTTGCTTCAGCGTTTCCGGGTTGAACAGGTCATCGCCCCAACGCCCATCCAGCAGCGGCAGATCACTGGCCGCCGCGTCCTGCGGGCGAAACGCGTAGAGCTTGAGCAGCGCCTCGACGCACTTCTGTTCACGCTGACGCACGGCTTTGCGCAGTTCGCTGATGGCTTGCTGTTCCTGCTCGGCGTCGCTGACCACGCTGCGCCGGCACGCCGCGCAGTCGATCAGCAATTCGGCGATCAAACGCGCCGCACTTTGTTGGCGGGCGAGGCGCTGGGCCTGTTGATCGGCGATCAAGCGCTCCAGTTGCGAACGGGCGTTTTCCAGCAACAGCGCAAGGCTTTCGTACAGGCGCCGCTCGCCATCTTCCGGCGGCGCAACGCTGTCGAACCGCACCAGCGCATGCAGGCCGAGCCGCGCCAACGCTTCGCGCCAGTCCGGCTCGCGATGGTTGGCGCTGCTGACGAAATTCAGCACCGGCAGCAGCGGTTTGCCGCAACTGGCCAGCACTTCGAGTTCGTCACGATACTTGGCCAGCACCGGTTCGCGGGCGTCGATCACATACAGACCGGCGTCAGAGGCGAGTAGCTGTCGCAGCACTTTCGCCTCCTGTTCGAAACGCTGACGTGCTTCGCTGCCGTCGAGAAACCGCGCCAGTCGCGCCGGGCCGTCGAGACGTTCGCCGGGGCGCTCCAGACGCTCGAGAAAATCCAGCAGGGCAATGGCATCTTCCAGCCCCGGCGTGTCGTAGAGATCAAGCAAGGGCTCGCCGTCCACCGACAACCGCGCGCCCTCGACATGCCGAGTGGTGCTCGGCCGGTGCGAGACTTCGCCGAAACCGACGTCACGGGTCAAGGTGCGCAGCAGCGAGGTCTTGCCGACGTTGGTGTGGCCGACCACCGCGAGTTTCAGCGGGGCTTTGCGGGCATCAGTCATGACCGTTCTCCAGCCAGTTCATCGGTGCGCAATCGGCGAACGGCAATTCCAGCTGTTGCAGCGCGACGTGCCAGTCGCCGAGGCGGGCGCTGTCCAGCGCTTCGCCGGGTGGTGCTTGCAGCAGCCAGACGCGGGTGGCGCTGGCGTTGCGCGCCAGTTCGGCGATCAGCGCGAGGCTGCCGCGATCCGGCGAGCGCCGTGGATCGCAGGCGATCAGCAGGCGCGCCGGAGGGAAACGGCTGAGTTGTTCGAGCAGTTTGTTGCGCGATTCGCGGCTGTCGAGGATGCCGGCGTTGCTCACGGTTTTCGGCAGCGCTGGCGGCCAGGAGCGTTGATCGTCGAGTTCGATGGCGACCAGCAGGGCACCCTCGCTGGCGTGTTCGCTGACGCTGCTTTCGACGCGATGCAACTGCTCAGGCGCGGCGTCGTTAATGCCAAGGCGTTCGCTGGTTGGCATCAGCCGTTCGCGCAACTGGGCGTAGCCGGGCAGGTTCAGGTCCAGCGTCAGTGCGGCTTTGCCGCGATTCCAGCGCCACAAACAAAATGTCGCCAGCAGTAGACGCGGCAGCACGCCGTAGACCACCAGCACGCCAACCAGCCAGGTCGCCCAGGCCTGTCGCGCGCTTTCGATACCCAGCGCCGCGTCGCCACTGGCACGGATCATTTCCACGCTGGGTACGTTGAAACCGAGCAGCGCCGGCAGAGCGCCAAGGGCTTGGGTCAGGTTGATGAACGTATCCGCGCTGAGGATCGTGGTTTCCCAGACGAAGCCATAGCGCCGGGTCGCCATCAGCGTCAGCAGCAGCACCAGTGCGCTGAGCATCGCCAGCAACCACAGGCCATTGACCAATGTGCCGAGGGCCCAGCGATTGAGCTTTCTGCGCTGTAACATCAGCAGTAGGGCCGGTGCGAGTTGCGCGGCCTTGGCGTCGCGGGCAAGTTTTTCGCTGAGCCACAGCCACAATCGGCCGAGGGTGGCGCCGTGTTCGCCGGCAAAGATCAGCCCCAGCGCCCAGCTCAGCAGCAGAATCAGGTTCAGCCCGAGCAGGCTGCCCAAGGCCCAGAACACATTCACCGTTGACTGGCTCAGTGCGGCGAAGGCCAGTCCGGCGCCGCTCAGCAGCGCGAAAATCACCAGCAGCACCAGCGCCAGACGCGCGCCCTGCAGCCAGTGCTTGAGTGCCGTACTCAGCCCGTCGCGCTCGGCCAGCCACGCCGCCCGGCGCTGAATACGGCTCGGCAGATCGCCGCCGGCCGCGCGGGCCAGACGATTGGCTTCCAGATCCTCCAGGGGACCTGCGTGCTCTTCACGCAGGCGGATGGTTTCAGTCAGCCAGAGGTTTTGCAGGGGAGTCAGTTCAGTCACGCGCCATTCCGTTGCTCAATTGAGCCGTGAGCATAACCGCTGTGGCGCTTATCGGGTCAAGCGAGGCTCTGGTATCCTCGCCGGCATGACTAAATCACTCCCCCTCAGCCTGATCGCAGCCCTCGGTGAAAACCGCGTGATCGGCGTCGACAACAGCATGCCCTGGCACCTGCCGGGGGACTTCAAATACTTCAAGGCCACGACCCTCGGCAAGCCGATCATCATGGGCCGCAAGACCTGGGATTCGCTCGGTCGTCCGCTGCCGGGGCGCTTGAACATCGTGGTCAGCCGCCAGCCAGATTTGGTGTTGGAAGGCGCGGAGGTGTATCCGTCGCTGGAAGCCGCGGTGGCGCGCGCCGAGGAATGGGCGCAAGCGCAGGGCGTCGATGAGCTGATGCTGATTGGTGGCGCGCAGTTGTATGCGCAAGGGCTGGCGCAGGCCGATCGTCTGTATCTGACCCGTGTGGCGCTGAGCCCGGAAGGGGATGCGTGGTTTCCGGAGTTTGACCTGAACCAGTGGAAGCTGGTGTCGAACGTGCCGAATCCGCCTGAGGGCGACAGGCCTGCGTACAACTTCGAGGTCTGGGAAAAAGCCTAAAAGATCGCAGCCTGCGGCAGCTCCTACAAGGTTTACGCATGTCCCCTGTAGGAGCTGGCGAAGCCTGCGATCTTTTGATCTTGCTTTACATCAAGCCTGAGCAAGCTCCGCATGCTCATCCGCATCCAGCAGCGCTTTGTCTGTCTGCTGCATCACCTGGCTGGTAATCGCACCCGCGGTGATCGAACCACTCACGTTCAACGCCGTACGACCCATGTCGATCAGCGGCTCCACCGAAATCAGCAACGCCACCAGTGACACCGGCAAGCCCATCGCCGGCAGCACGATCAGCGCGGCAAACGTCGCGCCGCCACCAACACCGGCCACACCGGCCGAGCTCAGGGTCACAATCGCCACCAGCGTCGCGATCCACAGCGGATCCAGCGGATTGATGCCGACCGTTGGCGCCACCATCACCGCGAGCATCGCCGGGTACAGACCGGCGCAACCGTTCTGGCCGATGGTCGCGCCGAACGAGGCGGCAAAACTTGCCACTGACTGCGGAATGCCCAGACGACGGGTCTGCGCTTCGATGCTCAGCGGAATGCTCGCGGCGCTGGAACGGCTGGTGAACGCGAACGTCAGCACCGGCCAGATCTTGCGGAAGAACCGCAGCGGGTTGATCCCGGCCGCTGACACCAGCAGGCCATGCACCACGAACATCAGGCCCAGACCGAGGTACGAAACCACGACGAAACTGCCGAGTTTGATGATGTCTTGCAGGTTGGAACCGGCGACCACTTTGGTCATCAGCGCCAATACGCCGTACGGGGTCAGCTTCATCACCAGACGCACCAGACGCATCACCCAGGCTTGCAAGGTGTCGATGGCGTTGATCACTTTCTGACCTTTTTCGACGTCATCCTTGAGCAGTTGCAGCGCCGCGACACCGAGGAATGCAGCGAAGATCACCACGCTGATGATCGAAGTCGGCTTGGCCCGGGCCAGGTCGGCGAACGGGTTCTGCGGAATGAACGACAGCAGCAACTGCGGCACATTCAGGTCAGCGACCTTGCCGGCGTAGTCGGTCTGGATGGTTTGCAGACGGGCCATTTCCTGAGTACCGGCGACCAGGCCTTCGGCGGTGAGGCCGAACAGGTTGGTCAGGCCGATACCGATCAGCGCCGCAATCGCGGTGGTGAACAGCAGCGTGCCGATGGTCAGGAAGCTGATCTTGCCCAGCGACGAGGCGTTGTGCAGACGCGCAACCGCGCTGAGGATCGAGGCGAACACCAGCGGGATCACGATCATTTGCAGCAGCTGCACGTAGCCGTTGCCGACCAGATCGAACCAGCCGATCGAGGCTTTCAGCACCGGATTGCCGGCACCGTAAACGGTGTGCAGGGCCACGCCGAACGCCACGCCCAGCACCAGTGCGAGCAGGACTTTTTTCGCCAGGCTCCACGTTGTGTGGCGGGTTTGCGCCAGACCGAAGAGCAGGGCGAGGAACACCAGCAGATTGAGGATCAGCGGCAGATTCATGAAGACTCCGATAAGACTTGTGCCAGTCGCCTTCTGGGGCAACTGCGAACCGGCAAGCCTAACAGTTTGATTTCCAATGAATTAATACCGAAATAGCAGGTCGTCCGTCGTTTTTGGAATAAGCGCTTGTCGCTCTTGGCAATGCAACTGGCGTTGAGGAGACGTAAGCGGTCGCTGACAGACGAGGACTGTCACACTTATTTGTTAGCGTCGATGTCTTTCAGTCAGGGAGAAAACGCCGATGAAGTTCGCACCGAAAATGCTCGCTGTGGTGCTTGGATTGGGTCTAGCCGCTCACGCATTCGCCACCGATCTGAAGCACTGGCCGGCGGATCAGGCCAAGGCACTGGACGCGATGATCGCCGCCAATGCCAACAAGGGTAACTACGCGGTGTTCGACATGGACAACACCAGCTACCGATACGACCTTGAAGAGTCGTTGCTGCCGTTCATGGAAAACAAGGGCCTGATCACCCGCGACAAACTCGATCCCTCGCTGAAACTGATGCCGTTCAAGGACACCGCCGACCATAAGGAAAGCCTGTTCAGTTACTACTATCGTCTGTGCGAAGTCGACGACATGGTCTGCTACCCGTGGGTGGCGCAGGTGTTCTCCGGCTTCACCCTCAAGGAACTCAAGGGCTACGTCGATGAGCTGATGGCCTCGGGCAAACCGGTGCCGACCACTTATTACGACGGCGACGTGGTGAAGAACCTCGATGTGCAGCCGCCGAAAGTCTTCACCGGCCAGGCCGAGCTGTACAACAAGCTGATGGAGAATGGCATCGAGGTCTACGTGATGACTGCCGCTTCCGAAGAACTGGTGCGCATGGTCGCGGCAGATCCGAAGTACGGCTACAACGTTAAACCGCAGAACGTGATCGGCGTGACCACGCTGCTGAAGAACCGCGAAACCGGCGAACTGACCACTGCGCGCAAACAGATCACCGCCGGCAAGTATGACGAGAAGGCCAACCTCGGCCTCGAACTGACCCCTTACCTGTGGACCCCGGCGACCTGGATGGCCGGCAAGCATGCGGCGATCCTGACCTACATCGACGAGTGGAAAAAACCGGTACTGGTGGGCGGCGACACCCCGAGTAGCGACGGCTACATGCTGTTCCACGATGTGGATGTAGCCAAGGGCGGCATTCACTTGTGGGTCAACCGCAAGGACAAATACATGACTCAATTGAACGGCATGATGGCCAAGCATGCGGCGGCGCAGGCCAAGGAAGGATTGCCGGTGACGGCGGACAAGAACTGGGTGATCGTGAAGCCTGAAGAAATTCAGTAAGCCCTGAAATCCCTGTAGGAGCTGCCGCAGGCTGCGATCTTTTGATCTTGTTTTTAAGAGCAAGATCAAAAGATCGCAGCCTGCGGCAGCTCCTACATGGGGTGGTTTGCAAGCATCAGGCAAAAAAATGCCCCGCAGTTGGCGGGGCATTTTTGTTTTGGCGATTCGACGCTTACAGCCCGTCGAGCATCGCCTTGTTACGCACCGCACCCTTGTCGGCGCTGGTCGCCAGCAGGGCGTAGGCCTTCAGGGCGGTGGTCACTTTGCGTGGACGCTGTTCGACCGGTTTCCAGCCTTTCTTGTCCTGCTCGACCCGGCGTGCAGCCAGTTCTTCATCGCTGACCAACAGGTTGATCGAGCGGTTCGGAATGTCGATCAGCACTTTGTCGCCGTCTTGCACCAGACCGATCGCGCCGCCGGCCGCGGCCTCTGGCGAAGCGTGACCGATCGACAGACCGGAAGTACCGCCGGAGAAGCGACCGTCGGTGAGCAACGCACAGGCTTTGCCCAGGCCTTTGGACTTCAGGTACGACGTCGGGTAGAGCATTTCCTGCATGCCCGGGCCACCTTTCGGACCTTCGTAGCGAATGATGACGATGTCGCCTTCCTTCACTTCGTCGGCAAGGATGCCGCGCACCGCGCTGTCCTGGCTTTCGAAGATTTTCGCGTTGCCTTCGAAGACGTGGATCGACTCGTCAACGCCGGCTGTCTTAACCACGCAGCCGTCCAGCGCGATATTGCCGTACAGCACGGCCAGGCCACCTTCTTTCGAATAGGCGTGTTCGAAGCTGCGGATGCAGCCGTTTTCACGGTCGTCATCCAGGGTTTCCCAACGAGTCGACTGGCTGAACGCGGTCTGGGTCGGGATGCCCGCCGGGCCGGCCTTGAAGAAGTGATGCACGGCTTCGTCGGTGGTCTGGGTGATGTCCCACTTGGCGATGGCTTCTTCCATGCTGCGGCTGTGCACGGTCGGCAGGTCGGTGTGCAGCAGGCCGCCACGGGCCAGAGAGCCGAGAATGCTGAAGATGCCGCCAGCGCGGTGCACGTCTTCCATGTGGTACTTCTGGATGTTCGGCGCCACTTTGCACAGTTGCGGCACGCTGCGCGAGAGACGGTCGATGTCGCGCAGATCGAAATCGATCTCGGCTTCCTGGGCGGCCGCCAGCAGGTGCAGGATGGTGTTGGTCGAACCGCCCATGGCGATGTCGAGCATCATCGCGTTCTCGAACGCCTTGAAGTTGGCGATGTTGCGCGGCAGCACGGATTCGTCGTTCTCGCCGTAGTAACGCTTGCACAGCTCGACGATGGTGCGGCCGGCCTGCAGGAACAGCTGTTCGCGGTCGCTGTGGGTGGCCAGGGTCGAACCGTTGCCCGGCAATGCCAGGCCGAGGGCTTCGGTCAGGCAGTTCATCGAGTTGGCGGTGAACATGCCGGAGCACGAACCGCAGGTCGGGCAAGCGCTGCGCTCGTACTCGGCGACTTTCTCGTCAGAAGCGCTGGAGTCGGCGGCGATCACCATGGCGTCGACGAGGTCGAGGCCGTGGGAAGCGAGTTTGGTTTTGCCGGCCTCCATTGGGCCGCCGGACACGAAGATCACCGGAATGTTCAGGCGCAAGGCGGCCATCAGCATGCCGGGGGTGATCTTGTCGCAGTTGGAGATGCAGACGATGGCGTCGGCGCAGTGGGCGTTGACCATGTATTCGACGGAGTCGGCGATGATCTCGCGGCTCGGCAGCGAATACAGCATGCCGTCGTGGCCCATGGCGATGCCGTCATCCACGGCAATGGTATTGAATTCTTTCGCGACGCCACCGGCGCGTTCGATCTCACGAGCGACCAGTTGACCGAGGTCTTTGAGGTGCACATGGCCCGGAACGAACTGGGTGAAGGAGTTGGCAATGGCGATGATCGGCTTCTTGAAGTCGTCATCTTTCATCCCGGTGGCGCGCCACAGTGCGCGGGCGCCGGCCATGTTGCGGCCGTGGGTGGATGTTTTCGAGCGGTAATCTGGCATGGAGCACTCCGGGCGGCTAAATCAGGTATCAAAAGGGAGTGAGCTTCTATTGACGTCTGGAACACTCAGAAATGGCCGTGTGTCCTGGATGTTGCCGATGACTTTGCGGGATCGCCGCTTGCCTCAGCCTGAGCTCATAAACCCGCCGGGGGATGAATGGCGATGAATCAGCCGATTCTACACCGCTGGCGTCTGGAGGGAATGGCGCAAAGCGTTGTTCCAGTGCCGACGGTGCGTATGGCATGACGACTGGCAGGCTCAATCGCTGCCAGAGGGCGTGACGGTGTCGTTTTCGATGACGCTGGCGCGATGGCTGATCCGCTTGTTCAATGCCAGTGCGATGCAACTGAGCAGAACAAAACTGTAGCCGAGGGTCGCTTGCAGATTGCTCGGACTGAGGCTGATCAGTGCGCTGATCAACCCACCACAAATAAAAATGATTGTGCTGCCGGCCGAGGCTGACGTACCGGCGTTCTCCGGGAACAGGTCCATGGCTCGTGAGGTGGCGGCCGGGCGTGAGATGGTGGTGCCGGCGGTGCAGATCAGCATCGGGATCAATACCGTGGCGGGCGAGAGCGCGAAGTGCTGCGACAGAAATAGCATCACCAGCCCCGCCAGCAGGATCAGACTCAACCCGGCCACGATCTGTTGCGCAGAACTGATGCGTCGGCTCAATAGCGCGGCGGCAATTCCGCCTGTTACATAGGCCGCGCCGTAGATCAGCAGGATCAGCGAGAAGTCGTAGGCGGACAACTGCAACTGATCCATGAAGATCAACGGCGAAATGACGATGAACGAGAAGTGGCAGGCGAATGCGAAAGCCGAAATCAGCCAGTAGCCGACGAACTCGAAATCCCCGAGCACCCGTCGATAGGCTCTGAGGAAATTGAGCGGTGTAGCGTTGACGTTCGGCCGACCACCGTCGAGAAACAGCCAGGCCTTGAGCAACACCGCAGCCGCGAGTGCGATGAACAGCCAGAAGCTGCCGCGCCAGCCCAGGGCCGCTTGCAGGAAGCTGCCAGCCAGCGGTGACAGGGAGATGAAGATCCCGGTGGCGGTCACCATCAGGATTCGCAGGCGGTCGCGCTCCTTGCCATCGAACAGATCCTGTACCAGCGCCTGCGACAGGACAAAACAGCCGCAGCCGATGGCCTGCACGATGCGAAAGGTCATGAACAGCGTGTAGTGACTGGTCATCACGCAACCAATGGCGCCGAGGATCGAGACTCCCATGCCGGCGAGTAAAAGTCCCTTGCGCCCAATGACGTCGGACAACGGCCCGATCACCAGCTGGGCGAAGGCAATGCCCACGGCAAACAGGCTGATCGACAGAGCAATGTCGGCCGGAGTGCGGGCGAAGTGTTCGGCCAGCGCCGGGAACGACGGCAGCAGAACATCCAGCGGAAACACCCCCAGCAGCACCATGGCCAACAGCAGACTGACCGCCCCGCGGCGTTGTCGGGTTGTTACTGCCTTTCTTCCTTCACGCATCGATCAGTCCTGCCTTGGCGAAAAGTTTGCGGTTGTTGGGTAGCGCGAAAAATCCGGCCCTTTCGAGTGCGGCAAGTGTGGCCACGGCTCCGGATCTGGCACGCTGGCGGCTGGCGTGCTCGTTGGTCAGGCTGTCGAGGATTTCCTTGATCGCACCTTCGCCGATACCGGCGCGGCGCAGGCTTTGGTGCAGCCATTGCTCGTCCACTTCGAAGAAGGTCGCCAGGGTCTCCAGCAAGGTTCTGGCAACGAAGGCGCGCTGGCGGCTGTTCAGGGTCAACCAGAGGTAGTGGAAGACTTCGGAAAAAAACCGGCTGTGGCGCGCTTCGTCAGCGAGGTGATCGCGCAACATGTCATTCACGCTGCTGACCAGCGTTTCCCGACACACATCCAGCAGCTCCCGGGCAATGATGGTTTCCGAGACGAAACCCAGCAGAAACCATGCCAGTGGGCGTTTACTCTCCGGCGTTCGGGCAATCTGACCGGTCAGGCGGGTGATGCGCAGCGGCATCTGCGGGCGACCGGTAAAACCATGCAGTTCGGCGATCTGTTCGGCCAGATGATGGGAGAACAGCGCGTGATAACCCTCGTCGGTATACAGCTGCAGCGCGGCGGTTTTCATCCGTGAAGGAATGTAGGCGGGCAACTCGCCGTGGACGATGGTTTCCACGGCGCGGTTGACGATGCGGTGTTCAAGCAGCGTGGTGTAGTCCAGGAAGTGCACCAGGTGGCTGGCTGCCAGCCGATGCATGACCTTGCTGCCTGCGGCTTCGATGGCCGGATGGGACAGATACGGCAGGAAGGCCGGCGGGAACCAGAAGCGGGTCTGCAGTTGCAGCTGCAGGTCTTCCGGCAACTGGTAGTCGTGCCGGCTGGTGCGTACCGAAGCGTGGTTGTTCCAGTCGCCGAGGGTGAATCGAAGCGCCCAGGACGTTGGCGCTTCGGGAAGATCCGTGGATGGCACGTTCATGTCCGCGTCTCCAGCAACAGCTCGCGCATTTCCTGACACATCGCCTGACCGTCGCTGGCACCGCAGCCGACAAAGAACAACGGTTGTTCAGCGCTGCCTTCGAGTTTGAGCAGGGCTTCGACCTGCCGATCAGCGAATGCCCCGGTCAGCCACGTTCCCAGGCCCAGCGCCGTGGCCACCAGTTGAAAGGTCTGCGACAGATGACCCGCCTCGACGAACGCCATGCGATAGGCGCGCGAGTGTTCATACTTCCACCAGAGCTTGTCGAAACGAGCGGTGATGAACAGGCCCAGAGGCAGGTTATTGATGAAATGCTGGCCCGCCAGCAAATGGCCGAGCGCAGGTTCGGGCAATGGGTTGACCCGGCTGAGCGCGTGTTCTGCCGGGTGATAGGCGTAGAGGCCCGGTTCCAGGCCCTCGATATTGCGTGCCAGAAGAAAGCCTTCACAGGCATTCAGTCCACCCCCGGAGGGACTGCTGCGACGGGCGCCGAGGCCTTCGGCGATGCTTTCGTCGCGGTCATGGTCGCGATGGTGAAGAAAACCCAGTGTGAGATACATCAGCGTGCCGACGTCGCCGAGCGTGATCGCTTCGCCAGTAAAGGAGCGGCAGGTTTTTCTCAAGCGCAGGACATTACCCAGGCTGGCGACGGTCAGGGCCGCAGAGGCGGGCAGGGCGATTCGAAGTGCGTCTTCAAGTATCGGGCGATCTTGAGCGGGTGCCGGTGTGGTCAGCACCGCACTGCAATGGTTCAGGTATTGCCTGGACCACTCATGAATATTCTGGGGTGTCTGTTCACAGGGAATGTTCTGGGTACCAATATGATAAATCTTCGACAGCTCGTCCCAGCCCCATGGCGGACTGTCTATTTTTGCAACGGTTAATATGCCCGCGTTCAGAAGTTGTGAGTCTATTATGTTGCGTCTGTCGAACTGTTCCGGGTTATTGATAAGTTGTGCAAGTCGACAAGAGTAAGTCAGGTCAAGTTCATGTTGGGTGTGGTCTTTATAGTTCCAGACTATTTGTCCGGGCGTGCGCGGCAATATGAATAAATAAGGATTGATGTACATGTTGTATTCATCACTCTGGACGTAGTCGAAAGAACGCTGGGGTGCCGGCACTCCCCAGCGTTCCGGTTTACTTAACGGGCTTTAGGCGCAACCAGGAAAGCCAGGTTTGCGATTTTGTTGGTTTCCAGAGTAATTGCTTTCATAAGTATGAACTCCTTGTTCATTGAGAGTGAATGTCACCGTCGTGGTGACAACTTAATAATAGGTTGTAATGAATTATTGGCAAGCGATACTTGGGTAGGAAATTTCTATTAATTTTGTCGGAGTGGGTGTGCTGCAAGGTCAAGTTTGTAAGTTTTGGTTCTTGAAATTCAACGCGCAGGGAAATGTCCTGCGTACATGTAGGAAGTTAGTTGTAGGAAAAGGAAAGGAATTCGACGATATTGCATCGCCGTAAAGCAACGGGAAGCCCGCAGGCTCCCCGTTTCATGAGCCAATCAGCTGTTCGGCAGCAGACGGCAGGTGATGCTCTTGATGTAGCGAGTCTCGGCGATAGCCGGGTGTACCGGATGGTCCGGACCTTGACCGCCGCGTTCGAGCAACTGGATGTTGCGGTCCAGGTGACGGGCGCTGGTCAGCAGGATGTTCTGCAGGTCGTCTTCCGGCAGGTGCATGGAGCATGAAGCGCTGACCAGAATGCCGTCCTTGGTGAGCAGACGCATGGCTTGCTCGTTCAGACGACGGTAGGCGCCTTCGCCGTTCTTCATGTCTTTCTTGCGCTTGATGAACGCAGGCGGGTCGGCAACGATCACGTCGAAACGTTCTTCGCTGGCCTTGAGTTCCTTCAGTGCTTCGAAGACATCGCCTTCGATGCAGGTCATCTTGTCGGCGAAACCATTGAGCGCGGCGTTACGCTCGACGCCGTCGAGGGCAAAGCCCGATGCATCGACGCAGAACACTTCGCTGGCGCCGAACGCAGCAGCCTGCACGCCCCAGCCACCGATGTAGCTATAGAGGTCGAGGACGCGTTTGCCTTTGGCGTAAGGGGCGAGGCGGGCGCGGTTCATGCGGTGGTCGTAGAACCAGCCGGTTTTCTGGCCGCCAATGACCGGCGCTTCGAATTTCACGCCGTTCTCTTCCAGGGCCACCCACTCCGGCACCAGGCCGAACACGGTTTCGACATAGCGGTTGAGGCCTTCGGCATCACGGGCGGCGGAATCGTTCTTGAACAGAATGCCGCTTGGCTTGAGCACTTGAGTCAGTGCAGCGATCACAGCATCTTTATGCGCTTCCATGGTCGCCGAGGCGATCTGCACGACGAGGATGTCGCCGAAACGGTCGACTACGAGACCTGGCAGCAGATCGGAGTCGCCGTAGACCAGGCGGTAGAACGGCTTGTCGAACAGACGCTCGCGCAGTGACAGGGCCACGTTCAGGCGGTGCACCAGCAGCGACTTGTCCAGCGGCAACTTGATGTCGCGCGACAGCAGACGCGCGCAGATCAGGTTGTTCGGGCTCATGGCAACGATGCCCAGCGGCTTGCCGCCGGCAGCTTCGAGGATCGCCTGATCGCCGGCCTTGAAGCCGTGCAGTGGCGTGGCGGCCACATCGATTTCGTTGCTGTAGACCCACAAGTGGCCGTTGCGCAGGCGACGGTCGGCGTTGGCTTTAAGGCGCAGGCTAGGCAGGGACATGACGTCGCTCCGGAAAAAAGAGCGGGAGTATAGCGTGTTGATGCGTGTGCAGGTTCAGCGCTGGACATGTGGCGAGGGAGCTTGCTCCCGCCGGGCTGCGAAGCGGCCCCAATTCATGCCACTCGATTCATCAGGAAGAACCGGTTGGCAGGGCTTGCGACTGCTGCGCAGCCGAGCGGGAGCAAGCTCCCTCGCCACAGAGGCGCGTCAGGCTGACAGCGCGTCGATCAGCTCCTTGTTGAACGCCGGAATATCGTCCGGCTGACGGCTGCTGATCAGATGACCGTCCTTGACCACTTCCTTGTCGACCCAGTTGGCCCCGGCATTCACCAGGTCATCCTTGAGGGTCTTGTAACTGGTCATGGTTTTGCCGTTGACCAGTCCTGCGGAAATCAGCAACCAGCCGCCATGGCAGATCACCGCAATCGGTTTGCCGGCGGAGGCCCCGGTTTTCACCAGATGCTGGGCGTCCTGGTCGATGCGGATGGTGTCGGAGTTCTGCACGCCGCCCGGCAGGACGATCGCGTCGTACTGCTCGCTGCTGGCACCTTGAAAGGTCTGGTCGACCTTGAAGTCATCCGCCGGTTTGTCGTGGTTCCAGCCTTTGACCTTGCCGGCCTCGGCCGAAAGGATGTCGACCTGGGCGCCGGCCTGCTCGAGTGCCTGCTTGGGGCCGGTCAACTCGACCTGTTCGAAACCGTCGGTTACCAAAATGGCGACGCGTTTGCCGGTGAGGGAGGTAGTCATCGATAAGCTCCTGAGTCTGCGGGAAATTACCGCCGCGCCGGTGCTTGATTGTCCGGTCGGCCTTACACAGTCCGAAGCCTGAGCGTGAATGAAAGTTCCTGACAATTGCCCACTGGTGTGTCGTCGTGCGGTTTTTAGAGGTTAGAATCGCCGCCTGTCCCAGAGTGTGTACTTATGTCCCAAGAGCTGACCACCGAACAGATTCAACAATCCCTGCAAGGCATCAGTGTGCCGGCGCAGCCGCAGATCATGGTGGATCTGCAAATGGAGCAGTACATGCCCGACCCGGACCTGGAGGTGATCGCCAAGCTGATCTCCCAGGATCCCGGTCTGTCCGGTTCGCTGCTGAAAATCGTCAATTCGCCGTATTACGGCCTGAGCAACAAGATCACCTCGATCCAGCGTGCGGTGAACCTGTTGGGCAGCCGTTCGATCATCAACCTGATCAACGCACAGTCGATCAAGGGCGAGATGAACGACGACACCATCGTCACCCTCAACCGTTTCTGGGACACCGCCCAGGACGTGGCGATGACGTGCCTGACCCTGGCCAAGCGCATCGGCACCCAGGCCGGCGACGAAGCCTATGCCTTGGGCCTGTTCCACGACTGCGGCGTGCCGTTGATGCTGCAGCGCTTCCCCAACTACATGTCGGTACTGGAAACGGCTTACGCCAACGCCAGCGCCGAATGCCGGGTGGTGGACACCGAGAACGCCGAGTTCAATACGAACCACGCTGTGGTCGGTTACTACACCGCCAAGTCGTGGCGCTTGCCGGAACATGTGAGCACGGCGATTGCCAATCACCACAATGCGCTGGCGATTTTCAGCGATGAGTCCTCGCGCAACAGCCAGATGAAGAATCTGCTGGCAATCCTGAAGATGGCCGAACACATCTGTGCGTCGTATCGGGTGCTGGGCAACCAGACCGAGGACCACGAGTGGAACAGCATCGGTGCGCTGATTCTCGATTACGTGGGCCTGTCGGACTACGATTTCGAAACCCTCAAACAGACCATCCGCGACCTCGGCGCGCATTGATTCGAGGACGCCATGCCTGAACTGCCGGAAGTCGAAACCACCCGCCGGGGCATTGCTCCGCACCTGGAAGGTCAGCGTGTCAGCCGGGTCATCGTGCGTGATCGTCGGTTGCGCTGGCCGATTCCCGAGGACCTCGATGTGCGCCTGTCCGGGCAGCGCATTGTGCTGGTCGAGCGGCGGGCCAAGTATTTGCTGATCAACGCCGAAGTCGGCACGCTGATCAGCCACTTGGGCATGTCCGGTAACTTGCGGCTGGTTGAGGCCGGGATGCCGGCGGCCAAGCATGAGCATGTCGATATCGAACTGGAATCCGGGCTGGCCCTGCGCTACACCGATCCGCGCCGGTTCGGTGCGATGCTCTGGAGTAGCGACCCGCTCAATCACGAACTGCTGATTCGCCTCGGGCCGGAGCCGTTGACCGATCTGTTCAACGGCGAGCGGCTGTTCCAGTTGTCACGCGGGCGTTCGATGGCGGTCAAACCGTTCATCATGGACAACGCGGTGGTGGTGGGCGTCGGCAACATTTACGCGACCGAAGCGCTGTTCGCCGCCGGGATTGATCCGCGGCGCGAAGCCAAGAGCATTTCCCGGGCGCGGTATCTGAAGCTGGCGATCGAGATCAAACGCATCCTGGCCGCAGCCATCGAGCGCGGCGGCACCACGTTGCGTGATTTCATTGGCGGCGACGGGCAACCGGGGTACTTCCAGCAGGAGCTCTTCGTTTATGGTCGTGGTGGTGAGCACTGCAAGGTCTGCGGCACCGGTCTGCGGGAGGTGAAGCTCGGTCAGCGGGCCAGTGTGTTCTGTCCGCGCTGCCAGACCTGAGGCAAAAAGCTGAAAAAGTCCTACGGTCTATAGTGAGTGGTCTCACTGTTCAGCCCGAAGGATCGTGCCATGAAGTCCTTGCAAGCCCTGTTTGTCACACTGCTGCTGTGTTCCAGCCTGGCCGTTCAGGCCACGGAAAACGGCAGCGGTGATCCGCGCTACGCCATCCAGAACCCTCCCGCCTACGCCATGATCGGCGATTTGCTGATTGCCCGACCTTTATTGGTGGTGGCAACGGTGCTGGGTGCGGGGGTGTTTGTGGTGTCATTGCCGTTTACCGCGCTGGGTGGCGGGGTGGGCGATGCGGGGCAGGCACTGGTGGTGGATCCGGCGAAAGCTGCTTTTGTGCGGTGTCTGGGGTGTACGGGGGAGGGGTTTGAGCAGCGTGAGTGAGCTGATCAGGGTTTTGCGCTGCTGCTGATGGCCCTTTCGCGAGCAAGCTCGCTCCCACATTGGAGCGCATTTCAAATGTGGGAGCGAGCTTGCTCGCGAAGAGGCCCGGAAGAGCGCTACAAAACGTTCAGATCAGGCCTTGCCGGTGATCTTGCGGTACTTCTCCATCAACTGTTCTTCAGTCTCCGGATGCGCCTCGTCCAGCGGAATGCAATCCACCGGGCAGACCTGTTGGCACTGCGGTTCGTCGTAGTGGCCAACGCACTGGGTGCACAGGTTCGGGTCGATCACGTAGATCTCTTCGCCTTGGGAAATGGCAGCGTTCGGGCACTCGGGTTCGCAGACGTCGCAGTTGATGCAATCGTCGGTGATGATCAGGGACATGCTAACTCCAGCCGGGGCGGCAGGCCCGGGCGCAATAAATCAATGCGCGCAATTGTGCCGCATTGGCGCCCGCAGTGCACGCGGGCGCCGTTTGAACGGTCGTTACTTCTTGAAGCGCAGGGTCAGCGCATCGGCCACGGCCGGGTGCACGAACTTGCTGATATCGCCGCCCAGCGCGGCGATCTCCCGCACCAGCGTCGAGGAAATGAACGAATAACGCTCGGACGGGGTGAGAAACAGGCTCTCGACGTCCGGGGCCAACTGGCGGTTCATGTTGGCCAGCTGGAATTCGTATTCGAAGTCCGACACCGCGCGCAGACCGCGCAGGAACACATTGGCATTCTGCTCTTTGGCGAAATGCGCCAGCAGCGTCGAGAAGCCGACCACTTCGACGTTGGGCAGGTGTTTGGTGACCTCGCGAGCCAGCTCAACCCGTTGTTCCAGCGGGAACAGCGGATTTTTCTTCGGGCTGGCGGCGACCGCAATGATCACGTGATCGAACAGGCGCGAGGCGCGTTCGACCAGATCGCCATGCCCTTTGGTAATAGGGTCGAAGGTACCTGGGTACAACACTCGGTTCATCGCGTCGTCCTGGCGGGAGTCCGTTGGGGAGTCGGATGGTATCGCAGCCGTCCCGGTCGGCCAAGTCGCCTGTTGGGTAAGAAAGCACTATAGACGACGCGATAAACCGTTTTTTTCACGGATTTCTCAGCCGATCGGCGAGGGATGTCGCCAGTTGTGCAGTCAGTCCATACACCGACAATTGCGGGTTGGCGCCAATGCTGGTGGGGAACAGCGAGCCGTCGTGAACCGACAGATTGCTCAGTTGATGATGCCGGCCAAGGCTGTCGGTAACCGCGTTTTTCGGGTCTTCACCCATTGCGCAACCGCCCATCACGTGGGCACTGCCCAGCCGCGTGCGATACAGCTCAAGGCTCAGACCGTCGATCAATTTGCGCGCCTCGGCCAGGGTGTTCACGTAGCGCGCATCGGCGTGCATCGGCATTACCGCCTTCGCGCCGCCGGCAAACTGGATCTCGGCCATGCTGTGAAACGCGCGACGCAAGCCCTCCCAGGCGTAAGGCGAGACTTGATAGTCGAGCACTGGTGAGCCGTCGCCGCGCAATTCGACACTGCCGCCGGGGCTGTCCGGATGGAAGCCGTCGCGCAGCAGTGCCAGCATCGCGTGGGTGCGCGGCAGATCAGCCATGTGTTCGGCGTTCTGCTGGCCGAAGCCGCCGAGCAGCGTTGCCGCCAGAGCCGGTTGCAGCGGTGGCACTTCGAGTTTGTAGCCCATCGGCCCGCTGGTGCCGTCCTTCCACTGGAAATGATCCGAGTAGATCGACTGCGGCGCGCCGTAGAACGGGTTGATCACCTCGTCGAAGCGCCCCGCAGACATGTTAACCAGATGCAAGAAGGTGCGTTTGCCGAGGCGCTGATGCGGGTCCGGCGCGTCTGAACGCAAGAGCAGGGCCGGGCTGTTGATGCCGCCGCCCGCCAGCACGTAATGCCGGGCCTTGACCGTGATTTTGCGTCCGGTCGGCGCGACGCAGCGCTCGTCCATCGCCACGCATTGCAGGCCGGTGATCTTGTCGCCGTTGATCAACAGCTTTTCCGCACGGGCCAGGTACAGCAACTCGCCGCCCTTTTCCAGGGTCGCCGGAATGGTGGTGACCATCATCGACTGCTTGGCGTTGGTCGGGCAGCCCATGCCGCAATAACCGAGGTTCCAGCAGCCGCGCACGTTGCGCGGGATCACGTGCCAGCTGTAGCCGAGTTGTTCACAGCCTTTGCGGATTACGTCGTTGTTGGCATTGGGCGGAACCATCCACGGCGCGACGCCGAGGCGCTGTTCCATTTTCTCGAACCATGGCGCCATTTCGGCAGGGCTGTGGCCTTTGACGTTGTGCTCTTTCGCCCAGTGTTCGAGGGTCGGCTCGGGCGTGCGGAAGCTCGACGTCCAGTTGATCAGCGTGGTGCCGCCCACCGCACGACCCTGGAGGATGGTGATCGCGCCGTCCTTGCTCATGCGGCCGATGCCTTCCTGATAGAGGCTGCTGTAGGCCTGGTCTTCAAGCATTTTGAAGTCGGAACTGGTCTTGAGCGGGCCTTCTTCGATCAGCAGCACTTTGTAACCGGCGGCGCTGAGGATTTCCGCCGTGGTGCCGCCTCCGGCACCGCTGCCGATGATGGCCACGTCGGTTTGCAGTGTCAGGTCGTCGGTCAGTTGTGCGCCGTTGTAGGTTTTCCAGCCACGGGCGAGGCCTTCGCGGAACGGGTCGGGTACGGGCATTGATCAGGTTCTCTTTGTTCTTGTTGTTCTGGCGGGCCCCTTCGCGAGCAGGCTCTCTCCCACATTTGCACCGCAACCCCCTGTGGGAGCGAGCCTGCTCGCGAAGGGCGCGACTCGGTTTCATACAGTCGGCGGGCCGGGGTAGCCGCAATGGCCCCAGGACTCGGGGCGGGTGTACCAGGCCATCATCACCATCTGCTGCAAAGAACTGTGGCCCATGCGCAGCAGGCTCAATGAACTGTTCTGCCAACGTTCGAGGAAGTGACGCATCGCCTCGGGGCTGGCGTTTTCCCAACTGCCCCAAATTCCGGTGAGCGGCCCGCGGGTGACGGCCATGCCGAGCACGTCGAACAGTTGTCGGGTGAGTTTGAGCATCTCCGGCGACAGGTGATCGAGGCTGAAGTCCAGCGACTTCAGAGTGCCATCCACCGCACCGGGCATTTTATCGGTGGTCACGGCGCCTTCGAGCATCACCGGAATCAGTGCCCGCAGGAACAGCAGGTCGCCGTCACGCAAGGTGGCGAAACCGTTGGCCGCGACACTCGATGAACAACCACTGAGGCTGGCGCCAAGGCCGGCGGTGGCGAGGAACGCGGTGGCACCGAGGCTGAATTTCAGCAGGCCACGGCGCGACAGGGCAGGTGTTTCGGTCAGGCTTGGGTGCATTGTTGTTATTACCCGGCGGTGACGACGATTAGCGGATGAACAGCTTCTGGATCAGTTTCTGGATCGATTTGCCGTACGGCGGATAGATCAACTTCGCGGCGTTGAAGCGCTGTTTGATCAGTACGCCCTTGGCCTTGCTGAAAGTCAGGAAGCCTTCGTGGCCGTGATAGTGGCCCATGCCCGACGGGCCGATGCCGCCGAATGGCATGTCGTCCTGCGCCACGTGCAACAAGGTGTCGTTCAGGCACACGCCGCCGGAGTGGGTCTCGTGCAGCACGCGGCTCTGTTCACGTTTGTCGTAGCCGAAGTAGTAAAGCGCCAGAGGACGCGGGCGCTGATTGATGTAGGCAAACGCCTGATCGAGATCCTGATACGGCACGATCGGCAGCAGCGGGCCGAAGATTTCGTCCTGCATCACGGTCATTTCATCGGTGACGTTCAGCAGCAGACTGTGCGGCATGCGCCGGCCCTGGCCCTGTTCGAACAGCGGAATCAGCAGCGCGCCCTTGCTCGTGGCGTCGCTGACATAACTGTTGAGCCGCGTCAGTTGGCGCTCGTTGATGATCGCGGTGTAGTCCGGGTTGTCGGCGAGGGTCGGATAGAAATTGTTGACCACCTGGCGATAGGCTTCGACGAACGCGCCGACGCGGTCTTGCGGCACCAACACGTAATCGGGGGCGACGCAGGTCTGGCCGGCGTTGAGGGTCTTGCCGAAGGCGATGCGTTCGGCGGCGTCCTTGAGCGGCACATCGCGGGAAACGATGGCCGGGGACTTGCCGCCCAGTTCGAGGGTCACCGGGGTCAGGTTTTCCGCCGCCGCGCGCATCACATGCTTACCGATGCTGGTGGCGCCGGTAAACAGCAAGTGATCAAAGCGCAGACGGGAGAACGCCACGCCGATGTCGGCCTCGCCGAGCACCACGCAGACCAGGTCTTCGGGGAAAATTCGTCCCAGCAGGGTTTTGAGCAACTGGCCGGTGGCCGGGGTCGATTCGCTGAGTTTGAGCATCACCCGGTTACCCGCCGCGAGTGCGCCGACCAATGGGCCGATGGCCAGATACAACGGGTAGTTCCACGGGACGATGATGCCGACCACGCCGAGCGGCTGGTACACGACTTTCGCTGACGCCGGCTGAAAGGCCATGCCGACTTTGCGTCGCGACGACTTCATCCAGCCCTTGAGGTGGCGGCTGGCGTAATGGATACCGTGCAGGCTGGGCATCAGCTCGGCAAGCAGGGTTTCATCGGCGCTGCGATGACTGAAATCCGCGCTGATGGCGTCGATCAAGGCCTGGCGCTCATTGCTGAGCATGTCGCGCAACGCCTTGAGCCATTGCTGACGCTGGGCCGCCGCAGGCATCGGGTTGGCGGCATAGGCGGCGCGCTGTGCCGCGAATAGCCGATCCAGCTCATCCAGGGGCTGTTGCAGCGTTTGCAGATAAGCAATGTCGGCAGTCATCGTCGGCTCCGGATTTATTGTCGTGAGGACTTTTTAGAGTCTAAGCTCTAGAAAGTCAAATGACTTCCCGACACAGCTTTGTTTTATCCCATTCCGGTTAGGTCGTAAGATGCCCCTCACCGCACTCTGAATTAAAGCTCAAGCCATGGCCCCACGAATAAAAACCAGCGAGCGCATCGTGCAGAACAGCCTCGAACTGTTCAATCAGCAGGGCGAGCGCAGCATCAGCACCAACCACATTGCCGCGCACATGGAGATTTCTCCGGGCAATCTGTACTACCACTTCCCCAACAAGCAGGCGATCATCGCCGTGCTGTTCAGTGAGTACGAAAGTCTAGTCGACAGCTTTTTGCGCCCGCCACAGGGGCGTGCCGCCACCGTCGAAGACAAGCGCTATTACCTCAAGGAGCTGCTGTCGGCGATGTGGGGCTACCGCTTTCTGCATCGGGATCTGGAACACCTGCTCGACAGTGACCCGGATCTGGCCGCGCGCTACCGGCGTTTTTCCCAGCGCTGTGTGATCCAGGGCATGGCGATCTACGAGGGCTTTGTCGCCGCCGGCATTCTCAAGATGAACCGGGTGCAGATCGAATCCCTGACGATCAATGCCTGGATCATCCTCACCTCGTGGGTGCGTTTTCTGTGCACCACCCGGGAAAACTCCAACCACCTCAGCGAGCAGGCCATCAAGCGTGGCGTGTATCAGGTGCTGGTGCTGGAAGCCGGGTTCGTCACCGATCAGGCCCGCGAAGAGGTGAATGCCTTGTTCGACGAGTTCTACGTACCGCTGGCCCAGGCCCTGGAGGAAGGGCGGTAACCCATTTCGAAGTCGCTCACAGGAGTCCGTCATGCCGATTGCGCAACTGCTCAGCCCGACCGCACTGGATGCCCGCAAGGAGCAGCCGGGGCTGGTGATTCTCGATTGTCGTTTTGCCCTCGAAGACCCGGACTACGGGCAGCGCAGCTATGCCGAAGGGCACATCGCCGGCGCCCGCTTCGCTGACCTTGAGCGTGACCTGAGTGGCAAAGTGGTCAAAGGCGTGACCGGACGTCACCCGTTGCCGGAGCCGGCGGCGCTGATCGAGCGTCTGCAGGCGTGGGGCATCAATGCCGACAGCGATGTGGTTTTGTACGACGACGGCCCTGGTGCCTATGCGGCCCGCGCCTGGTGGTTGCTGGCGTGGCTGGGCAAGCGCGACGGCGTGTTCATTCTCGACGGCGGCCTCAAGGCCTGGCACGCGGCGGGTCAACCGCTGAGCCTGGATGCGCCGTCGGTCAGCCGGGGCAACTTCAGTGGTCAACCGGACATGAAACTGCTGCTGAGCGCCGAGCAATTGCACAAGCGCCTTGCGCAGCCGTCGCTGACATTGCTCGATGCCCGGGCCTTGCCGCGCTTCAAGGGTGAGGTGGAACCGATCGATCCGATTGCCGGGCACATTCCCGGGGCGCAATGCGCGGCGTTTACCGAGAACCTCGGCAGCGACGGACGCTTCCTGCCAGCGGAGCAGCTCAAGCAGCGTTTTGCGGCGAAACTTGGTGATCGTTCGCCAACGGACCTGGTCGCTTATTGCGGTTCCGGGGTGACGGCGTGTCACAACCTGTTTGCGTTGTGCCTGGCGGGGTATCCGCTGGGTTCGTTGTATGCCGGGTCGTGGAGTGAGTGGATCAACGAGCCTTCCAGAGGTATAGCCACGGGCGAATAACCGCAAAAGATCGCAGCCTTCGGCAGCTCCTACAGAGTCCGTCGTACATCTGCAGGAGCTGCCGAAAGCTGCGATCTTTTAGCGTTCCACGCGGGCACTGCGATACGCCGCCGGCCCAACCCCGTAAACCTGCTTGAACTGTCGGCTCAGATGACTCTGATCGGCGAAGCCCAGTTGCATGGCGACTTCCACCGGCAGGCAACCACTCTGCAATAAACCCCGGGCGGTGGCGATGCGTTGCTGCATCAGCCAGGTGTGCGGCGGCATGCCGGTGGCGCGGCGGAAGACACGGGCGAAGTGGAAGGGCGACAGATTCACCGCAGCCGCCAGTTCTTCCAGCGATGGCGGCGCCGCCAGTTGCGCGTGCAGCAGCTCCTTGGCCATCACCACCGCGCGATGCTCCTTGCCCGGTTTGCCGTTGATCTGCACCGCTGCATGACGCTGCAACAGCAGCATCATCATCTCGCGCCACACCGTCTGCTGTTGCAGTGCGGTGGCGGGGCTTTCCAGCAAACGGTGCAACTGACAGAAGCCGTTGACCAGATCCGGGTCGCGGTACAGCGTCGCGCCAAACGCCGGCATCGGTGCGCAGGGCAGTTCCAGTTCTTCGAGCAAGGACACGATCTGTCCGGTATCGGGATAAAACGCCCGGTACAGCCAGCCGTCCTCGGTGCCCTTGTGCCCGGTGTGCAATTCGTCCGGATTGATCAGCACCAGCGTGCCGCTGCCGGCCAGGTGTTCGGCGCCGCGATAGCGATAACGCTGGGCGCCGGCCATGATCATGCCGATCACATAACCGTCGTGGACATGCGGGGCGAAGCGATGCTCGATGTAGCGCGCCGACAGCAACTCGACCCCGGCCAGTGGCGCGGTTTGCCAGAAGCGGATCGACTCGCCCTGATCGCTCATGACGTCACACGGGCCAGCCATTGCGGGATGCGCCGTTCCAGGTAGTAGCCGGGCTGGCGGAACGTGCCATCGACAAATCCGACGTGCCCGCCCTTGGCCTGCAATTCGAACTGGGTGCTGGCGGACAGTTCTTCGGCAGTCGGCAGGCTGTGGGGGAATACGAACGGATCGTCAGCGGCCTGAATGATCAGGGTCGGGGTGCGGATTTCACCGAGAAAGTAGCGACTCGATGCCCGCCGATAGTAATCCTCCGCATCGGTGAAACCGTGCAGCGGCGCGGTGACCCGGCCATCGAAGTCCCAGAAGGTGCGCATGTTCTCCAGCGAACCGAGCGCCGCCAGCGCCGCCAGGCCATCCTCGCGCCCGTCATGCTGGAACTGGCGCTGCTTGTTCTTGATGTAGGCGACCATCTCGCGCATGAAGTGTGCCTGATAGACCTTGGAGAACCCCTGACCGATCCGATCGGCGCATTGATCGAGACGAAACGGCACCGACACCGCCACCGCACCGAGCACGCCGCTGTCGCTGCCGGTCTCGCCGAGATGCTTGAGCAACACATTGCCGCCCAATGAGTATCCGACTGCATACAGCGGCGCCAGTGGCCGCTTGGCGCGCAGGTGTCTGATGGCTTCGGCGAGGTCTTCGCTGGCGCCGGAGTGGTAACTGCGCGGCAGCAGATTCGGTTCGCCGGAGCAGCCGCGCCAGTTCAGCGCGACGCTGGCCCAGCCTTGTGCGGCGAGGGCGGCCTGAATTCCGGCGACGTAGGGTGAATTTGAAGAGCCGGTCAGCCCATGCAGCACCAGCACCAGCGGCGCCTCGGCGCTGTGCGGGCCATGCCAGTCGAGATCGAGGAAATCCCCGTCGTCCAGCCACAGGCGTTCACGCTCGCGATCCAGGTGGACGGTTTTGCGCCACAGCGGCCCCCACAAGGTTTGCAGGTGCGGATTGCCGAGGCCGAAGGCGGGGGTAAAGCGATCTGAAGAAGCGGGCACGATGATTCTCGATGCAGCTTTGTGGGCAGAGTACGCACGCTTTTGTGGCGAGGGAGCTTGCTCCCGCTGGACTGCGCAGCAGGCCTCGCTGCTGAAAAAGGGGCCGCTACGCGACCCAGCGGGAGCAAGCTCCCTCGTCACAGATTTAGCGCAAACTTTCAGTTAACCGGCGATCTCTGCCATACGTTGCCACAACGCGTAGTACACCCGCCCGGATTTCTGCTCGCGGTGCAGGCGCCAGTTGCCCGGCAGGCCCAGCGTCGAAGGCGCGGTCTCGCTTTCAGTGTAGATCCACGAATCCGGCGCCAGCCATTGGCGCTCTTCGAGCAAAGTGCAGACCGCTGGCAGCAGGTTCTGGTTGAACGGCGGATCGAGAAATACCAGATCGAACGGCGTGGCCACCTGGGTCTCCAGATAACGCAGCGCGTCGGCGGTCTGCACCTGGCCGTTGGTGCAGCGCAGGGTGCCGAGGTGTTCCTTCAGGCTCGATACGGCAACGTGGCTGGCATCCAGCGCCTGCCCCATGGCCGCGCCACGCGACAGGGCCTCAAGAAACAGCGCGCCGCTGCCGGCGAACGGATCCAGCACCTTGGCCCCGGCGACGTACGGCGCGAGCCAGTTGAACAGGGTTTCGCGCACGCGGTCCGGCGTCGGGCGCAGGCCCGGCGCATCGGGGAAGCTCAGTTTGCGGCTGCGCCATTCGCCGCCGATGATGCGCAACTGGTTCACACCGTTATGGACGTTCTGCGCAGGTTTTTTAGGACGAGTAGCCATTAATGCTCCGGAACCCCGAGCGGTGGCTCGGCAGGTTTATCAGATGGGGCCGGTAACGGCTTTTGCGGCACGGTCGGGCCAGCGCTGACGATGACCAGTTTGTCCGTGCTCAGGTGTTTGTTCATCGCGTCTTTGACCTGCTCGACAGTCAGGCTCTGGGACTGACGCATGAAGTCATCCAGATAGCTCAGCGGCAGATTATAGAAGCCCATGGCGCCCAGTTGGCCGACGATATCGGCGTTGCTTGCGGTGGACAGCGGGAAGCTGCCGGCCAGCTCGCGTTTGGCGTCGTCGAGTTCTTTCTGGGTCGGGCCGCTCTTCAGGTAATCGGCGAGCACGTCCTGCACCAGTTTCAGCGTGCCTTCGCTCATTTCCGCGCGGGTCTGCAGGTTGATCATGAACGGGCCGCGAGCCTGCATCGGGCTTAAGCCGGAATACACGCCGTAGGTCAGGCCGCGCTTCTCGCGCACTTCGCTCATCAGCCGGGTGCCGAAACCGCCACCACCGAGGATCTGGTTGCCCATCGACAGCGCCGCGTAATCCGGGTCGTCACGGTCGATGCCCAGCTGTGCGAGCAGCAGGTTGGTTTGCTTGGACGGGAACTCGATGTGATTGACGCTGGCCTTCGGTTCCTGCGGCTGGGCGATTTTCGCCAGCGCCGGGCCTTTCGGCAGGGCGCCGGAGACCTGATTGGCAATCGCCTCCGCCTCGGCGCGAGACAGGTCACCGACCAGCGCTATCACCACGTTGCCCGCCGCGTAGGCCTTGGCGTGGAACTCACGCAGTTGCGCCAGAGTGATCTTCGGCACGCTCTGCGGGTTGCCATCGCTGGAATGCGCATACGGGTGGTCGCCGTACAAGCGCTTCATCAGCTCGAGGCTGGCGAGTTTGCCGGGGTTCTGTTTCTGGTATTCGAAACCGGCGAGCATCTGGTTCTTGATGCGTGCGAAGGAGTCGCTCGGGAAGGTCGGTTTGCCCACCACTTCGGAGAACAGCTTCAACGCCGGCTCACGTTGCTCGGCGGCACTCAGACTGCGCAGCGAAGCCAGCGCCATGTCCTTGTAGGCACCGTTGCCAAAATCCGCGCCGAGGCTTTCGAAGCCTTGGGCGATGGCGCCGACGTCCTTGCCCGCCACACCTTCGTTGAGCATGGCATTGGTCAGGACTGCCAGGCCCGGCGCATTGCCGTCCTGGCTGCTGCCGGCGGCGAAGATCAGGCGCATGTCGAACATCGGCAGCTCATGGGCTTCGACGAACAGCACCTTGGCGCCTTCGGCGGTGTTCCAGGTTTGCACGTCGAGCTTGCGGCTGGCCGGGGCCTTGCCGTCGAGTTCGGCCAGCGATTGCAGCTTCTGGCTGGTCTTGGCGTTGTCCAGCGCTTCGCTGGCGTCGGTTTTGACACCGGGCATCAGATAGAACGCGGCAGAGCCGATCACGGCGATGGCGATCAAACCGAGCAGCAGGCGTGGGGATTTGCGCTCACTCATGAGTCGTCTCCAGTGGCAGGACATGGGCGACGCTGAGACGTTCGCGGGTGAAATACAGCTTGGCGGCGTTCTGGATGTCTTGCGGGGTCACGCTTTCCAGATCGGCGAGTTCGGTGTCCATCAGTTTCCACGACAGACCGACCGTTTCCAGTTGGCCGATGGCGGTGGCCTGGCTGGTGATCGAATCACGTTCGAACACCAGGCCGGCGATGACCTGTGCCCGCACGCGTTCCAGCTCTTCGGCGGACGGTGCGGTGGTTTTCAGCTGTTCCAGCAGTTTCCACAGACCGGCTTCAGCTTGCGCCATGGTCTTGTTCTTCTGCGTGTTCGGCGTCGCCGACAAAGTGAACAGGCTGTCGCCACGGGTGTAGGCGTCGTAGCTCGACGAACCGCCGGAAACCAGCTCTTCGCCGCGCTCCAGTTGCGTCGGGATGCGCCCGCTGTAGCCGCCGTCGAGCAGCGCCGAGATCAGGCGCAGGGCGTTGACCGAGCGTTTGTCTTCAGCGGTGGCAATGCTGGGCACGTTGAAACCGAGCATCAGGCTGGGCAGTTGGGTCTGCACATGCAGCGTGATCTGGCGCTCACCCGGCTCGGCCAGTTCCAGCGGTTTCTTCGCTGGCGGTACGTCGCGCTTGGCAATCGGTCCGAAGTAGCGCTGGGCGAGGGTTTTCACTTCATCGGGGGTGACGTCGCCGACCACCACCAGCGTGGCATTGTTCGGCACATACCAGGATTGATACCAGTGGCGCAGCTCCTCAACCTTCATCCGGTCAAGGTCCGCCATCCAGCCGATAGTCGGCGTGTGGTAGCCGCTGGCCGGGTAAGCCATCGCCTTGTAGCGCTCGTAGGCTTTGGACATCGGCTTGTCATCGGTGCGCAGGCGGCGCTCTTCCTTGATGACTTCGATTTCCTTGGCGAACTCGTCCGCCGGCAGGCGCAGATTGGCCATGCGGTCGGCTTCCAGTTCAAACGCTACGCCCAGACGGTCGCGGGCCAGCACCTGGTAATAGGCGGTGAAGTCGTCACCGGTGAAGGCGTTTTCTTCGGCACCCAGGTCGCGCAGGATCAGAGAGGCTTCGCCGGGGCCGACTTTCTCGCTGCCCTTGAACATCATGTGCTCGAGCGCGTGGGACAGACCGGTCTGGCCCGGAGTTTCGTAGCTGGAGCCGACCTTGTACCAGACCTGCGACACCACCACCGGCGCGCGATGGTCTTCGCGCACGACGACCTTCAGGCCATTGTCGAGGGTGAATTCGTGGGTCGGTTGCGGGTCGGCCGCCAGGGCCGAAAGGGGCAGACAGACTGTGCTGAGCAGCAGGCCTGCAGCGCGGCGGGCTAGAGCATTCATTCGTTTTTTAACCTGTTGGGCTGCCCGCTTGGTCTTAGCGTCGGCGGGCGAGAGGGTGCTAGGATACTGATCCGTTTTACCGGCGACCACGCCTATCAGGTTTTCAGGCCTGATCCGGTTGTATAGGTTGGCGGCAGAAAGCTGCGGTTTATCGACTAGACTTCGCTTTTTCGCCGATTTTGCCGGTTTAGTCCTTCGTTAATACGAATCTTTGGGGTGCCGCTGGCGCCTCGACAAAATGTTGCGCGTGAACAAGCTGGATGAAACACAGTCTGTTCTGCATCGAATATTTATTTGCCGGGGCGCCCTTATGGCGCGTCGCTACCGTGAGATAGCCGTCCTCCATGTTTGGTTCCAACGACGACAAGAAGACCCCAGCTGCGGCTGGCGAGAAGAAAAGCCTGTTCGGATGGCTGCGTAAGAAACCGCAGGAACCCGTCGTCGAACAGCCGCCCGCGATTCCTGAACCGGCTCCGACGCCAGCGCCTGCCATAGAAGAAGAGCCGGCGCCGATTGTGCTGCCGATTGCCGAGCCGGTGCTGCAACCGGTCGAGCCCGAGCCAGAACCTGAAACCCCGGTAGCGGCCGAGCTGCCACTGACCCCGGCGGCCGAGCCGTGGCTGACCTTGCCGGTGGCCGAAGAGCCGGTGGCCTTGGTCGAAGAGGCGGCGCCGCATGTGACGCCGCCGATTCCGGCGCCTGCCGCGTTCGTCCCTGAAGTCGCTCCGGCGCCAATGGTTGAGCCGGTTGTCGAACCGGCACCGGTTGTTCCCGAACCCGTGGCCCCGGTGTTCGTCGCCCCTGTTGCGCCGGTCGTTCAGCAGCCTGCACCTGCACCGGTCGTCGCTGCTCCGGTGGTGCCGGTAGAAGTCGTCGCTGAAACGCCAGTGGAAGCCCCGCGCAGCGAAGAAACCAAAGTCGGCTTTTTCGCCCGCCTCAAGCAAGGCCTGTCGAAAACCAGCGCCAGCATCGGCGAGGGCATGGCCAGCCTGTTTCTCGGCCGTAAAACCATTGATGACGATTTGCTCGATGAGCTGGAAACGCGTCTGCTGACCGCCGACGTCGGTGTCGAAGCCACTACGCAGATCATCCAGCGCTTGACTCAGAAGGTCGCCCGCAAGGAGCTGGCCGATGCCGACGCGCTGTACAAGTCGCTGCAGGCCGAGCTGGCGGCGATGCTGAAACCGGTCGAACAGCCGCTGAAAATCGCCTCTCAGACCAAGCCGTTCGTGATTCTGGTGGTTGGCGTCAACGGCGCCGGCAAGACCACCACCATCGGCAAGCTGGCGAAGAAGCTGCAGCTGGAAGGCAAGAAAGTCATGCTCGCCGCCGGTGACACCTTCCGCGCCGCTGCCGTTGAGCAGTTGCAGGTCTGGGGCGAGCGCAACAAGATCCCGGTGATCGCCCAGCACACTGGCGCGGACTCGGCTTCAGTGATCTTCGACGCCGTGCAGGCCGCCAAGGCCCGTGGCATTGACGTGCTGATCGCCGACACCGCCGGTCGTCTGCATACCAAAGACAACCTGATGGAAGAACTGAAGAAAGTTCGCCGGGTGATCGGCAAGCTTGATGCCGACGCGCCGCACGAAGTGCTGCTGGTGCTCGACGCCGGCACCGGCCAGAACGCCATCAACCAGGCCAAGCAATTCAACCAGACCGTCGAACTGACCGGCCTGGCGCTGACCAAGCTCGACGGCACCGCCAAGGGCGGGGTGATTTTCGCCCTGGCCAAGCAGTTTGGTCTGCCGATCCGCTACATCGGCGTCGGTGAAGGCATCGACGACCTGCGTACCTTTGAAGCCGAACCCTTTGTCCAGGCACTGTTTGCCGAGCGGGAGCGTTCATGATTCGTTTCGAACAGGTCGGTAAACGCTACCCGAACGGTCACGTCGGCTTGCATGAGCTGAGCTTTCGAGTCCGTCGTGGCGAGTTTCTGTTTGTCACCGGTCACTCCGGTGCCGGTAAGTCCACGCTGTTGCGCCTGTTGCTGGCGATGGAACGTCCGACCAGCGGCAAACTGCTGCTGGCCGGGCAGGACCTGAGCACCATCAGTAACGCGCAGATTCCGTTCCTGCGTCGGCAAATCGGCGTGGTGTTCCAGAATCACCAGTTGCTGTTCGATCGCACGGTGTTCAACAACGTCGCGTTGCCGCTGCAGATTCTCGGTCTGTCCAAGGCCGAGATTGCCAAGCGCGTCGATTCGGCGCTGGAGCGCGTGGCGCTGTCGGATAAAACCGATCTGTACCCCGGCGACCTGTCCACTGGTCAGCAACAGCGCGTCGGTATCGCCCGCGCCATCGTCCACCGTCCGGCGCTGCTGCTGGCGGACGAACCGACCGGTAACCTCGACCCGCGTCTGGCGGCCGAGATCATGGGTGTGTTCGAAGACATCAACCGCCTGGGCACCAGCGTGCTGATCGCCAGCCACGACCTGGCCCTGATTGCGCGCATGCGCCACCGCATGCTGACCCTGCAACGCGGCCGACTGATCGGCGACGGGGAGGCCGGCGTATGAGTGCGACACGCAGTCCGAAGGTTTCCGAGCGCGTGGCCCCGAAAGCCGCCGACCCGCAACCGCCAAAGAAGAAAAAACACGACGATGACGACGGCCCGGACTTTTCCACCCTGTTGCGTTCGTGGATCGAAAGTCACCGTGCCAGCCTGCTCGACAGCCTGCGGCGCCTCGGCAAGCAGCCGATCGGCAGCTTCTTCACCTGCATGGTGATGGCCGTGGCGCTGAGCCTGCCGATGGGCTTGTCACTGCTGATCAACAACGTCGAGCGTCTCGGCGGTTCGTGGCAGCGGGCGGCGCAGATTTCGCTGTACCTGCAGCTGGATGCCACGCCCGCGCAGGGTGAATCGTTGCGCGAGCAGATCAAAGGCATGCCCGGCGTCGCTGATGCCGAATATGTCGGTCGTGATCAGGCGCTGGAAGAGTTTCAGCAGCAGTCCGGTCTGGGCGAAGCCCTGCGCGAGCTGCCGGAGAACCCGCTGCCGGGCGTGGTGCTGGTGACCCCGAACGAGGTCGACAAGCCGACCCTGGAAGCATTAAGACAAAAACTTTCCGAGCTGCCCAAGGTACAACAGGCGCAACTTGATCTAGTCTGGGTCGAGCGCCTGGCCGCCATCCTCAAGCTCGGTGATCGTTTTGT
Source organism: Pseudomonas sp. IT-P260 (assembly GCF_949768395.1). Lineage (NCBI taxonomy): Bacteria > Pseudomonadati > Pseudomonadota > Gammaproteobacteria > Pseudomonadales > Pseudomonadaceae > Pseudomonas > Pseudomonas sp. IT-P260. The sequence continues at coordinate 553,769 of NZ_CATKPO010000011.1, forward strand.
CTTCGGTCTGACGGTGCTGTTGGTGTCTGCATTACTTTTGGTGATAGGCAATACCATTCGTCTTCATATTGAAAACCGCCGCACAGAGATAGAAGTGATTAAACTCGTCGGCGGCACTGACAGCTATGTACGTCGCCCCTTCCTTTATATGGGCGCGTTGTATGGCTTCGGTGCAGGTGTTCTGTCCTGGGGTGTGCTGGCGTTCGGCCTGAACTGGCTGAACGACGCGGTGGTTGGACTGGCCGGCTTGTACGGCAGTGATTTCGCGCTGGCCGGAGTGCCAGTTGCCGACGGTCTGTCGCTCTTGCTTGGCGCGGTGCTGTTGGGTTATATCGGTGCATGGATTGCAGTCGCACGTCATCTCAGGGAGCTGGCGCCGAAGTAGAATCTTTTTTGCGCGTGATTGACCTTGCGGTTTTTTTGGGAACTTGTACTTGAATTCCCGGTCAATTTTTCGCAGTGCCGAGAGGCACGAGTATGTAAGTGGGAGGTTTTTTCGCATGACCAATTCTTTGCAACCTGCGTACGCGTTGGTTCCGGGTGCGAACCTGGAAGCCTATGTGCACACCGTCAACAGCATTCCATTGCTGACGCCGGAGCAGGAGCGTGAACTGGCCGAGAGTCTCTACTATGAGCAGGATCTTGGGGCGGCTCGGCAGATGGTGCTCGCCCACCTGCGATTTGTCGTACACATCGCCCGTAGCTATTCCGGCTACGGTCTGGCTCAGGCTGACCTGATCCAGGAAGGCAACGTCGGTCTGATGAAGGCTGTAAAGCGCTTCAACCCGGAAATGGGTGTGCGTCTGGTGTCGTTCGCCGTGCACTGGATCAAGGCGGAAATTCACGAGTTCATCCTGCGCAACTGGCGCATTGTGAAAGTCGCGACCACCAAGGCCCAGCGCAAGCTGTTCTTCAACCTGCGCAGCCAGAAGAAGCGTCTGGCATGGCTGAACAACGAGGAAGTCCACCGTGTGGCGGAAAGCCTCGGCGTCGAACCGCGTGAAGTGCGCGAGATGGAAAGTCGCCTGACCGGCCATGACATGGCCTTCGACCCGGCTGCGGAGGCCGATGACGACAGTGCTTTCCAGTCGCCGGCCAACTACCTGGAAGACCACCGGTACGACCCGGCGCGTCAACTGGAAGATGCCGACTGGAGCGACAACTCCAACCACAACCTGCACGAAGCGCTGGAAGTGCTGGACGAACGTAGCCGCGACATCCTCTACCAGCGCTGGCTGGCAGAAGAGAAAGCCACGCTGCACGACCTGGCGCAGAAGTACAACGTATCGGCCGAGCGGATCCGTCAGCTCGAGAAGAGCGCGATGAACAAGCTCAAATTGTCGATCGCCGCATAACCGGCGCTCAGGCAACAAAAAACGCCCCGATCAGTGATGATCGGGGCGTTTTCATTTCTGTTTCAACACAAATCCCTGTGGGAGCGAGCCTGCTCGCGAATGCGGTTTATCAGTGACATCAATGCAAGCTGGCACACCGCTTTCGCGAGCAGGCTCGCTCCCACATGGGATTTTCAGGGTTTGGATGAATGTGGCCTGCTATTGCGCCCAAGGCGCCCGACGCGAATCATCAAGCCCCAGCAAATAACTGGTCCCGCCCAACTGACTCATCTGCTGGCGAATCCACCCGGCCCGGCGCGACACATACGCTGTCGGATGGCTGGCGCTCCACACGCGCGGGTTAGGCAGCACCGCCGCCAGATAACTCGCCTGCTGACGCGACAGTGACTTGGCGCTCACGCCAAAGTGATGACGTGCTGCGGCTTCGGCACCAAACACCCCGTCATCCCACTCGACGCTGTTCAGGTAAACCTCAAGAATCCGCTGCTTGGGCCAGAACACTTCGATCAGTCCGGTAAACCAGGCTTCCAGGCCTTTGCGCAGATAGCTGCGCCCCGACCACAGAAACAGGTTTTTCGACACTTGCTGGCTCAGGGTGCTGGCGCCGCGAATCGAACCACCCAATTCGTTGTGGGCCAATGCGGCCTGGATCGCGCCGAAGTCAAAGCCCCAGTGCTCGGGAAATTTCTGGTCTTCGCCGGCCATGACCGCGACCTTCAGATCGTCGGAGATCTCGTCCCACGGCTTCCAGGTGCGCTGCAAGTCAATCGGCTCGCCGTCGACCCAGGATTCAACCTTGCGCTCGACCATCAGCGCCGTGCCCGGCGGCGGCACGAAGCGAAACAGCAACACCAGCAATACACTGCCGCCCGCGAACCAGAGCAGGGCCTTCGTGAGACGACGCAAAAGTGAACGCAGCATAGAGATGGCTTGGCCGAACCGATGGAGCGGGCCATTATACAGACCCTGCCGAACGAGTCTGACTGGAGTTCCACATGCTGCGTGGCTTTCTGATGCTGGCCGCTTTCTTTGGTTTTACCGGTGTGGGCCTTGGCGCCTTCGCCGCGCATGGCCTGAAAAGTCGCCTGACCCCCGAGTATCTGGCGATTTTCCACACTGGCGTGACTTATCAACTGGTGCACACCCTGGCGTTGTTCGGCGTGGCGCTGCTGGCCACGCAGATTCAGGGGCGGCTGGTGACCTGGGCCGGCATTTCGTTCGCTGTCGGCATTCTATTGTTCTCCGGCAGTCTGTATGTGCTGACCACCACCGGCATCAGCAAGCTCGGCATCATTACCCCGTTCGGCGGCCTGGCGTTTCTGGTCGGCTGGCTGTGCCTCGGGCTTGCCGCCTGGCGCCTGCAGTGAACCGCTTGACGCTTGGTGCTGACCTTTAGGTCATGATCGGGCTAGAATGCCACCCCCTAAAAATGATGGCGGCCAGGCGCATGCGCATTCAGTTGAACGGCGAATCCCTTGAACTGCCCGACGGTGAAACCGTTGCGGCCCTGATTGCCCGTATGGACCTGACCGGTCGGCGGGTGGCAGTCGAACTCAATCTGGATATCGTCCCGCGCAGCCAGCATGCCGACACCATCCTCAACGACGGCGACAACGTCGAAGTGGTGCACGCCATCGGCGGCGGCTGATCGCCAGGCCCGCAAGGGCATAGAATTCTGCAAGACCCTCACCCCTAAAGAGGATTCCCCATGAGCATCGTTCGCAGCGACAAGCCTTTCGTTCTGGCCGGTCGTACTTACCAGTCGCGTTTGCTGGTCGGTACCGGCAAGTACCGTGACATGGAAGAAACCCGCCAGGCCATCGAAGCCTCGGGTGCCGAGATCGTCACCTTCGCCGTGCGCCGTACCAACCTGGGCCAGATCGAAGGCGAGCCGAACCTGCTCGAAGTGCTGTCGCCGGATCGCTACACCTTCCTGCCGAACACCGCCGGTTGCTACGACGCTATCGAGGCCGTGCGCACCTGCCGCCTGGCCCGTGAGCTGCTCGACGGCCACAACCTGGTGAAGCTGGAGGTGCTGGCTGACCAGAAAACTTTGTTCCCCAACGTGATCGAAACCCTCAAGGCCGCGGAAACGCTGGTCAAGGAAGGCTTCGACGTGATGGTTTACACCAGTGATGACCCGATCATCGCCCGGCAACTGGCGGAAATCGGCTGCATCGCGGTCATGCCGCTGGCCGGTCTGATCGGTTCCGGTCTGGGGATCTGCAACCCGTATAACCTGCAGATCATCCTCGAAGAAGCGAAAATTCCGGTGCTGGTGGATGCCGGTGTCGGTACCGCCTCCGACGCCACCATCGCCATGGAACTGGGCTGTGACGCCGTGCTGATGAACTCGGCCATCGCCCACGCCCAGCAACCGGTGATGATGGCCCAAGCCATGCAACACGCGATCGTCGCGGGCCGTCTGGCCTACCTCGCCGGCCGCATGCCGAAAAAACTCTATGCCAGCGCCTCTTCGCCGCTGGATGGTCTGATCAAGTAAGAGCTATTGATGACTGAATCGAACGACACGCCTATCCAGACGGAAGAGGGCGACGAGCGCCAACACCGCCGCATCAAGAGCTTCGTGATGCGCGCCGGGCGCATGACCGAAGGCCAGCAACGTGGTCTGGACCAGGGCGCGCCGCTGTACGTGCTGCCGCTGGCCGACGCGCCGGTGGATTACGATCAGGTGTTCGGCCGTTCGGCGCCGCGCTCGCTGGAGATCGGTTTCGGCATGGGCCACTCGTTGCTGGAAATGGCCGCGGCGGCGCCGGATCAGGACTTCATCGGTGTAGAAGTGCACCGTCCGGGTGTTGGCGCGCTGCTCAACGGCGTGCTGACTCAGGGCCTGACCAACCTGCGGGTCTACGATTGCGACGCGATCGAAGTGCTCAACCGCTGCATCGCCGACAACAGCCTCGATCGACTGATGCTGTTCTTCCCGGATCCATGGCACAAGAGCCGTCATCACAAGCGTCGCATCGTTCAGGCGTCCTTCGCCGAGCTGGTGCGCAGCAAGCTGAAGGTCGGCGGCATCCTGCACATGGCCACCGACTGGGAGCCGTACGCCGAGTACATGCTGGAAGTGATGAACGTCGCCCCGGGCTACCGCAACCTCGCCGAAGACGGCAAATGCGTACCGCGCCCGGCCGAACGGCCGATCACCAAGTTCGAACGCCGCGGCGAACGTCTGGGGCATGGCGTGTGGGATCTTAAGTTCGAAAAACTGTCCTGAGTCCTGCGCAATACTCCTGTAGGAGCTGCGGCACGCTGCGATCTTTTGATCTTGATTTGAAGATCAAAAGATCGCAGCGTGCCGCAGCTCCTACAGTTGTTTTGGGCGTACTGAAAGGGGTCAGCGGCGATCAGCGACGACGCCGATCAGGACCAGGACCACCAGCAACACCGGCGCCAGGCTGTAGTTGTTGAACTGGCTCAGGCCCTTGACTACCCACGGCGTGGCGTAGATCAGTGCGGCGCCGCTGCCGATCACGCAGAGCAGGGCCATCAGTGGTACGCGCAAGGCGCCGGCGATGCTGCCCAGGCGTTGTTCGACCCAGCCTTTGAAGTCGGCGCCGAACAGCACCAGCAGGCAGCCCACCAGCGCCAGGGCGATTTCCGAGAGGTTGCTGCGGCTCCAGCGGGACACGGTGGCGAGCAGATCAAGTATCAAATCCATGCGTTTTCCCTTGGGACTGAAATCAGTTCAGAAATTGTTGCAGCAAGTCGTTGAGGAACAACTGTCCGCGCTCGGTGGCCGCCAGACGTGACGGTTCGACCTGCATCAGGCCACTTTGTTCTGCCGCTGCCCGGTCTTCTGCGAGGCTTTCCAGCGGCAGGCCGGTGCGCTCCGGATACAGGCGCGATTCGACGCCCGCGGTCAGGCGCAAAGCGTTCATCAGAAATTCGAATGGCATCTCGTCGTTGGTCAGCGCTTTTTCGCCAGCCTGGAAGTTTTTTGCCGGATTGAGATAGTCCTTCGGCAAACGCGTCTTCCAGGTGCGCACGATGCGCCCGTCCGGATGGCTGAGTTTGCCGTGAGCGCCGGCGCCGATGCCGATGAAGTCGCCGAAACTCCAGTAATTGAGGTTATGCCGCGCCGGACGCCCGGGCTGGGCATAGGCCGAGACCTCGTATTGCGCGTAACCGTGCGCGGCCAGCAGCGCTTGCCCGGCCTCCTGAATGTCCCACAGCGTATCGTCTTCCGGCAGCACCGGCGGCTGGTTCCAGAACACCGTGTTCGGCTCCAGTGTCAGCTGATACCAGGAGATGTGCGTCGGTTGCAGTTCGATGGCCTGGCGCAGGTCGCTCAAGGCATCGTCCAGCGACTGATCGGGCAAGCCGTGCATCAAGTCGAGGTTGAAGTTGTCGAACCCGGCCTGGCGCGCCATACCCGCTGCGCGCACTGCTTCGTCGCCGTTGTGGATACGTCCGAGGGCTTCGAGTTTCTGCTGCTGGAAGCTCTGAATGCCGATCGACAGGCGATTGATCCCGAGCTTGCGATACGCAACGAACTTCTCTTGCTCGAAGGTGCCGGGATTGGCTTCCAGGGTGATCTCGATGTCGTGGGCGAACGGGATGCGCTGCTCGACGCCTTTGAGCAAGCGTCCGAGGGCTTCGGCGCTGAACAGACTCGGCGTACCGCCACCGAAGAAGATCGAGCTGATCTCCCGGCCATACACCGCGTGCAGGTCCTGATCGAGGTCAGCCAGCAACGCGTCGACGTATTCCTCTTCCGGCAGCACCGGGCTGGCGGTGTGCGAGTTGAAGTCGCAATACGGGCATTTGCGCACACACCACGGAATGTGGATGTACAGCGCCAGAGGCGGCAGCGTCGGCAGCGGCGCCCGAGGCGAAGAGGCGGCGCCGCCGATGATCAGCGACGACGCGGAGGGGCTGTCGGTCATTTCAGGCCCAGACGCTGGCGCAGCAGATCCATTGCACGGGCGCGGTGGCTGATCTGGTTCTTGTCGGCCGGGCTCAGTTCGGCGCTGGACACGTCACGCTCCGGCACCCAGAACAGCGGGTCGTAGCCGAAACCGTGCTCGCCGCTGGCGGCGGTCAGGATGCGCCCGTGCCACAGGCCTTCGCAGAGGATCGGCAGCGGATCATCGGCATGCCGCACCAGTGCCAGCACGCAGACGAACTGCGCACCGCGCTCGGCTTGCGGCACGTCTTTAAGCGCGTCGAGCAGTTTGGCGTTGTTCGCCGCATCGCCTTTGCCATCGGCATAACGCGCCGAGTAGATGCCTGGCGCGCCGCCGAGGAAATCCACCGCCAGACCGGAATCGTCGGCCAGCGCCGGCAGGCCGGAGATGCGCGCGGCATTGCGCGCCTTGAGGATCGCGTTCTCGACGAACGACAGACCGGTTTCCTCCGGTTCGACCTTGCTCCATTCGCCGATCGAGCGCAGTTGCACCGAGTCGCCGAGCATGGCCTGGAGTTCCTTGAGTTTGCCGGCGTTATGGCTGGCCAGTACGAGTTGCGTGAGGTTCATCATTCGCCGGGAAAGAGTTCTTGGTTGAAGTTGATGGTGTTGATCTTGTCGCCGTTCTGCACCTTGATTTCAAAGGTGCGGGTTTCCTGCTGCTCCACCGGGTACTGGGCGATGTAGTAGATCGCGCCCTGTTCGGTGACCTGGCGGAAGTTCAGCGGCACGCTCTGGCTGGTCAGGTCTTTGATCGTGCCAGTGACGTTGGCGATCAGCGGTTTGCCGTCCTTGATCACCGAGACGTTGATCACGCCCTGGTTCTTGCTGCGGATCAGCTCGGCTGCCTTGGCGATCTCGGGTGTCAGGAAGGTCGAGTTGAAGGTGTTGTAGTGCACGGTAACGTCACCGAACACTTCCTTGCGTTCGCCCTTGATGGCATCGGCGGCCACCGCCGACAGACTCAGGCAGGCGGCCAATAGCACAGTAATCAAGCGACCCATGATCGTTCTCCTCGAAATGTCGTGGTTCAGACCGCGACCCGATGATCTGCAAGCACCGGGCTGCTGACGCGGTAGATACCAATCTCACCTAACAGATTAGGCCATAGCTTACTGGCCCACCCGTGGCGGTGCTGTTGATCCACGGCAAGCCGATCAATGACCTTCGCATCACGTTCGCGGCAAAGTTCTTCAAAGTCTTCGAAGGTGCAGAAGTGAATGTTCGGCGTGTTGTACCAGGTGTACGGCAGAAATTCCGACACCGGCATCCGGCCCTTGCTTGCCAGATACCAGCGGCAGCGCCAGTGACCGAAGTTGGGGAAGGTGATGATGCACTGACGACCGACCCGCAGCATCTCGTCGAGGATCTTGTCCGGGTAATGCACGGCTTGCAGGGCCTGGGTCATGACGACGATGTCGAAACTGTTGCTGGCGAAGTTGCCCAGCCCTTTGTCCAGGTCCTGCTCGATGACGTTGATGCCCTTGGCCACGCACTCGGCGATATTGTCGGCGTCGTTTTCCAGGCCATAACCGGTGACGTTCTTGTTGTCGCGCAGCCAAGTCAGCAACTCGCCGTCGCCGCAACCGAGGTCGAGCACGCGGCTGCCAGCGGGGATCCATTCCTGGATGATTTCCAGATCAGCTCTCATGGCTTGTTCACACCGTAATTCGGTTCATGTAATTGCCGAACGCCTGCAAATAGCGCGGGATCGGAATCAGGAAGGCGTCGTGGCCCTGGGGTGCATCGATTTCCAGATAGCTGACGTCTTTGCGTGCCGCCATCAGCGCGTCCACCAGCTCCCGCGAGCGGGCCGGGGAGAAGCGCCAATCGGTGGTGAACGACATCACGCAGAACTTGGCGGTGGCGTTTTCGAAAGTTTTCGCCAGGTTATCGTCGAAGTTCGCCGCCGGATCGAAGTAGTCCAGTGCCTTGGTCATCAACAGATAAGTGTTGGCGTCGAAACGCCCGGAAAACTCTTCACCCTGATAGCGCAGGTAGCTCTCGACCTGGAACTCGACGCTGTGGAAGTCGTAGTTGAGCTTTTCGCTCTTCAGGCCGCGGCCGAATTTTTCGCCCATCGAGTCGTCGGACAGGTAGGTGATGTGCCCGACCATCCGCGCCAGCATCAGCCCGCGCTTGGGGATCACACCTTGTTCCTGGAACGAACCACCGTGGAACTCCGGGTCGGTGAGGATCGCCTGGCGCGCCACTTCGTTGAAGGCGATGTTCTGCGCCGACAGCTTGGGGGCCGAAGCGATGGCCAGGCAGTGGCGCACGCGATCCGGGTAAGTGATGGTCCATTGCAACGCCTGCATGCCGCCGAGGCTGCCGCCGATGACGGCGGCGAACTGACGAATGCCGAGCAGGTCCGCCAGACGCGCCTGACTGTGCACCCAGTCTTCGACGGTGAGCACCGGGAAATCGGCGCCGAACGGCTTGCCGGTCTCCGGGTTGATACTGCTCGGGCCGGTGGAGCCGTTGCAGCCGCCCAGATTGTTCAGGCTGACCACGAAGAACTTGTTGGTGTCGATCGGTTTGCCGGGGCCGATGCAACTGTCCCACCAACCGGGCTTGCGGTCGTCGGCGCTGTGATAGCCGGCGGCATGGTGATGCCCGGACAGGGCGTGGCAGATCAGCACGGCGTTGCTCGCCTGTGCGTTCAGCGTGCCGTAGGTTTCGTAGATCAGGTCGTAGGCGGGCAGCGAACGGCCACAGGCCAGGGCCAGAGGTTCACTGAAGTGCGCCGTTTGCGGCGTCACCAGACCAACAGAATCGGGGGGAAAGGCAGCTGGCATCGACCCTGCTCTCGTTGAAATGAGGCGTAAGTCTAAAGACCGGGGGGGTTAGCGGCAAGCAACGTTGGGGCTCAGATGTCTTCGCTCTGGACCGAGGTGCGGCCATTCGCGAGCAGGCTCGCTCCCACAGGGGATTGCATTCCAGTGTGGGAGCGAGCCTGCTCGCGAATGGGGCGACTCGGTGGATCAGACCGGACGCACCAGATCAGGCAACTCCGGCAGCTTCTTCGGCGCACAGATCTTCACCCGTTTCTGCCGGTTCAGCTCGCCGCTGAGCAAACTGACCTGGCTCTTGGACACCCCAAACGCCTTGGCCAGAAAGCCCATCAGATACGCATTGGCCTTGCCCTCGACCGGCGGCGCGGTGAGGCGGATCTTCAGGCGGTCACCGTGCAGCCCGGCGAAATCATCGCTGCGGGCTGCCGGTTGCAGATGACATTCGAGGATCAAGTCGTCCCCGTCCCAGCGAAACCAGCTCACATCAGCAGGCGCAGGATTTCCGGCATCATCGTCATCGCCGCTAGGTTGTTGATCACCAGCATGTCGATCAGCTTCAGCGCGAGGAAGGCGAAGATCGGCGACAGGTCCAGACCGCCGAGGTTCGGCAGAATCTTGCGGAACGGTGCCAGCGCCGGCTCGCAGATCTGGTTCACCAGTTCAGCGCCCGGGTTGTGGCTGCCCGGAGCGACCCACGACAGGATCACGCTGATGATCAGGGCGAAGAAGAAGATCTTCAGGAACAGCGCGGTCACGCCGATGATCGACCAGATGAACAGCTGCAGCGGGTTGCCGGTGGTGCCGTAGGTCAGCAGCAGGGTCAGGGCCATCAAGGCCAGTTGCACCAGAATTGCCAGCACCAGCGATGACATATCCAGGCCGAACAGGCTCGGGATGATCCGGCGCAGCGGCTTGAGCAGCGGCTGGGTGGCCTTGACCACGAATTGGCACAGCGGGTTATAAAAATTCGCCCGCACCAGTTGCAGGACGAAGCGCAGCAGCACAATCAGCAGGTACAGGCTGCCGAGGGTTTGCAGCACGTAAACCGCTGCGGTGTTCAATCCAATCATGTAAGGCTCCTTATTTGCCCAGTTGTTCGGCCATTTCGGCCGAGCGGTGCGCGGCGGCGCCGAGTGCTTTTTCAACCAGGGCTTCGAAGCCGTCAGCCTGGAATGATTTGATCGCGGCCTCTGTGGTGCCATTTGGCGACGTCACGCGACGGCGTAGTTCGGCAGCGTCGACATCGCTGGATACCGCCATGTGCGCGGCGCCCAGCGCCGTTTGCAGGGTCAGTTGCTCGGCGATTTCCTTCGGCAGGCCGAGTTTGACGCCAGCGGCGGTCATCGCTTCGATCAGCAGGAAGAAGTACGCCGGGCCGGAGCCGGAGACGGCGGTCACGGCATCGAGTTGCTGCTCTTCGTCCAGCCACAGCGCTATGCCCACGGCGGACAGCAGCTCTTCAGCCTGCTGACGCTGTTCGGCAGTCACTTCGCTGGTGGCGTACAAACCGCTGACGCCCTGACGCAGCAGCGCCGGGGTGTTCGGCATGCAGCGCACGATCGGCTGCTCGCCGAGCCACGCAGTCATGCTCGCGCAGGTGATGCCGGCGGCGATCGATACCACCAGTTGCTGCGGTTTCAGGCTTGGACGGATGGCTTCGCACACGGTTTTCATCGCCTGTGGCTTGACCGCCAGCACAATCACGTCGACGCCGTCGATGGCTTGCGCGTTGTCGGCGAAGGTTTCGATGCCGTGTTCGGCGCTGACGCGTTGGCGGGTTTCTTCGCCCGGATCGCTGGCGCGGATGTGGCTGGCTTGCAGACCCTTGGCGCGCAGGCCGCCGATCAGACTGGCGGCCATGTTGCCGGCACCGATAAAGGCAATACGTGTGTTGCTCATGTCAGGTCCTTTTTCAGATGGCTGTCGGTCATTGCTGACCGTAATCTCTGGCACCAAACAGCGCGGTACCGATCCGCACCCAGGTGGCGCCTTGGGCGATGGCCGACTCGAGGTCGTGGCTCATGCCCATGGAAAGTGTGTCGAGCGGCAGATTCAGGCTGGCCTGCAAACGTTGCACGGCAGCAAAAGCGGCGTCTTGTTCGGCGCGATCTTCGGTCGGCTCGGGAATCGCCATCAGCCCGCGCAATTTCAGCCGGGGCAGGGTGCTGATGGCCTCGGCCAGCGCCGGCAGGTCGGCCGGGGTGCAGCCGGACTTGCTGGCTTCACCGCTGACGTTGACCTGAATGCAGATGTTCAGCGGCGGCAGCTCGGCCGGGCGCTGTTCGGACAGGCGTTGGGCAATTTTCAGGCGATCCACGGAGTGCACCCAGTCGAAATGCTCGGCGATAGCGCGAGTCTTGTTCGATTGAATGGGGCCGATGAAGTGCCAGATCAAGGGCAGGTCGGCCAGTTCGAGCTGTTTGCCCAAGGCTTCCTGAAGATAGTTCTCGCCAAAGTCACGCAGGCCGGCGGCGTAGGCTTCACGCAGGTCCTGCGCGGGTTTGGTTTTGCTCACGGCGAGCAACTGGACGCTGTGTTCGTCACGACCGGCCGCTTTGGTCGCGGCCTGGATACGCGAACTAACCTGGAGAATGTTGTCTGCTATCGTGGACATCAAGAGGCGCCGGCGGTCTGAAGGTTCGCGGCATTCTACTGGAATTGAGGGACGCTATGGATATCACTGAACTGCTGGCGTTCAGCGCCAAACAGGGCGCTTCCGACCTGCACCTGTCGGCCGGTCTGCCGCCGATGATCCGCGTCGATGGCGATGTGCGGCGGATCAATCTGCCGGCGCTGGATCACAAGCAAGTGCACGAATTGATCTACGACATCATGAACGACACCCAGCGCGTCGACTTCGAGAAACACCTGGAAACGGATTTCTCGTTCGAGGTTCCCGGCGTCGCGCGTTTTCGGGTCAATGCGTTTAACCAGAATCGTGGCGCCGGCGCTGTGTTCCGCACCATTCCGTCGAAAGTGCTGAGCATGGAAGACCTCGCCATGGGCGAGGTGTTTCGCAAGATCACCGATGCGCCACGCGGGCTGGTGCTGGTGACCGGGCCGACGGGTTCCGGCAAGTCGACCACGCTGGCGGCGATGATCGACTACCTCAACACCCATCGCCATCATCACATTCTCACCATCGAAGACCCCATCGAGTTCGTCCACGAATCGCGCAAATGCCTGATCAATCAGCGCGAAGTCCATCGCGATACCCGCAGTTTCGCCACGGCATTGCGCTCGGCGCTGCGCGAAGACCCGGATGTGATTCTGGTGGGCGAGATGCGCGACCTGGAAACCATCCGCCTCGCACTGACTGCCGCCGAGACCGGGCATCTGGTGTTCGGCACGCTGCACACCACTTCAGCCGCCAAGACCATCGACCGGGTTGTCGATGTGTTCCCGGGCGACGAGAAGTCCATGGTGCGTTCGATGTTGTCCGAGTCGCTGCTGGCGGTGGTGTCGCAGACGCTGATCAAGAAAATCGGCGGCGGGCGGGTGGCGGCGCACGAGATCATGCTGGGAACGTCGGCGATCCGGAACCTGATCCGCGAGGACAAGGTGGCGCAGATGTATTCGGCGATTCAGACTGGTGGGTCGCTGGGGATGCAGACACTCGACATGTGCCTGAAGGAGCTGGTGACCAAGGGCTTGATCAGCCGCGAGCATGCGCGGGAGAAGGCGCGTACGCCGGATAATTTCTAAAGGCTGGATTACGCCTGTGGCGAGGGAGCTTGCTCCCGCTTGAGCGCGTAGCGCTCACAAGATTTTGGGGCTGCTGCGCAGCCCAGCGGGAGCAAGCTCCCTCGCCACAGTTGATCGTGTTTCAGCGCTGAACCACGCGCATCTGCTTGCCGGCCGGCTCTTTCGGCAGTACACGTTTGGCAACCACGTAGTGCTGTTCCCAGTACGGCTTGTTCAACGTATCGATGCTGACCGCTTTGCCACGGCGTGGTGCGTGGATGAAGCGGTCGTTGCCCAGGTAGATGGCAACGTGGTTGACCCGGCGGCTCTTGATGTTGAAGAAAATCAGGTCGCCCGGTTTCAGGTCCTTGCGTTCGACTTTCTCACCATGCCCGCTGGCCATGGCGTTAGAGGTGCGTGGCAGGTCGAACGTGGCATCGTTGAACGCATATTTGACCAGACCGCTGCAGTCGAAGCCTTTACTTGGGCTGCTGCCGCCCCAACGGTAGGGAGTACCGAGGACGTTCACCGCACGGCTCAGGACGTTGCTGCTTTCCTTGTTGGCCATCGGTGGCACCAGCTTGCCGTGACTCTTGCTGGCGAGCGTGGTGTGTTTCGTTTGTTTGCTGCTCTTGCTCGAAGGAGCCGAAGCATGGGATTTAGGGGTGAAACCGTTGACGTTGGGAAGACGTTGCTCACGATTGGTGGCGTGGGCGGCCAGTGGCATTAATAGGCAAATAGTTAGCCATGTCTTGAAAAATGGTCGCATTAGGCGTGGCTCTTAGGTGGTAGCGCGCAACTTTATAACAGCTTTTTTGTCCCTTCCGAGGCCGTTGGTCGATTCAATCGGGAGGCAACGGAACCAAACAAGCGGCAAATGGACGCGATTGTCCGACAGAAGTCCGGTGGTATAAGGCTTTGACGGACGACACAGTAACATTTGCCGTACGTCGGCTCCCTGTAAAAAAGTCACAAAGAATTAAAGAAAATTTATCTATCGAGTGAATCGAGGTCTTCATGAACCGCTATCAGCAGGTCGCTGCACCGCAGGATACGCACAGCAAAATCATCGGTTATCTGCTGTGGATTTTTGGTTTCACCGGCGCTCACCGCTTCTATTACGGCAAGCCGGTGACCGGGACGATCTGGTTCTTCACCTTCGGTCTGCTGGGCATTGGCTGGCTGATCGACGTGTTCCTGATCCCGGCGATGGATCGCGAGGCGGATCTGCGTTTCACCGCAGGGCCGATCGAATACAACGTGGCGTGGATTCTGCTGACGTTCCTGGGCGTGTTCGGCGTGCACCGGATGTACCAGGGCAAGTGGATCAGCGGGTTGCTGTATCTGCTGACAGGCGGGTTGTTCTTTATTGGTGTGCTGTATGACTTCTGGACCCTGAATGATCAGGTGTCGGTGCGCAACGCGCAGAATCGCGGCGCGTTTCAGTAAGTTTTCACCAGCCTGCTGGCGATTGGGGCGATGCGGAGTGAAGATCAAAAGATCGCAGGCTTCGCCAGCTCCTACAGGTGGAATGCATTTTCCCTGTAGGAGCTGCCGCAGGCTGCGATCTTTTGCTTTTCAGGCCTGGTGGCTGATCCGCCCGTCCACCAGCGTATAGCGCACCACACCCGGCAGGCTGTGCCCGAGGAACGGGCAGTTCTCGCCCTTCGACAGCCAGCCTTCGCCGGCCACGGTGGAGGCTTTCGGGTCGAACAGCACGATATCCGCCGCACCACCGACTTCCAATTTGCCCGCCGGCAAACGCAGCGCGTCCGCAGGCCCGGCACTCAGGCGCGCCAGCAGGGTTGGCAGATCCAGCAAGCCATCCTCAACCAGCGTCATCGCCAGCGGCAGCAGCAATTCAACACTGCTGATGCCCGGCTCGGTCGCGCCGAACGGCGCCAGTTTGGCGTCGCGCTCATGCGGCTGGTGATGGCTGGAGATCGCCGACACCACGCCGGATTTCACTGCCTCACGCAGACCATCGCGGTCGGCGCGGGTGCGCAGCGGCGGTTGCACGTGATACAGGCTGCTGAAGTCGATCAGCGCTTCATCGGTAAGGATCAGCTGATACAGAGCGACATCTGCGGTGACCTGCAAGCCACGGGCCTGCGCCTGAGCGATCAAGGCCACGCCGCGCGCGCTGGTCAGTTGGCTGAAGTGCGCGCGCACGCCGGTCTGCTCAACCAGTAGCAGATCGCGAGCGAGGGCCACGGTTTCCGCGGTTTCCGGAATGCCCGGCAAGCCAAGGAAACTGGCGACCGCGCCTTCATGGGCCAGACCGCCATCGGCCAGGTCGTGATCCTGCGAATTGAAGATCACCGTCAGGTCGAAAGTGGCCGCGTAATCCAGTGCCCGGCACAGGGTGCGGGTGTTGCGGAAACTCTCCAGACCATTGCCGAACGCCACACACCCGGCGTCGCGCAGCGCCACCAGCTCTGCCAGCTGTTCGCCGTCCAGGCCTTTGCTCAGCGCGCCAATCGGGAACACCTTGGTGTTGCCGGCTTCGCGAGCGCGGTCGAGGATCAGTTCGGCCACGGCCGAGGTGTCGAGCACCGGTTTGGTCTTCGGCGGGCAGCACAGACTGGTCACGCCGCCAGCCGCCGCGGCGCGGGTTTCGCTGGCGATGCTGCCTTTGCGGCTGTAGCCCGGTTCGCGCAGGGCGACGTTCAGATCGACCAGGCCCGGTGCTGCAACCAGACCGTTGGCGTCGATGGTTTCCACTGCGGTGAAACCGGCGGGTGCGGCGCCGAGGGCGACGATCTTGCAGGCTTCAACGTGGATATCGGTGATTTGATCCAGGCCGCTGCTTGGATCGATGACGCGGGCGCCGAGAATGCTGAGCTTCACTGGGCGTTCTCCTGCTCGAATTGACGTTGCGCTGTTTGCCCGCTCATGGCCATGGACAGCACGGCCATGCGGATCGCAATGCCGTAGGTGACTTGGTTGAGGATCACCGAGTGCGGGCCGTCGGCCACCGCGGACTCGATTTCCACGCCACGGTTGATCGGCCCCGGGTGCATGACGATGCAATCAGGCTTGGCCCCGGCCAGACGTGCGGTGGTCAGGCCGAACAGGCGATAGAACTCGCCTTCGCTCGGCAGCAGGCCGCCGCTCATGCGCTCACGCTGCAGGCGCAGCATGATCACCACGTCGACGTCCTTCAGGCCTTCATTCATGTCGGTGTAGACCTTGACGCCGTACTGCTCGATGCCGATCGGCAGCAGAGTCTTCGGCGCGATCACGCGGATGTCCGGGCAACCGAGGGTCTTCAGGGCCAACATGTTCGAGCGCGCGACCCGCGAGTGCAGGATGTCGCCGACAATCGCCACCGAGAGGTTTTCGAAACCGCCCTTGTGCCGACGGATGGTGAGCATGTCGAGCATGCCCTGGGTCGGGTGCGCATGACGGCCGTCGCCGCCGTTGATGATCGCCACCTGCGGGCAGACATGCTCGGCGATGAAATGCGCGGCGCCGGAATCACCGTGGCGCACCACGAACATGTCGGCGGCCATCGCTTCGAGGTTGCGCAGGGTGTCGAGCAGGGTTTCACCTTTGCTGGCCGACGAAGTCGACACGTTCAGGGTGATCACGTCCGCCGACAGCCGCTGGGCCGCCAGTTCGAAGGTGGTGCGGGTGCGGGTGGAGTTTTCGAAGAACACGTTGCACACGGTCTTGCCGCGCAGCAACGGGACCTTCTTCACCGCCCGGGCTCCGACTTCGAGGAACGAGTCGGCAGTGTCGAGGATTTCCGTCAGCAACTCGCGGCGCAGGCCGTCGAGCGAGAGGAAGTGGCGCAGCTGGCCCTGATCATTGAGCTGCAGCGGGCGCTTGGTATCTAGAGGCGTCATCGCGAGGGGGACTCTCAATAAGGGCGGGTTAGGAATTCAGGTCTTGCAGTTCGAGCGTCAGCGGCTCCGGGCCGGACAGCTTGACCCGCTCATTGGCAGCCAGCGACAGGGTCGCACCCACCACGTTCGGACGGATCGGCAGCTCGCCGGCGTCCAGGTCGAGCAGGCAGACCAGGGTCACGCTGGCCGGCCGGCCGTAGTCGAACAGTTCGTTCATGGCGGCGCGGATGGTCCGGCCACTCATCAATACGTCATCGATCAGCACCAGATGCTGGCCTTCGATCTCGAAGGGCAGGGCCGACGGACGCACTTGCGGGTGCAGGCCGTTCTGGCTGAAGTCGTCGCGGTAGAAGGAAACATCCAGCGTGCCCAGCGGCGCGTCACTGCCCAGTTCCTTGAGCAGGGCCTGTGCGACCCAGATACCACCGGTGCGAATGCCGATGTAACGCGGCTCGCGGATATCACGCTGTGCAAGGTGCGCCTTGAGGCGGGTCGCCATCTGGCTGATCAGATCGGCGGGATTGGGCAGACTCATGGTTGCTCCTTCTTGGGGCCGAGCCAGGTCCTTGGACGCGGCTCGGGTCGTAGCTCAAAAGAAAAGCGCCGAAGCGCTTGTCAGGATTCAAACAATGCAGTGTTTTCATCGAGCCAGCCCTGCAGCAGCAGAGCGGCGGCGATGGCGTCCACCGGGTTGTCGCGGTAACTGCCTTTCTGCCCGCCGCGCACCAGTCGCTCACCCTTGGCTTCAAAGGTGGTCAGGCGTTCGTCGTGGGTATAGAAGGGCACATTGAAGCGGCCATTGAGGCGGCGGGCGAATTTCTCCGCGCGCAGGCACATCTCGCTGGGCGTGCCGTCCATGTTCAGCGGCAGGCCGACCACCACGGCGTCGGGCTTCCATTCCTTGAACAGCGCTTCGACCTGATTCCAGTCGGGCACGCCGTTCTGCGCTTTCAGGGTGCACAGCTCACGGGCCTGGCCGGTAATCACCTGGCCGACCGCAACGCCGATCTGTTTGGTGCCGTAGTCGAAGCCGAGAATCAGGCGCAGGGCCATCAGGCGTGCCCCGCCTGACTGGTCAGCAGGCTGAGGTTGATCCCCAGATGCCGTGCCGCCGCTTCCAGACGCAGCTCGCTGCTGGTGTTGAACAGGATGTCGGCGTCGTACGGGCAGGTCAGCCAGGCGTTGTCGGCCAGCTCGGCTTCCAGTTGCCCGGCTTCCCAACCGGCGTAGCCGAGGGTGATCACGCTTTTTGCCGGGCCCACGCCGTCGGCGATGGCGAACAGCACGTCCTGCGAAGTGGACAGCGCCAGATCACCTTCGAGCTCAACGGTGGCCTGAAAGGTCTTGCCGGCCGGGT
Organism: Pseudomonas sp. IT-P260; assembly: GCF_949768395.1. NCBI lineage: Bacteria > Pseudomonadati > Pseudomonadota > Gammaproteobacteria > Pseudomonadales > Pseudomonadaceae > Pseudomonas > Pseudomonas sp. IT-P260. The sequence continues at coordinate 571,741 of NZ_CATKPO010000011.1, forward strand.
GCAGGACGAAACCGCGATCAGTCTGCACCGGGCCGCCGATGAAGATCGGCACATGCTGGCACAGCGCTGGCGGATCGATGTCCGGGCGCAATTGCTCGAGGATGTCAGCCAGATTCAGCTCTTGCGGTCGATTGACCACCAGCCCCATGGCGCCATTGGCCGTGTGCTCGACGATGTAGGTCAAGGTGTGGGCAAAGTTCGGGTCGGCCATGTGCGGCATGGCGATCAGGAAATGATGCTTGAGGTAGCTGGGGCTGACGTTTTTCATGAGCGATAGTGTGGCGTTCAAGGGGCGAACTGACAAGCTGGAGATGCAGGTGACACACCGATGCAATGTGGGAGCGAGCCTGCTCGCGAAAGCGGTGTGTCATTCAATATTGATGTAGCTGATCCGCCGCATTCGCGAGCAGGCTCGCTCCCACAGGGGTTTTGCGGTGTTCTTAATTGCTGGAGAGTTTGTCGCCCCGGGCGAATTTCCAGGTGCGGATGATTTCCAGTCGGTCGATATCCGACAGATCGCCGGTAAACGGCGCGAACGGTGCCGCCAGCCGGACGATGCGCTGCGCCGCCTGATCCAGCAGCGGCTGGCCGGAGGATTCCAGCACCAGCACTTCATACAGCGAGCCGTCGCGGTTGATCGAAACCATCAGGCGCAGGTTGCCGTAAATCTGCTTGCGCCGCGCTTCTTCCGGGTAATTGAGGTTGCCGATGCGCTCGACCTTCTTGCGCCAGTCATCCTTGTACCAGGCGCCCTTGTCGCGCATGGTCGAGGCCGCGCTCAAGCGGTGAATCCGCGGGCGCTTGGCGTATAGCTGTTGTTCGTTGGCCAGTTCGGCTTCGAGGCTGGCGATGTCGCTGGACAGCTGCGAGCTGTCGAATGTCGGCGCGTTGACCGCAGGCTTGGTTTCGGTTTTGGTTTCTTCTTTCTTGGTCGGCGCCTTTTGCTGTTTCGGCGCCACGGTGGTCACCGCAGCCTTGGGCGCTGCTTCGCGCACTTCCGGCTTGGCGGCCGGTGGCGGGGTGACCTTCTTGACCTGATTGTCCTGGAACGGCGCGACCTCGGTGGTCTTGGGAATCGCCTTCTTGTCGAGGGTGCCGCTGCCTTCCTGGTTTTCCTGAGCGAGAAAATCCGCCTTTTTCGGCTTGGTTTCGCTCTTGAAGGTGGCGAGGGTGATTTCCAGGGTTTTACTGATCTGCTTGGGCTCGACCATGGTGAAGCCCACACCGAGCAGCAGCGCCAAATGAATCAGCGCCGCCAGAAACAGGGTAAAGCCGAGGCGATCGGCCGGGCGCACGCCACGCTGGGCGAGTTCTGCGGGCAGATCGGACGGGAGGGTCATGACAAGAAAACCAACATCGCGTTTTTCAGAGGCTGCGCATGATAACGCAATGTTGGTTTCACGCCTTGGGCTTCACGCTTCAAGCGACAGACTGCAGTGACGTGCATCAAGCTTGTGGCTTTTTGCCGGCGGCTTGCAGCTTCTTGTCGATCGCGTCCATCAGCATGCCGCCGATGTCGGTGCCGAACGCGTTGTCGATTTCGCGGATGCAGGTCGGGCTGGTGACGTTGATTTCCGTCAGGTGCTCACCGATCACATCCAGACCGACGAACAGCAGGCCTTTCTCACGCAGGGTCGGGCCGACTTGCGCGGCGATCCAGCGATCCTTGTCGGTCAGCGGCCGCGCTTCGCCACGACCACCGGCCGCGAGGTTGCCACGGGTTTCGCCCTGGGCCGGAATCCGTGCCAGGCAGTAATCCACCGGCTCGCCGTCGATCATCAGGATACGTTTGTCGCCGTCGACGATGGCCGGCAGGTAGCCCTGAATCATGATCTGCTGCTTGCCGTGCAGCGTCAGGGTTTCAAGGATCACCGACAGGTTCGGGTGACCGGCGGTATGACGGAAGATCGACGAACCGCCCATGCCGTCCAGCGGCTTGAGGATGACGTCGCCATGGTGGTCGGCGAATTCACGCAGCACGTCCGGACGACGGCTGACGATGGTCGGCGGCGTGCACTGCGGGAACAGCGTGGCGAACAGCTTCTCGTTGCAGTCGCGCAGACTCTGCGGTTTGTTGACCACCAGCACGCCGGCGGTTTCGGCCTGTTCCAGCAGGTAGGTGGAATAGACGAACTCCATGTCGAACGGCGGATCCTTGCGCATCAGGATCACGTCCAGGTCGCTTAGCAGGTTGTCCTGCTCGGCGTCCAGTTCGAACCATTTTTCCGGGTTGGCGAAGACTTTCAGCGGCTTCATGCGCGCCCGGGCCTGACCTTCGGCCTGATACAGGTCGCGCTGTTCCATGTAGAACAGTTCCCAGCCACGTTTCTGCGCGGCCAGCAGCATGGCCAGCGAGCTATCCTTTTTATAGGAAATGCTGGCGATAGGGTCCATGACAATCCCGACGCGAACGCTCATTGGGTTTTCCTCGAAAATTGGCTACCGGATCGGTATTGAAAAAGTGCCGCCAGAGTGGCTCCGGGCGGGTTTTCGGTCAAGGAAAAACCCGTCGATAGATTGCATCTGGAGACTGTGCTAAAAAGGCTGGCATAGCGTGCTGGCCCTTGAGCATCAAGGGTTTCCAGCCATTACTCATCGCAAAACGGACAATTTGATTCGCAAAGGCGACGGTAGAGCCCCCTTATGGAACAGCAGTCCAGCGCCTTGAAGGTCATGGTGATCGACGACTCGAAAACGATTCGTCGCACCGCCGAAACGCTGTTGAAGAATGTGGGCTGCGAAGTCATCACGGCCATCGACGGCTTCGACGCGTTGGCCAAGATCGCAGACAACCACCCCGGGATCATTTTTGTCGACATCATGATGCCGCGTCTGGATGGTTATCAGACCTGCGCTTTAATCAAGAACAACAGTGCGTTCAAGGCCACGCCAGTGATCATGCTGTCGTCGCGTGACGGGCTGTTCGACAAGGCCAAGGGGCGCATTGTCGGTTCCGATCAATTTTTGACCAAGCCTTTCAGCAAGGAAGAACTGCTCGACGCGATTCAGGCCCACGTTCCGGGCTTTGCCGCCGTTTTGCCGCAGTAAGACACGTACAGTGACGCTCGGCCAGCGGGCCGGGAGTCGACAAGAAAAATGGGGAAGACCATGGCACGTATCCTGATCGTCGATGATTCGCCGACTGAAATGTACAAACTCACCGGCATGCTGGAAAAGCACGGCCATGAAGTGCTCAAGGCCGAAAACGGCGCCGACGGCGTGGCCCTGGCCCGTCAGGAAAAACCCGACGCGGTGTTGATGGACATCGTCATGCCCGGCCTCAACGGTTTTCAGGCCACCCGCCAGTTGACCAAGGATGCCGAGACCAGCCATATCCCGGTGATCATCATCACCACCAAGGATCAGGAAACCGACAAGGTCTGGGGCACCCGCCAGGGCGCCAGGGATTACCTGACCAAACCGGTCGAAGAAGACATGCTGATCAAGACTCTGAACAACGTGCTGGCCGGTTGATCGCGCGACCATGAGCGAATCGCTGACCGCGTTCGAACTGCTGTGGCAGATTGACCAGCGCTGCCGCCTGCTGGCGGCGGACCTGCCGTCGCAGCCCGGCCGTCAGGATCGCTGGAGCGGCATCGGCTTTCGCCTCGGTGAGCATTGGTACGTGACGCCGATGGGCGAAGTCAGCGAAGTGCTGCACGAACCGCGCTGCACTCAGTTGCCCGGGGTCAAGCCGTGGGTCAAAGGGGTGGCTAACCTGCGTGGGCGCTTGCTGCCGATCATGGACCTGTGCGGCTTCTTCGGCCACGAGCTGTCACCGCTGCGCAAACAGCGGCGGGTGTTGGTGGTGGAGCACAACGACGTGTTCGCCGGGCTGCTGGTGGATGAGGTGTTCGGTCTGCAGCATTTCGAACAGGACAGCTTCGAACCGATCTCGATCAGCAAACGCCAGGGTTCCAAGGCCGAGTTCGTCAAAGGCTATTTCCGGCGCGAGCAGAACTGGCGGGTGTTCAGCCTGTTTGCGCTGGCCAAATCGCCGGTGTTCATGAGCGTCGCGATATAACAGATTCAACACTGTCCCCTGTGGGAGCGAGCCTGCTCGCGAAGAGGGCGTGTCAGGCAAGATAAATATTGGCTGACCCGACGCTTTCGCGAGCAGGCTCGCTCCCACAGGGATTGCAGCAGGCCTCAAAGATGTGGGTTAAGGGCGAGGACCGATGACAAAAGCAAAAACAGGCAAGTCGGCAGAAGGGTCGCGCAGTCGCTCGCAGATCATCGTGCTGTTCATCGCACTGATCGTGTTCATCATGCTGCTGTTCGCCAACTTCGCCTACCTCAACACCCAGGCCAATTACGACAAGCAGTACATCGGCCACGCCGGTGAGCTGCGCGTGCTGTCGCAACGCATCGCCAAGAACGCCACCGAGGCCGCCGCCGGCAAGGCCGCTGCGTTCAAGCTGCTGAGCGATGCGCGCAACGATTTTGCCCAGCGCTGGGGTTACCTGAAGAAGGGCGACCCGGCCACCGGCCTGCCACCCGCGCCCGCCACCGTGCGCCCGGAAATGCGCGCCGTGCAGCTGGACTGGGAACGCCTGCTGAAAAACACCGACGCGATTCTCTCCAGCGAACAGACCGTACTCTCGCTGCATCAGGTCGCCGCGACCCTGGCCGAAACTGTGCCGCAGTTGCAGATCGAATACGAAAAAGTCGTCGAAATCCTCCTGCAACGCGGCGCCCCGGCGGCGCAAGTGGCGATGGCCCAGCGTCAATCGCTGCTGGCCGAACGCATTCTCGGCGCGGTCAACACCGTGCTCGCTGGCGACGAAAATTCGCAGCAGGCCGCCGACGCTTTTGGCCGCGACGCCACCCGTTTCGGCCAGGTGCTCAACGGCATGCTGCAGGGCAACCCGACCCTGAAAATCAGCCAGGTCGAAGACCGCGATGCCCGCGCACGCCTGAGTGAAATTTCCGAGCTGTTCCAGTTCGTCTCCGGCTCCGTGGACGAAATCCTTGAAACCTCGCCGGAGCTGTTCAAGGTCCGTGAATCGGCGAGCAACATCTTCAGCCTGTCGCAGACCCTGCTCGACGAGGCTTCGCACCTCGCCAGCGGTTTCGAAAACCTTGCCGGCGGACGCAGCACCGACACCATTGGCGGCTACGTCCTGGGCTTGCTGGCGCTGGCCTCGATCATCCTGATCGGCATGGTCATGGTCCGCGAAACCAACCGCCAGTTGCGCGAGACCGCCGAGAAGAACGAGCGTAACCAGAACGCGATCATGCGCCTGCTCGACGAGATCGAAGACCTCGCCGACGGTGACCTGACGGTGACCGCCTCGGTGACCGAAGACTTCACCGGGACCATCGCCGACTCGATCAACTATTCGGTCGATCAACTGCGCGATCTGGTCGCGACCATCAACCTCACCGCCGGCCAGGTGGCTGCCGCCGTGCAGGAAACCCAGGCCACTGCCATGCATCTGGCCCAAGCCTCGGAGCATCAGGCGCAACAGATTTCCGAAGCTTCGACGGCGATCAGCGACATGGCCCAGTCGATTGATCAGGTGTCGGCCAACGCCGCTGAATCCTCGGCGGTGGCCGAGCGTTCCGTGGAAATTGCCAACAAGGGCAACGAGGTGGTGCACAACACCATCCACGGCATGGACAACATTCGTGAACAGATTCAGGACACCGCCAAACGCATCAAGCGCCTCGGCGAGTCGTCGCAGGAAATCGGCGACATCGTCAGCCTGATCGACGACATCGCCGACCAGACCAACATCCTCGCGCTCAACGCGGCGATTCAGGCGTCGATGGCCGGGGACGCCGGACGCGGGTTTGCCGTGGTTGCCGATGAAGTGCAGCGACTGGCCGAACGTTCGTCCGCCGCCACCCGGCAGATCGAAACCCTGGTGCGGGCGATTCAGACCGACACCAACGAAGCGGTGATTTCCATGGAGCAGACCACCACCGAAGTGGTGCGCGGCGCGCGACTGGCGCAGGATGCCGGGGTGGCGCTGGAAGAAATCGAAGGGGTATCGAAGACCCTTGCCGCGCTGATCCAGAGCATCTCCAACGCGGCGCAGCAGCAGACCTCGTCGGCCGGGCAAATCTCGCTGACGATGAACGTGATCCAGCAGATCACCTCGCAGACCTCGTCCGGCTCGACCGCCACCGCCGAGAGCATCGGCAACCTGGCGAAAATGGCCAGTCAGCTGCGCCGTTCGGTATCCGGTTTCACCTTGCCGTCGGCGTCCGCGACGGACAAGGCGTGAGTGGAGTGGTTATGGGGGACCGGCACGACTACGTGGCCCTCGAATGGGTCAAGGGTGAAATTGCCGAAACGCTGAGGCAGGCGCATCAAGCGATTGAAACCGTGCTCGATGACCCGCAGGCCGCACCGGGGCTGGATGAGTGCCTGGGCTATATCCATCAGGTGCACGGCAGTTTGCAGATGGTCGAGTTCTACGGCGCGGCGCTGCTGGCCGAAGAAATGGAGCATCTGGTCGAAGCCCTGCAGCAAGGGCGCGTCAGCCACCGCGACGAAGCCCTGCATTTGTTGCTGCAAGCCTTCGGACAATTGCCGATCTATCTCGATCGGGTGCAGAGCGCCCGCCGCGACTTGCCGTTGGTGGTGCTGCCGCTGATCAACGATCTGCGCAGTGCGCGCGGTGAAAGCCTGCTCTCGGAAACCAGCCTGTTCAGCCCGCCACTGCCGGACTTGCCGCCGTTGAGCGCAGAAGCGCTGGCCGCGCTGGAGCCGGCCGAATTGCCCAACGTATTGCGAAAGTTGCGCCAGATGCTGCAGATGGCGCTGGTCGGGTTGCTGCGCGAGCAGGACGACCAGACCCACCTCGACTACCTGGCGAAAGTCTTCCAGCGCCTCGAAGCGCTGAGCGCCAATGCGCCGTTGAGCCCGCTGTGGCAGGTCGCTTCAGCGCTGGTCGAAGGCATGCGCGAAGGCGCCATCGCCAACAGCCCGGCCTTGCGCAGCCTGTTCAAGGACGCCGACAAGGAACTCAAGCGCCTGCTCGAACAAGGCCCGCGCGGCCTCAATCAGCCGCCTCCGCCGGAGCTGCTGAAAAGCCTGCTGTTCTATATTGCCAAAGCCGAACATCCCACCGGGCAGATGCTGACCATGAAAGATCGCTACTCCCTGGACGACGCGTTGCCCGACAGCGCGATGGTCGACGAAGAACGCGCGCGCCTGGCCGGCCCCGACCGCGATGCGATGCGCTCGGTGCTGGCGGCGCTGTGCGAAGAGCTGGTGCGGGTCAAGGAGCGCCTCGACCTGTTCGTGCGCAGCGACCGTCAGCACATTGCTGATCTGGAGAGCCTGCTGGCGCCGCTGCGGCAGATCGCCGACACCCTCGCGGTGCTCGGTTTTGGTCAGCCGCGCAAAGTCATCATCGATCAACTGGCGGTGGTCCTCAGCCTCGCTCAGGGCCAGCGCGAGCCGAATGACGCGACCCTGATGGACGTGGCCGGCGCGCTGCTCTACGTCGAAGCCAACCTCGCCGGAATGGTCGGCACCGTAGAGCCGGAAAGCCCCGAAGACGCGCGCCTGCCGACCACCGACCTGACACAGATCCATCAGATCGTGATCAAGGAAGCGCGCATCTGCCTGCAACAGGCCAAGGACATGATCGTCGATTACATCGACGCCGACTGGGATCGCCAGCAACTGCAACCGTTGCCGGAGTTGCTGACCCAGGTGCGCGGCGCGCTGGCGATGATTCCGCTGAGCCGTGCGGCGAGTCTGGTCGAGGCCTGCAACAGCTTCATTCGCGAACACCTGCTGCTGGATCCGCACCAGCCGGGCTGGCAGCAACTGGATAATCTGGCCGACGTCATCACCAGCCTCGAGTATTACCTCGAACGCCTGAGCGACGACCCGCAAGCGCCGAATGAACAACTGCTGGATGTTGCACAGAAGAGCCTCGCCAGCCTCGGTTTCTTTCCTGACGAGCCACCCGGCGAACCTCACGTGCCGTTGCTCGACGATGTACTCAGCCCCAGCGAAGCGCTGGTGATGCAGGACCTGCAGGCGCTGGACGATCCGCAGACCGTGCAGTCGCTGGCCGAGGTGCTGGCCAGCCCGGTGTCGGTGGTCAATCCGCCGGCCTTGATCACCCCCGGCAGCCTGATGCCGCCGCCGGTCGATGAAGCACCGGTGGACGATGAACTGCGCGAAGTGTTCCTCGAAGAGACCGACGAGGTGCTCGAAGTCCTGCACGAATACCTGCCGCGCTGGACGGCTGACACCCACGACCGCGCCGCCCTGACCGAGCTGCGCCGCGCTTTTCACACCTTGAAGGGCAGCGGGCGCATGGTGCGTGCGCTGATCCTTGGCGAACTGGCCTGGGCGGTGGAAAACCTGCTCAACCGCGTGCTGGAACACAGCGTCGAACCTGGCGTGCAGGTGCAGCAGTTGCTCACTGACACGGTGTTGCTGCTGCCGGAACTGATCAGCGAATTCGCCACGCAGCGCCAGCGTCAGCGCAGCGATGTCGATCAACTGGCGGCCCGCGCGCATGCGCTGGCCAAAGGTGTCGAGCCGCTGGCGGCCGAAGACGTCGACGATGTGGCGGCCCTCGATCCGCTGTTGCTGGAGATCTTTCGCAACGAGGCCGAAACCCACCTCGCCAGCCTCAACCGCTTCCTCGATCAGGCCGCCGAGCATGTGCCGCTGCCGGCCAGCGACGAATTGCAGCGCGCCTTGCACACGCTCAAGGGCAGTGCGTCGATGGCCGGCGTATTGCCGATTGCCGAACTGGCCGCGCCGCTGGATAAACTGGCGCGCGAGTTCAAGGCGCATCAGTTGCCACTGGATCTGGATGAAGTGGAATTGCTCCTCGAAGCCGAAGGCCTGTTCCGCGTCGGTCTGCGCCAGCTCAAGCACGATCCGCTGGCGCCGATTGTCGGTGCGCAGTCGCTGATCAAACGCACCGAAACGCTGCTGGCCGAACGACTGGAAGCGATCCTCAACGCGCCGACCACCGGCCTGCGAATAAAGCGCGATCCGCAACTGATCAACAACTTCCTCGCCCAGGGCATGGACATCCTGCTCGACGCCGAAAGCCTGTTGCAACGCTGGCAGCAACACCCCGGCGAGCGCCAGGAACTCAGCGCGCTGCTGGATGAGCTGACCACTTTGGGCGAAGGCGCGCACCTCGCCGATCTGCTGCCGGTGGATGTGTTGTGCGAAGCCTTGCTCGACCTCTATGGCGCCGTCGAAGAAAGCAGCCTGGCGGTCAGCGACAGGTTTTTCCACGAAGCCCAAAGCGCCCACGAAGCGCTGATCAACATGCTCGACGAACTGGCTGCCGGCCAGGAAATCACCCCGCAGCCGCAGCGTATCCGCGCCTTGCACGAACTGCTCGATGAAAGCCTCGACCCGTCAGCGATGGGGCTGATCCGCAGCGACGGCAGTCGCACCTTGAACATCAGCGAACTGGGTGCCGCCACCGCCGAACTCGCCCACGCCAATGCCGAGACGGCGCCGGACGACGAGATCGTCGAGATCTTCCTCGAAGAAGCGGTGGACATTCTCGACAGTGCCGGGCAAGCCTTGCAACGCTGGTTGAGCGACCCGGACAACGCTGCGCCGCTGTCGTCGTTGCAGCGCGATCTGCACACCCTCAAGGGCGGTGCGCGGATGGCCGAGGTCGATGCCATCGGCGATCTGGCCCATGAGCTGGAAGGCCTTTATGAGGGGCTGGTGGATCGTCGCTACAGTCACAGCGAAGCGCTGGGCCGCTTGCTGCACAAGGGCCATGACCGCCTGGCCTTGTTGCTGGAGCAGTTGCAGGCGCATCAACCATTGCGCCCGGCGCAGGATCTGATCGAGACGCTCCGCCAGTTCCGCCAGGGCGCCGCCGGTACTGCCGAAGCGGCGCAACCGACGGCTGAATCAGACAGCGCGGCGCATGATCCGGAGCTGCTGGACATCTTCCTCGAAGAGGGTTTCGACATCATCGAAAGCTCCGGTGCGGCGCTGCTGCGCTGGCAGGCCGAGCCGGGCAATCGGCAGGAAGTGGAAACCCTGCTGCGCAATCTGCACACGCTCAAGGGCGGCGCGCGGATGGTCGAGATCGGCCCGATCGGCGACCTCGCCCATGAGCTCGAATTCCTTTACGAAAGCCTCGCCACCGGCGTGCTGCAACCGTCCGCCGAACTGTTCGCGCTGGTGCAGCGCGGGCATGACCGGTTGGCGCAGATGCTCGACGGCGTGCGCGCCGGGCAGCCTTGCCCGCCGGCGGATCGGCTGATCAATGCGATCCAGAATTTCAGCCATCCGGCGACCCCCGACACGCCGCCGTTGCTGCCGATTCCGGCCAAGACCGAGCCTGCGGCACCCGCCGCTGATGCCGGCGCGGACATGGTCAAGGTCTCCGCCGAACTGCTCGATGAGCTGGTCAACCTGGCCGGGGAAACCTCGATTTTCCGTGGGCGTATCGAGCAGCAAGTCAGCGATGCGCAAACCGCGCTGAACGAGATGGAAACCACCATCGAGCGCATGCGCGATCAGCTTCGCCGGCTCGACACCGAAACCCAGGGGCGGATTCTCAGCCGTCAGCAAGTCGATGCCGAACGCCTCGGTTACGAAGAATTCGACCCGCTGGAAATGGATCGTCATTCGCAGTTGCAGCAACTGTCGCGGGCGCTGTTCGAATCCGCTTCCGACCTGCTTGACCTCAAGGAAACTCTCGAGCGCCGCAATCACGACGCCGAGAACCTGTTGCAGCAGCAGGGGCGGATCAATACCGAATTGCAGGAAGGCCTGATGCGCACGCGCATGGTGCCGTTCGAGCGGATGCTGCCGCGCCTGAAACGCATCGTGCGGCAGGTCGCCGAAGAGCTGAACAAGGACGTCGCCTTCATCATCGGCAACGCCGAAGGCGAGATGGATCGCAACGTGCTGGAGCGCATGGCCGCGCCGCTGGAGCACATGCTGCGCAACGCCGTCGACCATGGTCTGGAGTCGGCCGAAGTGCGGCTGGCGGCGGGCAAACCGGCGCAGGGCACGATCACCCTGGACCTGACCCGCGAGGGTGGCGACATCGTTTTTGATATTCGCGACGACGGCGCCGGGGTGCCGCTGGAAGCGGTGCGGCGCAAGGCGATCAAGCGTGGCCTGCTCGCACCGGACGCCGAACTCAGCGACCGCGACGTGCTGCAGTTCATCCTGCAGCCGGGTTTCTCCACGGCGGAAAAGATCACCCAGATTTCCGGGCGCGGCGTCGGCATGGACGTGGTTCACGAAGAAGTCCGTCAGCTCGGCGGCACCATGAGCATCGACTCGGTGCCGGGGCAGGGCGTGCATTTCCGGATTCGTCTGCCGTTCACCGTGTCGGTCAACCGCGCGCTGATGGTGCAGTGCGGGGAGGATCAGTATGCGATTCCGCTGAACACCATCGAAGGCATCGTCCGGGTGTTGCCGAATGATCTGGAAGCGCACTACCGCAACGATCCGCCGAGCTACCACTACGCCGGTCAGCGCTATGAATTGTGTTATCTGGGCGAGCTGCTGAAAACCGTGCCACGCCCCAAACTGCTCGGCCAGAGCCTGCCATTGCCGGTGCTGCTGGTGCAGTGCAATGACCGGCACATCGCGGTGCAGGTCGATGCGATGGCCGGCACTCGCGAGATTGTGGTCAAGAGCCTCGGCCCGCAGTTTGCGGCGGTGCAGGGCGTGTCCGGGGCGACGATTCTCGGCGATGGCCGGGTGGTGCTGATTCTTGATTTGCTCGCGCCGATCCGCGCGATGCAGGCGCGGGTTGCACAGCGTCCGGCGCAGGCGGAAATCGACAGCGAACCGCAGAAGCCACTGCTGGTTATGGTGGTCGACGACTCGGTGACCGTGCGCAAGGTCACCAGCCGTTTGCTCGAACGCCACGGCATGAACGTGCTGACCGCCAAGGACGGTGTCGACGCGATGCTGCTGCTCGAAGAACACATGCCCGACCTGATGCTGCTCGACATTGAAATGCCGCGCATGGACGGCTTCGAAGTCGCCACCCAGGTGCGCCACGACGAACGCCTGCAGCACCTGCCGATCATCATGATCACCTCGCGCACCGGGCAGAAACACCGCGACCGCGCGATGGCCATCGGCGTCAACGACTACCTCGGCAAGCCGTATCAGGAATCGGTGCTGCTCGAAAGCATTGCCCACTGGAGCAAGAAACATGCATGAGCGCCGCCACAACGCGCGCACCAGCCAACTCACCGGCCTGCTGCTGCCACTGGCCGACCGCAACCTGATCCTGCCCAACGTCGCCGTGGCCGAGCTGATCGACTACCAGGCCAGCGCCTTCGATCTGGACACGCCGCCGTGGTACCTGGGGCGGGTGAGCTGGCGTGAGCGGCAGATCCCGCTGCTGAGTTTCGAGTCGGCCTGCGGGCAGAAAATCGTCATCGGCGAACGCGCGCGGATCGTCATCCTCAATGCTCTCGGTGGGTTGCCGCAGCTGAAATTCATTGCGCTGCTGGTGCAAGGTATTCCGCGTTCGTACAAGCTCGACAGCCAGTTAAGTTATGTCGATGTGCCGTTGTGTGCGCTGGAGCAGGCGGCGGTGCAGGTCGGGGAACAGGTGGCCAAGGTCCCGGATTTGTTGGGGTTGGAGCAGTTGTTGGTGGAGGCTGGGCTGGTTCACTGATCCAGCCTTTGTGCTGCCCTGACTGGCCTCTTCGCGAGCAGGCTCGCTCCCACATTGAATCTTCAGTGAACACAGATTTTGGACACGACACAGATCCCCTGTGGGAGCGAGCCTGCTCGCGAAGGCGCCAGTCGCTTCACCCGATTCCTACAAATAAAGTCCGATTTCTGTAGCGCAATAAACACTTTCCAGCACAGCTGTTTAAAGACACTCAGTGTTACGCCTCATCGGCCTACAAATTCTTGCGCCGCTGCCTACGCATGCACCAGAATCCGCCGGCTTGTGCGCCCTCGGCAGCCTGCGTAACTTGATCCCGTCACTGATTCCCAGTGATCGGGTTTAGCAGCCCGTGGTTAATCTAAGGGTGCACATACATCATCGTCAGGCTCAGTGCCTGCATTCGATGGCGGCTGTGCGCAGGGCGCTTCGGCGCGCCGGCTTCCTTAGGTTCCCCGGTCTGCTAACCTGCGTTCAGCTGCCACCCCTTCTTTTAGCAGAGAAGCGGTTCCAGCTTTATTTCGGAACCTGAAAATGATTAAACCGACACCAAGCCCGCCGCCCGCAGACACGGCATCCCCTTACGAATCCCCCGAATCAAAGAAATTCCACGAAGCCGCCGAGCGCGCCCTCGACCATTACCTCGGCCCGCCAAAACCCGACCTCATGGCCACGCCCTACACCCCCAACACGCTGTACATGGCCAACCCCGACGCCGACAGCGAATCCCTGCTGGCCGACGCCAGTGAATCGCTTGGCTCGGCCACGGTCATGCTCAACAACCATGCGGCGCTGGTTGACGGCACGCACCGCAAGACCCTGCAGGGCATTGCTCAGGTGGTGATGGTGGCGGAGATGGCGGTGAATCGGGTGTTGGACAAGTGGGTGCCGACGAACTGATTGATGCGGTGTTCTGGCTGGCCTCTTCGCGAGCAGGCTCGCTCCCACAGTGGATCTTCAGTGATCCGGGATTTTGAGCACGACACAGAACCCCTGTGGGAGCGAGCCTGCTCGCGAATGCGGCAGTGAACGTTACGCTGACCGTAACGATTCACCACCGCGCTTGATTGATGCCCCCACCCCACACGCCTACCGTAGCTCCACGACAGCGAACCCCGTGGAGTGAGCATGACAACAACAATTTCCCCCGACTCGCGCTGGACGCGGCGGCGCGACGAGAAGCAGCGGCGTCTCGACAAGGTGCGCGGGCTGGCCGACGGTGTGGTGTTGCCCGGCGACAAGATCGTCGCCGCGCTTGAAGCGTTGATTCATCCCGGCGACCGCGTGGTGCTGGAGGGCAACAACCAGAAACAGGCGGATTTCCTTTCCCGTTCGCTGGCCAAAGCCGATCCGGAAAAGCTGCATGATCTGCACATGATCATGCCCAGCGTCGGTCGCTCCGAGCATCTGGATCTGTTCGAACGCGGCATCGCCCGCAAGCTCGATTTCTCCTTCGCCGGCACCCAGAGCCTGCGCATCAGCCAGTTGCTCGAAGACGGTCTGCTGGAAATCGGCGCGATTCATACCTACATCGAACTCTACGCCCGGCTGGTGGTGGACTTGATCCCCAACGTCGTGCTCTCGGCCGGGTTCATGGCCGACCGCGCCGGCAACATCTACACCGGCCCCAGCACCGAAGACACCCCGGCACTGATTGAACCGGCGGCGTTCAGCGACGGCATCGTCATCGTCCAGGTCAATCAGTTGGTGGATGACGTCAGCGAACTGCCCCGCGTCGATATCCCGGCCTCGTGGGTCGACTTCGTGGTGGTGGCCGACAAGCCGTTCTACATCGAACCGCTGTTCACCCGCGACCCACGGCACATAAAACCGGTGCACGTGTTGATGGCGATGATGGCGATCCGCGGGATCTACGAAAAACACAACGTGCAGTCGCTGAACCACGGCATCGGTTTCAACACCGCCGCCATTGAGCTGATCCTGCCGACTTACGGCGAATCACTCGGCCTCAAAGGCAAGATCTGCCGCAACTGGACGCTCAACCCGCACCCGACGCTGATCCCGGCAATTGAAAGTGGCTGGGTCGAAAGCGTGCACTGCTTCGGCACCGAACTGGGCATGGAAAACTACATCGCCGCACGCCCGGACGTGTTCTTCACCGGCCGCGACGGCTCGCTGCGTTCCAACCGGATGTTCTGCCAACTCGCCGGGCAGTACGCGGTGGATCTGTTTATCGGCGCGACGTTGCAGGTCGATGGCGACGGGCATTCCTCGACCGTGACCCGTGGTCGTCTCGCCGGTTTCGGCGGTGCGCCGAACATGGGCCACGATCCGCGCGGACGCCGTCACGGCACCCCGGCCTGGCTCGACATGCGCCATGACGATTCGCAGCAACCGATGCTCGAACGTGGCAAGAAACTCGTGGTGCAAATGGTCGAGACCTTCCAGGAGGGCGGCAAACCGACCTTCGTCGAAACCCTCGACGCGGTGGAGGTGGCGAAGAAAAGCGGCATGCCGCTGGCGCCGATCATGATTTACGGCGACGACGTCACCCACCTGCTCACCGAGGAAGGCATCGCCTACCTGTACAAGGCGCGCTCGCTGGAAGAGCGTCAGGCGATGATCGCCGCGGTGGCCGGCGTCACCGCCATCGGCCTGCGCCACAACCCGAAAGACACCGAACGCATGCGCCGCGAAGGCCTGATCGCCTTGCCCGAAGACCTCGGCATCCGCCGCACCGACGCTACCCGCGAACTGCTGGCAGCGAAGAGTGTGGCCGATCTGGTCGAGTGGTCCGGGGGCCTCTACAACCCGCCCGCCAAGTTCAGGAGCTGGTAATGCACGCACTCAACCTGCAAGCGAAACCCCTGAGCCTGAGCGAACGCTTGGCGGATCTGGCGGTGGATGCGCTGATCGACGAAGCCGATCTATCGCCGAAACCGGCGCTGGTGGACCGGCGTGGCAATGGCGCGCACACCGATCTGCACTTGGGCCTGATGCACGCTTCGGCGTTGTCGTTGTGGCCGGCGTTCAAGGAAATGGCCGAAGCGGCGGTTGAAATCGGCGAAGTCGATTCCACGTTGCGCGAAACGATTGGCCGCATCGGTCGCGAAGGCGAGCAAGCCATGCTCGCGACCACCAACGGTGTGAATACCCATCGCGGCGCCATTTGGGCACTGGGGTTACTGGTGACCGCCGCTGCGCTGGAACCGAAATCCTCAAGCGCCAACGCCGTCTCTGTTCGCGCCGCACGTCTGGCCTTGCTGGATGATCGCTACGCACCAAAACCGCTGAGCCACGGCGCTCAGGTCGCCCTGCGTTACGGCGCACGCGGCGCTCGGGAGGAAGCGCAACTCGGCTTTCCGTCCGTGCTGCAACGCGGCCTGCCGCAACTCAAACGCAGCCGCGCCAACGGTCACGGCGAACAGAACGCCCGGCTCGATGCGCTGCTGGCGATCATGACCGATCTGGCCGACACCTGCGTGCTCTACCGCGCCGGTGAACAAGGCCTGCACGCCATGCAACACGGCGCGCAAGCAGTGCTCGACGCCGGCGGCAGCGCCAGCCTCGGCGGGCGTCGTCGCCTGCACGCACTGGATCAACAACTCATCGCATTGAATGCCTCGCCCGGTGGCGCCGCCGACTTGCTCGCCGCCACGCTGCTGCTCGATCGAATCGAGCGCGACGGCATCCTTCAGGGAGCGTTTTGATGGAAACCTTATCCTTTGAATTTCCCGCCGGGCAGCCGCCACGCGGGCGCGCGCTGGTCGGTTGTGTCGGCTCGGGCGATCTGGAAGTGCTGATCGAACCGGGGCTGGCCGGCAAGCTGACGATCAATGTGCAGACTTCGGTCAACGGTGCGCAGCAGCGCTGGCAGCATCTGTTTGCGCGGATGTTCGACGGCACCACGCCACCGGCGATGGCCATCGATATTCACGATTTCGGCGCCACGCCGGGTGTGGTGCGCCTGCGTCTGGAACAAGGTTTCGAGGAGATCGGCCATGACTGACAGCGCAGCGCTGTTGCACAAGCACAGCTTTGTCGAACTCGGTGCGCGGCAACGGGCGAAAGCCTTGCTCGACGCCGGGACCTTCCGTGAATTGCTCGACCCGTTTCAACGGGTCATGTCGCCGTGGCTCGAACGTCAGGGCGTGGTGCCGCAAGCCGATGACGGCGTGGTGATCGCCAAGGGCAGCCTCGACGGTTTGCCGGTGGTGATCGCCGCCATCGAGGGCGCGTTTCAGGGCGGCAGCCTCGGCGAAGTCGGCGGGGCGAAGATTGCCGGTGCGCTGGAACTGGCCGCCGAAGACAACCGCAAAGGCATCCCGACCCGCGCCGTGTTGCTGCTGGAAACCGGTGGCGTGCGTTTGCAGGAAGCCAATCTCGGGCTGGCGGCGATTGCCGATATTCATGCGGCGATTGCCGATTTGCAGCAGTACCAACCGGTGGTCGGTGTGGTCGCGGGCAGCGTCGGCTGTTTCGGCGGCATGTCGATTGCCGCTGCGCTGTGCAGTTATTTGCTGGTGACCCAGGAAGCGCGCCTTGGGTTGAACGGCCCACAGGTGATCGAGCAGGAAGCCGGGATCGAGGAATACGACTCCCGCGACCGGCCCTTCATCTGGAGCCTGACCGGTGGCGAACAGCGTTTCGCCAGCGGCTTGGTGGATCGTTACGTCGCCGATGATGTGGCAAAGATTCGCCAGCAGGTCGGTGCGTTGCTGCAACAGGGTTTGCCAACGCGGCCGCGCAGTCAGCGTGCCGATTGGTTTTTGCAACGCCTGAACCGTTTGGACACTGGCAAGCAAATCGAACCGTCGGTGGTTCGCGATCTGTATCAAGGAGAGCGCTCATGAGTGGTTATTCGGTGCGCGGTTTGAACTGGTTCAACGCCCTGAGCGCGGGTGCGAAAGCGGTGGAGGGTTTGCCGCCCTCGTTGAAGGTGGCCGATGGCGAACTCGGACGATTGATCGCTGTGGTCGCTGACCCCGACAACCGTTTCCCACGGGCTCGCAATGGCGAAGTCGGATTGCTCGAAGGCTGGGGCTTGGCCAAGGCTGTGGATGACGCGATCACGGCGGATCGCGACAACACACAGAAACGCCCGATCATCGCCATCGTCGACGTCCCGAGCCAGGCTTACGGTCGTCGCGAAGAAGCCCTCGGCATTCATCAGGCCCTGGCCGGTGCGGCGGACAGTTATGCCCGCGCCCGTCTGGCCGGGCATCCGGTGATTGCACTGCTGGTGGGCAAGGCCATGTCCGGGGCGTTTCTTGCCCACGGTTATCAGGCCAACCGCTTGATTGCCCTGCGCGATCCCGGGGTGATGGTGCATGCGATGGGCAAGGCCTCGGCGGCGCGAGTGACGCTGCGCAGTGTCGAGGAACTGGAAGCACTGGCCGCCAGCGTGCCGCCGATGGCCTATGACATCGACAGCTACGCCAGCCTCGGATTGCTCTGGGAAACCCTCTCGGTGCAGCAGATCGAGCAGCCGACGGCGGAGGATCTGGCGCGGGTGACCGAATGCCTGAAACAGGCCATCGACGATATCTCCGGCACTGACTTGCGCAAGCGTCTCGGCGCGAAAAATCGTGAAGCCTCCAGCCGCGTGCGTGAACTGCTGAGGGCGCAGTGGTGAACCTGCCACTGGCCCACGACCTGCTGTGGGGCATGACCCCGGCGCAGTTGCCGGCGGATGCGCCGCAGTGGGCAGTCGAATCGCTGGCTGCCGGGCAACCGGTGGTGGTGCGGCGGGCGGTGAGTGCAGAAGGTTGGGTCGCGGTGGGTATTCGCGGTGTGTTGCGTGAGCAGCGGCTGGCGGCGTTCATGCCGGTCGATTCGATTGCCGGTCGCGTTAGTCCTGAGGCGCTGTGTCATGCCGAGTGCGAGCGTGATTTACCGGTGATGCAGGCACTCAAACAACTGCGGCCGATGCTCGATGATTGTGGTTGGGTCTGGGGTGTCAGCGGCAGTGTCGGATTTGAGTTGGCCAGTGGTTTTACCGCGATGCACGCGGCCAGTGACCTCGATCTGATCCTGCGTACGCCGCAGATGATCACGCGTAATCAGGCACGCAAACTGGTCGAGTTCTTTGATCAAGCCGTGTGTCGAGTGGACATGCAATTGCAGACGGCGTTTGGTGCTGTGGCGCTTCGCGAATGGGCCAGCGGTTCGCCCCGGGTGTTGCTGAAAAATCAGCATCAAGCCTGTCTGGTCGCTGACCCGTGGAACCCGCAGGAGCAGGCAGCGTGAGCAGCCTGTTGGTGTTCCCCGGCCAGGGCGCGCAGCAACCGGGCATGCTCCAGCGTTTGCCTCGGGCAACCTTGACCGAGGCCAGCGACGTGCTCGGTGAGGATATCTCGCTGCTCGACTCTGCCGATGCGTTACGCAGCACCCGGGCGGTTCAGCTGTGCCTGTTGATCGCCGGGGTCGATGCTTCGCGGCAGTTACTGCAGGACGGACTCACGGCGGATTACGTCGCTGGCCTGTCCATCGGTGCGTACCCGGCAGCGGTGGTCGCCGGGTCGCTGAGCTTCAGCGATGCGTTGCACTTGGTCAGCCTGCGTGGCGAGTTGATGCAACAGGCTTATCCACAGGGCTACGGCATGACCGCAATCATCGGCCTGCAATTATCCACCGTCGAAACGCTGCTGGCGCAGGTGCACAGCGCGGAGTCGCCGGTGTACCTGGCCAACATCAACGCCGATAACCAGGTGGTGATTGCCGGCAGCGACAAGGCGATGCAAGCGGTGGCCGAACTGGCGCGCAGTCGTGGCGCCGGTCTGGCGAAACGCCTGGCGGTGAGCGTGCCGTCGCACTGTCCGTTACTGGAAAAACCTGCGCAAACCCTCGCCGAGGCTTTCGCCAAAGTTGAACTGAAGACTCCGAAAATCGCTTACCTGAGTGGCAGTCGCGCGCGTCCGCTGGTCAAGCCAGATGCCTTGCGCGACGACCTCGCTTTCAACATGTGCCGCGTGGTGGACTGGCGCGGCACCGTACAAAGCGCCTACGAGCGCGGTGTACGTTTACAAATCGAACTGCCGCCCGGTGCGGTGCTGACCGGGCTGGCGCGCCGGGTGTTCGAATCGGGCACGGTCACTGCCTTTGACAGTGCGCGGCTCGACACCCTGCAAGCGCTGTTGCGTGAGGAGGGAAACCGCCGACCCTAAACTGCCGCGACTCAGGCTTCGAACAACAAAAACAACATTCGACGATGCACTTTGAGGACTACAACAATGATTATTTACGGTGTGGCGCTGTTGGCGATCTGTACGCTGGCAGGGGTGATCATGGGCGACATGCTCGGCGTGTTGCTGGGCGTCAAATCCAACGTCGGCGGGGTCGGCATCGCCATGATCCTGCTGATCTGCGCGCGGTTGTGGATGCAGAAACGCGGCGGCATGACCAAGGATTGCGAGATGGGCGTCGGCTTCTGGGGCGCGATGTACATTCCTGTGGTGGTGGCGATGGCCGCGCAACAGAACGTCGTCACCGCCCTGCACGGCGGCCCGGTGGCGGTGCTGGCGGCAATCGGTTCGGTGGTGGTTTGTGGCTGCACGATTGCCCTGATCAGCCGCACCCATAAAGGCGAACCGTTGCCTGACGAACCGGTGGAAGTCACCCCGGTCGGTACCCCGGTAGGAGGTCGCTGACATGTGGGCACTCATTGAAAACGGTCTGGAACACAACGGCCTGATCACCGCGTTCGCTTTCGTCGGCGTGATCATGTGGGTCTCGGTGATTCTCTCCAAACGCCTGACCTTCGGGCGCATTCACGGCTCGGCGATTGCCATCGTCATCGGTCTGGTGCTGGCCTGGGTTGGCGGCACTCTGACCGGTGGTCAGAAAGGCCTGGCGGATCTGACGCTGTTCTCCGGCATCGGCCTGATGGGCGGGGCGATGCTGCGGGATTTCGCGATCGTCGCCACGGCGTTCGAAGTGCAGGCGACCGAAGCGAAGAAGGCCGGGTTGATCGGCGTGATTGCGCTGCTGCTGGGTACGGTGTTGCCGTTCATTGTCGGCGCGTGTATGGCCTGGGCCTTCGGTTATCGCGATGCGGTGAGCATGACCACCATCGGCGCGGGAGCGGTGACCTACATCGTCGGCCCAGTGACTGGCGCAGCGATTGGCGCGACCTCGGATGTGATGGCGCTGTCGATTGCCACCGGGTTGATCAAGGCGATTCTGGTGATGGTCGGCACGCCGGTCGCGGCGCGCTGGATGGGCCTGGATAACCCGCGTTCGGCGATGGTGTTCGGTGGTCTGGCCGGGACGGTGAGCGGGGTGACCGCAGGGCTGGCGGCGACGGATCGGCGGTTGGTGCCTTACGGGGCGTTGACGGCGACGTTCCACACCGGGCTTGGGTGCTTGCTGGGGCCTTCGCTGTTGTTCTTCATTGTTCGCGGGATTGTTGGCTAGGTCCGGAATTTGAGTCGTCTGGGCTGACGCTTTCGCGAGCAGGCTCGCTCCCACAGGGAAATGCATTCCAAATGTGGGAGCGAGCCTGCTCGCGAAGGGCGCGACGCGGTGTCAGGCTTGGCGATTGGCATACATCCGACACTCCGCCAGCAACGCCAGCAGATTCGGATCGCGCTCCTTGGCCTTCAAGAACACCACGCCAATGTGCTGCTGCAAGCGGTACTTCTCCTGCAACGGGATCAGCTTCACCCGATTCTCGTACACCGCCGCAATCCTTCCTGGCAGCAGCGCATAGCCGACCCCGGAGCTGACCATGCTCAGCAGGGTGAAGATGTCGTTGACCTGCATCGCCACCTTTGGCTCGAACCCCGCCTGCTTGAATACCCGAATGCCGTCCTGATGGGTGGCGAAGCCTTGGGTCAGGGTGATAAAGGTTTCGTCGCGCACCTCGGCCAGATCGACTTCACTGCGTTGGGCGAACCTTGAATCTGCCGGTGTGGCGAGGAAAATGTCGTCGGAGAACAGCGGGATCTGCTCGCAGTCCGGGTCGCTGACGGTGTCGTCCAGCGACACCAGAATCGCGTCGACTTCCATGTTCTTCAGCTTGTACAGCAGGTCGATGTTGGAGCCGAGGATCAGGTCGATGTTGAGTTCGCTGCGGCGGATCTTCAGGCCCATGATCAGTTGCGGTACGGTTTTCACCGTCAGCGAGTACAGCGAGCCGAGTTTGAAGCGTTCAGCGGAGAAACCGGCGGCCTCGCGGGTCAGGCGCACACTCTCGACCACGTCCTGGATCAGCTTCTGCGCGCGTTCTTCGAGCACGTAGGCGCTTTCCAGGGGCGTCAGGTTGCGCCCTTCATGCTTGAACAGCGGGCAGCGCAGGGCGCTTTCCAGCGAATGGATCGCCCGGTGCACGCTGACATTGCTGGTCTGCAACTCGGCTGCGGCACGCGCCAGATTGCCGGTGCGCATGAAGGCGAGGAACACCTCGAGTTTTTTCAGGGTCAATTCTTCGTCGATCAGCATGGCGCGGACTCTTTTTAGAATGCGTCGATTGTGCCCGGTATGCGCCGCTCTTTGTAGGAGCTGCCGAAGGCTGCGATCTTTTGATCTTTTAAACGGAAACATTGCGCTTTTACGCTCAAGGCCCGAGCCTTGCGCGTTGCGGTAACGAATCTTGAGGTGAGCGACACATGTATCACGGGGAAAAACTCAACGCCTGGACGCATCTGGTCGGGGCCGTGGCCGCATTTATCGGCGGCGTGTGGATGCTGGTGATTGCCAGCCTCGACGGCAGTCCGTGGAAAATTGTCAGCGTGGCGATCTACGCCTTTACCTTGTTGGTGCTTTACAGCGCCTCGACCGTGTACCACAGCGTGCGCGGGCGCAAGAAAGCGATCATGAAGAAGGTCGATCACTTTTCCATCTATCTGCTGATCGCCGGCAGCTACACGCCGTTCTGCCTGGTGACGTTGCGCGGGCCGTGGGGCTGGACGTTGTTCGGGATTGTCTGGGGGCTGGCGCTGATCGGCATCCTGCAGGAGATCAAGCCACGCTCCGAAGCGCGAATCCTGTCGATCGTGATCTACGCAGTGATGGGCTGGATCGTGCTGGTGGCGGTCAAACCGTTGATCGCGGCGCTGGGCACGGCAGGGTTTGCCTGGCTGGCGTCGGGCGGGGTGTTGTATACCGTGGGCATCATCTTTTTTGCCCTGGATCACCGGTTACGCCATGCGCATGGGATCTGGCATTTGTTTGTGATCGCCGGGAGTCTGCTGCACTTTGTGGCGATTCTGTTTTATGTCCTTTAGAACATCACAAATCCTGTGGGAGCGGGCTTGCCCGCGATGACGGACTGTCAGTCACTCATGTGTTGATGGGGCCACCGCAATCGCTGGCAAGCCAGCTCCCACAGGGACCAGGGTTTGCAGTTGTATCTGCGCGCGTCTGCTGAATATCTGCAACAAGTCGCCGAGGGTATGCGGTGGCGGTTCGGTGGCGCGGGTCACTGCGTACAACGTGATCGGCAAGGGTGGCGCCAACGGGCGGATTACGGTGCTGGTCGGCGAAGCACCGAGTGCCGTGAAAGGGTCGATCACCGCCACCCCGGCGCCAGACTCCACCATCGCCCGCGCCAGCGAATACGTCTGCACGGCGATCCGCACGCGAGGCGGTGGCTCGACCGCTTCCAGGTAGCTGTCGAGTCGGGCAGCCAGCGGGTCGGCGCTGGACAGCCCGATCAGCGGTGCTCCCGCCAACGCCATCAGCGGCAACGGCTGACCGGATTCTTCCTCCGGCCAGTAACCTTTCGGCGCCAGCGCCACCAACACGCCCGAGGCCAATGCCTGCGCCTTCAATCCCGGATGATCCGGCAACTGCAACGTCAGGGCCACGTCCACTTCGCGCATCAGCAGATTCTGCATCAGCTCGCGGCTGTGGGCGCTGGAGAGTTCGCAGGCGATGTCCGGGAACTGTGCCGTCCATTGCCGGATCGCCGGCGGCAGCAACGACAGCGCCAGCGCCGGGGTCGCGCCGATCCGCAGGCTGTGGCCGGGCTCGCGGCGCAGGCTCTGGGCCAGGCGTCGCACGCCCTGCAGACTTTCCGTGACCTTGTCGACTTCGCGCTCCAGCTCCAGCGCTTCCGGAGTCGCCTGCAATTTACCGCGCACCCGCAGAAACAGCGGAAAGCCCAACTGCTGCTCGGCGTGCTGCAGCACTTTGGTCACTGCCGGTTGCGAGACGTGCAGCAATTGCGCAGCGGCGCTGACCGAGCCGGTCTGGCGGATGGCCTGGAAAATCTCGATGTGGCGAAGGCGCATGGCGAGTCCATAACCTTTGTTTATAGGTCTGGCATCTTTATTCATTGTTCGGCGCCTGTCACCTCACCCTAACCTCAGCCTCGTCTTCACATAGAAATAAGGACGGACATGGCTCAGCGTGTGTGCATCATCGGCGGCGGCGTGATCGGGTTGGCAACGGCCTATGCGCTGGTGCGCGACGGTTTCGAAGTGACAGTGGTCGAGGCGCGGCAGTCGCTGGGCAGCGAAACCAGTTTCGCCAACGGCGGCCAGTTGTCCTATCGCTATGTGGCGCCGCTGGCCGATGCCGGCGTGCCGTTGCAGGCGATCGGCTGGATGCTGCGCGGCGACTCACCGCTCAAGCTGCGCCCGCGTCTGGACCCGGCGCAGTGGCGCTGGATGGCGTCGTTTCTCGCCGCCTGCCGCACCTCGGTCAACCGGGAAAACGCGGCGCATCTGTTGCGTCTGGCGCTGTTCAGCCAGAGCACGCTGAAACGCTGGCGCGAGGATGACGGGCTCACCGGTTTCAACTGGCGGCGCAACGGCAAACTGGTGACCTTCCGCAATGCCGGCAACTTCGACCATGCGCGCAAGGGCCTGGCCGATCCGCAGCAACAACAGGTGTTGTCCGCCGCCGAATGTGCGCAGCTGGAACCGGCACTGACCGATGCGCCGTTTGTAGGCGCGATCTACACGCCGGATGAAGAAGTCGGCGACTGTCACGCCTTCTGCCAGCAGTTGGCGGCGCGATTGACGGCGTCGGGTCGCTGCGAGTTTCGCCTTGGTCAGGCAGTCACCGGCATTCGCCACAGCCACGGCGTCGTTACGGCGATTGAGCTTGGCAACGAAACCCTGCCAGTTGAACAACTGGTGATCGCCGCCGGGCACCGAAGCCCCTTGCTGGCGCTGCCCGGCCTGCGCCTGCCGCTGTATCCGCTGAAGGGTTACAGCCTGACCGTGCCGATCGGCGATGAGCATCGGGCGCCGGACGTGAGCATCACCGACTACGACCGCAAGATCGTCTACGCGCGCATCGGCGAACAGTTACGGGTGGCGGCGATGGTCGACATCGTCGGTTTCGACCCGGCGGTAGATCCCGAGCGGTTGGCACTGATCAAGCGCCAGGCCCGCGACACCTTTCCCGATGCCGGCAATTACGACGCGGCTGTTGAATGGGCGGGCATGCGCCCGGCCACCCCCACCGGCGTACCGCTGCTGGGCGACACGGCGTATCGCAATCTGTGGCTCAACCTCGGCCACGGCGCGCTCGGTTTCACCCTGGCCTGCGGCAGCGGGCAGTTGCTCAGCGAACTGATCGGTCAGCAGCGTACATCCATTGACCTGCACGGGCTCAATCCCCGTGCGGCGTGACAGTTTCTGCTAAAACACCCCAACCACAACGGAGAATAACAATGCAAAAAATCACGTTGCTCGGCTGCACACTGGCGCTGTTCATCAGCGCCCAGGCACAGGCCAATGAAGTGCCGCTGACCGGCGCGCTTGGCAAGATCGCCAGCGCCAACAGCATCACCCTGGGCTATCGCGATGCGTCGGTGCCGTTCTCGTATGTGGGCGATCACACCGGGCAGCCGATGGGGTATTCGGTGGAGCTGGCGGGCAAGATTGTCGAGCGGATCAAGCAGCAACTGGCGTTGCCGGAGCTGAAGGTGAAGTACAACCTGGTGACGTCGCAGACGCGGATTCCGCTGGTGCAGAACGGTACGGTTGATCTTGAGTGCGGCTCCACCGGGGTGACGGCCGAGCGGCAGAAACAGGTGGCATTCTCCTACGGTTTCATCTACGTCAAAGGGCAGTTGCTGACGGCAAAGGACAGCGGCATCCACAGCTTCGATGACCTGCGCGGCAAGAACGTGGTGACCACCGCCGGCACCACCAATGAGCGCTATCTGAAAAGCTACAACCTCGACCATAAACTGAACATGTTCGTGATCAGCGCCAAGGATCACGGCGAGGCTTTTCAGATGCTGCAATCGGGACGGGCAGCGGCCTTCTACATGGACGACGCATTGCTCTACGGCGAGCGGGCCAAGGCGCGGGACCCGCACAACTGGGTCGTGGTGGGGGAGGAGCAATCGCGGGAAATCTACAGCTGCATGGTGCGCAAGGATGATCCGCCATTCCTCGCGCTGGTGAACGGCGCGCTGGCCGATCTGTACAGCTCGGGGGAGATCAACGGGATCTACCGTAAGTGGTTCGAACAGCCGATCCCGCCGAAAGGCTTGAACCTTGAGTTCCCGATGACCAGCGAACTCAAGGCAATCATCGCCAAACCGATCAGTGATCCGGTGCAGTGACGGGTTAGAAATCACCCCACAGTTGCTGCGCCACCGCCAGTGCCACAACCGGTGCGGTCTCGGTGCGCAGCACGCGTGGGCCGAGGCGGGCGGCGTGGAAACCGTTGGCCTTGGCTTGCTCGACTTCGGCGTCGGACAAGCCGCCTTCGGGGCCGATCAGGAACGCCAGGGTCGCAGGCTTGGCGTGGCTGACCAACGGCTCGGCCACCGGGTGCAGCACCAGTTTCAGCTCGGCTTCGGTCTGTTTCAGCCAGTCCGCCAGCAGCACCGGTGGATGAATCACCGGAACCCGCGAACGACCGCATTGCTCGCAAGCGCTGATCGCCACCTGACGCCAGTGCAGCAGGCGTTTGTCGGCGCGTTCGTCCTTCAGGCGCACTTCGCAGCGCTCGCTGAAGATCGGGGTGATTTCCGTCACGCCCAGCTCGGTGGCTTTCTGGATCGCCCAGTCCATGCGTTCGCCCCGGGACAGGCCCTGGCCGAGGTGGATCTGCAGCGGCGATTCAATCTGCCCGGCGAACTGCTCGTCGATCTGTACGACGACGCGCTTCTTGCCGACTTCCACCAGCGAGCCGCGAAACTCATGGCCGGAACCGTCGAACAACTGCACCGCATCGCCCTCGGCCATACGCAACACGCGGCTGATGTAATGCGCCTGGGCTTCCGGCAGTTCGTGTTCGCCGGTGCTCAGGGGGGCGTCGATAAAGAAGCGGGACAGTCTCATTTCGGGTCTCTGGAAAGATGTGAATCAGTTGGATCGGTGTCGACTTCATTCGCGAGCAGGCTCGCTCCCACAGGGAAATGCATTCCAGGGTGGGAGCGAGCCAGCTCGCGAAAGCGGCAGTTCAGGCGCCACAAATTTTCAATCAGCCCGGATCACGGAACCCCGGGTGGAAATCCTTCGGCACCGCGACGCTGACGCTGTCACGAGTGGCGATGTCGATGCCTTCGCTGGCGACTTCGGCGAGGAAGTCGATCTGCTCCGGGGTGATCACGTACGGCGGCAGGAAATACACCACACTGCCCAGCGGGCGCAGCAGCGCGCCACGTTCCAGCGCATGCTGGAACACCTTCAAACCGCGACGTTCCTGCCAAGGGTAGGCCTCCTTGCTGGCTTTATCCTTGACCATCTCGATGGCCAGGACCATGCCGGTCTGTCGCACTTCCGAGACATTCGGGTGATCGACCAGATGTGCAGTGGCCGAGGCCATGCGCCGGGCCAGTGCCTGGTTGTTCTCGATGACGTTGTCCTGCTCGAAGATATCCAGCGTCGCCAGCGCCGCCGCACAGGCCAGCGGGTTGCCGGTGTAGCTGTGCGAATGGAGGAAGGCGCGCAGGGTCGGGTAGTCGTCGTAGAACGCGCTGTAGACCTCGTCGGTGGTCAGGCACGCCGCCAGTGGCAAGTAGCCGCCGGTCAGGGCCTTGGACAGGCAGAGGAAGTCCGGACGGATGCCAGCCTGTTCACAGGCGAACATCGTACCGGTGCGGCCGAAGCCAACGGCGATTTCGTCGTGGATCAGGTGCACGCCGTAGCGGTCGCAGGCTTCGCGCAGCAGCTTGAGGTACACCGGGTGATACATGCGCATGCCGCCGGCGCCCTGAATCAACGGCTCGACGATCACCGCTGCAACGCTGTCGTGATTCTCGGCCAGCGTCTGCTCCATCGCCGCGAACATGTTGCGCGAGTGTTCTTCCCAACTCATGCCTTCGGGGCGCAGGTAGCAATCCGGGCTCGGCACCTTGATGGTGTCCATCAGCAGCGCTTTGTAGGTTTCGGTAAACAGCGGCACGTCACCGACCGCCATCGCCGCCATGGTTTCGCCGTGGTAGCTGTTGGTCAAGGTGACGAAGCGCTTTTTGTTTGGCTGGCCGCGGTTGAGCCAGTAGTGAAAGCTCATTTTCAGCGCGACTTCGATGCAGGACGAACCGTTATCGGCGTAGAACACCCGGTTCAGGCCCTCGGGCGTCATCTTGACCAGGCGCTCGGACAGTTCGATCACCGGTTGATGACTGAAACCGGCCAGAATCACGTGTTCCAGCTGATCGACCTGATCCTTGATGCGCTGGTTGATGCGCGGGTTGGCGTGGCCGAACACGTTGACCCACCAGGAGCTGACGGCATCGAGGTAGCGCTTGCCTTCGAAGTCTTCGAGCCATACGCCTTCACCGCGCTTGATCGGGATCAGCGGCAGCTGTTCGTGGTCTTTCATCTGGGTGCAGGGATGCCACAGCACCGCGAGGTCGCGTTGCATCCACTGGTTATTCAGGCCCATTTACAGTCTCCTCGAGGCGGCTCGCGTCAGGCGCGGGCAAACAATCGCGCAAGCCTATGCAATGCATCGCGTCGGGACAACCCATTGCGTCGATTGAGCTACTTTGTATGGGCCGATAGACGTCGCTGGCGGCGTTTTGATGGCTGACGTATTCTTCGCGGTTCTTTGGGTCGTCTGACCCGCAAAAACTGCTTTTTCCTACGTGTATTTCCGGAGTTCGCTGAATGTCTGTCGGTTGGCTGCGCGCCTGTGCGCTGGTGATGTTGGGGCTGTTCAGCGTTACGGCGCTGGCCAAGGATAAAACCGCAATCGTGATCGGCGGCGGCCTGTCGGGCCTGACCGCGGCTTACGAGCTGCAAAACAAGGGCTGGCAGGTCACCCTGCTGGAAGCCAAACCGAGCCTGGGCGGTCGCTCGGGCATGGCCACCAGCGAGTGGATCGGCAACGACAAGACCCAGCCGGTGCTGAACAAATATGTCTCGACCTTCAAGCTGAGCACCACGCCGGCCCCTGAATTCGTGCGTACCCCGGGTTATCTGATCGACGGCGAGTATTTCTCCGCAGCCGATCTGGCGACCAAGCAACCGGCCACCGCCGATGCCTTGAAGCGCTATCAGAAAACCCTCGACGATCTGGCACGCTCGATCGACGATCCGCAGAACCCGGCCGCGACCAGTACCCTGCATGCACTGGACCAGATCAACGTCTCGAGCTGGCTCGACAAGCAGAACCTGCCGGCCACCGCGCGTCAGTTGATCAACCAGGACATCCGCACCCACTACGACGAGCCTTCGCGTCTGTCGCTGCTGTATTTCGCCCAGCAGAACCGCGTCTACCGTGGCGTCTCTGACCGCGAGCTGCGTGCTTCGCGTCTGGTCGGCGGCAGCCAGGTGCTGGCCCAGGCCTTCGTCAAACAGATCAAGACCATCAAGACCAACTCGCCGGTGTCGGCGATCACTCAGGACAAGGACGGCGTGACCGTCAAGGTCGGCAGTGTCGGCTACCAGGCTGATTACGTGGTGCTGGCCGTGCCGCTGCGCGCGCTGAACAAGATTGCGCTGACCCCGGCACTGGACGCCCAGCATCTGGCCGCGATCAAGGGCACCAACTACGGCTGGCGCGACCAGATCATGCTCAAGTTCAAGACGCCGGTGTGGGAAAGCAAGGCGCGCATGTCCGGCGAGATCTACAGCAACGCAGGTCTGGGCATGCTCTGGATCGAACCGGCGCTGAAGGGCGGCGCCAACGTGGTGATCAACCTGTCCGGCGACAACGCTCGCGTGATGCAGGCGTTCGGCGACAAGCAGATGGTCGATCAGGTGTTGATCCGTCTGCACGCGTTTTATCCACAGGCCCGTGGCTCGTTCACCGGCTATGAAATCCGTCGCTACAGCACCGACCCGTCGATGGGCGGCGCCTACCTGGCTTACGGCCCGGGCCAGATCAGCAAGTTCTGGCGCCTGTGGGAGCGTCCGCTGCAACGCGTGACCTTCGCGGGCGAGCACACCGACACCCTGTATCCGGGCACCCTGGAAGGTGCGCTGCGCACTGGTCAGCGTGCGGCCAGTCAGGTTGAAGACCTGGCCGCCGGCAAGTCGTTTGAACCGGCCAAAGTGGTTCCGGCTGCAGCAGCGGCGGGCGCGGCGGGTGCCGTGGCGGCGAAGAAGGGTAACTTCTTCAGTAACCT
Source organism: Pseudomonas sp. IT-P260 (assembly GCF_949768395.1). NCBI lineage: Bacteria > Pseudomonadati > Pseudomonadota > Gammaproteobacteria > Pseudomonadales > Pseudomonadaceae > Pseudomonas > Pseudomonas sp. IT-P260. Next base: position 601,807 of record NZ_CATKPO010000011.1, read on the forward strand.
GTTTGGCGGTTCGGATGATGAGAAGAAGCCAGAACCTGTGAAGGCGCCTGAGCCGGCTCCAGCGCCAGTGACCCCAGCGCCTGCACCGGCTCCGGCACCTGCGCCAGCTCCGGTGGAAGCGCCGAAACCCGCCGCTCCGGTGAAAACCGAGCCGGCGAAGAAAGCGCCAGCCAAGCCTGCGGCGAAGAAGCCTGCAGCGAAAACCGAGGCGAAAAAGGCCCCGGCCAAGCCAGCCGCGAAAAAGGCTGATCCGGTGAAGAAGCCAGCGGCCAAGCCTGCTGCAACGACCGAGACCAAGGCGCAGTAAGCCTTGCGGTGAATGAAAAAGCGCGGCGTTTATGCCGCGCTTTTTTTTGTCTGCCAAACCGCCTTCGCGAGCAGGCTCGCTCCCACATTTGACCGAGTGCTTTCAGAGAGAATGCGATCACCTGTGGGAGCGAGCCTGCTCGCGAAGGGCTCGCTCAGACAACGCAATTCCATTGTCTGGCAACAACATCCCGCCACACTTTTCCCGTTTAATCTTTCCTTAACAAGCCACTTACAGACTCTTGATCGTATTTCTCGATATTTCAAAGCAAAATTTTCCGCTTTAATTCGATAGATAACTCGCTAGTCTTGGTTCGCAGTTCTCACAGGATTTGGGCAATGCAGCTACGTAACTCTGCTTCACGCTATGGTTGGGTCAGCATCTTCATGCACTGGGGCGTGGCGCTGGCAGTCTACGGACTGTTCGCGCTGGGTCTGTGGATGGTGGGGCTGGATTACTACAGCAGCTGGCGCAAAGACGCGCCGGATCTGCACAAGAGCATCGGTCTGGTGTTGTTGGGTGTGATGGTGTTGCGGGTGCTCTGGCGCTTTATCAGCCCTCCGCCGCCAACCCTGCAGAGCTACAGCCGCATGACCCGCCTCGGCGCCAAATTCGGCCACGGGTTTCTGTACGTCGGGCTGTTCGCTGTGATGCTTGCCGGTTACCTGATTTCCACCGCAGACGGTGTCGGGATTCCGGTGTTTGGTCTGTTTGAAGTGCCTGCACTGGTTTCCGGGCTACCGGATCAGGCAGACACCGCTGGGGTGATTCATCTCTGGCTGGCGTGGGCGCTGGTAATTTTTTCCGGTCTCCATGCGTTGGCAGCATTGAAGCACCACTTTATCGATCGTGATGCGACCCTGACGCGAATGCTCGGTCGCAAATCCTGAAATTCAACCTCGACTCAAAGGAAAAGAAAGCATGTTGAAAAAGACTCTGGCCGCTCTGGCAATCGGTTCGGCCGTACTGTCCGCGAACGTGATGGCTGCTGATTACACTGTCGACAAGGAAGGCCAGCACGCCTTCGTCGACTTCAAGATCAGCCACCTGGGCTACAGCTACATCACCGGTACCTTCAAGGACATCGACGGCAAGTTCAGCTTTGACGCTGCCAAGCCTGAAGACAGCAAAATCGAATTCAACGTGAAGACCGCCAGCGTGTTCACCAACCACGCCGAGCGCGACAAGCACATCGCCAGCAAAGACTTCCTGGACGTGGGCAAATACGCTGACGCCAAGTTCGTCTCCACCAGCGTCAAATCCACCGGCAAGAACGCCGCTGGCAAAGACACGGCTGACGTGACCGGCGACCTGACCCTGCACGGCGTGACCAAGCCAATCGTGGTCAAGGCTGTATTCCTGGGTGAGGGCAAGGATCCATGGGGCGGCTACCGTGCCGGCTTCGAAGGCACCACCAGCATCAAGCGCTCTGATTTCGGCAAGATGATGGACCTGGGTCCACAGTCCGACAACGTCGACCTGTACATCTCGTTCGAAGGTGTGAAAGCGAAATAACTTCGCTGCCACACTAAAACGCCCCCGGTCGTAAGGCCGGGGGCGTTTTTTATTGCCCGCCACAACCCGGATCCCCTGTAGGAGCTGCCGAAGGCTGCGATCTTTTGAGAGGTTGGTTTTTCCAGGATCAAAAGATCGCAGCCTTCGGCAGCTCCTACAGAAAGCGGGTTCTGGGACATCCTAAAAAAATGCCCCGGCTCTTTCGAACCGGGGCATTTTTCATTGCAGCGATAACTCAGCGATTGCGGGTCAGCAAGGCTGGTTTTTCGCCGCGCGGACGGGTCGGCAGTTGATCGAGTTGCTCAGGCGTCGGGAAGCGGTCGGCTTTCGACTCCTTGTGCATGATCTTCGGCCCGGTGCTGCGCGGGTTCTGCACGGCCGGTTCGGCGCGTTGCTGATCGTCGCGAGCCGGACGGCGGTTGCGCGAGGACTCGTCACGACGGCCCTGGCCGTCACGTGGAGCGCCGTTGCGCGGACCGTTGCGTTTGCCCGGCGGGGTGCCGGTGCTCGAACCGTTGCTGTTGCGCGGGCCGTTCTGGCGACCTTGCGATTGACCGCCGCGAGGTGCGCCGGCACCTGCGCCCTGGCCTGGCGCGCCCGGACGGCGACCACGCCCACCGGCCGGAGCGGCTTTGGGCACGTAGTCAACGCGGTTACCGAAGTTATCGATATCGTCGTCGAGGAACTCGTCCGGTGCACGATCAGCCGCCGCGCGTGGAGGCTGGCTTGGGCGCTGTTCGCGGCTCGGCGTGCCTTCACGTGGTTTCTGCTGGCGGGCAGGGCGCTCGCCGCGTTCGCCGGCCGGCTTTTCCTTGCCCTTGTCTTTGCCTTTGTCCTTGCGACCGCCGCCACCGCCGCCATTCGGACCGTCGCCACGCGGGCCGCGGGAGTTGCGCGGGTTGCGCATGTCCGGACGCTCGCGCACTTCAGGCTTCTCGGCCTCGATGGTGCTGGCATCGAAGCCCATCAGGTCGCCGTCGGCGATTTTCTGCTTGGTCATGCGTTCGATGCTTTTCAGCAGTTTTTCTTCGTCCGGGGCGACCAGCGAGATCGCCTCGCCCGAACGACCGGCGCGGCCAGTACGGCCGATACGGTGCACGTAGTCTTCATCGACGTTCGGCAGCTCGAAGTTGACCACGTGTGGCAACTGGTCGATGTCCAGGCCGCGTGCGGCAATGTCGGTGGCGACCAGAATGCGCACTTCACCAGCCTTGAAGTCGGCCAGGGCTTTGGTGCGGGCGTTCTGGCTTTTGTTGCCGTGGATCGCCACAGCCGGCAGGCCGTGTTTGTCCAGGTATTCGGCCAGACGGTTGGCGCCGTGCTTGGTGCGGGTGAACACCAGCACCTGTTCCCAGGCGCCGGCGGTGATCAGGTGCGCCAGCAGGGCACGCTTGTGGCTGGCCGGCAGACGGAACACGCGTTGTTCGATGCGCTCGACCGTGGTGTTCGGCGGCGTGACTTCGATACGTTCCGGGTTGTGCAGCAGCTTGCCGGCCAGATCGGTGATGTCTTTGGAGAAGGTCGCCGAGAACAGCAGGTTCTGACGCTTGGCCGGCAGACGCGCGAGGACTTTCTTCACATCGTGCACGAAACCCATGTCGAGCATGCGGTCGGCTTCGTCGAGGACGAGGATTTCGACGTGGGACAGGTCAACGCTGCCCTGGCCGGCGAGGTCAAGCAGACGACCCGGGCACGCGACGAGCACGTCAACGCCACGGGACATGGCCTGGACTTGCGGGTTCATGCCGACGCCGCCAAAGATGCAGGCGCTGACGAATTTCAGGTCACGGGCGTAGATCTTGAAGCTCTCGTGAACCTGGGCCGCGAGTTCGCGGGTCGGGGTCAGGACCAGGACGCGCGGTTGGCGCGGGCCGTGACGCTGGGATTTGTCCGGGTGACCGTTGGGGAACAACCGCTCCAGGATCGGAAGGGCGAAACCGCCGGTTTTACCGGTACCTGTCTGTGCCGCAACCATCAGGTCGCGACCTTGCAACACGGCGGGAATGGCCCGCTGTTGCACCGGAGTAGGCTCGGTATAGCCCGCATCTTCGATGGCACGGACTAAAGCCTCGGAGAGACCGAGGGAAGCAAAGGACATGAGTAATCCTGTTTTAGTTAGGGCTTGGCCCAATGGGAGTCTTGCCTGGCGCGAATCGCGTTTAAGAGGACGCGACCCCGTCCGGTCCTGCTGCGGTCTCGAAGGCACGTCAGGAGCGCTCGCGCGGGCTGAAAAGCTGCGCTGTAGCGGGACTGGAGGCCTGTTACGGTTCCGGGCGTCCGGGCGTGAGCCTGGCGGGAACGCCGGAGTATAACAGAGCAATCACTGCGCGCTGCTTTCCTGCTGCTCAACGGTTTTGCGGCTGGCCGAGGCGTTGCTCAGCGGAGCGGCGTCGACCGGGGCGGCGCCGTAGCGTGCGCTGAGCTCGGCGTAGGCCGGTTCGCGTTTGAAGCGCTTGAGTTCGGCGCCAAAACGCGCCACCAGCAGATCCATCCCGGCATTGCGTCGAACGGCCAGATATTGGCTCTGACGGCTGATGACCGTGGGATTTTCGGTGATTTGATCGCGAATATTCAGCTGGTCGAGCAAATGCTGACCCACGCGGCGATCGGTGATCAGCAAGTCGATGCGTCCGCGCAGCAGTTTGCCGAAGTTGGCCTCGTGGGTTGGCGCCGGTTCGCGGGTGAACAGTGTCGATTCGCTGAAGTCAGGGCTGTACAGATAACCCGGCGAGGTGCCGATGGTCAGGCCTTTGAGTTCTTCGAGTTTGCTGAACGGGTGTGGCCGGTCGTTGGCGTAGAACATCACGAACTCGACGTCCGACAGCGGTTCGATGGGGTAGAGCAGGGTGGCGTCGCGCTCGTCGCTGTGAAAGATGTCCAGGGCGCCGTCAGCCTGACCGGTTTCGAGCATCGACAGGCAACGTTTCCACGGCAAAAATTGCCATTCGACCTCGATGCCCAGACGCTTGAACACGATGGCCGTGGTTTCGTAATCCAGGCCGAGGTTCTTGCCGTCCTCTTCGTACACGTACGGCGCCCATGGCTCGGTGACAATACGCAACTTCTCGCCCCGAGCGGCAAAGCTCAGGCAAGCAAAAACCAGCACCGTGAATAATTGCGCGATCAAAGGCATGGCTTGAGATTACGACGAGAAACGCGAAAGAGCCAGAAAGTGCCTGCACAAGCTCTAATTCGGGGATTCAAAAGCAAAAGATCGCAGCCGCGACACCCCTGTAGGAGCTGCCGAAGGCTGCGATCTTTTGATCTTTCTTTTTAGTGCTTAGCGAGGCAACTTCAGGTTATTCCAGATCGCCAGACTAGGTTCAGCCTGGTTCATGGAATAGAAGTGCAGCCCTGGTGCGCCGCCCTGCAGCAGACGTTCGCACATTTCGCTGACAACCTGTTCGCCAAAGCGCTGAATGCTCTGGCTGTCGTCGCCGTAGGCTTCCAGTTGCTTGCGGATCCAGCGCGGAATTTCCGCACCGCAGGCATCGGAGAACCGCGCCAGCTTGCTGTAGTTGGTGATCGGCATGATCCCCGGTACCACCGGAATGTCCACGCCCAGCGCCTGCAAACGGTCGACAAAGTAGAAGTAGCTGTCGGCGTTGAAGAAGTACTGGGTGATCGCGCTGTCGGCGCCGGCGCGGGCCTTGCGCACGAAGTTGGCGAGATCGTCTTCGTAATTGCGCGCTTGCGGATGCATCTCCGGATAAGCGGCAACTTCGATGTGGAAATGATCACCGGTTTCTTCACGAATGAATTCAACCAGTTCATTGGCGTGACGCAGCTCGCCGCTGGTCATGCCCATGCCGGACGGCAGGTCACCGCGCAGGGCAACGATGCGCTTGATGCCGGCCGCCTTGTACTCGTTCAGCAGTCCGCGCAGGTCGTCTTTACTGTCGCCGACGCACGACAAGTGCGGTGCGGCCGGTACTTTAACTTCGCTTTCCAGCTGCAGAACGGTGTTGAGGGTGCGATCACGGGTCGAACCACCAGCGCCGTAGGTGCAGGAAAAGAAGTCGGGGTTGTACGTTGCCAGCTGACGGGCAACGTTGAGCAGTTTTTCATGCCCAGCATCGGTCTTGGTCGGGAAGAACTCGAAGCTGTAGCGACGGTCTTGGGACATGGTCATACCCTTGGAAACAAGAACCTTCGAGGCGCTGCAATCCCATGTGGGAGCGAGCCTGCTCGCGAAAGCGCCGGGTCAGACAACACGGATGTTGAATCTTGCGACGCCTTCGCGAGCAGGCTCGCTCCCACAGGGAGAGCGAGCAGTCAGCGCCTGTTAGTAGCGGTAAGCGTGCGGCTTGAACGGGCCTTCGACGGTGACGCCGATGTAGTCAGCCTGTTGCTTGGTCAGTTGAGTGACCACGCCGCCGAAGCCGCGCACCATTTCCAGGGCCACTTCTTCGTCGAGTTTCTTCGGCAGTACTTCAACGGTCAGACGCTCGGCTTTCTGGGCTGGCGACAGGTCGGCGTACTTCTGGCCGAACAGGAAGATCTGCGCCAGCACCTGGTTGGCGAACGAACCGTCCATGATGCGGCTCGGGTGACCGGTGGCGTTACCCAGGTTCACCAGACGGCCTTCGGCCAGCAGGATCAGGTAGTCGTCGTTCTGCGCGTCGAACGCGCCCGGGCCGGTACGGTGGATCTTGTGGACCTGTGGCTTCACTTCTTCCCATGCCCAGTTCTTGCGCATGAAAGCGGTGTCGATTTCGTTGTCGAAGTGGCCGATGTTGCAGACAACAGCACGCTTCTTCAGGGCTTTGAGCATGTTCGCGTCGCAAACGTTGACGTTACCGGTGGTGGTCACGATCAGGTCGATCTTGCCCAGCAGCGCTTTGTCGATGCTCGCTTCGGTGCCGTCGTTGATCCCGTCGATGAACGGCGAAACCAGTTCGAAACCGTCCATGCAGGCCTGCATGGCGCAGATCGGGTCAACTTCGGAAACCTTGACGATCATGCCTTCCTGACGCAGGGACTGCGCGGAGCCCTTGCCCACGTCACCGTAACCGATGACCAACGCTTGCTTGCCGGACAGCAGGTGGTCGGTACCGCGCTTGATCGCATCGTTCAGGCTGTGACGGCAGCCGTACTTGTTGTCGTTCTTGGACTTGGTCACCGAGTCGTTGACGTTGATGGCCGGGATCTTCAGCTCGCCCTTGGCCAGCATGTCCAGCAGGCGGTGAACGCCGGTGGTGGTTTCTTCGGTCACGCCGTGAACGCGGTCCAGCACCTGTGGGTATTTCTTGTGCAGCAGTTCGGTCAGGTCGCCGCCGTCGTCGAGGATCATGTTGGCGTCCCATGGCTGGCCATCTTTCAGGATGGTCTGCTCCAGGCACCACTCGTACTCTTCTTCAGTCTCGCCTTTCCAGGCGAAAACCGGGATGCCGGCGGCAGCGATGGAGGCAGCGGCCTGATCCTGAGTCGAGAAAATGTTGCAGGACGACCAGCGCACTTCGGCACCCAGGGCAACCAGGGTTTCGATCAGCACGGCAGTCTGAATGGTCATGTGGATGCAGCCGAGGATTTTCGCGCCCTTGAGCGGCTGCTCGGAGGCGTACTTGCGGCGCAGACCCATCAGGGCCGGCATTTCCGACTCGGCGATGATGGTTTCGCGACGACCCCAGGCAGCCAGGGACATGTCGGCAACTTTGTAATCGTTAAAATCTGCAGGCGTGATAACAGCGCTCATGAAGAGCCTCCATTCGTAATGTATGCGAATGGGCGCCGTTGTGCGTTTAGTGTCCGGCCGTGGCCAGTCAACGCCCCATCCGAGCCTGACAGGTTGATCCTGCTGCAGCGCCCCTCGGACAGGTGGCGGGAAAACGGTAGCAAGTGAAGGTTACCGTTTTGAAACGGGGGCGATTATAGCCGTCTAGACTGATCTTCCAAAGGGTTTCTGTCGGCCAGATGAAGATCGTTAATAGCGACCATAGTAGAAGGCTCATGGAGCCTGACCGCCCGGTCTGCCAAGATGGCGCCATCTTTCGGCAAACGCTCAGGAGTGAACATGAATTTCCACACCCGCAAATGGGTAAAACCCGAAGACCTGAACCCCAACGGCACCCTGTTCGGCGGCAGCCTGCTGCGCTGGATCGACGAAGAGGCGGCGATCTACGCGATCGTCCAGTTGGGCAATCAGCGCGTGGTGACCAAGTACATTTCCGAAATCAACTTCGTCAGCGCCTCGCGCCAGGGCGACATCATCGAACTGGGCATCACCGCCACCGAGTTCGGCCGCACCTCGATCACCCTCACCTGCGAAGTACGCAACAAGATCACCCGCAAGAGCATTCTCACCGTCGAGAAGATGGTCTTCGTCAACCTTGGCGAAGACGGCCTGCCGGCGCCGCACGGGCGGACCGAGATCAAGTACGTCAAAGATCAGTTCAAGGAAGATGAGCTCGTCACCAAGTAATGCAAGCCCTGTAGGAGCTGCCGAAGGCTGCGATCTTTTGACTTTGTTTTGGTCGAGCAAAATCAAAAGATCGCAGCCTTCGGCAGCTCCTACAGAACGTATTCCGAACGGCAAGGGTCGTAGCTGAAAGCCCCCCACCCGGTTCCCACGCCATGACCACCCCGACAGACGGCAAGACCCCCAATCTCTCGACCGATGAACAACATGAAGTCGAGAAAAACCAGCCGCCTCGCGCAGCGGTTCTGCATGAAATCATCCGCACGCAGGGCGATCAGGAACTGGAGCGCAGCATCGCCGCGTTGTGGTGGTCGGCGCTCGCGGCCGGATTGACCATGGGCCTGTCGCTGATGGGCATGGGCCTGCTCAATTCACGCCTGCCCGAGGGCGACGAATTCAAGGTCATCGCCAGTTTCGGCTACTGTGCCGGTTTCCTCGCGGTGATTCTCGCCCGCCAGCAACTGTTCACCGAAAACACCCTGACCGCCGTCCTCCCGGTGATGACCAAACCGACCCTGGCCAATTTTGGCCGGTTGATCCGCTTGTGGGGCGTCGTCCTGTTCGGCAATTTGTGCGGGACGATTCTGGTGGCGTACGTGATGCTCGAGCTGCCGATCTTTGACACCAAGACCGATCACGCCTTCCTTGAAATCGGCCGCAAGGTCATGGAGAACCACGCCAGCCAGATGTTCGCCAAGGGCATCGTCTCCGGCTGGATGATCGCCACCATGGTCTGGATGATCCCGTCCATGGAGAGCGCGAAGATGTGGATCATCATCCTCATCACTTATCTGATGGCGTTGGGCGACTTCACCCACATCGTGGTCGGTTCGGCGGAAGTCTCGTATCTGGTGTTTGCCGGCGAGTTGCCGTGGAGTGATTTCTGGATGGTGTTTGCCGGGCCCACGCTGGCGGGGAACATCATTGGCGGCAGTTTCATCTTCGCCCTGATCAGCCATGCGCAGATCCGCAGCGAAAGCGGTGCGCCAAAGGAAACAGGCAAGGCCAAAGGGTCTGCGGATCAGGCCGAAAAGCCCGATCCGCAGCAGATCAGAAAATGATCAGTGGTGCGCGGGCTCGGCCGTGGTGGCCGGCTCGTCGCGGGTGGCATGCTTGACCAGCTTGCCGATGGTCAGGCCTTGCAACAGGATCGACGACAGCACCACGATGTAGGTGATGCTCAACAGCAAGTCGCGCTCCGGGCCCAGCGGCAGGGCCAGCGCCAGTGCCACCGAAACACCACCGCGCAAACCGCCCCAGGTCAGGATGCGGATGGTGCCACGCGGCACTGTGCGCCAACGCCGCAGCAGAACGATGGCCGGGGCCACGGTGAGCAGGCGCGACAGCAGGATCGCCAGCGCCAGCAAACTGGCCGCCGCCACGTGCGCCCAGTTGAACGGCAGCAGCAACAGCTCCATGCCGATCAGCGCGAATAGCAGGGCGTTGAGCATGTCATCGAGCAGCTCCCAGAAGCCGTCGAGGTACTTGCGGGTCATGTCGTTCATCGCCAGGTTGCGCCCCAGGTTGCCGATGATCAGGCCGGCCACCACCATCGCAATCGGCGCCGAGACGTGCAACTCGGTGGCCATCGCCGAACCGCCGATCACCAGCGCCAGGGTCAGCATCACAGTGATCTGATGCTGCTGGACGCTTTTGATCATCCGGTACACCCCATAACCGATCAGCCCGCCGAACAGTACGCCGCCAAGGGCTTCATGCACGAACAGCATGGCCGTGGCGCTGAGGGTCGGCGTCTCACCCAACTGAGCGATGCCCAGCAGCACGGTAAACACCACGACCGCGGTGCCGTCGTTGAACAACGACTCGCCGACGATGGTGGTTTTCAGCGGTTTTGAGGCATTGGCGGTACGCAGTACGCCGAGTACCGCGATCGGGTCGGTCGGCGAAATCAGCGCGCCGAACAGCAGGCAGTAGAGGAAGCTCACGTGCCAGCCGAACAGGGCAAAAATGTAATAGGCGAGGCTGCCGATCACGGCGGTGGCAATCAGCACGCCGAACGTCGCCAGCAGGCCGATGGGCCAGCGATAGCTGCGCAAATCGTTGAGGTTGACGTGCAGGGCGCCGGCGAACAGCAGGAACGACAGCATCCAGTTCATCAGCAGGTCGCCGAAGTCGATCTGGCCGATCAGTTGCTGCACGCGTTCTTCGAGGCCGGGGTAGCCGAGCACACTCAGGCCTTGCAGCAACAGGGAGAACATCAGCGCGGTGACCATGACGCCGATGGTCGGCGGCAGGCCGATGAAGCGGTAATTGACGAAGGTGAGAAGGGTGGTGAGGCAGATAAAAGCGGCTACAAGTTCTAGCATCCGGGCTCCATTGGATGGGGGGAAAGACAGCGCCCCGATTCTTCGGCGCGAAAGTTGGATGGGCTGTTTCGGGGTGGGGACACAATCACATCCCTCGGTTGGTCGGTGGTACGCATTGGTGTAGGGTCAACAAAAAATCAAGGAGTGGGACGTGGCGGCGACAGTTCTGGTGTTGATGGCGGCGCTGTTGCATGCGACGTGGAATACCCTGATCAAGTTCAGTGCCGAACGGCTGTTAGTGGTGGCGTGCATGGACACGGTGGCGCTGTTGTTCGTGGCGCTGGCCTTTCCATTCATCAGCCTGCCACCGGCGCACATCTGGCCGTGGATTCTGGCGTCGGCAGCATTCGAGCTGCTGTATCGCTATTTGCTGATCCAGGCTTATCGGGTCGGTGACCTCGGGTTGGTCTATCCCTTGATGCGCGGCTTGTCGCCGCTGGTAGTGCTGGCGCTGACCCTGATCTTCGCCGGCGAAGTGCTCACCACGCGGCAGATCTTCGGGATCATGCTGATTCCGCTGGGCATGGTCTGCCTGCTCTGGCAGGGCGGTGGTGGTAAACATTTGCCGTGGTCCATGCTGCCGGTGGTGGCGCTGATTGGCTTGTGCATCGGTTGCTACACCTACATCGATGGCCAGGCCTTGCGGCGCTGGTCGCATCCGCTGGATTACCTGGTCTGGGTCACGCTGCTCAGCGCCTGGCCGTTTCCGTTGCTGGCGTGGGTCGCCAAACGCCCGGCATTTCTGGTGTTCTGGCGCGAGCAATGGAAGCTGGGACTGGCGGTCGGGTTCTGCGTGTTGTTCAGCTACGCTCTGGTGCTGTGGGCGATGCAATTGGGCTCGATTGCCGAAGCGGCGGCCTTGCGTGAGATCAGCGTGATCCTGGTGGTGCTGTTCGGCATGCGGTATCTGAAAGAACCTTTCGGCAGGCCGCGGCTCTTAGCCTGTGGGCTGGTGCTGATCGGCATGCTGGTGATGAAGTTCTGACCGCCCGCCATTTCCAACACTCGAAAAAAGGACGGCGTTATGACGGTGGCTCTGTGGTGTGTATTGATCGCGATTTTCCTGCCGTATGTGTGCACGATTGTGGCCAAGGTCTCGGGCGGTTTCCGGCTCAGTGACAATCATGATCCTCGGGATTTTCTCGATAGCGTGGGCGGCGTCGCCCGACGGGCGCATGCGGCGCAGTTGAACAGCTTCGAAGTGATGCCGGCGTTTGCTGCCGCAGTGATTGTTGCGCATCTGGTGGGTACGGCGCAGCTAGTGACCGTGAATGTGCTGGCGGTGCTGTTTATCACCAGTCGCCTGCTGTACATCATTTGCTATCTGGCGGACTGGGCGATCTTGCGGTCGCTGGTGTGGTTTGTCGGGATGGGGCTGATTGCTGCGTTCTTCTTTGTGTCGGTATAGATAAAGCAAGATCAAAAGATCGCAGCCTGCGGCAGCTCCTACAAGGTTGATACATGTCCCCTGTAGGAGCTGCCGCAGGCTGCGATCTTTTGCTTTTCAAGGTTTGTCGGCGACCTGGGGCACTTGCGGTAACGCCGCACCTTTAGGCCAGAGCATCCAGATCTGCCCCTGCTGTTTCATGTCCCCGGCCAGTTGCCCGGCTGCGTCGCCGGTGCCCCAGAACAAGTCCGCGCGCACCTCGCCGGCAATCGCGCCGCCAGTGTCCTGCGCCGCGACCGGGCGAACCAGAGCGGTGCCGTCCGGACGGGTGGTCGACAACCACAGCAGACTGCCCAACGGAATCACCTTGCGATCCACCGCGGCGCTGTAACCGGCGGTCAGCGGTACGTTCAGTGAACCACGTGGGCCTTCGTTGCTGTCCGGGTTACGGGTGAAGAACACATAACTCGGGTTGCTGCCCAACAGCTCCGGAATGCGCGACGGGTTGGCCTTGGCCCAATTGCTGATCGCGCTCATGGTCACGTCTTCTTTCTTCAACTCGCCCTGTTCCACCAGCCAGCGGCCGATCGGTCGGTACGGGTGGCCGTTCTGGTCGGCGTAGGCGATGCGCAGTTGCTTGCCGTCCGGTGTCTGAATCCGCCCGGAACCCTGGATCTGCAAAAACTGCAGGTTCATCGGATCGGTCAGGTACGCCACTACCGGGGCTTTGACGCCTTTGGATTCGATGGTTGCGGCGTCGTCATACGGCTTGAGCACCCGACCTTCGAGGCGACCACGCAGGCGCTTGCCCTTGAGTTCGGGGTAAATGCTGTCCAGCGACACGATGATCATGTCTTCGGGCACACCATAGACCGGCACGTTGGCTGTTTCGGTGGGGGTCAGGCTGCCGGGGTAGACCGGCTCGTAGTAACCGGTGATCAGGCCGTTGGGGTTGTCGTGTTCGGCGCGCAACCCGAACACGTCGAGGTTCTGCTTGAGGAACGCGCGAATCTCGTTGGCGCGTTGCGGCACGCTGGCGGCTGCCGCGCAGGTGCCACCCCAGATCGGATCAGCCTTGAGTCGGGTGCAGGCGCTGCGCCACGAGCCGAAACCGGCGACCAGGTCGCTGTCGGACACCGCCGGCAGGGCTTCCCAGGTGGCGCTGGAATAAGTCGCCAAGGCGTGGGTTTTCGGTTTGGCATTGTCGCCGCCCGTACAGCCAGCAAGGATTGCCAGCAGCGGCAGGGTTGCGATCAGCGGGTGACGCCAGGCCTTGAAACGGCTGTTCATGGAGTGATTTCCTGTGCCGGTTGCCCGAGTGCTCCATGCGCTCGGGCAACCCGTATTTTTAATAGGGCTATTGGTGTTTGACGGCGACGCGAGGATACTGGCCGCCGAATTCCGTGACCTGAAGCCACCATGACTCTTAAAAGAATTTCTGTTGTATTGCTGGCCTGTCTGACCTTGTCCGCCTGTGGCGGCGTCGATCCGAATTCGCCGCTGGGTCAACGCAAGGCGATCTTCAAGCAGATGCTCAAGACCGGTGAAGACCTGGGCGGCATGTTGCGCGGACGCATTCCGTTCGACGGGCCGAAATTCGCCGAAGGCGCGGTGAAGCTTGATGCGTTGTCTCATGAACCGTGGAAGCATTTCCCGCAGGTGCGCGAAGAAGATCACACCAGCGCCAAGGACGATGTCTGGCTGCGTCAGGCCCGCTTTCAGGAATTGGCCCGTAACCTTGAGGCGGCCACCGGTGAACTGGTGATCGCCAGCAAGGTCCAGCCGTACAAGGCCGGCAACCTGGGACCGGCGGTGCAGAAAGTCGAAGATGCCTGCAGCGCTTGCCATAAAGAGTTTCGGGATCATTGATTGTCGGAGACTGCCGGACGACTGTGGCGAGGGAGCTTGCTCCCGCTCGGCGGCGCAGCCGTCGTAAATCCATTCAACCAAGTTGAGTCTGCTGCAGCGCCATTGAATGGAGTTTGGGCCGCTTCGCGGCCCAGCGGGAGCAAGCTCCCTCGCCACAGGACATCGCCCTCAATACGGGTTACTTGTCGATCTGGTCCAGCGCATCCTGCAGTTCTTTGCGCGACTCGGCGAGTTTGTTTTTGCGCTTGTCGATCTTCTCCGGATCACCTTTCTTCATCGCCTTGTCGAGATCAGCCTGACGTTTGCTGACTTCGTGCTTGGCTTCCAGCACCTTGTTCTCGCGTTCTTTCTTCAGGCCCGCATCGGTGCAGTTTTTCGTCACTTCCTCCAGAGCGGTTTGCAGACCCGCCTGCTGGTCGGTGTTGCCTCGGGATTTGGCTTGTTCGATCTGATTGATGATGCCCTGCTTCTTCGCGGCGCAACCGGTCAGGCCCGGTGCATCTTCGTCGGCCATCGCAGGTGCGGCCAAAACGCCACAGAGGGTCAGCAAGGCGAGCGGTGCAAGAAATTTCATAAAAGCTCCATGTGCGAAGGCAATCGGGTCGGTGGCACTGCGCTGTTTGAGCGTCTGACGTTCCTTCGGTTCCCGGATGCCGGGATTGCGTGATCAGAAGCCGTCGATTCCGGCGGCGCGTAATGTGTCACTCAAGGCCAGCACCTGCGGGTCGCGGAAGAATGCGCTCAATTGCGCCGCGCGGCCCGGGCCGATTCCGGCCTCTGCCTGCCATTGTTCGGTGTCGCGTTGTGCCAGCGCCTGCCACGAGTCGGCCAGTTGTGCCTGACCGGTTGGCGGTAAACCCAAGGCTTTGAGCCACTGCGTGAACGGTCGTTGGCGGGCGCTGTGAAAACTGTTGATCAGACGTGCGCTGCTGCGCTCGCCGAAGCCGGCAATGTTAGCAAGCTCTGGCTCGTCGAGGGTCAACCAATCCAGCAGGTTGTTCAGGCGGCCTGTTTCCAGAAGTTTCTCCCAGGTGCCGCGCCCGACATTCTGCAGCGCCAGCCCTTGCTTGCCACTGAGCCAGGTCAGGCGCGCGAGAAACTGGCTTTCGCAACCGGGTGTCGGTTGCCAGCAGCTCAGGGCGTGGAAATCGCGCGTGTCGGGAATGTCGAGGGCGGCCCGTTCGGTAGTGCGCAGCACCACACTGTCGAGTCGCGGGATGGTCAGGCCGGCCAGGCTGATTGCCACATGATCACCGGGGCGGATGTCCAGCGTCTGCCAGCGCTTGAGGGAGCCGGCGCTGACGCGTTTGATCTCGCGGTCATCGAGCATCACGGGCGACAACTCCAATACCGGCGTGATGCGTCCACTGCGGCCGACCTTGAAATTCACTTTGCGCACCTCGGCCAGCGCTCGGGTAAACGGGTATTTCCAGGCGACGGCCCAGTAGGGCGCGCTTGCCTGCCAGCGCTCGGCCGGTGGGCGCTGGCTCTGGCGCAGGACAATGCCGTCAGTAGCGAACGGCAGGGGCGATCGATACCAGTACTCCCGCCATTTTTGCGCGTCGGCAAGGTTGGTGATGGCCTGACTGAATGGCGCTGTCGTGGCAAAGCCCAATGTCGCTAGCGTCGATATTCTTTCCGGCAGATTCGCCGGCCCCTGCGGCCAGTCCCAGACGAACAGACCGATCCCGGACGCCTGATCTGTGCTCAAGGTTTTACGGCTCATCAGCCCGGCAACCGTGGCGCGGGCGTTGACGCTGCCGGCGCTGGCTTGCTCATGTTGCTGCAGGCGCCAGTAGAGTTCGCCTTGCACCAGCAAGTCCAGCGGTTGAGTCAGTCGTTGCGGAATGGCGCCGATCTTTTGCGCCGATGCTGTCCAGTCCTGACCGCTGATGCCGTCACCGCGACTGATCGCTTGCTGCAACAGACCGCGACGGTAGATCAGCGTGACGGCCACACCATCGACCTTGGGTTGTGCCCAGACATCCTGCCGATTCTTCAACCACGCTTGAACGGCGGCGGCTTCGTGAAGCTTGTCCAGACCGGTGTGCGCGACCGGATGAGCGATGGCGCCTGAGGCAGTGCGCAAAGGTTCGGGCGCTGCGTGCTGCTGGAAGCACTGGCGCCATTGGTTGAGCCGCAGGCGCGATTGATCGTAGAGCTCGTCGGCAATCAGCGAGCGACCTTGGCGGTGGTAGGCGTTGTCCCATTGATCGATCTGCAGTTGCAGGGCCGAGATTTCAGTTTTTGCCCTGCTGGTAGACCAGTCGGGGCAGGCTGAGTAAGCGATCAGAGGGATGAAGCTCAGCAGAACAGCGGAAAACAGGCGCAGCGTGGCAAGCATTTTGAGCGTCCTTGCTCAGGGGGAATGTTTGAAGGCTAGGCGAGGATTGCGGGTCGGGTAGCCTGGGTGTTTTGCGGGGTGTTGCGCAGCGTTAAAGTCAAAAGATCGCAGCCTTCGGCAGCTCCTACAGGGGGATGCGTTGTGTAGGAGCTGCCGAAGGCTGCGATCTTTTAATCCTGGCAAGCATGAAAAAGCCCCGCACGGCGCGAACCGTGCGGGGCTTTTTTGCAGCCGGGGAATTACAGGCCGGCCGCGGAACGCAGAGCGTCGGCGCGGTCGGTTTTTTCCCAGGTGAAGGTGGAGAAGGTGTCTTCGCCAACTGTCTTGGTCTGCGGAGCACGACCGAAGTGGCCGTAGGCTGCAGTTTCCTGGTACATCGGGTGCAGCAGATCGAGCATGGTGGTGATTGCGTATGGACGCAGGTCGAACACTTCACGCACCAGTTTGATGATCTTGTCATCGCTGATCTTGCCGGTGCCGAAGGTGTTCAGCGAGATCGAAGTCGGCTGAGCGACACCGATGGCGTAGGACACCTGGATCTCGCAACGCTCGGCCAGGCCGGCAGCGACGATGTTCTTGGCAACATAACGGCCAGCGTAGGCCGCCGAACGGTCAACCTTCGATGGATCTTTACCGGAGAACGCGCCGCCGCCGTGACGGGCCATGCCACCGTAGCTGTCGACGATGATCTTGCGACCGGTCAGGCCGCAGTCACCTACCGGGCCGCCTATGATGAACTGGCCGGTCGGGTTGATGTGGAACTGGGTGTCTTTGCTCAGCAGTTCGGCAGGCAGCACGTGCTTGACGATCAGCTCCATCACGCCTTCGCGCAGGTCTTTGTACGACACTTCAGGGTTGTGCTGGGTCGACAGAACCACTGCGTCGATACCGACAACCTTGCCGCCTTCGTAGCGGCAAGTCACTTGCGACTTGGCGTCCGGACGCAGCCACGGCAGCAGACCCGATTTGCGGGCTTCGGCCTGACGCTGCACCAGCTGGTGCGAGAAGGTGATCGGCGCTGGCATCAGCACGTCGGTTTCGTTGCTGGCGTAGCCGAACATCAGGCCCTGGTCGCCGGCGCCCTGATCTTCAGGCTTGGCGCGGTCAACACCCTGGTTGATGTCAGGGGACTGCTTGCCGATGATGTTCATCACGCCGCAGGTCGCGCCGTCGAAGCCGACTTCGGAGCTGGTGTAGCCGATGTCGCAGATCACGTCACGAACGATCTGCTCAAGGTCGACCCAGGCGCTGGTGGTCACTTCACCGGCCACGATGGCAACGCCGGTCTTGACCAGAGTTTCCACGGCAACGCGTGCGTGTTTGTCCTGGGCAATAATGGCGTCCAGCACCGCATCGGAAATCTGGTCGGCGATTTTGTCCGGATGTCCTTCAGACACGGACTCGGAGGTGAAGAGGGAGTATTCGCTCATCTCGATGTTTTCCTGAATTTACCGATGGTGAGTGTCGCCAGCCGGTCGCTGAAAGTGGCGAACCTGGATCTGGAAACCATTACGTAAGCCTACATAGAGGCTGTCCCCGGGAACGAGTCCCGCAGCGGTGGCCCAACGGGCCAAATCGTCCTGTTCAAACCCCAACCACAGATCACCGCAGGCCTCCCTGGCCCAACTCTGGTTGTGGCTACATAACTCTGTCACGAGCAGGCTACCGCCCGGTTGCAGCAGGCCGGCCATGTGCTTGAGCGCTTCGGCCGGCGCGGCGAAATGGTGCAACACCATGTTCAGTACCACGCAATCGGCCTGAAGGCTGGAGCCATTCAATGCATCGGCCAATTGCAGGCTGACGTTAGCCAGCCGTTCACGTTCACATACCTGACGCGCCAGTTCGAGCATCGCCGGGCTGTTGTCCAGCGCGGTTACGGTGCCGAAGCGGCGGGCCAGTTCCGGCAGAAAAGCACCATCGCCGGGGCCGACTTCAATGGCCGTGGCAGCACCATTGAAGTTCAGTTTGTCGAGCAGGGCCAGCACGCTGTCGCGGTACTGCGGCAGGCCTGCGATCAAGTCTTGCTGGGCGCGGAATTTCTCTGCGACCCGGGCGAAAAAATCCTGGCTGGCGGCTTCACGTTGTCCGTGGACCTGAGTGATGCGTGCCTGCACGTCCTCCGGCAGCGCCAGATTGTCGACTTCTTCTAACAATGCAGCGTGCAACTTGCCGCCGAGCAATTCGGTGTGGGGCAGGGCGCGGCGATAGAAAATCGCGTTGCCCTCGCGGCGCGTCGCCACCAGATCGGCCTGTGCCAGCACCTTGAGGTGGTGGCTCATGCCTGACTGACCAATGCCGAAAATCTGCGCCAGCTCCAGTACGCCGAACGAATCGTTGGCCAGCGCGCGCAATACATTCAGGCGCAGCGGGTCGCCACCGGCCTTGCACAGGGCCGCCAGCTCGTCGCAATCGTCATGGCGAATGGAAGGCACGCGTAAGTTCATGGGGCAGCAGTCTAGTGACGGTGGGAAATCGCCGCAAGGGCATATCAAAAAGTTTTGATATTGCTCGATAGATGGCACTTCTCACTGACTGGTTAACTCTACAAACGAACAGCGGAAAGGTTTCACCAGACGAAACCGCCGTCCAGCACGGGAAAAACGCCTTCGGATGACTATCTGTCATTGCCCCGAGGCGCTCCGGTGAGGGAAAATGCCCTCCTTTTTTCCGTTTCAATCTATTCACACCCAGGAGATCAGCGATGCCTAGCCGTCGTGAGCGTGCCAACGCCATTCGTGCCCTCAGCATGGATGCCGTGCAAAAAGCCAACAGCGGCCATCCCGGTGCCCCTATGGGTATGGCAGATATCGCCGAAGTACTTTGGCGCGACTACCTCAAGCACAACCCGAGCAACCCGTCGTTCGCCGACCGTGACCGCTTCGTGCTGTCCAACGGCCACGGCTCGATGTTGATCTACTCGCTGCTGCACCTGACCGGTTACGACCTGTCGATCGATGACCTCAAGCAGTTCCGTCAACTGCACAGCCGCACCCCGGGTCACCCGGAATTCGGCTACACCCCGGGCGTCGAAACCACCACCGGCCCGCTGGGTCAGGGTCTGGCCAACGCCGTCGGCTTCGCGCTGGCTGAAAAGGTGCTGGGCGCGCAGTTCAACCGTCCTGGCCACAACATCGTTGATCACCACACCTACGTGTTCCTCGGTGATGGCTGCATGATGGAAGGCATTTCCCACGAAGTTGCTTCCCTGGCCGGTACCCTGGGCCTGGGCAAGTTGATCGCTTTCTACGATGACAACGGTATTTCCATCGACGGTGAAGTCGAAGGCTGGTTCACCGATGACACGCCAAAGCGTTTCGAGTCCTACAACTGGCAGGTGATCCGCAACGTCGACGGTCACGACCCGGAAGAGATCAAGACCGCCATCGAAACCGCGCGCAAGAGCCCGCTGCCGACCCTGATCTGCTGCAAGACCACCATTGGTTTCGGTTCGCCGAACAAGCAGGGCAAGGAAGACTGCCACGGTGCCCCACTGGGTGACGCGGAAATCGCTCTGACCCGTCAGGCGCTGAACTGGAACCACGGCCCGTTCGAAATCCCGGCCGACATTTATGCCGAGTGGGATGCCAAGGAAAAAGGTCGCGCTGCCGAAGCCGAGTGGGATCAGCGTTTCGCTGCCTACTCCGCGGCGTTCCCGACCGAAGCCAACGAGCTGATCCGTCGTCTGAGCGGCGAACTGCCGGCTGACTTCGCGGAAAAAGCCTCGGCCTACATCGCTGAAGTGGCGGCCAAAGGTGAAACCATCGCCAGCCGTAAAGCCAGCCAGAACACCCTGAACGCGTTCGGCCCGCTGCTGCCGGAACTGCTCGGCGGCTCGGCTGACCTGGCCGGCTCCAACCTGACCCTGTGGAAAGGTTGCAAAGGCGTCAGCGCTGAAGATGCCAGCGGCAATTACATGTACTACGGCGTGCGCGAATTCGGCATGACCGCGATCATGAACGGCGTGTCCCTGCACGGCGGCCTGGTGCCTTACGGCGCGACCTTCCTGATGTTCATGGAATACGCGCGCAACGCGGTGCGCATGTCGGCGCTGATGAAGAAGCGCGTGATCCACGTCTACACCCACGACTCCATCGGTCTGGGCGAAGACGGCCCGACGCACCAGCCGATCGAGCAACTGACCAGCCTGCGTTCCACGCCGAACCTCGACACCTGGCGTCCAGCCGATGCCGTTGAATCGGCAGTGGCCTGGAAAAACGCGCTGGAGCGCAAGGACGGCCCATCGGCGCTGATCTTCTCGCGTCAGAACCTGCAACACCAGGAACGCGACGCCGCCCAGATCGCTGACATCAGCCGTGGTGGCTATGTGTTGAAGGACTGCGCAGGCGAGCCTGAGCTGATCCTGATCGCCACCGGTTCGGAAGTCGGTCTGGCCGTTCAGGCCTACGACAAACTGACCGGGCAAGGCCGCAAGGTGCGCGTGGTTTCCATGCCTTGCACCAGCGTGTTCGATGCGCAGGACGCCGGCTACAAGCAATCGGTTCTGCCGCTGCAGGTCAGCGCACGTATCGCGATCGAAGCGGCTCACGCCGACTTCTGGTTCAAGTACGTGGGTCTGGAAGGTCGCGTGATCGGCATGACCACCTACGGCGAATCGGCGCCGGCTTCGGCATTGTTCGAAGAATTCGGTTTCACCCTGGACAACATCCTGGGTCAGGCTGAAGAGTTGCTGGAAGACTAAAACATAGCGCGGCGACCCAAGTCGCCGCGTTCCCTGTAGGAGCTGCCGAAGGCTGCGATCTTTTGATCTTGATCTAAAAACAGGATCAAAAGATCGCAGCCTCCGGCAGCTCCTACATGGGGTTGTGTTGTTAGCGAATACTATCGAGAACCCCATGCCTCAACCGCGTCCCTACAAAGTTGCACTCAACGGCTACGGCCGGATTGGTCGTTGCGTCTTGCGTGCGTTGTTCGAGCGTGGCGAGAAGGCCGGGTTTGAAATTGTCGCGATCAATGATCTGGCGGACATGGCCAGCATCGAATACCTGACACGCTTTGATTCCACTCACGGCCGGTTTCCCGGCGAAGTGCGTGTAGAAGGCGATTGTCTGCATATTAATGGCGACTGCGTGAAGGTCCTGCGCAGTGCCACCCCCGAAGGCATCGACTGGGCGGCGCTGGGTGTCGACCTGGTGCTCGAATGCTCCGGCGCTTACCACACCCGTGAAGACGGCCAGCGTTTCCTCGACGCCGGCGCGCCCCGCGTGCTGTTCTCGCAACCGATGGCCAGCGAGGCGGATGTCGACGCCACCATCGTCTACGGTGTCAATCAGGATTGCCTGACCGGCGCCGAACTGCTGGTGTCCAACGCCTCCTGCACCACCAACTGCGGCGTGCCGCTGTTGCGTCTGCTGGACAAGGCGATTGGCCTGGATTACGTGTCGATCACCACCATTCACTCGGCGATGAACGATCAGCCGGTGATCGACGCCTATCACCACGAAGACCTGCGCCGCACCCGTTCGGCGTTCCAGTCGGTGATCCCGGTGTCCACGGGTCTGGCGCGTGGCATCGAGCGCCTGCTGCCGGAACTTGCCGGGCGAATTCAGGCCAAAGCCGTACGCGTGCCGACGGTCAACGTGTCCTGCCTCGACATCACGATGCAGACCGCCACCGCGACCGATGCGGGCGAGGTCAACCGGATCCTGCGTGAAGCAGCCACCAGCGGCCCGCTCAAGGGACTGCTGGCCTACACCGAGTTGCCGCACGCCAGCTGTGATTTCAACCATGACCCACATTCGGCCATCGTCGATGCCAGTCAGACCCGTGTTTCCGGCCCCAAACTGGTGAACATCCTGGCCTGGTTCGACAACGAATGGGGTTTTGCCAACCGAATGCTGGACGTTGCAGACCACTATCTGCAAACAGCGATTTCAAAAAAACCTGCTCTCTAAGAACAGTTACTCAGGAAGTGCGACCCATGACCGTGTTGAAGATGTCCGACCTCGATCTGCAAGGTAAGCGCGTATTGATCCGCGAAGACCTCAACGTCCCAGTCAAGGACGGTGTTGTCACCAGCGATGCGCGTATCCTGGCTTCGCTGCCGACCATCAAGCTGGCCCTGGAAAAAGGTGCGGCGGTGATGGTGTGTTCGCACCTGGGCCGTCCGACCGAAGGCGAGTTCTCCGCCGAGAACAGCCTCAAGCCAGTCGCTGACTACCTGAGCAAGGCTCTGGGCCGCGAAGTGCCGCTGGTGGCCGATTATCTGGATGGCGTTGACGTCAAGGCCGGCGACATCGTGCTGTTCGAAAACGTGCGCTTCAACAAGGGCGAGAAAAAGAACGCCGACGAACTGGCCCAGCAATACGCCGCCCTGTGCGACGTGTTCGTGATGGACGCCTTCGGCACAGCGCACCGCGCTGAAGGTTCGACGCATGGTGTTGCCAAGTTCGCCAAGGTCGCCGCGGCTGGCCCGCTGCTGGCCGCTGAGCTGGATGCGCTGGGCAAGGCGCTGGGCGCGCCGGCCAAGCCAATGGCTGCGATCGTTGCCGGCTCCAAGGTGTCGACCAAACTCGACGTCCTCAACAGCCTGAGCCAGATCTGCGATCAACTGATCGTTGGCGGCGGCATCGCCAACACCTTCCTGGCGGCTGCCGGTCACCCGGTCGGCAAGTCGCTGTACGAGCCGGACCTGCTGGACACCGCGCGCGCCATCGCCGCCAAGGTCAGCGTGCCGCTGCCGGTGGACGTGGTGGTTGCCAAGGAATTCGCCGAAAGCGCCGAAGCCACCGTCAAGCTGATCGCTGACGTTGCCGCTGACGACATGATTCTGGACATCGGCCCGCAAACCGCGGCCAACTTCGCCGAACTGCTGAAATCGTCGAAAACCATTCTGTGGAACGGTCCGGTCGGCGTGTTCGAATTCGACCAGTTCGGCAACGGCACCAAAGTGCTGGCCCAGGCCATCGCTGACAGCGCCGCGTTCTCCATTGCCGGCGGTGGCGACACCCTGGCGGCCATCGATAAATATGGCGTGGCCGAGCAAATCTCCTACATTTCCACCGGTGGTGGCGCGTTCCTCGAATTCGTCGAAGGCAAGGTGCTGCCAGCCGTTGAAGTTCTGGAAAGCCGGGCCAAGGCCTGAGGCCGCCCGGTTGGCCAGGCAAAGGAGTGTTCAGATGGTCAAGTCGTTAGCGCTGTTGTTGCTGACCGGTACGCTGGCGGCCTGCGGGAGTAACCCGAAGGCCGAGGCCACGCCCGCGCCGGATGCAGCGCAGAAAGGCTGCTACCAGGCCGACTGGCAGGCTGAAACCAACCCGGTGCTGAACAAGCGCTCGGGGCCGGACGGCCTGGACAAATACGAGACGCAAACCCCGGCCAAGGAACATGGTTGTCCTTGACCGGTCTGACTCTTTAACGCAGGGCTGGCGGCGTGCGCTGTCAGTCGAGGAACACGGATGAAAGGCTTGATCGCCATTGCGGCGTTGGCATTGTTGGGCGGTTGCGCGCAGATGAACCTGTTTCAGTCGTCCGCGCCTGCGGATAGCTGGACCACCTGGACCTGCGACAGCCAGGCCAAAGTGCTGTGGCGTTACGCCGATGCCGCCCAGAAAGAAGTCGATGTTCGACTGGGCGGCGGTGATCAGGTCTATCGCCTGAAAGAAGAGCCGGGTGCCTCGGGCGTGCTGTACAGCGACGGCATGCTGGCGTTTCACGTCAAGGGTGACGAAGGCCTGGTGTACTGGGTCGCCACCAATGACCTGATTGGCCGCGGCTGCAAGGCCGAGTAATTGAAGCATTGCGATTCTCATGTGGGAGCGAGCCTGCTCGCGAAAGCGGTCTGACAGGCACTGCATCAACGACTGCGAGATTGCTTTCGCGAGCAGGCTCGCTCCCACAGGGGATCTGTGCAGTTCTAAGGAATTTGCTTTATCGAATCACCAGACCGGGCCTCAACCCCCGATCTGCAATCACTTGAATAGCCGCCGCCGCTCCGGCAGGCTGGCACGATTAACGACCCTCAACCGGGAGAGACACACACAATGGCACTTATCAGCATGCGCCAGATGCTGGACCACGCAGCCGAGTTCGGCTACGGCGTTCCAGCCTTCAACGTCAACAACCTTGAGCAGATGCGCGCCATCATGGAAGCCGCTGACAAGACTGACTCCCCGGTGATCGTCCAGGCTTCGGCCGGCGCTCGCAAATACGCCGGCGCGCCGTTCCTGCGTCACCTGATCCTGGCCGCGATCGAAGAATTCCCGCACATCCCGGTGTGCATGCACCAGGACCACGGCACCAGCCCTGACGTCTGCCAGCGCTCGATTCAACTGGGCTTCAGCTCGGTGATGATGGACGGCTCCCTGGGCGAAGACGGCAAGACGCCGACCGACTACGACTACAACGTCCGTGTGACCCAACAAACCGTCGCCATGGCTCACGCCTGCGGCGTTTCGGTTGAAGGCGAGCTGGGCTGCCTGGGGTCGCTGGAAACCGGCATGGCCGGTGAAGAAGACGGCATCGGCGCTGAAGGCGTTCTGGATCACAGCCAGATGCTGACCGACCCGGAAGAAGCCGCTGACTTCGTCAAGAAGACCCAGGTTGATGCCCTGGCCATCGCTATCGGCACCAGCCACGGCGCCTACAAGTTCACCAAGCCACCTACCGGCGACGTGCTGGCGATCGACCGCATCAAGGAAATCCACAAGCGCATCCCGAACACCCACCTGGTGATGCACGGTTCCTCGTCGGTTCCGCAGGAGTGGCTGGCGATCATCAACCAGTACGGCGGCGACATCAAAGAAACCTACGGCGTACCGGTTGAAGAAATCGTCGAAGGCATCAAGTACGGCGTGCGCAAGGTCAACATCGACACCGACCTGCGTCTGGCATCCACCGGCGCCATGCGTCGCCTGATGGCCACCAACCCGAGCGAATTCGACCCGCGTAAATTCTTCGGCGCGACCGTGACGGCGATGCGTGATGTATGTATCGCGCGTTATGAAGCGTTCGGCACTGCCGGTAACGCTTCGAAGATCAAGCCGATCTCGCTGGAAGCGATGTTCCAGCGTTATCTGAAGGGTGAGTTGAACGCCAAGGTCAACTAAGCCTTAGCTTTGAACCGCTGATACAAGAAACCCGCCGTAAGGCGGGTTTTTTGTGGGTGGTTACTTCTTCAACTCCACATGATCCAGCGCCTGATTCACCGCCAGTTCACCGAGCATGACGATTTGCGCGATGCCCAGTGCGGTCTTGCGGTGGGAGGAGTCGAGGATGGCGGCGAAGTTGTTGAGCATGTCGCTTGCCGAGCCCAGGGTTTCGCTGGCGTTGGCGAGCAGGGATTCGGTGTCGTACTTCGGGTTGGCGAGGTACATGGGCTCGGGTTTGTTGCTGCTCGCCATGATGAGGGCGGCGGGATTGAGGTAATGGTCGAGGGCGCGTTCGGCGGCGTCGTGGAGTTTTTTGGAGTCGAGGGATTCGTAGGGGGAGGCTGGATCTTTGTCTGGCGGGTGTGGTGTTGATTTGGTCATAAGCTGAAAACTCCTGTTGGAGCCGCTTCGCCCTCTCTACTAAAAGAAGGGTGGCAGCTGTGCGCAGGTTAGTAGACCGGGGAGTATTCAGCATTTACCGGCGCGCCGAAGCGCCCTGCACACAGCCACCATCAAGTCGAACCACAAAAGCTGACGGATGCGCTTTGCACATAACTGAAAACACCACGGGCTACTAAACCCGATCACTGGAAATCAGTGACGCGAATCAAGTTACCGATGGCCCTCCAGGCGCACAAGCCGGCGGATTCTGGCGTAGCCGTAGGTATCCACGCAAGTTGTTGTAGGCATCGGGAAGTAACCGCCGAGCGATTTAAACAACGCCGTTTAAAGGATGTCCGACTGGCAATAAATAACACTGTGGCAAGGGAGCTTGCTCCCGCTGGACTGCGCAGCAGGCCTCGCTTTTTTAGGGCCGCTGCGCGCCCCAGCGGGAGCAAGCTCCCTCGCCACAGGGATTTGTGCCAATGAAGCCTTATTTGTCGTGGTCGATGTCGAGTTTGCTGAAGGTGACCTGGCCGCCCTCACTGGTGTAGCCAGTGTTGTCCTGCACATATACCCCGGCCTTGAAGTACAGCGGCTTGTTGCGCCAGGTCGCGCTGATCTGTGAATCCCACTGGTAACCCGCCGCGCTCACGCCGAGTGCGCCGCCGGGGCTGAGGTGGATCAGGTAGTTGAATTCGCGATCCAGCTTGATCCCGGTGGCGAGGGTGATGACGCGGCTTTCCTTGTCGTCGGGGTGCATGCGGACTTTGATCACCAGGTTGCCGTTCTGGGTTTTTTCCTTGTACTGGTATTCGAGCTTGACCATCGGGCGCTGGCTTTCATAAGCGTGGATCTGGCCGATGACGATCTTGCCGGAGCTGGGCACTTTGTTCACGGCGAGGGTCGCGCGCAGGGTGTTGTCGGCGTCGGGGTAGTACCAGTTGCGCAGGGTGCCGTTGCTGAAGGTTTCGCGCAGTTCGGTGCGCGGGTAAATGGCGTTTTCGGTTTTTGACCCGGTCACCGGCGACCAGAAGAACAAGGTGCCAGTGTCGGAATGGAAGTACTGATCCTTGAAGCCATTCACCAGTTTGGAGGTTTCGACGGTGTACGGCGGGCTGCCGACGGGAACGCTGAGGTTCCAGGTTGCGAGATCGATCATGTCGGTTCTTCCACTCAATTTTCCTGTACGCGAGTGCCAGAAGCTCTAGCCCGCGCTTTTTCGGGCGGCAGTTATAAGCGTAGAGGTGTTTTTTGTTAACGCCCGTTTGGCAGATGATTGGCGTCAACATCCTGTCGAAATGCCATCTGTGCCGGTTTTCGGGGGCTGCAGGGGTGACCGTTAGTCGGTAAATTACAGCTTTGGCTAAATGATGGCGGCGTGGCAGCTTCTGCTTTCACAGATCCGGGACTAGAGTGATGGCTCAGTAACTGTACGGTTTTCACAAAAAACCGGCCGATAGTCCGACAAGAGATGTCCCGACAAGAGAAGCAGCATGGAATGCGCGCAACCCCAGCCAGGTGAAGGCAGCTCTGTCCTTTTGATCGTTGATGACTACCCTGAAAACCTGATCAGCATGCGCGCGTTGCTGCAGCGTCAGGATTGGCACGTCATGACCGCCGCCTCCGGTTTCGAGGCGCTCAATCTGCTGCTGGAACACGACGTCGATCTGGTGCTGCTGGACGTGCAGATGCCGGGCATGGACGGCTTCGAAGTGGCGCGGCTGATGCGCGGCAGCCAGCGCACGCGTCTCACACCGATTATTTTCCTCACCGCCAACGAGCAATCCCAGGACGCCGTGATCAAGGGTTACGCCAGTGGCGCGGTGGATTACCTGTTCAAGCCGTTCGATCCGCAGATCCTCAAGCCGAAAGTCCAGGCATTGCTCGAACACCAGCGCAACCGCCGCGCCTTGCAGCGTCTGAGTCATGATCTGGAGGTCGCGCGGGCCTTCAATGCCTCGGTGCTGGACAACGCGGCGGAAGGCATTCTGGTGCTCGGCGAGGACGGCTTGATCCGCTTCGCCAACCCAGCGATTTCGCGATTGCTGAATGCGCCGGTGAAGGAGCTGGAGGGCAAGGAATTTCTCGATTTTCTGCAGAAGCCGCATATCCCGCTGTGGGCCGGTTCCGAGTTGCTGGCCGGCTATAAACGCGGTGAGACCTTGCGTCTGCACGATGCGTTGTTGCGTACGGCGCCGGGGCAGCAGGTGCCGGTGGCGTTGTCCTGTGCGCCGTTGCCCGCCGAGCAGCGGGCGATGGTGGTGACGGTGCTGGACATGTCGGTGGTACGTCACCTGCATCAGCAACTGGAATTTCAGGCCGTCACCGATCCGCTGACCGGTCTGCTCAATCGTCGGGGTTTTTATCAGACGGTGGAAAACCTGCTGCTGCGCGGTGAACGCAGCGACAGCAGTTGGGTGCTGCTGTATCTGGATCTGGATGGCTTCAAACGGGTCAACGATTCCCTTGGCCACGATGCCGGCGACCGGGTGCTGCGCTGGGTCTCCGAGCAGTTGAAAGCCTGTCTGCGGCCGTTCGACATTCTGGCGCGCATGGGCGGTGACGAGTTCACCGCGTTGCTCGATCTGGAGTTTCCCGAGCAGGCAGCAAAAATTGCCGAGAAGCTCATCGAAAGGGTGTCGATCTGTCAGCAGATCGAAGGACTGGACATCGCTCTCGGCGCGAGTATCGGCATCGCCACTTACCCGGACTGCGGCGCGAACCTCGACGGTTTGCTGCGCGCCTCCGACATCGCCATGTATGAAGCCAAGCGCGCCGGGCGGCAGCAATATCGTTTTTATGATCACGAAATGAACGGCCGCGCCCGCTCGCGGCTGATGCTCGAAGAGAGCGTGCGCAACGCCATCGAGAACCGGGATTTCAATCTGGTGTATCAGCCGCAAGTGGCGATCGACAGCGGGCAGATTCGCGGTTTCGAGGCGTTGCTGCGCTGGCAGCACCCGAGCGTCGGCGATGTGCCGCCGGGGTTGTTCCTGCCATTGCTGGAGGAAGCACGGCTGATCAGTCGGCTCGGTAGCTGGATCTATCACCGTGGCGCCGGTCAGCGCAAAGCCTGGGAAACCCTGTTCGCCGAGGATCTGGTGCTCGGCGTGAGTTTGAGCAACACCCAGTTCGGCCTGCCGAACCTGGTCACCGAATTGCGTCAGGTGCTGGAGCGGCATTCGCTGCAGCCGCGGCAACTGGAGGTGGAAGTCACCGAAGACGCGCTGATGCACAACCCCGACGAGACCCGCAAACAGTTGCGCCTGCTGCGTAATCTCGGGGTGCGGGTGGCGCTGGATGACTTTGGTTCGGGCCCGTGTTCGCTGGCGTATCTGCGTGATCTGGAGCTGGATACGCTCAAGCTGGATCGACACCTGATTGCGCGGCTGCCGGACTCGACGCGCGACGCGGCGCTGGTCAGCAACGTGATCAATCTGTGCAAACAGTACGGTTTGCTGGTGATCGCCGAAGGCGTGGAAACCGTTGAACAGTATCAATGGCTGCAGGCGCATGGCTGCGAATACGTGCAGGGTTTCCTGGTGGCGCGTCCGCTGACCTCCGAGGACGCCGTCAGCTTTGCCAAACCCTTTGACTGGAGCGCGCTGCCGGTTTGAATTCGCTACACTGGCGCTCTTTTCGAACCGTGCTGCCGTGTCCATGACTGCGTTGAAATACCTCCAGGCCTATCCCGCGCAACTGCAGGATCAGGTGCGCCAACTGATCGCCGAACAGCGTCTGGGTGACTACCTGAGCCAACGCTATCCCGGACGTCACGATGTGCAGAGCGACAAGGCGCTGTACAGCTACGCGCTGGACCTGAAGCAGGAATACCTGCGTAACGCGCCGGCCATCGACAAAGTGCTGTTCGACAACCGCCTCGACCTGACGCATCGCGCGCTGGGTCTGCACACCACGGTCTCAAGGGTGCAGGGCGGCAAGCTCAAAGCCAAGAAAGAGATTCGCATCGCCTCGTTGTTCAAGGAGGCGGCGCCCGAGTTCCTGAAGATGATCGTCGTGCATGAACTGGCGCACTTCAAGGAATCGGATCACAACAAGGCCTTCTATAAGTTGTGTGAACACATGCTGCCGGGGTATCACCAGGTCGAGTTCGACTTGAGGGTGTACCTGACGTGGCGGGATCTGCAATAGCCGCAACAAGGAGCGAGTAGATGGACGTCAGCAAGACCAAAAGCAGCTTTTACCGGCGCCTGTACGTGGCCTACCTGATCGACAGCGGCCTGGCCCCGAGCGTCCCGGCGCTGACCGAAGTGACCGGCATGCCCCGGCGCACGGCGCAGGACACGATCGCCGCGCTGGCGGATCTGGATATCGTCTGTGAGTTCGAGCAGGAAGAGGGCGCGCGCAACCATGCCGGGCGCTATCGGATTCGCGAGTGGGGGGCGATTGATCGCGGGTGGATCGAGCGCAATCTGCGGCAGATCAAGGTTGTGCTTGATTACCCTTGAGTCCTGCGGCGCCTGAGCTGACGCCTTCGCGAGCAGGCTCGCTCCCACAGAGGCATGCATTCCAAATGTGGGAGCGAGCCTGCTCGCGAAAGGGCCTCAGGAACGACGCATCCCGATATGCGGAATGTCATCCTCCAGATACTCCTCACCCACCACCACAAACCCGTACCTGCCGTAATACCCCTGCAAATGCGCCTGCGCCGACAGGTAGATCGGCACCTGCGGCCAATGCTTCTCGGCCTGTTTCAGCGCCTGCTCCATCATCTCGTGCCCCAACCCTTGGCCGCGGCCCTGAGGCGCAATGATCACGCGGCCGATCACCACGTCACCGCCCTGGGACTGGGGATCGAGCAGGCGCAGATAAGCCATCAACTGATCGTCTTCCCAGCCCATCAAATGATGGGTATCGCCGTCCAGATCCTGCCCGTCGAGGTCTGGGTAGGCGCATTGCTGTTCGACCACAAATACGTCCGAGCGCAGTTTCAGCAGTGCGTATAACTGCTCTTTGCCCAGATCGCTGTGATGCTTGCAGATCCACTCGATTGTCATCTTCCGACTCCTTGAACACCGTCGCCCGATACTAAGGGCACAGGCGCTGAATGTCTGTATGGCGGAAGAGTCTGTGACAAAGGTCAAAATGCCATCATTCCTTTCTCGCGGTGACGGCCGCTTTGTGTAATCTGCTGGAAAGCGCTGTGCACGGGCTTCAATGAGCTACTGTTAGGGCCTGGGTTTCGCCGGTACGGGGCCTTGGGGTTTTGACTGGAAAACACACCGGGCCAACCGCCCGCTAAGGATTTTCAAGCATGCCGCGACTGCATCGAGCCTTTGCCTTGATCGGACTGCTCTTGCTGGCCCAACCCGCCGCTGCGGACAAGCTGCGACTGGTATTTGATATCTGGCCACCCTTTACCGACGACACGCTGGTCAACGGTGGCCTGGCCACCGACATCGTCAGCACCGCGCTGGCGCGGGCCGGTTATGCCAGCGACTATGAGCAGGTGCCGTGGGCGCGGGCGTTGTTGGGGGTGGGCGAGGGCCGGTACGACGTGCTGGTCAACGCCTGGTAC
Organism: Pseudomonas sp. IT-P260; assembly: GCF_949768395.1. Lineage (NCBI taxonomy): Bacteria > Pseudomonadati > Pseudomonadota > Gammaproteobacteria > Pseudomonadales > Pseudomonadaceae > Pseudomonas > Pseudomonas sp. IT-P260. The sequence goes on from NZ_CATKPO010000011.1 coordinate 633,004, forward strand.
AACGACGAGCGCACCCGGATCGGCCAGTTCTCTGGCGAATACCTGCTCAACCGCATCCGCTTTCTCAAGCGCAAGGACACTCCGCTCGAATACAACAGCCTGGAGCAACTGCACACCTATCCGGTGGCGGTGGTGCGCGGTTATGCCTACTCGCAGGCGTTCGATGCCGACACGGCGTTGCAGAAAGTCCCGGTGCACAACTTTGCAATGGCGGTGCGCATGCTGGCGGCGGATCGGGTCAAGCTGACGCTGGAAGATGAGTATGTCGCACGCTATTACCTGGCGCGCGAATCACCCAAGGTACGCAACGCCGTGGAGTTCCTGCCCAAGCCGTTGAGCGAGAACAGCCTGCATATTCTGGTGAGCCTGAAGAACCCCGAGCATGAGCAGATTGTGGCCGGGTTCGACAAGGCGATTGCGGCGATGAAGGCAGATGGCAGTTATGACAAGTTGCTGAGGCAGCATGGGATGTGAAGGCTGATCCAGAATCTTCTGTGTGGTTGATGGCCTCTTCGCGAGCAGGCTCGCTCCCACGTGGGTTCTGTGTCGTACACACATTCACTGTGGGAGCGAGCCTGCTCGCGAAGGCGTCCTTTCAGCCAGCGCTAATCTCATTAGTGTCTTTGATCAAATGCGCCGCCAACGTGCGCAACGGCCCCAGCTGCCGGCAGATCAATGCCAGTTGCGTCTGCACCAGCCGCTGCCCTTCATCGATCTCGTCCGGCATCTGCTCCAGCTCATTGGCCAGCGCTTCCTCGTCGTCGCTCTGGATCGCCACTGGCTGCTTGTTCGCCAGGCCCTGGGCGATTTCATCGATGCTCGCGGCCAGTTTCACTCCAGCACCGTCGATCAGGTGTTCGCGGACTTCCGCCGGTAGTTGCGTTTCGCGATGCGCGCCCAACCCGGACAGGTAGCTGAGCAGCGTGTGCGACAGCACCAGAAAGCGGAAACCGACATCCGCTTCCTTCCGGAAATGCCCCGGCTCCATCAACATGTTCGCCAGCGTGGTCGACAGTGCCGCGTCGGCGTTGTGCGCGTTACGTCGGGCCAGGCGATAGGCGAGGTCATCGCTCTTGCCGGCGGCGTATTGCTGCATGATCTGGCGCAGGTAGATGCTGTTGCAGGTCAGGGTGTTGGCCAGCACTTTGTTCAGGCGTCGACCTTGCCAGTCCGGCAGGAACAGGAACACCGTCAGACCGGCGATCAGGCTGCCAAGCAGGGTATCGAACAGGCGCGGCAGGAACAGCCCGTAGCCATCACCGATCTGGTTGAAGCAGAACAGCACCATGATCGTGATCGCCGCCGTCGCCACGGTGTAACGCGTGGTGCGGTTGGTAAAGAACACCACCCCGGCGGCAATGGCGAAGCACGACTGCACCAGCGGGTTGGGGAACAGATCGAACAGCGCCCAGGCCACGGTCAGACCGATGGCGGTGCCGAGAATCCGCTGTCCGAGTTTGCGCCGGGTTGCGCCGTAGTTCGGCTGGCAGACGAACAGTGTGGTGAGGATGATCCAATAGCCTTGCGAGGGGTGAATCAGGTGCACCATGCCGTAGCCGATACTCAATGCCAGCGGCAGACGCAGGGCGTGGCGGAACAGCAAGGACGTCGGCGTCAGTTGCGTACGCAAGCGAATCCACACGTCCTTGAGGTTGCGCGGCGAGCGGTCGAGCAGGCTGCTGTCGGTGGCATCCGCCAGCGCGTCGGGGTTGCTCGCGTCGCTGAGCAAGCGGTCGAGGGTGCCGAGGTTGGCTGCCAGTGCCCGCAGCGAGCGCAGGAGGCCGCGCCATGCCGGATTGCTCTGGATGCGCAGGTGTTCAAGGGAGGCATCGAGGTCAGTCAGCGCTTCGGCAAAACTGGCGTCGTAGACGAACGGCTGGCGCATCTGGATCGATTCGGCCAACGCGCGACAGGCCTTGCCCTGCTGGCGCAGCAAGCGCTGGCAGCGGAACAGCACGTCGCTGTGGAAGAACGCCTCGGCCAGCGCGTTGTACGGATAGTGCGAAGAGCTGGCGCGTTCGTGAATATCCTGGGCAAGGAAATACAGCTTCAGATAACGGCTGACTTTCGAACCCGGACGGCCGTTGCCGACCCGGTGCAGGATGATTTCCTTGGCACTGTTCAGCGCCGCCACCACTCGACCGTTCTGCTGCGCCAGTTCCAGCCGTCGCCCCTCGACGTCCAGTTGGCGGATCGGCTCGAACAGCGAGGCTTTCAGCTTCAGGTAGAAACCCAGTTCACGGAACAGGCGCGCCAGACTCTGCTGCACCGGCTGGTTGGAAAACAGCGCCTGCCACAGCACCGAGAGCAGGCCGTACCACGCCGCGCCGGCCACCAGCAGCATGGGTTCGTGCCAGAAATCGGTGACCGCGCCGCCGCGCTGATCCACGCCGATCATGGTGTAGACCGACAAAATCAACGTCGCCGAGGCAATCGCGCCATAACGCTCGCCGAGTGCGCCGAGCATGGTCAGGCCGAAGCTGGCCAAGGCCAGGGCGATGGCGAACACGATGGGGTAGGGGAAGAGCAGTTCCACCGACAGCGCGGCGATACTGAAACACACCAGCGTCACGGCGAGGGCGTTGAGGCGCCCCTGCCAACTGTCGTCGGTCTCGGCCAGGGCGCTGGCGATAATCCCCAGGAACAACGGGATCAGCAGACCCATTTCATCCTGATACCAACACAGCGCCATGCTGCCGGTCAGGGCGATGAACACCCGCACGCTGTAGCTGAATTTATCCAGCGCCCACAGGCGCCGCAAAGACTGACGAAACGAGGTCGAGGACATGAAGTGCGAAGGCCTTCCGAGGCGATGCCGCTAAATTGAGCCAGTAATGACGCCGACGCAATGGCGCCGATCACATCTGACAGCAAAAAGTGTTCCTTGATTGCCCGCTACCCCTGTAGGAGCTGCCGAAGGCTGCGATCTTTTGATCCTGTTTTAAGATCAAAAGATCGCAGCCTTCGGCAGCTCCTACAGGGGAGTGTTGTTTCAGTCAGACGTACTGCGCAGCCGCGTAGCCCGAGGCCCAGGCCCACTGGAAGTTGAAACCGCCCAGATGCCCGGTGACATCAAGCACTTCGCCAACGAAATAAAGCCCCGGGCTTTTCAGCGATTCCATGGTCTTGGACGACACTTCGCGGGTATCGACGCCACCCAGCGTGACCTCGGCGGTGCGATAGCCTTCGGTGCCAGCCGGGACGACTTTCCAGCTGCCGAGCTTGTCGGCGATCTGCGCCAGTTCGGCGTGGGTGTACTGCTTCATCGGTTTGGAGACGAACCAGTTGTCCGCCAACAGGTTGGCCATCTTCTTGGTGAAGATTTCCCCGAGCAGGGTTTTCAGTTCGCTGTTCGGGCGTTCGGCCACTTGCTGTTGCAGCCATGCGGCGGTGTCGTGATCCGGCAGCAGGTTGATCTCCACGGTGTCGCCCGGCTCCCAGAACGACGAGATCTGCAGAATCGCCGGGCCACTGAGGCCGCGGTGAGTGAACAGAATGTTCTCGCGAAAGCTCTGCTCGTTGCAGCTGACCAGACAATCCACCGAGGTACCGGACAGCTCGGTGCAGAGTTCCTTGAGCTGATCAGTGATGGTGAACGGCACCAGTCCGGCGCGGGTTGGCAGCAGTTCATGGCCGAATTGCTTGGCGACCTGATAACCGAAGCCGGTAGCGCCCAGCGTCGGGATCGACAGCCCGCCGGTGGCGATCACCAGCGATTGGCACTGCAGCTGGCCGAGGGTGGTGTCGAGCAGGTAACCGCTTTCGACCTTCTCGATGGTCTGGATCGAGGTGTCCAGGTGCAGCTCGACGCCAACCTGATCGCACTCGTCGAGCAGCATGCCGAGGATGTCGCTGGATTTGTTATCGCAGAACAGCTGACCGAGTTTCTTCTCGTGATACGGCACGCCGTGCTTGGCGACCATGCCGATGAAATCCCACTGGGTGTAGCGCGCCAGTGCCGATTTGCAGAAATGCGGGTTACCCGAAAGGAAATTGCCCGGCTCGGTGTACATGTTGGTGAAATTGCAGCGGCCACCACCGGACATCAGGATTTTCTTGCCGGCCTTGTTCGCATGGTCGAGCAGCAGCACCTGACGCCCACGCCCGGCGGCGGTCAGTGCACACATCAACCCTGCGGCGCCAGCGCCAATGATCACGACTTCGGTAGAGCGCAAAACGGTGTCCTCTGAAATATCACCACAAAACCAACTGTTGTAGGAGCTGTCGAGTGAAACGAGGCTGCGATCTTTTGATCTTGCTCTTTAAAAACAAAGTCAAAAGATCGCAGCCTGCGGCAGCTCCTACAGGGGAGGCGTTGTTCTTACAAGACCCGCACGCGCAGCGAACGGCCCTTGATCTTCCCGTTGTTCAAGCGCTGCAGCGCCTGCATGACCACGGTGCGCTCAACCGCCACATACGACTGGAAGTCAAAGATCGCGATCTTGCCGACCTGGGCACCGGGGATGCCGGCGTCACCGGTCAGGGCGCCGAGGATGTCGCCCGGACGTACCTTGTCCTTGCGCCCGCCGGCGATGCACAGCGTGCTCATCGGTGGCTGCAGCGGGGCGCCGCCCTGGGACTTGAGGTTATCGACCTGATCCCAGTTCAACGGGGCTTTCTGCAACTGTTCGATGGCTTGCGCACGATGCGCTTCGGACGGCGCGACGAGGCTGACCGCAATGCCTTTCTCGCCGGCGCGACCGGTACGGCCAACGCGGTGAATGTGGATTTCCGAGTCGCGGGCCAGCTCGACGTTGATCACCATGTCCAGCGCATCGATGTCCAGACCACGGGCGGCCACGTCGGTGGCGACCAGTACCGACGTACTGCGGTTGGCGAACATTGCCAGCACCTGATCGCGATCACGCTGTTCCAGGTCGCCGTGCAGGCCAACGGCGGAAATGCCTTTGGCGGTCAGGTGGTCAACGGTCTCCTGCACTTGCTGCTTGGTAAAGCAGAACGCCACGCAGGAGGCCGGGCGGAAGTGGTGCAGGACTTTCGTCACTGCACTCATGCGCTCTTCCGGGGAAATCTCGTAGAAGCGCTGCTCGATCTGGGTGTCATCGTGGAACGCTTCGGCTTTCACCGTTTGCGGATCGCGCATGAATTTCGACGCCAGTTGCTTGATGCCCACCGGGTACGTGGCGGAGAACAGCAGGGTCTGACGACGCGACGGGGTCTGCTCGATGATGTCTTCGATCGCGTCGTAGAAGCCCATGTCGAGCATGCGGTCGGCTTCGTCGAGGATCAGCGTGTTCAGGCCGTCGAGGACCAGCGAACCCTTGCGCAGGTGCTGCTGGATACGCCCCGGGGTGCCGACGATGATGTGTGCGCCGTGCTCCAGCGAGGCGATCTGCGGGCCGAACGACACGCCACCGCACAGGGTCAGGACCTTGATGTTGTCTTCGGCACGGGCCAGACGCCGGACTTCCTTGGCGACCTGGTCGGCCAGCTCACGGGTCGGGCAGATCACCAGCGCCTGGCAACCGAAGTAACGCGGGTTGATCGGGTTGAGCAGGCCGATGCCGAACGCGGCGGTCTTGCCGCTGCCGGTCTTGGCCTGGGCGATCAGGTCCATCCCCTTGAGGATCACCGGCAAGCTCTGCGCCTGGATCGGCGTCATCTGGGCATAACCGAGGGATTCGAGGTTAGCCAGCATGGCGGCGGACAGCGGCAGAGTATTAAAAGCGGTGGCGATGGTGGTCACGGGACTGGCCTGCAAAACAAAATGTCGCGCAGTGTAGCAGCCCCGTGCCACTTTCCTCGAAAGTTCTGGACGAACAGTGACTAAACCCGAGGCGAGATGGTTTATCTGTGGTGAGGGGATTCATCTGTGGTGAGGGGATTCATCTGTGGTGAGGGGATTTATCCCCGATGGGCTGCGAAGCAGGCCCAGAATCTGTCACCTCAGTACATCAGGCTGATCGCATTCAACCTTTTCAGGGGCGCTACGCACCCCATCGGGGATAAATCCCCTCACCACAGGGTCTTCACGGCTCAAGTCAAGTTCAGTGTTCGATGTGTTCGTCGGGATGTTCATCCGGGCGTTTGACCCGGCGCCCGTCTTCTTTCGACAGTTGCGAGAAGATCGTCGCCGCCAGCATCGCCATCACCCCGACGGTCACAAACGTCAGCTGGAAGGCCCCGAGCACGGTCTCGACGCCGTCGTTGCCGATCTCCGCCGTGAAGCCGCCCAGCAAGGCGCCGGCACAGGCCACGCCCAGGCTCAGCGACAACTGCGCCACCACCGACAGCAAGCTGTTGCCGCTGCTGGCGCTGGCGTCGTCGAGGTCGATCAGCGTCACGGTGTTCATCGCGGTGAATTGCAGTGAGTTGATCGCGCCGAGAACCGCCAGCAGGCACAGCAGCAGCCAGTACGGCGTCTGCTCGCTGACCAGGCCCATGCTCGCCAGCATGATCCCCAGCGCGAGGGTGTTGCCAGTGAGTACGATGCGATAGCCGAGGCGTTCGATCAGTGGTCGCGCCATCCACTTGGCAAACATCGCCGCAGCGGCCAGCGGCAGCATGCTCATCCCCGCTTGCGACGGCGAATAACCCAGCGCCACTTGCAGCAGCAACGGCACCAGAAACGGCAGGGCGCCGCTGCCCAGGCGGGCGAACAGGTTGCCGATAATGCCGACGGCAAAGGTCCGGGTCTTGAACAACGAAGGGGCGAACAGCGGATTTTCCACACGCCCGGCGCGCAGCCAGTACGCCGCCAGGCAGGCCAGACCGCCGAACAGCAGCAACATCACCCGCAGGTGCGGCAAGTGCAGTTCGCCCAGACCTTCCATGGCGATGGTGATCAGGATCATTGCGGCGCCGAACAGCAGGAAACCGAGGCTGTCGAAGCGCGTGCGTTCGCTGCCGCGCAGGTCGGGAATGAACTTCCACACCGCATAGCAGCCGATGGCGCCGACCGGCAGGTTGATCAGGAAAATCCAGTGCCACGTCAGGTATTGCACCATCCAGCCGCCCATGGTCGGACCGATCAGCGGGCCGAGCAGGCCGGGAATAGTGATGAAACCCATGATCCGCACCAGTTCCGAACGCGGATAGGCACGCAGCACCACCAGCCGTCCGACCGGCAACATCAATGCGCCGCCCAGCCCCTGGATTACCCGCGCACCCACCAGCATGGTCAGAGTGCTCGATAACGCACAGAGCAGCGAGCCAATGCTGAACAGCAGGATCGCGCCGAAGAAGATTTTCTTGGTGCCGAAGCGGTCGGCGATCCAGCCCGAGGCCGGAATCAGCAAGGCCACGGTGAGCATGTAGGCGATGACCACGCCTTGCATGCGCAACGGGTCTTCGGCCAGATCCCGGGCCATGGCCGGCAGGGCGGTGTTGAGAATGGTCCCGTCGAGGGACTGCATGAAGAACGCAATGGCGACAACCCACGGCAACCAGCGGGCGGTGATGGCGTCGAGAGGCGGGCGAGTGGGCATGGAACCTCTTGTGGTTGGAGTTAGTGCAGATCCATTGTCGAGCGCGGTCAGTGTGGGAGCGAGCCTGCTCGCGAAGAGGCCATTTCATTCAACATTAATGTCGATTGATCTACCGCTTTCGCGAGCAGGCTCGCTCCCACAGGTTTTGCTTTTACAGGGTTAGCGTGAGTCGGCTCACCAGCGCCCCCGGCAGCAACGCCGACGACGTATTGCGCTGGCTGTACGTGCTCGCCGACAACAGCAACTCACGTTCGGCGGTCAACGCTTCCAGCTGCGAACCCAGCAGGCTGTAGGCGCTGTCGTCGAAGCGCATGGTGCTGACCGGCGCTTGAATCTCGCCGTTCTCGACCCAGAAGGTCGCGAAGCGGGTCATGCCGGTCAGGCGTGCCGCCGGTTGATCGGAGTAGTTCAGGTACCACAAGTTGCTGATGTACAGCCCGGTGCCCAACTGCTTGAGGATCTCTGCCTGTGACAGGTCACCGGCGGCCATGTTCAGTGCACTCGGCATTTCACCGCCGCTGGCGCCGTTGGCGGTCAGGCCGTATTCGGCGGCACTGCGCGAGCCGACCAGTTGATCGCCGGCCTTGCCTTCAATCACCAACCGCAGATCGCTGCGCGGATAGCCTTCGCCGGAGAACGCCGGGCTCAACGAACCGCTGACTTGCTCATCGAGCGACACCAGCGGACTGAACGCCTGATCACCGACATACAGCTTCTGCAACGGACTGCTCTTGCTGGCGATCGACTGTGCGGAAAAACCGCCCCAACTGAGCATGCCCATGATTTCTTCCAGTGCGGCCGGCGCCAGATACGCCCGATATTGCCCCGGTGCGAGGGTGCGCAACGGTCGACCGAGAAACGCCAGTTGCTCGCGCGCCTGCTGGAAGCGCCGGGCGAAGCCTTCGCTGCTCCACTCGTGCCCGGCGTAGCTGGCTTTCACTGCTTCGCCGTTGTCGTGGAACAGGCTGAAGTCGAAGTTGAAGCTGTTGGCCTGATGCCAGCCAAACGCTCCCGAGGAGCTGGCGAAACCACGGCTGATCGGGCCGGCAGCATAGAAGCCAACCAGATCCAGACCTTCAGCCGCGGTGCAGATTTCCTCGACCACCTGCTCAGTGTCCGGCAGCGGATGTTGCTGCACGTTGTTGCTCTGCCAGCCGTTGTGGTTGAGCAGCAGGTACGGATCCTGTGGCAGCAGCGGCAGGGTTTCGCGCAGTTGTTGCAGGCCTTCGGCGAGGCGTTGCAGATCGGCTTCCTGATCACCGGACAGGGTGATGTGCAGGTCGGCATGGCGGCCGTCATTGATCAGCTTCAACCCGACGTCGGCCTGCTGCACCTGACCGGCCTGACGCACCTTGGCGTGGTTGAAGCGCACGAACGCCGAGGATTCGGCGGCATGGCTGAGGGTGAATTGTTCCGGCTCGCGCACACTGTCGCGCAGCCAATTGACCATGACCTTGAAGGCGTCGGACTGACTCTTCGAAATGCTCATCAGGCGTCTCCCCCAAACACATCAACGTTGCTGAATACGCAGGCCGGCGAAGCGTGGCCGACGCGGATCACCTGGTTCGGCTCGCCCTTGCCGCAGTTTGGCGTGCCCAACACCTTGCGGGTGCCGGCATCGCCGACCGCGCGCAGACTCTTCCAGAATTGCGCGGAAATACCTCGGTAATTCGGATTTTTCACCACACCCTTGAGTTCACCGTTCTCGATCAACTGCCCCCACTCGCAACCGAACTGGAATTTGTTGCGCGCATCGTCAATCGACCACGAACGGTTGGTGCTCATCAGAATGCCGTGCTCAATGCCGCTGATCAGTTGCGTCAGCGACTGATCGCCCGGTTCGATGTTGAGGTTGGCCATGCGATCGATCGGCGGCCGGTTCCAGCCGCAGGCGCGGCTGTTGGCAACGCCGTCGAGGCCGGCGCGGAACTGCGACAGTGCCCCGCCCAATGGTCGCAACAACAAGCCTTGGCGAATCAGGAATTGTTTGCTGGCCTTGCTGCCGTCGTCATCGTGGCCGTAACTCGCCAGTTCTTCGGGAATGTCCGGGTCGAAGGTCACGTTGAGCAGCTTCGAACCGTATTGCAGGCTGCCGAAGTCGCTGGTTTTGACGAAGCTGGTACCGGCGTAATTGCGCTCGTCACCGAGGATCCGGTCGAGTTCCAGCGGGTGCCCGATCGACTCGTGGATCTGCAGCATCATCTGGTCGGGCATCAGCAACAGATCGCGCGGGCCTTGCGGGGTATTTGGCGCGAGCAGCAGTTGCAGGGCCTGATCGGCCACTTGCGGGCCGGCGCCGACCAGACCGCAACGGCTGATCACGTCGGCGCCACCCTGCTGGCCGAAGTTCTCGCGGCCCAAGGAGCGGGTCTGGCTGTCGTGGCCGTCGTAGGCAGTGACATCGAAACTTGGATAAACGAAGCGCTGGGCCTGGCGCAATTCGGCGCCGGCGCTGCTCAGGTAAATCTGTTCGACGTGGGTGATGCCGATGCTCGCTTGCCAATGCACCAGGCGCTCATCCTTTGGCACCGAGGCGGATTCCGCGCCGAGCAGTTCGAAACATTCGCTCAGGGACGGGAAGGGTTGATCGAGATTGGGCGAAAAGTAATCAGCGCGGTCGCTCGATACCGGCTGATCGCGCAGGTCGAGCAAAGCATGAGGCTTGAGCCGGCGGGCCTGCTGTTCGGCGCGCTCCAGGGCGGCTTGCAGGCCTTGCTGCGACAGGTCGTTGGTCGCTGCGTAAGCCTCGACACCGTTGACCCGCACTGTGAGCATCGCACCCTCGTCACGGCTCAGGCTTGGCGGCTCGGCGACGTTCTTGCGCACCGACAGGTACTGGCCGGACTCGCGTACATACCGCAGGGAAAAAAACTCGGCGCCCGTGCGCAAGGCAGCGAAGCGCTGCTTGAGCTGGGGGTGGAAATCGAACATTCGGGAACCTCCTTGTTATGGAGTTGCGGGGCGAAGCGATTCGGCGGGGAGGGGTGAAACGATTGCGCGAGGTCTAGAGTAGGCCTGCGTGGGGGTAGGATCAAGTGAAGAGGGGGTGTAGGAGGATTTACTGTGCAGCAGGAGAATTTGTGCTGAATGTGAGGGCCCCTTCGCGAGCAGGCTCGCTCCCACATTTGAAATGATTCCAATGTGGGAGCGAGCCTGCTCGCGAAGGCCGCGCCTCGGTATTACGCCTTACTGGGCAACAGGCGTGATATCACGCATCGGCTTGCCTTTCACCGGCGCACCGCCAGCAACGTAGTAGGCAGCATTGCTACGCGGCAGTGGCTTGCGGCCACGGATCTTGTCGGCGATTTTCTCGGCCATCATGATCGTCGGCGCATTCAGGTTACCGGTGGTGATGATCGGCATGATCGAAGCATCGACCACACGCAGGCTCTGCATGCCGTGCACGCGACCTTCGCCATCTACTACGGCCATCTCGTCGGTGCCCATCTTGCACGAGCAGGACGGGTGGAACGCAGTTTCGGCGTGCTCGCGGATGAACTTGTCCAGTTGCTCATCGGTTTGCACGTCGATGCCCGGGCTGATTTCGCGGCCACGGAAGGCGTCCAGCGCAGGCTGTTGCATGATTTCACGGGTCAGGCGGATGCCGTCACGGAATTCCTGCCAGTCCTGCTCGGTGGCCATGTAGTTGAACAGGATGCTCGGGTGCTGACGCGGGTCCTTGGATTTGACCTGGATGCGGCCACGGCTTGGCGAACGCATGGAACCCATGTGCGCCTGGAAGCCGTGCTCTTTCACACCGTTGCTGCCGTTGTAGTTAATCGCCACTGGCAGGAAGTGATACTGGATGTTCGGCCACTCGAATTCCGGACGGGTACGGATGAAACCGCCGGCTTCGAACTGGTTACTGGCGCCGATGCCGGTGCCGTTGAACAGCCACTCGGCACCGATGGCTGGCTGGTTGTACCAGAGCAGCGACGGGTATAGCGAGACGGGTTGGGTGCAAGCGTATTGCAGGTACAGCTCAAGGTGATCCTGCAGGTTTTCACCGACGCCCGGCAGGTCATGGACGACCGGGATATCGAGGCTTTCCAGCAGTTTTGCCGGGCCGACGCCGGAGCGCTGCAGAATCTGCGGCGAAGCGATGGCGCCGGAACACAGCAGAACTTCTTTGCGTGCTTTGGCTTCAACGCGCTCTTCCGCCGAACCGACCAGATAACGCACGCCGACCGCACGCTTGCCTTCGAACAGAATCTTGTCGGTCAGGGCGTGGGTGACGATGGTCAGGGTCGAGCGCTTTTTCGCGACGTCGAGGTAGCCACGGGCCGTGGAAGCACGACGACCGTTCGGCGTCACGGTGCGGTCCATCGGACCGAAGCCTTCCTGCTGGTAGCCGTTCAAGTCTTCGGTGCGCGGGTAACCGGCTTGCACGCCGGCTTCAACCATGGCGTGGAACAGCGGGTTGTTGCCGGCTTTCGGCGTGGTCACGCTGACCGGGCCGTCGCCACCGTGGTAATCGTTCGGGCCGATGTCACGGGTTTCCGCTTTACGGAAGTACGGCAGGCAGTCGAGGTAGGTCCAGTCTTCCAGGCCTGGCAGTTTCGCCCAGCCGTCGTAGTCCATCGCGTTGCCACGGATGTAGCACATGCCGTTGATCAGCGAGGAACCGCCGAGGCCTTTGCCGCGACCGCATTCCATCCGGCGACCGTCCATGTGTGGCTCCGGATCGGTTTCGTACGCCCAGTTGTAGCGACGACCCTGCAGCGGGAATGCCAGCGCGGCCGGCATTTGCGTGCGGAAGTCGAAACGATAGTCCGGGCCGCCTGCTTCGAGCAGCAGCACGGTGACGCCTTCGTCTTCAGTCAGACGGGTCGCCAGGGTGTTACCGGCCGAGCCGGCACCGATGATGATGTAATCGAATTCTTGGGACATTGAATGCACCCTCTTTAGATGTGGTCAGGTCGGGCCTCGGCGAGCGCTGCGCACTCGATTCGCGAGCAGGCTCGCTCCCACAGGAGACATATTTCAATGTGGGAGCGAGCCTGCTCGCGAAGACGGCCTCACGAGCAATACAAGACTCGGGTCTTAGAACACCGAGACGTAATCGCCCAGCTCGACCTGTACCGATTTGATGCGTGTGTAGTTGGTCAGCGAGCTGATGCCGTTTTCACGGCCCACGCCCGACTGCTTGTAACCGCCCACCGGCATCTTCGCGTCGGACTCGCCCCAGGCGTTGATCCAGCAGATACCGGCTTCCAGTTGATGAATCACGCGGTGCGCGCGGTTCAGGTCTTTGGTGACGATACCGGCGGCCAGGCCGAAGTCGGTGTCGTTGGCGCGGCGGATCACTTCTTCTTCGGTCTCGTAGGAGAGAATCGCCATCACCGGGCCAAAGATTTCTTCACGGACGATGGTCATCTCGTCGGTGCAATCGGTGAACACGGTCGGTGCAACGAAGGCGCCTTTGGCGAATTCGCCATCGGTCAGACGCTCGCCGCCGCACAGCACGCGAGCACCTTCTTCTTTACCCTTGGCGATGTAACCCAGCACGCTTTCCATGTGGGCGAAGCTGACCAGCGGGCCGAAGTTGGTGTTTTCGTCTTCCGGGTTGCCGATGCGGATGCGCGCTACGCGCTCGACGATCTTGGCTTCGAAAGCCGCTTTCAGATGGCTCGGTACGAACACGCGAGTACCGTTGGTGCAGACCTGACCGGAGCTGTAGAAGTTGGCCATCATTGCGGTGTCGGCGGCGCGATCCAGGTCGGCGTCGTCGCAGATGATCAGCGGCGACTTGCCGCCCAGTTCCATGGTCACGTCTTTGAGCGACGAAGCCGAAGCGCTGGCCATGACTTTCTTGCCGGTGTCGGTGCCGCCGGTGAAGGAAACTTTCTCGATGCGCGGGTGCTCGGTCAGCCAGGTGCCGACTTCACGGCCGCTGCCGGTCAGGACGTTGAACACGCCGTTTGGCAGGCCGGCTTCGGTGTAGATCTCGGCCAGTTTCAGGGTGGTCAGCGAAGTGACTTCGCTTGGCTTGAAGATCATCGCGTTACCAGCGGCCAGGGCGGGTGCGGATTTCCACAGCGCGATCTGGATCGGGTAGTTCCACGCGCCGATACCGGCGACCACGCCCAGCGGTTCGCGACGGGTGTAGACAAAGGAAGTGTCGCGCAGCGGAATCTGCTCGCCTTCGATCGCCGGCACCAGGCCTGCGTAGTATTCCAGCACGTCGGCACCGGTGACGATGTCGACGTACTTGGTTTCGGAGAAGGCTTTGCCGGTGTCCAGGGTTTCCAGAGCAGCCAGTTCATCGTTGCGCTCGCGCAGGATGTCGACGGCGCGACGCAGGATGCGCGAACGCTCCATGGCGGTCATCGCGGCCCAGATTTTCTGGCCCTTTTCAGCGCTGACCACAGCACGCTCGACGTCTTCCTTGGTCGCACGTTGCACTTGGGCGAGGACTTCACCGTTCGCCGGGTTGATGGCTTCGAAAGTGGCATCGCTGCCAGCGTCGGAGTACGCGCCATCGATGTAGAGTTTTTGCAGTTCGAAACGGGCCATAGTGTCCTCGCAAGTGCATTAGTGGTTGGCGTCGACCACCGCGCTGAAACTGCGGTGGCGGTTCAGGTACCGAGCGTTTTCTGTGTGCTCTGGCTCACCTGCTTGGCCAATTGGAAATCCATGTATTCGTAAGCGATCTGTTGCGCCTGCGCGGTGTCGAAAGCGTCTCCCGACAGCGCGCCGCGCAACCACAAACCGTCGATCAACGCTGCCAGTCCACGCGCTGCGCTGCGCGCATCTTCGAGCGGCAACACACGGCGGAACTCGCAGCACAGGTTGGAATACAGACGGTGATCGTTGATCCGCTGCAACCTGTGCAAAGACGGCTGGTGCATGCTGGTGGCCCAGAAGGCCAGCCAGGTTTTCATTGCCGGGCCATTGACCTGGCTGGCGTCGAAGTTGCCTTCGATGATCACCTGCAGATGCGCCCGTGGGCTGCTGTCTGCCAGCGCCTGCCGGCGCGCGGTGACGTTCTCGCTGAGGACATTCATCAGATACCGCATCGTGGCGGCAATCAGGCCGTTCTTGTCCTGAAAATAGTGACTGATGATGCCATTCGAGACACCGGCCAAACGGGCGATCAGCGCAATGCTGGCGTCCCCCATACCGACCTGATCGACCGCCTGCAACGTGGCTTCGATCAGTTGTTGGCGGCGGATGGGTTGCATACCGACCTTGGGCATCTTGCACATCTCCTTAGGCCTTCCGACGGGCGATAAACGCCGATCGGATTGAGGGCCAGTCTATTTTGTTTTGATTGAACGTTCAATCAACAAAGAATAAGATCTGCGACAAATCGTCGCTGCCTACAGATTTTTTCTGCTTGTAAATGGCGATAAAACGACCTCCGAAAATCCTTGAAACCTGCGTGGGGCATGGCGCGGTTCGCTATTCGATGGACGTGTTGAATGGGCAAGACGCTCGGGGCCAGGTTTCGGATGAACGTCCGCACAGCTTCGGCCACGAAAGCGATTCGCAACGCCATTTCGGCAGGTTCGGGCTTTTTTCGGGGTGTCTTTATATCACCCGCCGGTCGGCTGCCAACTAACCGATTGGTCGGGTTCCGTGTTGCCTTGTGTTCTTCTCTCGCACTGCCTGGAGCATTTGTGCCATGAGTTCTGCCTCGCTAATAAAGACCCCGCCCGAGAAGGTGACGGTCAACGGTTGGGTGTTTTACACCTCGACCGCGTTGATTCTGTTGTTGACCGCCATTCTGATCATCGCCCCGCAAGAGGCCGGCAGAATGTTGGGTATGGCTCAGGCCTGGTTGTCGCGCAGCTTCGGCTGGTACTACATGGTGGTGATCGCCGCTTACCTGGTGTTTGTGGTGGGTCTGGCGTTTTCCTCCTACGGCAAACTCAAGCTGGGCAGCAAGGACGATACCCCGGATTTCAGTTACGGCGCCTGGGCGGGGATGCTGTTCTCGTCGGGTATCGGTATTTCGCTGCTGTATTTCGGCGCGTCCGAGCCGCTGGACCATTACTTCAATCCGCCGGAAGGCGCAGCGGCCACCAATCTGGCTGCGCGTCAGGCGGTGCAACTGACGTTCCTGCACTGGGGCCTGCACGGCTGGGCGATCTACGCACTGGTCGGTCTGGCCGTGGCGTACTTTGCGTACCGTCATAACCAGCCGCTGGCCCTGCGTTCGGCGCTGTATCCGCTGGTGGGCGAGCGTTGGGTCAAAGGCGCTGCCGGACACGCAGTGGACGGCTTCGGCATGTTCGTGACCCTGCTGGGTCTGGTGACCAACCTGGGGATCGGTTCGCTGCAAGTGTCCTCCGGCCTGGAAAACCTGTTCGGCATGGAACATAGCAACACTAACCTGCTGATCGTGATCATCGTGATGAGCACCGTGGCGACCATCGCTGCCGTGTCCGGTGTGGAAAACGGCATCCGTCGTCTGTCCAACCTGAACATCGTGCTGTTCAGCGGTCTGCTGATTTTCGTCCTGTTGTTCGGCCCGACCCTGCACCTGCTCAACGGCTTCGTGCAGAACATCGGCGATTACCTCAACGGCGTGGTGCTGAAGACCTTCGACCTGTACGTCTATGAAGGCGACAGCGCCAAGTCCGACCGCTGGCTGGGCCTGTGGACCCTGTTCTACTGGGCCTGGTGGATTTCCTGGGCGCCATTCGTAGGCATGTTCATCGCGCGTATTTCCCGTGGTCGTACCGTGCGTGAGCTGGTGGCTGGCGTGCTGCTGATTCCGCTGGGTTTCACCCTGGCGTGGCTGTCGATCTTCGGTAACTCGGCACTGGACCTGGTGATGAACCAGGGCGCGGTGGAACTCGGCAAGACGGCGCTGGAACAGCCGTCGATGGCGATCTACCAGTTGCTGGAACACTACCCGGCGTCGAAAGTCGTCATCGGTGTGTCGATCTTTGTTGGCTTCGTGCTGTTCCTGACCCCGGCCGACTCCGGCGCGGTGATGATGGCGAATCTGTCCTGCAAGGGCGGCAACGTCGATGAAGATGCGCCGCACTGGCTGCGGATCTTCTGGTCGGTGGTGATCACGCTGGTGACTATCGGCCTGCTGTTCGCCGGTAACTTCGAAGCCATGCAAACCATGGTGGTGCTGGCTGGGCTGCCGTTCTCGGTGGTGCTGGTGTTCTTCATGTTCGGCCTGCACAAGGCGATGCGTCAGGACGTGCAGATCGAACAGGAGCAGGCGCAATTGGCTGAGCGCGGTCGTCGCGGTTTCAGCGAACGCCTGACTCAACTGGATCTGCAGCCGAGCCAATCGGTGGTGCAGCGCTTCATGGACAAGCAGGTCAGCCCGGCGCTGGAAGACGCTGCTGCACAAATGCGGGCACAGGGCCTGGAAGTGCAGACGCTGTTGGGCAAATCCAAGCGTTGCATGGGCGTGCGCATCGAGATGGAAGAGGGCAACCCTTTCGTCTACGAGGTGAGTCTGGACGGTTACCTGGCGACCCCGACCGAATCGGCCCAGTCCGATGAGGCACGCCAGCGTTATTACCGTGCCGAGGTGTACCTGCACAACGGCAGCCAGGATTACGACCTGATGGGCTTCACGCAGGATCAGATCACACGCGATGTGCTCGATCAGTTTGAAAGCCATCGGCAGCTCCTTGGCCGGGTGTACAGCTAAACCTTTAGTTAATGGTGCAGCTGTTGTGGCGAGGGAGCTTGCTCCCGCTGGGTTGCGAAGCGACCCCAAGAATTTGTGAGTGCTGCGCACTCAAGCGGGAGCAAGCTCCCTCGCCACAGTTGTCCGTGTTTCAAGTTCAATTTCTGTACCAACAAAAACGCCGCGATCTTCTCGCGGCGTTTTTGTGTGCGGGGTTCTTACCCCAGGTTCTTGCCCAGCAACGCGTGATACAGCTCGCTGTCGCCAAGAATCCCCACCACATGGTTGTTGTCGTGCAGCACCAGTTTGTTGCCGGTCTGATAACGAATCTGCAACGCATCACGCATGCCGATGTTCGAGTCCACCAGCGTCGGCTTGCGCTCCAGACCTTCCACGGCCTGGCCCGGCGCCCAGTTCTGCAGGTTCAGCACCGAACCGTTCTGCCGTGCGCCTTTGATGGTGTTGCCTTCGGCCAGGTCCAGCCACGAGTCGCCGCCCGGGTCGAGGCACACCGAACCGTTGATGCGTTTGCAGTTGTCCAGCGTGCGCATCAGGCTGCGACCGCAGAGCACGTTGAGCGGATTGGTGTGGGCCACGAAGGTGCGCACATAGTCGTCCGCCGGGTTCAACACGATCTCTTCCGGCACGCTGTACTGGATGATCCGGCCGTCCTTCATGATCGCGATGCGGCTACCCAGTTTCAGTGCTTCGTCGAGATCGTGACTCACAAACACGATGGTCTTGCTCAGCTTGCGTTGCAGTTCCAGCAGTTCGTCCTGTAGGCCCTGGCGGATCAGCGGGTCGAGTGCCGAGAACGGTTCGTCCATCAACAGAATGTCGGCGTCCATCGCCAGCGCCCGGGCCAGACCGACCCGCTGCTGCATGCCGCCGGAGAGTTCATCGGGCTTCTTGTTGCGCCATTGGGTCAGGCCCACCAGTTCGAGCTTGTCGTCGACCAGCTTGCGCCGTTCCTTTTCCGGTCGGCCCTGCATTTCCAGACCGAAACTGATGTTCTCGCGCACTGTCAGCCACGGCATCAGGGCGAACTTCTGGAACACCATGGCGATGCGTTTGGTGCGCATCATTTTCAGTTCGGCCGGCGTGCAGGACGCGATATCGATCTGCTTGCCTTCGTGCTCGACGAACAGCTTGCCGCGACTCACGGTGTTGAGGCCGTTGATACAACGCAGCAGGCTCGACTTGCCGGAGCCGGACAGGCCCATCAGTACGCAGATCTCGCCTTTGTTGATGTCCAGGCTGGCCTTTTCAACGCCGACAATCTGCCCGGTTTTTTTCAGGATCTCGCTGCGGGTCAAGCCTTGATCGAGAAGTTTCAGTGCTTCGCGCGGATCCTTGGTGAAGATCACGTCAACGTTATCGAAGCGAATTATGCTCATGCGTCACCCCCTGCTTTGGCGTCGGGTTGTTTGCAGATACGGTCGAGCATGATCGCCAGCAGTACGATCGCCAGGCCCGCTTCGAAGCCCAGGGCGATATCAGCAGTGTTCAGTGCGTTGACCACCGGTTTGCCGAGTCCATCGGCGCCCACCAGTGCCGCGATCACCACCATCGACAGCGACAGCATGATGCACTGGGTGATGCCGGCCGCGATGCTCGGCATGGCGTGAGGCAGTTCGATCCGTGAAAGCAATTGGCGACGCGAGCAGCCGAAGGCCTTGCCGGCGTCCATCAGTTCTTGCGGGACATCGCGGATGCCCAGGTAGGTCAGGCGGATCGGCGCAGCGATGGCGAACACCACCGTGGAGATCAGGCCCGGCACCACACCCAGCCCGAAGAGGGTCAGGGTAGGAATGAGGTAAACGAAGGTCGGTACGGTCTGCATCAGATCGAGTACCGGACGCATTAAAGTGTAGAACATCGGCTTGTGCGCGGCGACGATGCCCAGCGGCACGCCGATGACCACGCAGACCAGGGTCGCGAACATGACCTGGGCGAGGGTTTCCATGGTTTCCTGCCAGTAACCCAGATTGAGGATCAGCAGGAACGAGGCGATGACGAACACCGTCAGCCCCCATTTGCGCTGGATGAAGTGGGCCAGCAGGGCGATGAGGCCGATCAGCACCAGCGGGTTGAACCAGGTCAGCGCAAACGTCACGCCGTGGATCATCGTTTCCAGTGTCACGGCGATTGCGTCGAAGGTGCTGGCGCCATGTTGCGTCAGCCATTCAACGAAGCCCGCGATGTACTGGCCTAAAGGGATTTTCTGATCAATCAGCATGGTAGTGAACGTCCGCATGCAAGGAATAAACAGCCCGGGCGAGCGAACTCGCCCGGCGTAAGGCAATTACTGTGCGAGCTTGGCTTTCACGGCTTCCAGGCCAGGTTTACCGTCAATGGTGGTCACGCCAGCGAGCCAGGTATCGAGCACCTGTGGGTTCTTTTTCAGCCAGGCCTTGGCGGCCGCTTCAGGCTTCATCTTGTCGTCGAGGATATTGCCCATCAAGGTGCTTTCCATGTCGACGGTGAACTCCAGGTTCTTCAGCAACTGACCGACATTGCTGCATTCAGTGGTGTAACCCTTGCGGGTGTTGGTCGCCACGGTCGCAGCACCGAAATCGGGGCCGAAGAAGTCATCGCCGCCGGTCAGGTATTGAATCTTGAAGCGCTTGTTCATCGGGTGCGGCGCCCAGCCGAGGAAGACCACGGCGGTGTCGCGTTTCTGTGCGCGGTCAACCTGCGAGAGCATGCCCGCTTCGGACGATTCGACGACTTTGAAACCGGCGTCCTTCAGGCCGAAAGCGTTCTTGTCGATCATGCTCTGGATCAGACGGTTGCCGTCGTTGCCAGGCTCGATGCCGTAGATCTTGCCATCGAGCTCTTTCTTGAATTTGGCGATGTCGGCGAAGTCATGCAGACCCTTGTCGTACAGGGCTTGCGGTACGGCGAGGGTGTACTTGGCACCCTTGAGGTTGGTGCGCACCACTTCGACGGTGCCGGCATCACGGTAGGCCTTGATGTCGTTTTCCATGGTCGGCATCCAGTTACCGAGGAACACGTCCATGTTCTTGCCGTCGGCCAGCGACTTGTAGGTCACGGGCACGGAGATCATGGTGGTCTTGGTCTTGTAGCCGAGGGCGTCGAGTACCACCGAAGTGGTGGCGGTGGTGGCGGTGATGTCGGTCCAGCCGACATCGGAGAAATTCACGGTACTGCACTGAGCGGGTTCTGCAGCGTGAGCCAGTAACGGCAGACTCAGCATGGCGGCCAACAACAACGACGGGGAACCTTTCATGGATGGACTCCTTGGTGTTTTTTTTGGCAGTGTTCCGACTGTGGACCACCGCACTTATAGGTTGCGGTTGGATGGCGTTCTGGAGACAGCTCTACCACGGCGCCTTGCAATCGAGTCATAACGATCATGTACCAGTGAAAATCTGACGCCTACAGGGTGGGTCGTATCCAGTACAGGGATGGTCGCATCCAGTGTCAGTGACGTCGTTTACAGCTTTTTTCCGCCCCGTTTGGCCATCTGAACCGCATAAAAACGGCGGAAACAGGGGAGGAAACCGGCACGGCGTTGGTGGGCATGAGTGCGTCGGTGTCAGACGCCGGGCGACCTGACAAAAGCCTGATGATGCGGGCATTCCGGCGGATCGCAGCTTGAGCGTAGCAGCTCCGCCAGCGGGCGCTTAACGCCCGGGAACGGCATCCTCAGGAGCTCTGCAGCAATGGCTATCAGCGTTTTCGACCTGTTCAAAATCGGCATCGGCCCGTCCAGTTCCCACACCGTCGGCCCGATGCGCGCCGCGGCCCTGTTTGTCGAATCGCTGCGCGACCGGCACCTGCTCGAACAGGTGCGGCGTATAGAAGTGCAGCTGTTCGGTTCGCTGTCGGCCACCGGCATCGGTCACGGCAGCGACAACGCGGTGATCATGGGCCTGATGGGCGAGTGGCCGGACGCAATCGACCCGTCGCAGATTGGCCCGCGAATCCAGGCCCTGCGTGAAACCCACACGCTTCTTCTGGACGGCCGCTTGTCGGTGCCGTTTGTCTGGGCACGCGACATGCGCCTGATCGACGAGAATCTGCCGTTCCACCCCAACGCCATGACCCTGATTGCCGAAGGCGATCACGGCGAGATTCATCGCGACACCTACTATTCAGTCGGTGGCGGTTTTGTCGTGGATCAGGCGCAGGCATCCAGCGGTGTGGTCGATCTGGATCGCACTGAATTGCCCTATGACTTTTCCAGCGCGGTGGAACTGCTGCAGCTGTGCCAAAAGAACAACCTGCGCGTCGCCGAATTGATGATGGCCAACGAAAAGGTCTGGCGCAGCGAAGAAGAAATCCGCGCCGGCCTGATGAAACTGTGGCGGGCGATGCAGGATTGCGTCGAGCAGGGCCTCAAGCACGAAGGCATTCTTCCCGGCGGTTTGAATGTGCGTCGGCGTGCGGCGAAGTTGCATCGCAACCTGCAGGAATTGAACAAGCCCAACGTGATCGGTTCGACGTTGAGCGCGATGGAATGGGTCAACCTGTTCGCCCTGGCGGTCAACGAAGAAAACGCGGCGGGCGGGCGTATGGTCACGGCGCCGACCAATGGCGCGGCGGGGATCATTCCGGCGGTGTTGCACTACTTTATGAAGTTCAGCGAAGCGGTCACCGACGCCAACGTTGTCGACTACTTTCTGGGTGCGGCGGCGGTGGGGATTCTGTGCAAGAAGAACGCCTCGATCTCCGGTGCCGAAGTCGGCTGCCAGGGTGAAGTGGGTTCGGCCTGCGCGATGGCGGCGGCGGGGTTGGCGGAGATCCTCGGTGCCACTCCGGAGCAACTGTGCAACGCGGCGGAAATCGGTCTGGAACATAACCTCGGCCTGACCTGCGATCCAGTCGGCGGGTTGGTGCAGGTGCCGTGCATCGAACGCAATGCGATTGCGGCGGTGAAAGCGATCAACGCGGCGCAGATGGCCTTGCGCGGCGATGGTCAGCACTTCATCTCGCTGGACCGAGTGATCCGCACCATGCGCGATACCGGCGCGGATATGCATGACAAATATAAAGAGACCTCGCGCGGTGGTTTGGCGGTCAGCGCGGTTGAGTGCTGAATCAGTGACACCAAGGTGAGTTCTTCGCGAGCAGGCTCGCTCCCACAGGAGCATGCATTCCAAATGTGGGAGCGAGCCTGCTCGCGAAGGAGCCAGACCAGTCAAAACTGCTCACCAAGTGAACACGCTAACCAATTCACGCCACCTTTTAGCGCGTCGCAATCAGATAAGAGTCTTTCCCAGCCGCCATGGGCCATTCGCACCACCGACCGTCCGTCACCCGTGCCTGCGGTGACACTCCCCACAAACTGCGTGCAGGCCAGTTCCCACAAGTGCTACCGATCTGCTCACAGGCAGCGGGGCAGGGCACTCACCGCCGCTGATGGCACTTCGAAACAGCTGTTGGCCGATGTCTTGAATAGACACGTCGCGACGTCGTTTTCAGGAGTTATTGAACGGCCATTCAATTTTAGGCATGGCATTTGCTCTGTCATAACAAAGCCCGTCTCCCACGTGAGAACGCCGGCAATAACAAGAGCCTCCGCCTGAGGCCATCACCCGCTTTGTGTGAGGAGATACCGCGATGACGTCGTTCAACTCCGGGGCCCAACCCCAGAACCGTGCGCCTCAATCCATCGGCTTTCTGCTGCTGGACAATTTCACGCTGATTTCTCTGGCCTCCGCAGTCGAACCCCTGCGCATGGCCAACCAATTGTCCGGTCGTGAGCTGTATCGCTGGAGCACCCTGACCGTCGATGGCGGACAGGTGTGGGCCAGTGACGGTCTGCAAATCACCCCCGATGCCTCCATGCACAAAGCCCCGCCCCTGGACACCGTGATCGTCTGCGGCGGGATCGGCATTCAACGTACCGTGACCCGCGAGCACGTGTCATGGCTGCAGAGCCAGGCACGTCAGTCCAAGCGGCTGGGCGCGGTGTGCACCGGCAGCTGGGCCTTGGCTTGCGCCGGACTGCTCGACGGTTTCGATTGCAGCGTGCACTGGGAATGTCTGGCGGCGATGCAGGAAGCTTTCCCGCGTGTGGCGATGAGCACTCGTCTGTTCACCCTCGACCGTAACCGTTTCACCAGTTCCGGTGGTACCGCGCCACTGGACATGATGCTGCACCTGATCAGCCGCGATCATGGTCGCGAACTGTCCGCCGCGATCTCGGAAATGTTCGTCTACGAGCGCATCCGCAACGAACAGGATCACCAGCGCGTGCCGCTCAAGCACATGCTCGGCACCAACCAGCCGAAGCTGCAGGAAATTGTCGCGCTGATGGAGGCCAACCTCGAAGAGCCGATCGACCTCGACGAACTGGCGGTGTACGTCGCCGTGTCGCGTCGACAGCTGGAGCGCCTGTTCCAGAAATACCTGCACTGCTCGCCGTCGCGTTACTACCTCAAGCTGCGCCTGATCCGCGCCCGGCAACTGCTCAAGCAGACGCCGATGTCGATCATCGAAGTGGCCTCGGTGTGTGGTTTCGTATCGACGCCGCACTTCTCCAAATGCTACCGCGAATACTTCGGCATTCCGCCGCGTGACGAACGCGTAGGCTCCAACACCACGCAGCAAGTGGCGATGTTGCCGCTGCCGCAGGCCATCGTGATGTCGCCGCTGTCGGGGCCGATGTCGGCGTTGAGTCAGGCGCGTAATGAGTCGACGTTTGCCAGCGTAAGGCTGTAGACCGGACAGTTTTTGTGGCGAGGGAGCTTGCTCCCGCTCGAGCGCGAAGCGCTCGTTAAACCTGCGAATGCGATTTATCTGGAACAGTGCATCTGCCGGTTTGGGGCCGCTTCGCGGCCCAGCGGGAGCAAGCTCCCTCGCCACAGTTACTTGTCATGCGCTGTGGCTTTGCTGGTAATCCGCCAACGCCGGCAACAACTGCTTGTCGATCGCCTGGCGCACCGCAGGCTGGATACTGGCGCCGCTGGTGTACATGTCCTTGACCATCTTGCGCAATTCAAACGCGCGAACATTGTCCAGACCACGCACCGCACACTCACAGGCCTGCTCGGCGGTTGAACCGCTCGGCACCTGAAAACCCAATGCCTTGAGCTGGCCCAACAAGTCTTCCTGATCGATCAAATCGGCATACATCATGGCGCGCTTCCTTCTTCGGCAATGGAGGTCGTGGCTCGATTCTGGTGGGCATGCGCAGGCACGGCAAGGGTGATTTGTCGCAGTGGCCGCGACGGCTATGAACAGGTCGTTTTCGGCTAACTCAGTGCAAAGGGGAGTGGGCACACTGGCCTCAGCTCGCTACAGACGGTTTGGTCACCCTCGACTGGCAGCTCCTCAACAGTACCCTCTGCCCCGATCCTGTCACGGCTTGTATCGGGGCTTTTTTTGCCTGTGAATCCGGGAGAGGTGTGTGGTTGGCGCTGACGCCTTCGCGAGCAGGCTCGCTCCCACATTTGAAATGCATTTCCAGTGTGGGAGCGAGCCTGCTCGCGAAGAACGATGACGCGGTTTACCGTTGCAACACCAGAATCCGCGACAACAACTCATCCCGATCGACGTAGCAGCCCTGGAAATGCCGCGCCCCGGTGGCCGGGTCAAACGCATTGCGCGCATGCAGCGTGCGGCGATTATCAAAGCACCACAGTTCACCCGGATTGAGTCGCTGCATCAGCCGAAAACGTGGCTCACGGGTCATCGCAATCAAGCGCCGATAGGCCCGGTACAGCAGCGGCATTTGCTCCACCGATGTATCGAATGCACCGCGCAGAAAGTTCGCCATGCGAACCTCCGCAACTCGGCCCAGCGCATCCAGCGCAATGATCGGCGCCAGGCAGCGATAGTCGCTGTGGCGGTCCTTGTTGCGAAACTCCACGGGGATTTCGCACAGCGCCTGGAACAGCTCCGGTGCTTCCTGACGCAAAGCATCGGCAATCGCAAAACCGTCGACAAAAATACTCTCGCCACCCTCGGCGTCATTCACCAGGCAATGCAGAAACTGCAGGCCCGGTTGCAACTCCCGGGTCGGCAAATCGGTGTGCAATGGCAGGTTGAAAGCGGTGTAGGCGTTGCTGTCGGCATCGGCCTTCGATTGCACGTTGAACAGCACGCCGAAATTGCTCTCACGGATGAACGAAATGCGCTGGGCGATCAGCTTCAGTGAACCCGGTTCGGTGGGCACGCCGCGCACCTGAGTCAGGCCGATGTCGCGCAACGCGATCAACCATTGCAGCAGCGCACCGTTATCGTTCATCAGCGCTGAATAGTCGAATACCGGTAGCTGCAAATCGCTGCGCCACAGATAGGGCTGGGGTTTGGCCGCCAGACGTTCGGCGCGGGACTCGTCGTCATAGGCGTGGGCGCGCAGCCAGCCCGGATCGAAGCGACTGTGGTGGCCGTCCTGCCAGTCGATCTGCAGACAGCCGTCGCTGTCGATGTGCGCGTTAACGGGAGCCAGGTCCGGCGCGGCATCGACGATCTCGAATACCTGCTCGCGGGTGACGGTGTAGACGCACTGTTCACACGGGCAGTTGTCCCGCAACCAGACATGGTGAAACGGGCTGACACGGCCATCAGCCCAGGCCAGCGAAACGCGATCCGTCAGGTTCTGCACGCCGCTCAGCGCGCTGATCAACGGATAAGTACGGAAATCGGCAACAGCGGCAGCGGTGTGCATGGTGGCTCCTTGCGTGGGAGGAATTAGCGGGCGGGTGGCAGGGCGATGACGCGGCCGATGTAAGCCGGGGCGGGCAGATCGACTTGCTCGGCGACGATGGCTTGCAGACGGCTCAGGGTATCGGCGGTGAACGGTGCCGAGCGTGGGCCGGCGAGGTCGACGTGCAGCAGCATCTGCTCATTGCCGGCCAGTTCCTTGTCGTCGCCGGCCAGGTGCAGGCTGTGATAGAGGTGCAGGCGTTTGCTGTCGTGACCGATGATCTGCGTGCGCACTTCGACTTCGGCGTCGAGCTTCACTTCGTGCAGATAATTCAGGTGCAGTTCCAGGGTGAACAGTGAGTGGCCGCTGGCCTCGCGGTTGTTGCTGTCCATGCCGAGACGATCCATCAGGGCGTCCGTGGCGTAGCTGAAGATCAGCAAGTAGAAGGCGTCGCGCAGGTGGCCGTTGTAGTCGACCCAGTCGGGGATGATGGTGGTTTGGTAGGTGGTGAGGGTGGGCATGCTGTCTGTTCCATTGAGGGTGTCTGGACTGCCGTCTTCGCGAGCAGGCTCGCTCCCACACTTGAATGCCGTGACCTGTGGGAGCGAGCCTGCTCGCGAAGGGGCCGGAACTGCTGAGCAAGGATTACTCGCTGAAACTCATCCCGTGCTTTTCCTTGGTGGCTTTCACCGCCTCCAGCACCGCCAGCAGGCAGTCATCACGATAGCGCTCCAGCGCTGAAATGCTGTGGCGGCCAAGCTGAACGCTGGTGCCATCGACCACATCGTCAATCAGCTTGTCAGTCAGCTCCGGTGCCGGCAGATAGGTCCACGGCAACTGCAACGCCGGGCCGAACTGCGACATGAAGTGGCGCATCCCCGCGTCGCCACCGGCCAGCGTGTAGGTCAGGAACGTGCCCATGAACGACCAGCGCAGTCCGGCGCCAAAACGGATCGCGTCGTCGATCTCGCCAGTCGTCGCCACGCCGTCGTTGACCAGGTGCAGCGCCTCGCGCCACAGTGCTTCGAGCAAACGGTCAGCGATGAACCCTGGCACTTCCTTGCGCACATGCAGCGGGCGCATGCCGAGGGATTCGTAGACTTTCATCGCCGCTTGCACGGCCTCGGGCGCGGTGTGCTTGCCGCCGACCACTTCCACCAGCGGCAGCAGGTAAACCGGATTGAACGGGTGACCGACCACACAGCGTTCAGGGTGGGTCGAACTCTCGTAGAACTCGCTCGGCAACAGGCCGGAAGTGCTGGAGCCAATCAGCGCATCGGGTTTGGCCGCCGCGCTGATTTTGCTGTGCAGTTCCAGTTTCAGCTCAAGGCGTTCCGGAGCACTTTCCTGGATGAAGTCGGCATCGCGCACGCATTCCTCGATGGTCGCGACAAAGCGCAGCCGATCCTGCGAGGCGCCAGGCGCCAGACCGTTTTTCTCCAACGCGCCCCAGGCGTTGGCCACGCGTTTGCGCAGCGCGGCCTCAGCGCCAGGCGCCGGGTCCCAGGCCACCACGTCGAGGCCGTGGGCGAGAGCACGCGCGACCCAGCCGCTGCCGATGACACCGCTGCCGAGGGCGGCGAAGGTTTTGATGTCGGTGATAAAGCTCATAGGAACTCCCTGAAAAAGGTGTTTCCTGTAGGAGCTGCCGCAGGCTGCGATCTTTTGATTTTGATTGTTTGAAGCAAGATCAAAAGATCGCAGCCTTCGGCAGCTCCTACAGGTGAAATTGGGGTGCAGTCGGGGCCCCATTTTTGGGGCTGAGATTTAGCCGCGCTGGGTCAGGCCCATCTTCTTGCGCCCCTCAGCCGGGGTCAGTACCCGGGCGCCGAGGCGGCTGAGGATCTCGGTGGCACGTTCGACCAGTTGGCCGTTGGTCGCCAGCACGCCTTTGTCCAGCCACAGGTTGTCTTCCAGGCCGACCCGCACGTTGCCGCCGAGCAGCACCGCTTGTGCGGCCATTGGCATCTGCATGCGGCCGATGCCGAACCCGGCCCACACCGCGTCCGCCGGCAGGTTGTCGACCATGGCTTTCATGGTGGTGGTGTCGGCCGGAGCGCCCCACGGGATGCCCAGGCACAGCTGGAACAACGGGTTGTCGAGCAGGCCTTCCTTGATCATCTGTTTGGCGAACCACAGGTGGCCGGTGTCGAAAATTTCCAGTTCGGCCTTCACCCCCAGCTCGGTGATGCGCTTGGCTCCGGCGCGCAGTTGCGCTGGCGTCGAGACGTAAATGGTGTCGCCGTCGCCGAAGTTCAGCGTGCCGCAATCGAGGGTGCAGATTTCCGGCAGCAGTTCTTCAACGTGAGCCAGACGGGTCAGCGGGCCGACCAGATCGGTGTTCGGGCCGAACTCCATCGGGTGCTCGCCAGCACCGATTTCGAGGTCACCGCCCATGCCGGCGGTGAGGTTGACGATGATGTCGACGTCAGCCTCGCGGATGCGCTCCATCACTTCGCGGTACAGCGCCACGTCACGGCTGAACTTGCCGGTCTGTGGGTCGCGCACATGGCAGTGCACCACCGTGGCGC
This sequence comes from Pseudomonas sp. IT-P260, assembly GCF_949768395.1. Taxonomy (NCBI): domain Bacteria; kingdom Pseudomonadati; phylum Pseudomonadota; class Gammaproteobacteria; order Pseudomonadales; family Pseudomonadaceae; genus Pseudomonas; species Pseudomonas sp. IT-P260. The sequence goes on from NZ_CATKPO010000011.1 coordinate 661,210, forward strand.
CGGCCTTGGCCGCCTCTACTGCGGCAGCGGCGATCTGTTTCGGGGTGACCGGCACGTGCGGGCTCTTGGCGGTCGTGTCGCCAGCACCGGTGAGTGCGCAGGTGATGATGACGTCGTGGTTCATGGTGCGGTTTCCTTCAGGCGTAATGGGTCTGTTCGCAGCCCTGTTCGGGGCTGCGAAGCGTTGATTTCCGGTGATTTATTTGCTGGTCAGTTGCAGGTTTTCAGCGGCCGGTTTGCCATCGAAGGTGGTTACACCTTCCAGCCAGCGCTGCTTGTCTTCGGGGTGATCCTTGAGCCATTGCCTGGCCGATTCGAACGCGTCCTTGTGATCGAGCAGCGGCTGCATCATCCGGCTCTCGTCTTCGGCGGTGAATGTCAGGTTGCTCAGCAGGCGACCGACGTTCGGGCACTGCTCGGCGTATTTCGGCGCGGTGACCGTCCATACCGTGGCCATGCCTTCGTTCGGACCGAGGGCGTCCTCGCTGCCGGTCAGGTAAGTCATCTGTACGTTGACGTTCATCGGGTGCGGCGCCCAGCCGAAGAACACCACGGCCTCTTTACGGCGCACGGCGCGGTCGACGGCGGCGAGCATCCCGGCTTCGCTGGATTCCACGAGTTGGAATTTACCGAGGCCGAACTGGTTCTTGGCGATCATCGCCTTGATCTGCGTATTGGCGCCCGAACCCGGCTCGATCCCGTAGATCTTGCCGCCCAGTTCCTTCTCGAATTTGGCGATGTCGGCGAAGGTTTTCAGGCCCTTGTCCGCCAGATAAGTCGGCACGGCGAGGGTCGCGCGGGCGTCCTTCAGGCTTGGCGCCGGCAGGACCTTGACCTGGTTGGCGTCGACGAACGGGGTGATGGTCTGGGTCATCAGCGGGTTCCAGTAGCCGAGGAACAGATCCAGCCGCTGATCGCGAATCCCGGCGAAGATGATTTGCTGGGACGCGCTGGTTTGTTTGGTGCTGTAGCCGAGGCCATCGAGCAGCACTTGGGTCATGGCACTGGTGGCGATCACGTCAGTCCAGTTCACGACGCCCATGCGCACGTTCTGGCACGACGCAGGTTCGGCCGCCATGACGCTGGCGCTCAAGAAAGCGGTACCGCTGAGTGCAAGAACACAGCTGCTGATCAGTCGTTTCATGTCGGGTTCCTCGGCAGGTCGTTATTGTGGTTCCCGGCGTCTGATGCGCCGGTGATGCCAAGTTACGCAGCAATGCCCCCGTAAAAACGCACTGCGGCGACTGGCTCTTGCACTGTAGCGACCTGTGCGCTTGAACGCTGACGACAATCGGCGTATCAACGATCCACGCTACCCGCTAACCGAGTGCGCACATGTCCCAGGATTTCTACTTTCTGCTGATGCCGGGTTTTTCCGCCATCGGTTTCATCTCGGCGATCGAACCGCTGCGGGTGGCCAACCGCTTTCGCGGCGAGTTGTACCGCTGGCACGTGCTCAGCGCCGATGGCGGGGCGGTGCTGGCGAGTAATGGCATGTCGGTCAACGCCGACGCGGCGCTGGAACCGTTGAAGAAAGGTGCGACGCTGCTGGTGGTGGCCGGGTTCGAACCGCTGAAGTTCGCCACGCCGACTCTTGAACACTGGCTGCGCCGGCTGGACAACGAAGGCGTGACCCTCGGCGCCATCGATACCGGCAGTTTCGTTCTCGCTGAAGCCGGCCTGCTCGACGGCCATCGCTTGACCCTGCACTGGGAGGCGATCGATGCGTTCAAGGAATCTTATCCACAGCTGAGCGTGACCCAGGAGCTGTTCGAGATCGACCGGCGGCGCATCACCTCCGCGGGCGGCACCGCGTCTATCGACCTGATGCTCGATCTGATCGCCCAGGCCCATGGCCCGCAACTGGCAATCCAGGTCAGCGAGCAGTTCGTGCTGGGGCGGATTCGTCCGCGCAAGGACCACCAGCGCATGGAAGTCGCCACGCGCTACGGCATCAGCAACAAGAAGCTGGTGCAGGTGATTGGTGAGATGGAGCAGCACAGCGAACCACCGCTGACCACACTGCAACTGGCGGAATCGATCAAAGTCACGCGGCGGCAGCTGGAGCGCTTGTTTCGGCTGCATCTGAATGACACGCCGAGCAATTTCTATCTGCGCTTGAGGTTGGAAAAGGCCCGGCAGCTGTTGCGCCAGACCGATATGAGCGTGCTGGAGGTCAGCATCGCTTGCGGGTTTGAATCGCCGTCGTATTTCACCCGCAGTTATCGAGCGAGGTTCGCCCGCTGCCCCCGCGAAGACCGGCGTACCGCCCAGGCCTGAATGGATGCACACAAAACCAATGTGGGAGCGAGCCTGCTCGCGAAGACGGCGTGTCAGCCAATACAGAATTGACTGATCCACCGCTTTCGCGAGCAGGCTCGCTCCCACATTAGGATCTTTATTGTCTGAAAAAAACGCCTACTTCTTCACCAACGCCGAACACGCCGTCTTGTAAGCCTCATGCTGATACTTGTTCAGCGTCCCCGGCAGCTCAAAGTTATGCTTCTTGGCTTGCGCATTGATCGTCTGCGGCGACAGCAGTGTCACCTCACACCCCTCCAGCAACTGAAACACACCTTCGATCTTGAACGTGGTCGGCCCACCGGCAAACTCACCCTTCTTGCTGCGCTTCTTGATCGCAATCCGGTCAATCGAATGCTCGCGCACAAACGAGGCAACCTGCGCCGCGAAGCGTTTGACGTTGGCAGCCTCGTCATTATCGTCGAGGGCGATTTTCTTGGTGTTGAGCGCCACGTGGCTCAACGTTGCCCCGTCAAGGGAGGCCACGGCGATGATCGCTTCGCTGCCTTTGATTTCGATGCCGCAGATGTTCATGGGATTTCCTTTGAATAAAGAGGGCAGCCTACAACTCAAGCTGATCGGCCGTGATGCCGAACGCCGCTGCAATTTTCTCGCGGGTAGCCTTGCGTGGCTTCGCTACTGTTTCCTGTTGAGCGAACGCCGGCTGGGAAATTCCCAGACGTTTCGCCACTTCTTCCTGAGTCAGGTTCAGGTGTTCGCGCCAGGCACGGATCGGTGTCGCCCCGTCGACCATTCGACTGACCACCTCATGCGGGATCAGATCGGGCTGCATTTTCTGCGCGACGTATTGAGCGTAGGGAATGACTACAAAGGCCGGGTTGCCCTCGGCATCGTTGATGATTTGGATGTCAGTAGGTGCGTTCATCGCGTTTTTTGACCTCTTGAATACTGACCACTTTGATTGCGCCATCCCAGTCGAACATGACCCGATAATTGCCGACGCGCAGGCGGTAGGCGTAGTCATGGCCAATTAGTGCTTTGACATTGCCAACGTCAGGCATTTCGGAAAGTGCCGTAACGGCATCGCGAACCTGCCCCTGATGTGCGGTGTGCAATTTCAAGAGTTGCTTAACGGCCTTTCGTGTCCAGTGGATGCTGTTCATGGAAGAATATAAGTCTTTTATAAGATTCGCGAATCTTTGCTTATATTTTTCCGATGGCCAATCAACAACCGTTGACCGCATGTTGCGTAAAAGGCCCTTGGTTGCAGGCATTCAAGCAATTTGTGTAGGCGATGTCGAAGTGCCTTGTAGGAAGAGAGGAGGTGTGGGGTTGAAAGCCGGAGGCAGTTCCAGCTTTCAGCGGAACATTCAGGATCACTCCTGCCCAATCGACTCCAAAAACTCCGACCGTTCGTCACTCATTCGTGCCACACAGTCATTCTGCGCAATCTTGAACGCCTTGCTGCCTTCGGTGGCGGGGAAGGCTTCCACGGCGCAATCGGCGTCGCGGGTTTTCAGCCATTGTTGCTGGGCGGTTTTCAGTTTGGCGGTGATGTCGGCCAGTTGCGCGGCGTTTTTGCCGTAGGTGGCCTGCATGCGTTCGTTGAGGCTGGCGTAGTTGTCCTTGAGCAGGTCTTCGGCGGTGCTGCGGCTGTAGGTCGAGCATTCCAGGGTCTGGACGTCGTTTTCCACCGCGTCGCACGGGTTGTTGTCGGTCTCTTCGGCGGCGTGTACGCCGGTCGCCATCAGTGCCAAAGCCAGGAAGATCGATTTCATGGTTGTCGCCGCTCTAATCCAGTGGTGTATCCAAGATGCGCCAGATTCTGGCTCAAGCTGGCGGGCTTGAACAGGTAGCTGATCGGAGCGCCTGGCGACCCTTTGTCGCGGATTGACGCTTTCGGCAATTCCCCTGTCGTTTTTGCACCCGGTCGCCCCGGCACCGAGGCATATGCTGGCCCCAAAGCGCCGGCAGACGATTCGGCGCATGAATCGCCAATAAGGGGACGCCTGATGAGCCCAGCCGAATTACACGCCGACAGCATCGTTATCGACGGTCTGATCATTGCCAAATGGAACCGCGAGCTGTTCGAAGACATGCGCAAGGGCGGTCTGACGGCGGCCAACTGCACCGTGTCGGTGTGGGAAGGCTTTCAGGCGACTGTGAACAATATCGCCGCCAGCCAGAAGCTGATCCGCGAAAACAGCGATCTGGTAATGCCGGTGCGCACCACCGCCGACATCCGTCGCGCCAAGGAGCAGGGCAAGACCGGCATCCTCTTCGGCTTCCAGAACGCCCACGCGTTCGAAGACCAGATCGGCTATGTCGAGGTGTTCAAGCAGCTCGGCGTCGGCATTGTGCAGATGTGCTACAACACCCAGAACCTGGTCGGCACCGGTTGCTACGAGCGTGACGGCGGCCTGTCGGGCTTCGGCCGCGAAATCGTCGCCGAGATGAACCGCGTTGGCGTCATGTGCGACCTGTCCCACGTCGGTTCCAAGACGTCCGAGGAAGTCATCCTCGAATCGAAAAAACCGGTCTGCTATTCCCACTGCCTGCCGTCGGGTCTGAAAGAGCACCCGCGCAACAAGTCCGATGCTGAACTGAAGTTCATCGCTGACCACGGCGGTTTTGTCGGCGTGACCATGTTTGCGCCGTTCCTCGCCAAGGGCATCGATTCGACCATCGACGATTACGCCGAAGCCATCGAATACACCATGAACATCGTTGGCGAAGACGCCATCGGCATCGGCACCGATTTCACCCAGGGCCACGGCCAGGACTTCTTCGAATACCTGACCCACGACAAGGGCTACGCCCGTCGTCTGACCAGCTTCGGCAAGATCATCAACCCGCTGGGCATCCGCACCGTCGGCGAGTTCCCGAACCTGACCGAAACCCTGCTCAAGCGCGGCCACTCCGAGCGCGTCGTGCGCAAGATCATGGGCGAGAACTGGGTGAACGTCTTGAAGGACGTTTGGGGCGAATAAGCCGCCGCACTTCTGAATCCTTTCCCCCGGTCGTCCGCGCCGGGGGCAACAAACCGAATTTTCTGGAGTTAAGTTTCCATGGCCAAGATCGCCCCGCAATTGCCAATCGAAGTCGACAGCGAAACCGGTGTCTGGACCTCCGACGCCCTGCCGATGCTCTACGTGCCACGCCACTTTTTCGTCAATAACCACATGGGCATCGAGGAAGTGCTGGGCGCCGACGCCTATGCCGAAATCCTCTACAAGGCTGGCTACAAGTCCGCCTGGCACTGGTGCGAAAAAGAAGCTGAATGCCACGGCCTGGAAGGCGTCGCAGTGTTCGAGCACTACATGAAGCGCCTGTCGCAACGCGGCTGGGGCCTGTTCAAGATTCAGGACATCGACCTCGACAAAGGCACCGCCAGCGTCAAGCTCGAACACTCGGCGTTCGTCTACGTCTACGGCAAGGTCGGGCGCAAGGTCGACTACATGTTCACCGGCTGGTTTGCCGGCGCCATGGACCAGATCCTCGCCGCACGCGGCAGCAAGATTCGTACGGTTGCCGAGCAAGTCTACGGTGGCTCCGAAGAAGGCCACGACGACGGCCTGTTCACCGTCAAGCCGTTGTAAGTCGAGGAACCCGCCATGGCTTTCGAAGCAATGTTCCAGCCAATTCAAATTGGCAAACTGACCATCCGCAACCGCGTGCTCAGCACCGCGCACGCCGAGGTCTACGCGACTGACGGTGGCATGACCACCGAGCGCTACGTCAAATACTACGAAGAGAAAGCCAAGGGCGGCATTGGCTTGGCGATCTGCGGCGGTTCGTCGGTGGTCGCCATCGACAGCCCGCAGCAATGGTGGAGTTCGGTGAACCTTTCCACCGACCGGATCATTCCGCACTTCCAGAATCTGGCCGACGCCATGCACAAGCACGGCGCCAAGATCATGATCCAGATTACCCACATGGGCCGACGCTCACGTTGGGACGGTTTTCACTGGCCGACCCTGATGTCGCCGTCGGGCATCCGTGAACCGGTGCACCGCGCCACCTGCAAGACCATCGAGCCGGAAGAAATCTGGCGGGTGATCGGCAACTACGCGCAAGCCGCGCGCCGCGCCAAGGCCGGTGGTCTGGACGGTGTCGAACTGTCGGCCGTGCACCAGCACATGATCGACCAGTTCTGGAGCCCGCGCGTCAACAAGCGTACCGATGAATGGGGTGGCAGCTTCGAAGGCCGGATGAAGTTTGGCCTGGAAGTACTGAAAGCCGTGCGTGCCGAGGTCGGTGACGACTTCTGCGTCGGCATGCGTATCTGCGGCGACGAGTTCCACCCGGACGGTCTGTCCCACGAAGACATGAAGCAGATCGCCAAGTATTACGACGATACCGGCATGCTCGATTTCATCGGCGTCGTCGGCTCGGGTTGCGACACCCACAACACCCTGGCCAACGTGATTCCGAACATGAGCTATCCGCCGGAGCCGTTCCTGCACCTGGCGGCCGGAATCAAGGAAGTGGTCAAGGTTCCAGTGCTGCATGCGCAGAACATCAAGGACCCGAACCAGGCCACGCGCATCCTTGAAGGCGGTTACGTCGACATGGTCGGCATGACCCGCGCGCACATCGCCGACCCGCACCTGATTGCCAAGATCAAGATGGGCCAGATCGACCAGATCAAACAGTGCGTCGGCGCCAACTACTGCATCGACCGTCAGTACCAGGGTCTGGACGTGCTGTGCATCCAGAACGCCGCGACCTCCCGTGAATACATGGGCGTGCCGCACATCATCGAGAAGTCTACCGGGCCGAAACGCAAGGTGGTCATCGTCGGTGCCGGCCCAGCCGGGATGGAAGCTGCGCGTGTGGCGGCCGAACGTGGCCACGACGTGACCCTGTTCGAGAAGAAAGAATTCATCGGTGGGCAGATCACTACCGCGTCGAAAGCGCCGCAGCGCGACCAGATCGCCGGCATCACCCGCTGGTTCCAGCTGGAGCTGGCGCGGCTGAAAGTCGACCTGCGTCTGGGTACGGCGGCGGATGCCGACACCCTCATGGATCTGCGTCCGGACATCGTGGTGCTGGCCGTCGGTGGTCATCCATACCTTGAGCAGAACGAACACTGGGGGGCCGCCGAGGGCTTGGTGGTCAGCAGCTGGGACGTGCTCGACGGCAAGGTTGCGCCGGGCAAGAACGTGCTGGTCTACGACACCATTTGCGAGTTCACCGGGATGTCGGTCGCCGACTTCCTCGCCGACAAGGGCAGCCAGGTCGAGATCGTCACCGACGACATCAAGCCGGGTGTGGCCATCGGCGGTACATCGTTCCCGACCTACTACCGCAGCATGTACCCGAAAGAAGTGATCATGACCGGCGACATGATGCTGGAAAAGGTCTACCGCGAAGGCGACAAGTTGGTGGCGGTGCTGGAGAACGAATACACCGGCGCCAAAGAGGAGCGGGTGGTCGATCAGGTGGTGGTGGAAAACGGCGTGCGTCCGGACGAGGAGATCTACTACGCGCTCAAGGAAGGCTCGCGCAACAAGGGTCAGATTGACGTGGAAGCGTTGTTCGCGATCCAGCCGCAGCCATCGTTGAGCAGCACCGGTGACGGCTACTTGCTGTTCCGCATCGGCGACTGCGTGGCGCAGCGTAATACCCATGCTGCGATCTATGACGCCCTGCGGTTGTGCAAAGACTTCTAAGGACTTGCACATGACCCCTGTGGGAGCGAGCCTGCTCGCGAATGCAATCTGTCAGTGAAAGATGAGCTGACTGATTCTCCGCTTTCGCGAGCAGGCTCGCTCCCACAGTAATGCAGAACGTGTTTCTCCAGGCTGTACTGGTGGGAGCTTCACCATGTTGAACACCCTTCTTCCAATCCTGTTGTTCGCAGCCCTGGCCCTTGCGGTGCTGGGCGCGTTGCGGCGGGTGGCCATGTGGCGTCGGGGCCGGGCCTCGAAGGTCGATCTGATCGGCGGCCTGTTCGCCATGCCCAAGCGTTACATGGTCGACTTGCACCACGTGGTAGCGCGGGACAAATACATCGCCAACACTCACGTCGCCACGGCGGGCGGGGCGGTGGCGTCGATCGTGCTGGCGATTCTGGTGCACGGTTTCGGCCTGCATAACCGCATCCTCGGCTACGCGCTGCTGCTGATGACGGCAGTGATGTTCGTCGGGGCAATCTTCGTTTATCGGCGTCGGCTCAACCCGCCGTCGCGGCTGTCGAAAGGCCCGTGGATGCGGTTGCCGAAGAGTCTGCTGGCGTTCTCGGCGTCGTTCTTTCTGGTGACCTTGCCGGTGGCCGGGATCCTCCCGGAGAACTCCGGCGGCTGGCTGCTGGCGGCGATTCTCGGGCTCGGCGTTTTGTGGGGCGTGTCGGAACTGTTCTTCGGCATGACTTGGGGCGGGCCGATGAAGCACGCCTTCGCCGGCGCCCTGCACCTGGCCTGGCACCGCCGCGCCGAACGCTTTGGCGGCGGTCGTTCCACCGGTTTGAAACCGCTGGATCTGAATGATCCAAGCGCGCCGCTTGGCGTGGAAAAACCCAAGGATTTCACCTGGAACCAGTTGCTCGGTTTCGACGCCTGCGTGCAGTGCGGCAAGTGTGAAGCGGCGTGCCCGGCCTTCGCTGCCGGCCAGCCGCTGAACCCGAAAAAGCTGATTCAGGACATGGTCGTCGGCCTCGCTGGCGGCACGGACGCGAAGTTTGCCGGCAGTCCGTACCCCGGCAAGCCAATTGGCGAGCACAGCGGCAATCCGCACCAGCCGATCGTCAACGGTCTGGTCGATGCCGAAACCTTGTGGTCGTGCACCACCTGCCGTGCCTGCGTCGAGGAGTGCCCGATGATGATCGAGCACGTCGACGCCATCGTCGACATGCGCCGCCACCTGACGCTGGAAAAAGGCGCGACCCCGAACAAGGGCGCCGAAGTCCTGGAAAACCTGATCGCCACCGACAACCCCGGCGGTTTCGCCCCGGGCGGGCGGATGAACTGGGCGGCGGATCTGAACCTCACTCTGCTTAGCGAAAAGAAATCCACCGACGTGCTGTTCTGGGTCGGCGACGGAGCCTTCGACATGCGCAACCAGCGCACCTTGCGCGCGTTCGTCAAAGTGCTGAAAGCCGCGAAAATCGACTTCGCCGTGCTCGGCCTCGAAGAGCGCGACAGCGGCGACGTGGCCCGACGTCTCGGTGACGAAGCGACGTTCCAGTTGCTCGCCAAACGCAATATCCAGACCCTGGCCAAATACAGCTTCAACCGCATCGTCACCTGCGATCCGCACAGTTTCCATGTGCTGAAAAACGAGTACGGCGCGTTCGACGGCAACTACCTGGTGCAGCACCACAGCACCTACATGGCGGAAATCATTCAGGCCGGTGCGCTGAACCTCGGTCAGCACAAAGGCAACAGCGTGACCTACCACGACCCGTGCTACCTCGGTCGCTACAACGGCGAGTACGAGGCACCGCGCGAAGTGCTGCGCGCCCTCGGCATCGAGGTCAAAGAGATGCAGCGTTCCGGCTTCCGCTCGCGCTGCTGCGGCGGTGGTGGCGGTGCGCCGATCACTGACATTCCGGGCAAGCAGCGGATTCCCGACATGCGCATGGAAGACATCCGCGAGACCGGCGCCGAGCTGGTGGCCGTGGGTTGTCCACAGTGCACGGCGATGCTCGAAGGCGTGGTCGAACCGCGTCCGCTGATCAAGGACATCGCCGAACTGGTGGCCGACGCGCTGCTTGAAGATGCCGCGCCAGACAAGCCTGCCACGCCGGCCAAACGTGAACCTGCGGAGGCCCACTGATGAGCGACATTATCCGCCGCGACCCACGCGCCGAATGGATTGCGCGTAACCGTTTGCACCCGCTGCACGCGGCCATGCAACCGGCGCAACACAGCTGGATGGGCCCCAACGGGATTATCCGCAAGAACCTGCACGGCATCGGTTTCATCGGCCCCAACGGCATCAAGCGTATCGACCGTAGCGGCGCGCAACAGGGCGGGGCGGTGAAACGCTCGGCCACGGTTGAAGTGCAACTGCCGCTGCATCAGGTAGCGGCCCCGGCGTTCTACATCAGCGTGGTGCCGGACATGGTCGGTGGCCGCTTGAGCAGTCACGACCGCGACCTGCTTGGCCTGGCGCATCAACTGGCCGGCAGCGACGGCGCGGTGCTGGCGGTGGTATTCGGAGAGCACAAGGAAAACGCTTTCGCCACGGCGGGCGTTGACCGCTTGCTGGTGCTGGAAGGCGAAGAGTTCAGCGGTTATGCACCGGAGCAACGAATCCAGGGCCTGCGGGCTGTGGATAACCAGTTCAACCCGCGCCACTGGCTGCTGCCGGACAGCCGCAGCGGAGGCGGCGAACTGGGTCGGCGCTTTGCTGCTGCGCTGGGCGAACGCCCAGCCACACGGGTTTGGCAAGTCAAGGGTGAGGAGTGCATCGGCCGCGCCGGTGCCGGGTTGCAGGATCTTGCCCGTCCGGTCGCACGGCTGATTCTGGCCTCGGCCGAATGCGCCGAACCGGTCAGCGAAACCCGTCACGAAGCGCTGCCGGTGGAGTTATCCACACCTGTGGCGCGCAGCCTGTCGCGGATCGAAGATCTGGGCGCGGTGGCGGTGGACCCGGCGGCCATTCCGATGGCCGAAGCCGAGTTCATCTTCTCCGGTGGCAACGGGGTCAAGGACTGGGCCCTGTTTCACGAGACGGCGGCGGCGCTCGGCGCCACCGAAGGCGCCTCGCGGGTGGCCGTGGACGACGGCTTCATGACCCGCGACCGGCAGGTCGGCGCGTCCGGTACCTGGGTCACCGCACGGGTTTATGTGGCTGTGGGTATCTCCGGGGCGATCCAGCACCTGCAAGGCATTGGTGCCTGCGACAAGGTGGTGGCGATCAACCTCGACCCCGGTTGCGACATGATCAAACGCGCCGACCTGTCGGTGATTGACGAGAGCGCGGAAATTCTTCAGGCGTTGATCGCGGCGGTAGCGGCTTACCGCAACGAAGCCAAGCGCGATGCGGCTTAAGGAACGGGTTATGAGCACAAAAATCATCAGTCTGGTTTCCATCGGTGCCCACCCGACGTCGGGCCGGCCACGCCGCGCCGAACAGGACGCGCGCGCCGTGGAACTGGGCCTGCAACTGGCTGGGGATAACCTGCAAGTGCTGCATGCCGGGGACGTTGCCGAACCGGCACTGCGCGCCTATCTGGGCATGGGACTTGCGCAGATGCACGTGCTGGAGCAACCCGCTGGCGCCGACGCGTTGCCGGCGTTGACCGCGTATCTGCGCGATGCCGGCGCCCAGGTGGTGCTGACCGGCACGCAGGCGGAAACCGGCGAAGGCTCGGGCATGTTGCCATTTCTGCTCGCCGAAGGACTGGGCTGGCCGCTGGTGGTGGGACTGGCGCAGGTCGAATCGATCAGCGACGGCTCGGCGCTGGTGCTGCAAGCCTTGCCCCGTGGGCAGCGGCGGCGTCTCAAGGTGAAGCTGCCGTTTCTGGCAACTGTGGATAACGCTGCACCCAAGCCGCGGCAGAGTGCCTACGGCCCGGCGCGGCGTGGTGTGCTCAATGCCGAAGACGTGGAAGTGCTGGACGATGAACTGCTGGCGGTTGCTACGTTGCAACCGGCCAAGCCACGGCCGAAACGTCTGAAGGTGATCAAGGCCAAGAGCGGGGCGGACCGGATGAAAGCGGCGACGGCCAAGGCCAGTGGCGGTGGGGGGCAAGTGCTCAAAGGCTTGACCCCGCAGGCTGGCGCCGAGGCGATCCTCAAACTGCTGATTGAAGAAGGCGTCGTCCGCTAGCGACACCCTCTTCCAGACTCTGAACCCCCTGTGGGAGCGAGCCTGCTCGCGAAAGCGGATTGTCAGTTGATACATATGTCGACTGATCCGACGCTTTCGCGAGCAGGCTCGCTCCCACATTGGAATCCATGTGTACCTGACCGAATATGTTTACCCACAATCCCTGTTGGCGGATCTGTGGATAACGTGTTCGCCCATCCTTGCACCCCACGCTATTCAAGCCCTCCAGGCCCAAGATCAAAAAACAACCAGCCTAAGTCACGGTTTTTCCGGGCGTTTTCTCCTGAATAAGTTCAAGAGTTGCCCCCAATCTCTGTTGGCGCTTCTGTGGATAAGATGTTCGCTATACGCTGTGAGCCTTATGAAACATGGCTTGTAGAGAATTGCTCAATAAATGATCGATTACGCTTTTTAAGCTGATAATCCTCGTGTAAACCCACGAATTACACAGTACTGAGCGCTTTTCCACAGCAGCAACAAAGTTACCCCCGATCTCTGTTGGCGCTTCTGTGGATAACGTGTTCGCCATCCTCTGCAGCCCATATGAAACGTGGCATACAGAAACTTGATCAAAAAACACTCAATCACTCCTGCAAACCATCCTTCTGGATAAGTCACGATTTTTCTTCACAAATCAGGCAGTTATTTTTCCATTCATCCACAGTTACCCCCATTTGTTGTGCATGGCTATGTGGATAACTTGTTCGTCAAACCCTGCAAGCCCCGCCGGCCATAGTCCAAACAGCAATTGATCAGATTTCATACAGTTCTAAAGCGTTGCCTTGACTTCGATTCCTGCGCTGTCTTCACTGCAATGGCACAAGGACAGCCGTCACTTATCCACATCAGGTTCTGGGAGAACGCATGATGGATAGCCGCCCACACCGCCATCCCCCCTCGCCCCGCAAGCGCACGTTACGTCGTGCGGCCAATCAACACGCTCGTCTGTAGCGACCTGCTGCTCCGACCGTTGTGCTGTCGCCGGGCTCGCCCCGGAGGCCAGGTGCCCGTTCGCCCATTGATTGCAGGCAACCGCAGAGTTGCCCCCATCTGCCTGAGAGAGGAACACCCTCATGACACGCATCGCAACGCCCATCAGTGAAATCAAGGAACACTATGACGTGATCGTTATCGGCTCCGGCTATGGCGGCGGCATTGCTGCGTCGCGCCTGTCCCGGGCCGGCAAGCAGGTGTGCCTGCTCGAACGCGGGCGGGAAATTCAGCCCGGTGAATACCCCAACACCATGATTGCCGCGACTGAAGAGTTGCAGATCCACGACCCGGACGGCCACATTGGCTCGCGCACCGGCCTGTTCGATCTGCACGTGAATGCCCAGCAGAATGTGGTGGTCGGTTGTGGCCTCGGCGGTACGTCGTTGATCAACGCCAACGTGGCACTGGAGCCAGAGCCCGGGGTGTTTGACGACCCGCGCTGGCCGCAAGCGGTACGCGAACACCGCGATACCTTGCTCAAGGACGGTTACGCCCGCGCCCGGGAAATGCTCAAGCCCAATCCGTACCCGAACAGCGCCCCGAACCTGCCCAAGCTCGACGCCAACAAAAAGTCTGCGGACTACCTCAAGCAAGGCGCGCACTTCTACAAGCCACCGATCAACGTGACCTTCGACAAACTGCCGAACAATCTCAACCACGTCGGCGTCGAACAGTTGCCGTGCAACCAGTGCGGCGACTGTGTCTCGGGCTGTAACAACAAGGCCAAGAACACCACGCTGATGAATTATCTGCCGGACGCCTGGAACCATGGCGCGGAGATTTTCTGCCAGGCTGAGGTGCGGCATCTGGAGCGCGACGGCGATGGCTGGATCGTGCACTTCCAGTACCTCGACAGCGGTCGCGAGAAGTTCGACGCGCCGACGCTGTTCGTGAAGGCCGATATCGTCGTGGTCTCCGCCGGCACTCTCGGTTCTACCGAGATCCTGTTGCGCTCACGGGACAAGGGCCTGGTGATGTCCGGCCAGCTCGGCGAGAACATGAGCGGTAACGGCGACATCCTCGGCTTCGGCCACAACTGCGAGCAGACCATCAACGGCATCGGCTTCGGCGCGCATTCGGCCAAGGAGCTGCACCCGGTCGGCCCGTGCATCACCTCGATCATCGACATGCGCACCGAAGGTGACTGGCGCAGCCGCATGGTCATCGAGGAAGGTTCGATCCCCGGCGCGCTCGGCCGGCCAATGGTGCCGGCGATGGCCGGGTTTGCCGAGATGATCGGCAAGGCCACCGACGACAGTTTCAGCGGCAAGCTTGGCTACAAGGAGCGCGAGGCCGAAAGCTTTCTGCGCGGCCCGTATTACGGCGCGCTGCATAACATGCAGACCTACCTGATCATGAGCCACGACAGTGGCCAGGGCCGAATGCTGCTCGACAACAAGGACCAGTTGCGCATCGACTGGCCGGGCGTCGGCGAGCAGGAAAACTTCAAGCTCGGCAACGAACGGCTGTACCAGAGCACCAAGGCACTGGGCGGGGTCTGGGTCGAGAACCCGATCTGGACCCAGTTGCTCAAGCACAGCATCGTCTCGGTGCATCCGCTGGGCGGTTGCGTGATGGGTGAAGACGCGGCGCAAGGCGTGGTCAATCACAAGGGCCAGGTGTTCAGCGGCGCGGCCGGCACCGATGTCTACGCCAGTCTTTACGTGACGGACGGCGCGGTGATCCCGACCTCGCTGGCGGTCAATCCGCTGCTGACCATCTCCGCCGTGAGCGAGCGCAACATGGGCCTGCTCGCCGCTGACCGGGGTTGGCACATCGACTACACACTGCCCTCGGCACCGCGCAAACAGGTGCCCCCGCCGACCCTCGGCGTGCAGTTCACCGAAACCATGAAGGGCTATTTCTCCCGCGCTTTCACCGCCGCACAAAGCACCGATCTGAAAGTCTACGAGGCGGCGGCCAAACGCGGCGAGGCGGACAACTCGCCCATCGACTTCACCCTGACCATCACCGCCAACGACCTCAACCGGATGATCAAGGAGCCGGAGCATGCCGCGACCATCGTCGGCACGGTCAACGCCCCGGCGCTGTCGCCGCAACCACTGACCGCCAGCAACGGCGTGTTCAACCTGTTCGAACAGTTCGAGCAGCAGGTCGACACGCGGCACATGAAATACGACATGAAACTGACCGCCGAGGACGGCACCGACTATTACTTCAGCGCCTTCAAAACCGTGCCGGAAGACAACGGCGTGCTGAATATCTGGCACGACACCAGCACCCTGTACGTGACGCTGTACCGCGGGTCGGACAAGTCGGGCGAGGTGATCGGCTCCGGGGTGATGCACATTCATCCGACCGATTTCGCCAAGCAGATGACCACCATGAAAGTGCTCAACGCGCGCAACGAGCGTGAGCGCATCGAAGGCCTGGCGCGGTTCGGCAAGTTTTTCGCCGGGATTCTCTGGGAGAGTTACGGCGGGGTGTTTGCCGGTGACAAATACTTCAACCCCGACGCGCCGCCACGGCTGAAGCGGCCGCTGGATGCGCCAACCCCGGCGGTGCATTTCTTCCCCACCGAGGACGGCGTCGAACTGCGCCTGACCCGTTATCAGGCCGGCAGCAAAGGCCCGGTGATGCTGGTGCATGGCTTGGGTGTCGGTTCGAATATCTTTTCCACCGACACGATCCAGACCAACCTGCTGGAGTACTTGTGCAAGCACGACTATGACGTGTGGCTGCTGGATTTCCGGGTGAGCATTCTGTTGCCGGCGAGCAAGAAGGAATGGAACGGCGACCAGATCGCCCAGTACGACTTCAAGGCTGCCATCGCGCAGATTCAGCAAGAGACGCAGGCCAAAGACGTGCAATGCGTGGTGCATTGCTACGGCGCGACGACGTTCTTCATGTCGCTGTTGGCGGGGTTGCAAGGCGTGCGTTCGGTGGTCTGCTCGCAGATTGCCGCTGACACCGTGGTCGCCACGGCCACAGGACTGAAGGCGGGTCTGCACTTGCCGGGAATGCTCGACGCCATCGGTATCAAATCGATGACCGCTTACGCCGACAGCAAGGAAAACTGGTTCAACCGCCTCTACAACAAAGCCCTCAACGGCTACGCGCGGATCGAAGCGCAGGGCTACTGCACCAACCCGGTGTGCCACCGCATCACCTTCATGTACGCCTCGCTGTATCGCCACGACACCCTTAACGAAACCCTGCACGACAACCTGCATGAACTGTTCGGCGAGTCGAACATCGAGACCTTCGAGCATTTGGCGCTGATCGTGCGCAAAGGGCATCTGGTGGATTTCAAGGGCAACGATGTGTACATGCCGCACTTCGAGCGGCTGACGATGCCGATCTGCTTTATCAGCGGCGCGGAAAACCAGTGTTACCTGCCGGAAAGCACACTCAAGACCTACCAGCGCGTCTGCGCAGTCCACGGGCCGGAGCGCTACAGCCGGCATGTGGTGCCGGGTTACGGCCACATCGACTGCATGTTCGGCAAGAACGCGGTGGTGGATGTGTATCCGCTCATCCTTGAACACCTGGAGAAAACGGCCCTCGGTTGAGATCGATTACTGATTTCTGTGTTGAGGAGATTCTCTGTGGCGAGGGGATTCATCCCCGATCGGCTGCGCAGCAGTCGTAAAACCTGAGCGCGCGGTGATCCTGACATGCCGCGCTGGCAGGGTTTGGGGTCGCTTCGCGACCCGTCGGGGATAAATCCCCTCACTACAAGGGACATTGCAGGTTGGTGGTCAGAAGGAAATGGAAGACATGGACAGCTACATCCGCTGGTTTCAACGCTTCATCTGGCTCGGCATTGCGATGAACATGGTGTTCGCGATCCCCGCGCTGTTTGCGCCGGGGTTGCTGACATCGGTGGTCGGGCTGCCGCCGCAACTCTCCGACCCGTGGCTGGAAAACGCCGGGATGCTGCTGGTGGGCATCAGCGTGTTTTACATGCCGTCGGGCTTCAATGCGCCGCGCTATGTGGTGCATTCCTGGCTGTGCGTACTGACGCGGCTGATCGCCGTGGTGTTCTGGATTTACCTGATCAACACCAGCAGCCAAGGCTCGGTATTCGTGCCGATGCTGCTGGGCGATCTGAGCTTTTTCCTGATCCTCGGCATTCTGCTGTACCTCGGTACCACGCCCGCGAACCGGCCATGGGCGCTGCTCTGCGATGGCTGTCGCGAGTGGCGTGCGGCCTGGGCGCGGCAATGGCACAGTCACGCCTTCAAGGTCGGCACGCTGGTGGTTGTCGCGGTGTTGGGGTTTATCGGTTACGAGACCTGGTACCAGATGCTGCGGGTTGTGCCGGAGCAGGAATACGCCTCCGACGAAGATCACTACAAATACGCCGCGATTGGCCTGGGTATCGAAGCGCGGATCCCGTATTACCTGTTCGCCGTGCTGCCACAGATGTGCCCGGAAAAACTGCCCAAGCCCGGCGGCTGGGAGGTCTTCGGCTTTCTCTATGAGAACGGCAAGGACCTGCCGATCGGCATGGCCAAGCGGCAGATCGGCTACCCGACCGTGGAACCGAACTGCGCGCTGTGTCACACCGGCTCCTACCGGGCCAATGCCAGCGACGTCGCGGTCAACGTGCCCAGCGCGCCGGCCAACACCCTGCAACTGCAGGCCTTCCAGTGGTTCGCCTACGATTGCGCCAGCGATCCGACATTCACCACCGACGCGGTGATGGCGGCGATCAACGGCAAGTTCCAGCTGGGCTTTTTCGAGAAGCTCTACAACCGCTACCTGATCATCCCGATGGCGAAAAGCGCTTTGCTCAAACAGAAGCAGGCCTACGCCTGGCAAAAGCTGCGTCCGCAACAGGGCCCGGGCCGCACCGACACCTTCAATCCGACGAAAATGGTGGTGTTTGGCTTCCCGGATGACTCGACCATCGGCACCGTCGACCTGCCGCAAGTGTGGAACCAGAAACCGCGGGAGTCGATGTACCTGCACTGGGACGGCAATAACAACAAGATCCACGAACGCAACTACGCCGCGGCAATGGCCGTGGGCGCAACGCCGGAGTCGGTGCTGCCGCCAAGCTTCAACCGGGTGACCAACTGGCTGCTCGGGCACAAGGCGCCGGCGTGGCCGTGGGCACTGGATCAGGCCAAGGTCGCCCGGGGCAAACCCATCTGGGACGCCAATTGCGCCGCGTGCCACGACTTCGGTCGCGCCGACACCGGGCAAGTGACCACCAACATCGATCAGCTCGGCACCGATCCACATCGGCTGGACTCATTCACCACCGGTCTGGTGACGGCGTTCCACACCTTCAAGAAACCGCCGTTCGACTTCGGCGCGTATCGCAAGACCCAGAGCTACAGCAACACGCCGACCGACGGCATCTGGCTGCGCGCGCCGTACCTGCACAACGGTTCGGTGCCGACCCTGTGGGACTTGCTGCAACCGCCGGAAAAACGCCCGGTGGTGTTCATCACCGGCTCCGATGTCTACGACCCGGTCAACGTCGGCTTCGTCACCACGGGTGCCCAGGCCAAAGCCTCGGCGGACTTCAAATACGACACGCGGCTGGAGGGCAACCACAACAGCGGTCACCTGTATGGCACCACGCTGTCGGACGACGACAAACGGGCGTTGATCGAATTCATGAAAACCCTGTGAACCCTTACGGATAGAGGATTACGCCATGTCAGCGGTCGGTCATCTGAAGCATGAATACGACAAGGTCAAGGTGCGCATTCACGGCTTGTTCACGCGCATGGAAATGGCCTGGATGAAGCTCATCAGCGAATTGGAGCCGCAGGAGTTTCAGGCAATCATCAAGCTGCTGCAGCGCGGCCACGATCAGGCGCAATACGTGCTGAAAAATGGCGAGCTGCCGGACGACGAACCGGCGGTGCCGTGGGAGTTGTCCCACGGTCTTTCGATCCTGCGCATCGGCAATGCCACGCCGTTGCCGCAATCGCCCGATCAACTGCAAACCAGAGTGCTCAAGGACGGCACGCTGCTGGGTTGTCGCAAATGGGAGCTGCTGGATCTGCTGTGGAGCGAGGCGCTGCTCAAGTGGATCGAGAACCTGCGCCATCACGCGACCTTCGGCACTGACCCGGCGATGGTGACCATGGATCGCGAAGTGACGCTGGCGATTGCCGGTGACTGGGGCACCGGGCCGTTCAACAGCCACGCGCCAGCGGTGTCGGTGGCCAACCAGATGCAACTGGCGAACGCTGATTTCACCATTCATTTGGGGGACGTTTATTACGCTGGCAGCCACTCCCAGGAAGACACCGACATGGCCGGCTGGCCGATGGGCACCCACGGCTCGTTCACCCTCAACTCCAATCACGAGATGTACAGCGGCGCCCACGGTTACTTCAAGGAGCTGGCCGCGCGTTTTCCGGGGCAGCAAGGCACCAGCTACTTTGCCCTGATCAACGACGACTGGCTGATTGTCGGGCTGGACACCGCGTACGCTTCGGATGTCATGAACCTGTACATGGACGGCACCCTCAACAAACCGCAGATCGAGTGGATGAAGGGCCTGCCGAAACGCAAGAAACTCATGGTGCTCAGCCACCATCAGGGCTTCGACATCACCGGGCACCACAAGACCGCGCTGTATCAACCGGTGTGTGATGCGCTGGGGCGCGAGCCGGATTACTGGTATTGGGGGCATCTGCATAACGGCATCGTCTATGCGCCACAAGGTGGACTGCATGCGCGCTGCGCCGGGCATGGAGCGATTCCCTACGGCACCACCAGCGAGCTGAACGGCCATTCGCGAGTGCTGTTTTCGGAGACGCAGGATGCGAACGATCCGGACTATCCGCTGCGGGTGTTGAATGGGTACGCGAAAATCCGGCTGGTGGGGGAGGAGATTTTTGAGGAGTTTATTGGGGAGGATGGTTCGGTGAGGTGGTCATCCAGGTGACGCGGTGACTGGGCCGGCCTCTTCGCGAGCAAGCTCGCTCCCACAGTTGGAACGCATTCCAAATGTGGGAGCGAGCCTGCTCGCGAAGCCTTTGCTTTTAGCCTTGGACAGGCACGCCTTTGAGGTACGGCGCCGGCTCGGCCCCGAGGTTGTTCAGCATCCGCTCGCTGTACCAGTCCACGAAGTTGACCACGCCAAACTCATAGGTCTTCGAGTACGGCCCCGGCTGATAAGCCGTGGAGTTGATCCCGCGCTGGTTTTCTTCGGCCAGACGCCGGTCCTGGTCGTTGGTCGCGTCCCACACCTGGCGCATGCGTTCGACGTCGTAATCCACGCCTTCGACGGCGTCCTTGTGCACCAGCCATTTGGTGGTGACCATGGTTTCCTGGGCGCTGATCGGCCACACGGTGAAGACGATAATGTGATCGCCCATGCAGTGGTTCCACGAGTGCGGCAGGTGCAGGATGCGCATCGAACCCAGGTCCGGATTCTTGATCCGGCCCATCAGCTTGGCGCAGCCCTGTTTGCCGTCCAGGGTCATCGACACGGTGCCCTTGAGCAGCGGCATGCGCACGATGCGGTTGCGCAGGCCGAAACTGGCGTGGGCGTAAGGGATTTTCTCGGCTTCCCAAGCAGCAGCAGACGCGGCAACGTGATCCTTGAACGCCTGATCGGCGCGCGGGTCGGTCACGTCGTCCCATTCCAGCAGGGTTTTCAGCAATTCAGGGTGCGAGCCGCCGCAGTGGTAGCACTCGCGGTTGTTTTCCAGCACCAGTTTCCAGTTGGCCTTTTCCATCAAGGTGGTTTGCACCGCCACCTTGGTGTTCTCCATGTCGTACGGTTCCATGTAGTGGTTCAGCGTCGACAGGAAGTCATCGATGGCCGGCGGATTTTCCGCCAGGCTGATGAAGATGTAGCCGCCGGCCGTCTTCACATTCACCGGTTTGAGGCCGTACTGCTTCATGTCGAAGTCGGCGCCCATCTCGGTACCGGCGAACAGCAGGCGACCGTCCAGCTCGTAGGTCCACTGGTGGTAGTGGCAGACCAGTTTGGCAACCTTGCCCTTGTCGCTGGTGCACAGGCGCGAGCCTCGGTGGCGACAGACGTTGTGGAACGCATGCACCACACCCTCGGCGCCACGAATGACGATGATCGGGTTCTTGCCGATCTGCAGGGTGATGTAGTTGCCCTTGGCCGGGATCTCGCAGGTCATGCCGGCGATCAACCATTCCTTCTGGAAGATTTCCTGCATGTCGATATCGAACAGGCGTTCATCGTTATAGAACGGCTGCGGCAGCGAAAAAGTACGTTCGCGCTCCTGCAGCATCTGTGCGGTGGCCTTGCGTGCGGGTTCCAGCGGGTCGCCCAGGCTGATTTTTGCGGTGTCCATCAATGTGATCCTCAAGGCCATCTGCGTGGCCGGCGAAAGTGGCTGATCAGGGTTGCTACGCAAGGTGTAAAGAATTCGTCTTGGTGTGTGGCGAGTGTGGGGCCGGCGCTGCCCGGAACCTTATCCATGGGCGACATGGTGCAATCTGTTCCCGACGCGCAACCCCCGGTGGTTGGGGGCTGGTCGCGATAAGTATGCCGATGTCGCGGATAGGTAAACGGGCGGTTCACGCTATACGCAGAATCGCCACATGAAGGCCGACAGTCGGCCGTGGAGAACAGCATGTCCAACAGCTTCCTGAATCCGGTCACCACCCAGACCTGGGCCAATGGCCGACACATCGTCCGTTGCGTCAAAGTCATCCAGGAAACCTGGGACGTACGCACCTTCTGCTTCATGGCCGACCAGCCGATCCTGTTCTTCTTCAAGCCTGGGCAGTTTGTAACCCTGGAGCTGGAAATCGACGGTCAGCCGATCATGCGTTCGTACACCATTTCCAGTTCGCCGTCGGTGCCGTACAGCTTCTCGGTGACCATCAAGCGCGTGCCGGGCGGCAAGGTTTCCAACTGGTTGCACGACACCCTGCATGAAGGCCAGGAGCTGGCGGTGCACGGGCCGGTCGGGCTGTTCAATGCCATCGACTTCCCGAGCCCGAAAGTGCTGTATCTCAGCGGCGGCGTGGGGATCACCCCGTGCATGTCGATGGCGCGCTGGTTCTACGACACCAACGCCAATGTCGACATGACCTTTATCCACAGCGCCCGCTCGCCGAAAGACATCATTTACCACCGCGAGCTGGAACACATGGCGTCGCGGATCGACAACTTCAGCCTGCACCTGATCTGCGAGAAACACGGGCTGGGCGAGCCGTGGGCCGGCTATCGCGGCTACCTCAATCACAAGATGCTGGAGCTGATGGTTCCCGACTTCCTTGAGCGCGAAGTGTTCTGCTGCGGCCCGACGCCGTACATGACGGCGGTCAAGCGCCTGCTCGAAGCCGCCGGTTACGACATGTCGCGTTATCACGAGGAATCCTTCGGCGCCACGCCACCGGAAGCTCGCGCCGATGCGGTGGAGCAAGCCGAACAAGCGGCCGAGGCACCGGAAATCGACGCAGCGGATCTGCATCAGGTCGAGTTCACCGCCTCCGGCAAGAGCATTCGCGTGGCCCCGGGCGAAACCGTGCATGCGGCGGCGGCCAAGCTGGGCCTGATGATTCCGAAAGCTTGCGGCATGGGCATTTGCGGCACGTGCAAGGTGATGAAGCTTGGGGGCGAAGTAGAGATGGAGCACAACGGCGGGATTACCGAGGACGACGAGGCGGAAGGGTACATTCTGTCGTGCTGCAGCGTGCCGAAAGGCGACGTCAGAATCGAATTCTGAGCCGGATCCCTGTAGGAGCTGCCGAAGGCTGCGATCTTTTGATCTTGATCTTAAAAGCAAGATCAAAAGATCGCAGCCTTCGGCAGCTCCTACAGGGGAATTCAATCCACGAACAAGTCAGGCATCAGGGTTGCATTACTGTCCGGTTCGAATCGGTAGTGATCGAATTCAGTCACGCCGTGCTCACGCAAAATTTCTTCGTCGATCAGCAGTCGTCCAGTGATCTGCCGCCGGCTGCTATCCAGAATCACATGCGCCGCATCCGCCATGATCGAAGGCGTGCGCGCATGCTTGAACGACTCGCGGTTCCCCAGCTGAAACTCGATCGCCGCCGTGGCAATCATCGTCTGCGGCCACAGCGAATTGACGCTGATGCCGTAACTGGCGAATTCCTCGCTCATGCCCACGGTCAGCATGCTCATGCCGTACTTGGTCACGGTGTAGGGGCTGTATTGGGCGAACCATTTGCTCGCCAGGTTCAGCGGCGGCGACAGGTTGAGGATGTGCCCGGCGGATTTCTTCAGATAGGGCAGGGCGGCCTGGCTGCATAGCAGCACCGCACGGGTGTTGATCTGGTGCATCAGGTCGAACCGCTTGAGTTCGATGTGTTGCACACCGGTCAATTTGATCGCCCCGGCATTGTTCACCAGCGCATCGATGCCACCGAAATGCGCGTTGGCCTGGGCCAGCGCACGGCGCACCGCGTCTTCATCACGTACATCCAGTTGCAGCGCCAAGGTGTTGCCGCCGGCCGCTTCGACTTCTGCGGCGACGCTGTGGATGGTGCCCGGCAATTTCGGATGGGCTTCGGCGCTCTTGGCCGCAATCACGATATTGGCCCCGTCCTTCGCGGCCCGCAGCGCAATCTCACGCCCGATGCCACGGCTGGCGCCGGTGATGAACAGGGTTTTGCCTTGTAGCGACATGCCGATGCTCCTGCTTGTTGTTATGTGAGCGGAGGGCTCGACAGACAATGTAGACCAAGGAACATCGCAATCCCTGTAGGAGCTGCCGCAGGCTGCGATCTTTTGATTTTGTTTTTAAGATCAAGATCAAAAGATCGCAGCCTGCGGCAGCTCCTACAGAGGAAGAATCAGGCGGACATCACTTCGCGGATGTCGCGCGCCAGTTCGCGCACACGTTCTTCTTCGGTGTCCCACGAGCACATGAAACGCGCGCCGCCCTTGCCGATGAAGGTGTAGAAGCGCCAGTTCTTGGCGGTCAGCGCGGCGATGGCCGGTTCCGAGAGTTGCAGGAACACGCCGTTGGCCTGCACCGGGAACATCAGTTCCACACCCGGGATGTCGCTGACCAGCTCGGCCAGCAGTTGCGCGCAGTGGTTGGCGTGGCGGGCGTATTTGAGCCAGGCGTCGTTTTCGAGGATGCCGACCCACGGTGCCGACAGGAAACGCATTTTCGACGCCAGTTGCCCAGCCTGTTTGCAGCGGTAATCGAAGTCTTCGGCCAGTTTGTGGTTGAAGAACAGGATTGCCTCACCCACCGCCATGCCGTTTTTGGTGCCGCCGAAGCACAGCACATCGACACCTGCTTTCCAGGTCAGGTCGGCTGGCGAGCAGCCGAGGAACGCGCAGGCGTTGGAGAAACGCGCGCCGTCCATGTGCAGGTGCAAGCCCAGTTCCTTGCAGGTGGCGCTGATGGCGCGGACTTCTTCCGGGGTGTAGACGCTGCCGACTTCAGTGGCCTGAGTCAGGGTCACGACGCGCGGTTTCGGGTAGTGGATGTCCTGGCGCTTGAGCGCGACTTCGCGGATCGACTGCGGGGTGATCTTGCCGTTTTCGGTGCCGGCGATCAGCAGTTTCGAGCCGTTGGAGAAGAATTCCGGGGCGCCGCATTCATCGGTTTCGACGTGGGCGGTTTCCGAGCAGATCACGCTGTGGTAACTCTGGCACAGTGACGACAGCGCCAGCGAGTTGGCGGCGGTGCCGTTGAAGGCGAAGAACACCTCGCAGTCGGTTTCGAACAGCTTGCGGAAATGGTCGGCCGCACGTGCGGTCCATTCATCGTCGCCATAAGCGCGCTGGTGGCCGTGGTTGGCCTGTTCCATGGCGGCCCAGGCTTCGGGGCAGATGCCGGAGTAGTTGTCGCTGGCGAATTGTTGGCTCTTGTCGGTCATGGCCGGCTTCCGTGGTCGAGACTCTTGTGAAGGCTCGTGGTCAATGAGGGTGCGCACTTTACCGAAGATCTTCCGGGGAGCACACGGGATGTCACTGTCAGGAAATTACCAGTTTGTTACCCGATTATGCACGTGACTAAACGCGACGGCGCACTCGATCTGCTCAAGTGGCTGGCGCTGCTGAGCATGCTGCTCGATCACCTGCGATATGTCGGGATCAGCGCCGATTGGCTGTATGTGCCGGGGCGCATGGCATTCCCGTGGTTCTGTCTGGCGATGGCGGCGAACCTGGCCCGGGCCGGTGCGCAGAAGACCGAGTGGCGCTATCTGGGCTGGTTGCTGCTGTTCAGTCTGGTCAGCGAGATTCCTTACCGCTTGTACATTCCCGATCCCGACACCTTGAACGTGATGCCTACGCTGGCGCTGGGGTTGCTGGTGGCGCGGGGCTGGCAAGATCGCACGCTACTGTCGCGACTGTTGGGCGTCGGTGCCTTGCTGCTGGCGGCGCTGTTTTCGCAATGGCTGATGTTCGGCGTGTTTGGCGTGTTGCTGCCGCTGGCGCTGCTGGGGGTGATCCGTCGTCCCTGGTATTTCGGCCTGTTGCCGGGGCTGGTGTGTCTGGCGGGCAATCAGTGGCGGGTGCTGTATGAGGCAGCGGAGTTCGGCAACTACGTGGCGGTGTTTGGTATCGCGGCGTGTCTGTTTGCGCCAATGCTCGGGGTGTTCCTGTTGCGACATGCGCGACATCTCCAGTCACCGCCAATGCGACGCTGGGCCTATGCGCTCTATCCCCTGCATTTCCTCCTGCTGCTCGCCATCCGTGCGGCATACACCTGACCCCTGTGGGAGCGAGCCTGCTCGCGAAGGCGGTCTGTCAGCCAACTTCCATGTCGGATGTGCCGGCCTCTTCGCGAGCAGGCTCGCTCCCACAGGGGATCTCCACGAATTCAATCGGTCATTTCGAGCCATGTCGTAAACGCACCTTTGTGTGGCGTCCGTAGGCATCTGGGCTGTCTGCGCCGGCCATACCATCGCATCAAAGGGCACCTCCGCAAGCCGCGTGCCTGACCAAGACGAAATGGCGCACCGACGCCGCTGGGAGAGACGCGATGTTCAGCAAGCAAGACCAGATCCAGGGTTACGACGATGCACTGCTGGCGGCGATGAATGCCGAGGAGCAACGTCAGGAAGATCACATCGAGCTGATCGCGTCGGAGAACTACACCAGCAAGCGCGTGATGCAAGCGCAAGGCAGTGGCCTGACCAACAAATACGCCGAAGGTTATCCGGGCAAGCGCTACTACGGTGGCTGCGAGCATGTGGATAAAGTCGAAGCGCTGGCCATCGAACGCGCCAAGCAACTGTTCGGTGCCGATTACGCCAACGTCCAGCCGCACTCCGGTTCCTCGGCCAACAGCGCCGTGTATCTGGCACTGATCCAGCCGGGCGACACCATTCTCGGTATGAGCCTCGCTCATGGCGGTCACCTGACCCACGGCGCGAAAGTCTCGTCCTCGGGCAAGCTCTACAACGCGGTGCAGTACGGGATCAACACCGACACCGGGCTGATCGATTACGACGAAGTCGAGCGTCTGGCCGTCGAGTGCAAACCGAAGATGATCGTTGCCGGGTTCTCCGCCTACTCGAAAACACTGGATTTCCCGCGCTTCCGCCAGATTGCCGACAAAGTGGGTGCGCTGCTGTTCGTCGACATGGCCCACGTCGCCGGTCTGGTCGCTGCTGGCCTGTACCCGAACCCGCTGCCTTACGCCGACGTGGTCACCACCACCACCCACAAGACCCTGCGCGGTCCGCGTGGCGGGCTGATCCTGGCCAAGTCCAACGAAGAGATCGAGAAAAAGCTCAACGCCGCGGTATTCCCTGGCGCCCAGGGCGGCCCGCTGATGCATGTCATCGCCGGTAAGGCGGTGTGCTTCAAGGAAGCGCTGGAGCCCGGTTTCAAGGCCTATCAGCAACAAGTGATCGATAACGCCAAGGCCATGGCCAGCGTGTTTATCAAACGTGGCTACGATGTAGTGTCCGGCGGTACCGACAACCACCTGTTTCTGGTCAGCCTGATCCGTCAGGGCCTGACCGGCAAAGATGCTGACGCCGCCCTTGGCCGCGCGCACATCACCGTCAACAAGAACGCCGTGCCGAACGACCCGCAGTCGCCGTTCGTGACCTCGGGCCTGCGCATCGGCACCCCGGCCGTCACCACGCGTGGCTTCAAGGTCGCCCAGTGCGAAGCGCTGGCCGGCTGGATCTGCGACATCCTCGACAACCTCGGTGACGCCGACGTTGAAGCGAATGTGGCCAAGAACGTCGCGGCACTGTGCGCCGACTACCCGGTTTATCGCTGAGCGGTTTGGAGTAAATGACTATGCAACGCTATTCGGGCTTCGGCCTCTTCAAACACTCCCTCAGCCACCACGAGAACTGGCAGCGCATGTGGCGCACGCCGACGCCGAAGAAGGTCTACGACGTGGTCATCGTCGGCGGTGGCGGGCACGGTCTGGCGACCGCCTACTATCTGGCGAAAGAGCACGGCATCACCAACGTGGCCGTGGTCGAGAAGGGCTGGCTGGGCGGTGGCAACACCGCGCGCAACACCACCATCGTGCGTTCCAACTACCTGTGGGACGAGTCGGCGCACCTGTACGAACACGCGATGAAACTGTGGGAAGGCCTGTCGCAGGATCTGAACTACAACGTGATGTTCTCCCAGCGCGGCGTCTACAACCTGTGCCACACCCTGCAGGACATCCGTGATTCGGAGCGTCGGGTCAGCGCCAACCGCCTCAATGGCGTCGACGGCGAACTGCTCAACGCCAAGCAAGTGGCCGACGAGATCCCGTACCTCGACTGCTCGAAAAACACCCGCTACCCGGTGATGGGCGCGACCGTTCAACGTCGTGGCGGCGTTGCCCGTCACGATGCCGTGGCCTGGGGCTTTGCCCGTGCCGCCGACGCCTTGGGCGTGGACTTGATCCAGCAGACCGAAGTCATCGGTTTCCGCAAGGAAAACGGCGTATGCATCGGCGTTGAAACCAATAAGGGTTTCATCGGCGCCAAACGCGTCGGCGTGGTCACCGCCGGTAACTCCGGACACATGGCCAAGCTGGCCGGTTTCCGTCTGCCGATCGAATCCCACCCGCTGCAGGCGCTGGTGTCCGAGCCGATCAAACCGATTATCGACAGCGTGATCATGTCCAACGCCGTGCACGGTTACATTAGCCAGTCCGACAAGGGCGACCTGGTGATCGGCGCCGGTATCGACGGTTACAACGGTTACGGCCAGCGCGGTTCGTACCCGGTGATCGAGCACACCATCCAGGCGATCGTCGAGATGTTCCCGGTGCTGTCGCGGGTGCGCATGAACCGCCAGTGGGGCGGCATCGTCGACACCACGCCAGACGCTTGCCCGATCATTTCGAAAACCCCGGTACCGAACATGTTCTTCAACTGCGGTTGGGGCACCGGCGGCTTCAAAGCCACGCCTGGCTCGGGCAACGTGTTTGCCGCGAGTCTGGCCAAGGGTGAAATGCACCCATTGGCAGCACCGTTTTCCATCGACCGTTTCCACAACGGCGCACTCATCGACGAACACGGCGCTGCTGCCGTCGCCCACTAACAGGAGAAATCCCCATGTTGCATATCTTCTGTCCTCACTGCGGCGAACTGCGCTCCGAAGAGGAATTCCATGCATCCGGTCAGGCGCACATCCCGCGTCCGCTGGATCCGAACGCCTGCACCGATGAAGAGTGGGGCGATTACATGTTCTTCCGCGACAACCCGCGTGGGCTGCACCACGAGTTGTGGGATCACGTCGCCGGTTGCCGCCAGTACTTCAACGTCACCCGCGACACCGTGACCTACGAGATTCTCGAAACCTACAAGATCGGCACCAAGCCGCAATTCACCGACAAGGCTGATACGGCAAAAACAGCCACGACGGCGCTGGGAGAGAAGGTATGAGCCAGACTAATCGCCTGTCCAACGGTGGACGGATCGACCGCAACAAAGTGCTGAGCTTTACCTTCAACGGTCAGAGCTACAAAGGCTTCGAGGGCGACTCCCTGGCCTCGGCACTGATCGCCAACGGCGTCGACATCATCGGCCGCAGCTTCAAGTATTCGCGTCCTCGCGGGATCTTCGCCGCCGGTGCCGAAGAGCCGAACGCCGTGCTGCAGATCGGTGCCACCGAAGCCACGCAGATCCCCAACGTGCGCGCCACGCAACAGGCGCTGTACCAAGGCCTGGTCGCCACCAGCACCAACGGCTGGCCGAGCGTCAACAACGACATGATGGGCATTCTCGGCAAGGTCGGCGGCAAGCTGATGCCGCCGGGTTTCTACTACAAAACCTTCATGTACCCGCAATCGTTCTGGATGACGTACGAGAAGTACATTCGCAAGGCTGCCGGTCTGGGCCGTTCGCCGACCGAAGTCGATCCGGACACCTACGACTACATGAACCAGCACTGCGACGTGCTGATCGTCGGCGCCGGCCCTGCCGGTCTGGCGGCTGCCCTGGCGGCTGCGCGCAGTGGTGCGCGGGTGATTCTCGCCGATGAGCAGGAAGAGTTCGGCGGCAGCCTGCTTGACTCGCGCGAAAGCCTCGACGGCAAACCGGCGATGGAGTGGGTGGCCAGCGTCATCGCTGAATTGAAGAACACTCCGGACGTGCTGCTGTTGCCGCGCGCCACCGTTAACGGTTACCACGACCACAACTTCCTGACCATTCATGAACGCCTCACCGATCACCTCGGCGACCGCGCGCCAATCGGTCAGGTGCGTCAGCGCATCCACCGTGTCCGCGCCAAGCGTGTGGTGCTGGCGACCGGTGCCCACGAGCGTCCGCTGGTCTACGGCAACAACGACGTGCCGGGCAACATGCTCGCCGGTGCGGTCTCGACTTACGTGCGCCGTTACGGCGTGGCACCGGGCAAGAAGCTGGTGCTGACCACCAACAACGATCACGCCTACCGCGTGGCGCTGGATTGGCTCGACGCCAGCCTGCAAGTGGTCGCCATCGCCGACGCACGGAGCAATCCGCGTGGTGCACTGGTGGAAGAAGCCCGCGCCAAAGGCATTCGCATCCTCACCGGCAGCGCCGTGATCGAGGCCCGTGGCAGCAAGCGCGTCACCGCAGCCCGCGTTGCCGCGATTGACGTCAAAGCGCACACCGTGACCAGCCCGGGCGAATGGCTCGACTGCGACGTGATCGCCAGTTCCGGCGGTTACAGCCCGGTGGTGCACCTGGCTTCGCACCTCGGTGGCAAGCCGGTCTGGCGCGAAGACATCCTCGGTTTCGTACCGGGCGAAGCACCGCAGAAGCGCGTGTGCGTTGGTGGCATCAACGGCGTTTATGGCCTCGGAGATTCGCTGGCCGATGGTTTCGAAGGTGGCGCACGCGCTGCCAGTGAAGCCGGTTTCGGTGTGGTCGAAGGCACGTTGCCCAAGGCCCTGAGCCGTCTCGAAGAAGCGACGCTGGCGCTGTTCCAGGTGCCGCACGAGAAGGGTACTTCGCGGGCGCCGAAGCAATTCGTCGACCTGCAGAACGACGTCACCGCCGCCGCCATCGAACTGGCGACCCGCGAAGGTTTCGAGTCGGTCGAGCACGTCAAGCGCTACACCGCGCTGGGCTTCGGCACCGATCAGGGCAAGCTCGGCAACGTCAACGGCCTGGCCATCGCTGCCCGTTCACTGAACGTGACCATCCCGCAGATGGGCACCACGATGTTCCGCCCGAACTACACGCCGGTAACGTTCGGCGCCGTGGCCGGTCGTCACTGCGGGCACATCTTCGAACCGGTGCGCTACACCGCGTTGCATCAATGGCACCTGAAAAACGGCGCCGAGTTTGAAGACGTCGGTCAGTGGAAGCGTCCATGGTATTTCCCGAAGAACGGCGAAGACATGCATGCGGCGGTGAAGCGCGAATGCAAAGCCGTGCGCGACAGCGTCGGCCTGCTCGACGCTTCGACTCTGGGCAAGATCGACATTCAAGGCCCGGATGCCCGTGAGTTCCTCAACCGCGTGTACACCAACGCCTGGACCAAGCTCGACGTGGGCAAGGCGCGTTACGGCCTGATGTGCAAAGAAGACGGCATGGTCTTCGACGACGGCGTGACGGCCTGCCTGGCCGACAACCATTTCGTCATGACCACTACCACTGGCGGCGCGGCGCGCGTGCTGCAATGGCTGGAGCTGTACCACCAGACCGAATGGCCGGAGATGAAGGTGTACTTCACCTCGGTCACCGACCACTGGGCGACCATGACCTTGTCCGGGCCGAACAGCCGCAAGCTGCTCAGTGCCGTGACCGACATCGACCTGGCCAACGAAGCGTTCCCGTTCATGACCTGGAAAGAAGGTCTGGTCGGCGGTGTGCCGGCGCGGGTGTTCCGTATCTCGTTTACCGGTGAGCTGTCGTACGAAGTCAACGTCCAGGCCGACTACGCAATGGGCGTGCTGGAGAAAATCGTCGAAGCCGGCAAGCAGTACAACCTGACCCCGTACGGCACTGAAACCATGCACGTCCTGCGCGCCGAGAAGGGGTTCATCATCGTCGGTCAGGACACCGACGGCTCGATGACCCCGGACGACCTGAACATGGGCTGGTGCGTCGGTCGTACCAAACCGTTCTCGTGGATCGGTCAGCGCGGCATGAACCGTGAAGACTGCGTGAAGGATCAGCGTAAGCAACTGGTGGGCCTGAAGCCGATCGACCCGAACGTCTGGCTGCCGGAAGGCGCGCAACTGGTGTTCAACACCAAGCAGGCGATCCCGATGACCATGGTCGGCCACGTGACCTCCAGCTACGCGCACAACTCCCTCGGTTACTCGTTTGCCATGGGCGTGGTCAAGGGCGGTCTGAAGCGCATGGGCGAGCGGGTGTTTGCACCGTTGGCCGATGGCAGCGTGATCGAGGCAGAGATCGTTTCTTCGGTGTTCTTCGATCCGAAGGGGGATCGGCAGAACATCTGATGGCCTCAGGAATTGTGGGCGGGCGGCTATTCGCGAGCAGGCTCGCTCCCACATTCGACCGCGTTCCCCTGTGGGAGCGAGCCTGCTCGCGAAAGCGGCAGTTCAGCCACCGCAGGAACCAACAGAATTCAGGAAGGTGCTTTATGACCACAGCCAACGTGTACCAACAACGCCCGACCACCGGTGCCCGTGCCGAGTCGTCGCTGCATCATGCCGACCTCGCCAGCCTGGTCGGCAAGGGCCGCAAGAACGCCGGCGTCATCGTGCGTGAAAAGAAACTCCTCGGTCACCTGACGATTCGTGGCGATGGTCACGATGCCGCGTTCGCCGCCGGCGTGCACAAGGCCCTCGGCATTGAGTTGCCCGGCGCCCTGAGCGTGATCGTCAAAGGCGAAACCAGCCTGCAATGGATGGGCCCGGACGAGTGGCTGCTGATCGTGCCAAGCGGTGAAGAATTCGCCGCCGAACAGAAACTGCGCGAAGCGCTGGGCGACCTGCACATCGCGATCGTCAACGTCAGCGGCGGCCAGCAAGTGCTCGAACTGAGCGGGCCGAACGTGCGTCAGGTGCTGATGAAATCCACCAGCTACGACGTGCACCCGAACAACTTCCCGGTCGGCAAAGCCGTGGGCACGGTGTTCGCCAAGTCGCAGCTGATGATTCGCCACACCGCCGAAGACACCTGGGAACTGCTGATCCGCCGCAGCTTCTCGGATTACTGGTGGTTGTGGTTGCAGGATGCTTCGGCCGAGTACGGCCTGAGCGTGCAGGCGTAACACTAAGTGGTTGCCGCGATTGCTTCTTGTGGCGAGGGAGCTTGCTCCCGCTCGGCTGCGAAGCAGTCGCAAAAACCTGCGAGCGCATTCTTTCTGGAAGAACGCGGTTGCTGATTTTGGGGTCGCTTCGCAACCCAGCGGGAGCAAGCTCCCTCGCCACAGAACTCATTCGCCACAGAGTTCACTCTGCTCACAGATGTTGAAACAGGAGTCACCGCACCATGAGCCGCGCCCCAGACACATGGATTCTGACCGCCGACTGCCCCAGCGTGCTCGGCACGGTGGACGCGGTGACGCGTTTTCTGTTCGAGCAGGGTTGCTACGTCACCGAGCACCATTCGTTCGATGACCGGCTCTCGGGCCGCTTCTTCATTCGTGTGGAATTCCGTCAGCCCGACGGCTTTGACGAACAGTCCTTCCGCGCCGGCCTCGCCGAGCGTGGTCAGGCGTTTGGCATGGTCTTCGAGCTGACTGCGCCGAACTACCGGCCGAAAGTGGTGATCATGGTCTCCAAGGCCGATCACTGCCTCAACGATTTGCTCTACCGCCAGCGCATCGGCCAGTTGTCGATGGACGTGGCGGCGGTGGTGTCCAACCATCCGGACCTCAAGCCGCTGGCCGACTGGCACCAGATTCCCTACTACCATTTCCCCCTCGACCCCAACGACAAGCCGTCGCAGGAGCGTCAGGTGTGGCAGGTGATCGAAGAGTCCGGCGCCGAACTGGTGATCCTCGCCCGCTACATGCAGGTGCTGTCACCGGAGTTGTGCCGCAAGCTCGATGGCAAGGCGATCAACATCCATCACTCGTTGCTGCCGGGGTTCAAGGGTGCCAAACCCTATCACCAGGCCTACAACAAGGGCGTGAAACTGGTCGGCGCCACGGCGCATTACATCAACAACGACCTCGACGAAGGGCCGATCATCGCCCAGGGCGTCGAGGCCGTGGATCACAGTCATTACCCGGAAGATTTGATCGCCAAGGGGCGTGATATCGAGGGCCTGACTTTGGCCCGGGCCGTGGGTTATCACATCGAAAGACGGGTGTTTTTGAACGCCAACAGAACCGTTGTTCTTTAGATAGCTTTCGCGAGCAGGCTCGCTCCCACAGTTGATCGTTGGTGTGACAGAGACCTGTGTTTCCACACAAATCCCCGTGGGAGCGAGCCTGCTCGCGAAGGGGCCATAACTGACAACGCAAAACCAACAAGCAATAACCCGAGCACTTAACGCGCTGCCTGCCTGGGCAACGCGGTTCCATAAAAACAACAGCGAGGTGAAAGCATGTCTGGCAATCGTGGTGTGGTGTATCTCGGCGCTGGCAAGGTCGAAGTACAGAAAATCGACTATCCGAAAATGCAGGACCCGCGTGGCAGGAAGATCGAGCACGGGGTGATCCTGCGTGTGGTGTCCACCAACATTTGTGGCTCCGACCAGCACATGGTGCGCGGCCGGACCACGGCGCAGACCGGTCTGGTGCTGGGCCATGAAATCACTGGCGAAGTGATCGAGAAGGGTTCCGACGTCGAGAACCTGAAAATCGGCGACCTGGTCTCCGTACCGTTCAACGTGGCTTGCGGGCGCTGCCGTTCCTGCAAGGAGCAACACACCGGCGTCTGCCTGACCGTCAACCCGGCCCGCGCCGGCGGTGCTTACGGTTATGTCGACATGGGCGACTGGACCGGCGGCCAGGCTGAATACGTGCTGGTGCCGTACGCCGACTTCAACCTGCTGAAACTGCCGGATCGCGACAAGGCCATGGAGAAAATCCGCGACCTGACCTGTCTCTCCGACATTCTGCCGACCGGCTATCACGGTGCGGTAACGGCGGGCGTTGGCCCGGGCAGCACCGTGTACATCGCGGGCGCCGGCCCGGTCGGTCTGGCCGCTGCCGCCTCCGCCCGTTTGCTCGGTGCGGCGGTGGTGATCATCGGCGACGTCAACACCATCCGCCTGGCGCACGCCAAGGCTCAGGGTTTTGAAGTGGTCGACCTGTCCAAGGACACGCCGCTGCACGAGCAGATCGCCGCACTGCTGGGCGAACCGGAAGTCGATTGCGCGGTGGACTGCGTGGGCTTCGAAGCCCGCGGTCACGGGCATGACGGGGTGAAAGCCGAAGCCCCGGCCACCGTACTCAACTCGCTGATGGGCGTGGTGCGCGTCGCCGGCAAGATCGGTATTCCGGGCCTGTACGTGACCGAAGATCCGGGTGCCGTGGACGCCGCCGCGAAAATGGGCAGCCTGAGCATCCGCTTCGGTCTGGGCTGGGCCAAATCCCACAGCTTCCACACCGGCCAGACCCCGGTGATGAAATACAACCGCCAACTGATGCAGGCGATCATGTGGGACCGCATCAACATCGCCGAAGTGGTGGGTGTGCAAGTCATCAGCCTTGACCAGGCGCCGGAAGGCTACGGCGAGTTCGATGCCGGTGTGCCGAAGAAGTTTGTGATCGATCCGCATCGGTTGTTCAGTGCGGCGTAAGTAAAAAGGGCGACCCACGGGTCGCCTTTTTTAGATCAAAAGATCGCAGCCTTCGGCAGCTCCTACAGGGATCATGTAGGAGCTGCCGAAGGCTGCGATCTTTTGATTTTTGCAATCAGAGGGCTGCCAAAGCGCCTTGGTAAAGCACCGGACCGGTCGGCTGTCCGGTCGGCGAACCACCTTTCGGCTCCAGACTCACCGCCAGCGCAATCGGCTGGCCGATCAAGGCTTTCTGCGCCGCGCTCAGTTCAACCTTGCCTTTGCCGCCTGCAGGAATCACCCCCAGCGAAATCGGCTTGCCATCGGCGGGTATCGCCCACAGTTCCAGGCTGCGATCAGGACCGACTGCCGCCAATGTCAGCGGTTCGACCTGCAGATAGTCCGCATGCGCCTCGACCTTCAGCGCCGGTTGCGCGTCGGCACTCAGCAGGGTGGCGCGGTAGCGGGCGTCGTCGCGGTTGTACAGGGAACCGAGGAACACCAGCACCACGATCGAGCAGAGTGCGGCAGTGACCCGCAGCCAGTTCCAGAACGGACGTTTTTCCGGGACGTGCAGTACTTGCGGTTCGATGCGCGCAGTGATGCCTTGCCACACCCGATCCGGCACCGGTTGCTCTGGAACCGCGTCGGTCAGGCTGGCAAGGCTTTCCTGCCAGTGAGCGAGTTCTGTGCGCAGTGCTGCATCGTCCAGCAGCAATTGTTCAAAGCGCCGACGCGCCGCCGCCGACATCAGGCCGATGGCGTAATCGGCAGCGAGGGCGCGGCGCAGGGCAGGGGTCTGGTAGTTCATGATTCAAGGCACCTGCGCAGACGTTCCATGCCACGGCGAATCCACGACTTCACCGAACCCAGCGGCGCGGCCAGGTGTTCGGCGAGTTCCGCGCAGGACAGGCCCTGAAAGTAGGCGACGCTGATCGACTGGCGCTGCATGCCGTCGAGGGTGTCGAGGCAACGGTGCAGCGCGCTGGCTTCGCGGCTGCTGTTCAGCAGGTCGTGGGCCGAAGGGCCTTCGTCCAGCAAGGTGGCCTGTTCGAAGTCGGTCAGCGGCCGGTCACGCTGTTTGCGTAACTGGTCGATGGCCTGGTGGCGAGTGATGTTGATCATCCAGGTCAGCGGCGCCGACAAATGGGCTTCGTAGCGCGAGGCGTTGTTCCAGATGCGCACGAAGCTTTCCTGCAGCACGTCCTCGGCCAGATCTGCCCGGCCCATGAAACGCAAGGCGACACCGTGCAAGCGCGGGCCGACGCTGCGATAGAGGGTTTCGAATGCACGCCGATCGCCCAGTGAACACTGGGCCAACAATTGGCGCAACTGATCGGTGTCGGCGGTGGAAATGACGGTTCTCCAGGCAATGGGCGGACGACGAGGGCGCTGCTCGGGCTGTTCACAGGCTAGTTCAGCGACAGCGCTTGTGCCATTCATCTCGGGTTATCCACGGTTTCACGTTTTATATACGTGGCTATCCTGAAAATGGATGCGCCAGCGAGGAACATGCCGGCGCAAACCCGGTCAAACCGGCAGTTTTGCCGCCCATAAGCGGGCGGTTACCACAGCGCAAGAGGATGTCTGAATGAAGATTTCACGCGGTATGGCCTTGGCTTCACTGATGACCCTTGCAGCGAGCCCGGTGTTTGCCGGTTTCAGCTTGAACGATGTCGCCGGTGCAGTCTCGGGGATGCAAGGGGGTGACAAGGCTGCCGCCGCTGCACCGACTTCGGAAACCGCTGGATTGCTGAGTGCCTTGAGTGCGCTGAACGTCACGCCCCAGCAAGCTGTAGGGGGAACCAGTGCGATGTTGGGCCTGGCCAAGAACCAATTGAGCAGCACCGATTATTCGCAGTTGGCCAAAGAAGTGCCGGGCATCGACAAACTGTCGGGCGGTAGCGGCAATCTGGCGGCATTGAGCGGGTTGCTGGGCTCGTCGGGCAAGTCAGCCGGGCTGGAAAATGCGCTGGGCAACGTCAAGGACACCAATGATTTGAACAACGCCTTCGGTGCGCTGGGCATGGACAGCGGGATGGTCGGCCAGTTTGCCCCGATCCTCCTGCAATACCTCGGTCAGCAGGGTGTCGGCGGCTCGTTGCTGCAAAGCCTGGGCAGCATCTGGGGCACCGGCACCAACGGATGACTCAGCGGCGCTCGCCCTTGAGTTCGGTTATGCGCTGATCCTTCTCGGTCCAGAGCTGGTTGACCCAGTTCTGGACCTGCTGGCGAAACTGCGGATCGTTCTCGTAATCGCCCTGCGACAGCGCCGGGTCGAGTTCGCGGGTCTGGATGTCGACGATCACCCGCGGCACGCTGCCGCTGATCAGATCCCAGAACCCGGGAATGTTCTCCTGTGGATAAACCACGGTCACGTCGAGCAACGCATCCATCTGCTCCCCCATCGCCGCCAGCACAAACGCCACGCCACCGGCCTTGGGTTTGAGCAGGTGCCTGAACGGTGACTGCTGCTGCGCGCTTTTCGCCGCGGTGTAGCGAGTACCTTCCAGATAATTCACGACCGTTACCGGCTGGCGCTTGAACAGCTCGCAGGCCTGTTTGGTGATTTCCAGATCCTTGCCCGCCAGCTCCGGATGCTTCGCCAGAAACGCCTTGCTGTAGCGCTTCATGAACGGGTAATCCAGCGCCCACCACGCCAGACCAAGGAACGGCACCCAGATCAGCTCTTTCTTGAGGAAGAACTTGAAGAACGGCGTGCGCCGGTTGAGGGTCTGGATCAGCGCCGGAATGTCTACCCACGACTGGTGGTTGCTGACCACCAGATACGAGGTGTCACCACGCAGGTCTGCGCCGCCGCGAATGTCCCACTGAGTGGGGATGCACAGACGAAAGATCAGCTTGTCGATTTCCGCCCAGGTCTCGGCAATCCACATCACCGACCACGAGGCGTAATCGCGCCAGCGCCCTGGCGCAATCAGTTTGAGCAGGGCGAAGACCATCAACGGCCCGATCAGGATCAGGGTGTTGAGCAATAGCAGCAGGGTGACGAAACAGCCGGTGAGCAGGCGGCGCATAAGCAACTCTATGAAGGCGGATGGGCGCGCCATGATAAGTGGCTTCGGGCGACAGGCCAAATCGGCGGTGACGAATGTTTCACTTTTGGGCCGGTATGCTTTGCTCAAGATTCATATTGAATGGGCTGGCCTCTTCGCGAGCAGGCTCGCTCCCACAGGAAATTTACGCGGTGCGCAAGATTGCATGCACGCAGAAGATCCAATGTGGGAGCGAGCCTGCTCGCGAAGGCGGACTTGCGGCGAACCAACAGCCCATCCACTGTCTAAAATCTCGCGTCTGACGCCCTCATTTTCCAAGGAAGCCCTCTACGTGAAATCCCTCCTTGCACTGTTTGCCCTCGTCGCCATGCCGGTCATGGCCGCCGAACCGACCCTGTACGGGCGTTATGAATACATCGCGCTGCCGGAAATCGGTGGTGAGGTGCTCAAGGCCAAGATGGACACTGGCGCGCTGACCGCCTCGCTGTCGGCCAAGGACATCGAGACCTTCACCCGCGACGGTGAAAACTGGGTGCGCTTCCGCCTCGGCACCAAGGACGCCAGCAACAAAGTGTACGAGCACAAGATCGCACGGATCAGCAAGATCAAGAGCCGCTCGGACGAAGAGGACGAGGGCGACAGCACTGAAGTCGCCAAACGCCCGGTGGTCGATCTGGAACTGTGCCTGGGCAACGTCAAGCGCACCGTTGAGGTCAACCTGACCGACCGCAGCAACTTCAACTACCCGCTGCTGATCGGTGCCAAGGCCTTGCGCGAGTTTGGCGCCGCAGTGAACCCGGCGCGGCGTTTCACCGCCGACAAGCCGGACTGCTAAGTGGTCTCATTGACGTAAGGTCAGGCTTGGGGCACCGTTCGCGCACTTAACCCATGGGCTCGGACGCCATGCCTCATATCCTGATTGTCGAAGACGAAGCGGCGATTGCCGATACGCTGATTTTTGCCCTGCAGGGCGAGGGGTTCACGACCACGTGGCTGAGCCTTGGCGCCGCGGCGCTGGAGCATCAACGACAGACCCCGGCCGACTTGATCATTCTCGATATCGGCCTGCCGGACATCAGCGGTTTTGAAACCTGCAAGCAGCTGCGGCGCTTCAGTGAAGTGCCGGTGCTGTTCCTCAGCGCCCGGGACGCCGAGATCGACCGGGTGGTGGGGCTGGAGATCGGCGCCGACGATTACGTGGTCAAGCCGTTCAGCCCGCGTGAGGTGGCGGCGCGGGTACGGGCGATTCTCAAGCGCATGGCGCCGCGTCCTGTGGTTGAAGCCTCCTCGGCACTGTTTCGCATCGATGCCGAGCGTGTGCAGATCGTCTATCGGGGACAGCCATTGAGCCTGACCCGCCACGAATTCCGCCTGTTGCAATGCCTGCTCGAACAACCGCAGCGGGTGTTCAGCCGCGAGCAACTGCTCGACGCGCTAGGCGTTGCTGCCGACGCCGGCTACGAGCGCAGCATCGACAGCCACATCAAAAGCGTGCGCGCCAAATTGCGTCTGGTGCGGGCCGACGCCGAGCCGATCCAGACTCATCGTGGCCTCGGTTACAGCTACAGCCCGGGGCACAGCTGATGTCGCTGGGGCTGCGGATTTTTCTGGTGTATGTGCTGTTTATCGGCCTGACCGGTTACTTCGTGCTCAACACGGTGATGGAAGAGATCCGCCCCGGTGTGCGTCAGTCCACCGAAGAAACCCTGGTCGACACCGCCAACCTGATGGCGGAAATCCTGCGTGATGATTTCAAGGCCGGCACGCTCAGCGAGAACCGCTGGCCCGAATTGTTGCGTGCCTACGGCGAACGCCAGCCGCAGGCGACCATCTGGGGGTTGCCGAAAAATCAGGTCAACCATCGCATCTACGTCACCGACGCCAAAGGCATCGTGGTCCTGGATTCCAGTGGCGTGGCGGTCGGGCAGGATTACTCGCGCTGGAACGACGTCTACCTGACCCTGCGCGGCGCATACGGTGCGCGCTCAACCCGCAGCGATCCGAACGACCCGGCGTCGTCGGTGATGCACGTCGGCGCGCCGATCCGCGACAACGGCAAAATCATCGGCGTGGTCACCGTGGCCAAGCCCAATAGCTCTTTGCAGCCTTACGTCGATCGCACCGAGCGGCGTTTGCTGTTTTACGGCGCCGGGCTGATCGGCCTTGGCCTGCTGTTCGGTGCCTTGCTGTCGTGGTGGCTGAGCCGCGCGCTGCACCGTTTGACCGGTTACGCCAAAGCGGTCAGTGAGGGGCGCCGGGTGGAGGTGCCGCATTACCGTGGCGGCGAACTGGAGCAACTGGCGACGGCGGTGGAGCAGATGCGCACCCAGCTCGAAGGCAAGGCTTACGTCGAACGTTACGTGCACACGCTGACCCATGAATTGAAGAGCCCGCTGGCGGCCATTCGCGGTGCCGCGGAGTTGCTGCAGGATGAAATGCCAGCGATTCAGCGCCTGCGCTTTGTCGGCAACATCGACAGCGAAAGCGCGCGGATGCAGCAGTTGATCGAGCGCCTGTTGAATCTGGCGCAAGTCGAGCAGCGTCAGGGGCTTGAGGAACGGTTGGCGGTGCCGCTGGCAGGACTGGTTGACGAATTGTTGCAGGCGCAGGCGGCGCGGATCGAAGGCCGGCGGCTCACGGTCGAGCAGACCATTGCGCCGGATCTGATGCTGATCGGCGAGCCGTTTCTGCTGCGCCAGGCGCTGGGCAATCTGCTGGACAATGCACTGGATTTCACCCCGATCGCCGGGTTGCTGCGTTTCAGTGCCGAACGTGTCGGGGATCAGGTCGAGTTGCGCTTGTTCAACGAAGCCGCCCCGATTCCCGATTACGCCTTGCCGCGCTTGAGTGAGCGGTTTTATTCGTTGCCGCGTCCGGACAGTGGGCGCAAGAGCACCGGGTTGGGGCTGAACTTTGTTGAAGAGGTGGTGAAGTTGCATGGTGGGTCGATGCAGATTCGCAATGTCGAGGGCGGTGTGGAAGTGACATTGCGCCTGCCTTGAGACCCTAAAAAGATCGCAGCCTTCGGCAGCTCCTACAGGGGAACGCAATCCCAAGGAGCTGCCGAAGGCTGCGATCTTTTGATCTTTCCACACAAACTCCACAATCGCCCCACATTCCTCCCACACAGCCCAACCAGACTCTGCCCCATCCAAACAGGGAGAGTCCCATGAACAAGAATCTGACCATAAAGCTCGGGGCCATTGCCCTGTTGATCCTGCTGTTGCTGATCCCGCTGCTGATGATTGACGGCATCATCGACGACCGCCAGCAACTGCGCGACGGCGTGCTCGAAGACATCGCCCGCAGTTCCAGCTACAGCCAGCAACTGAGCGGGCCGGTGATGGTGGTGCCGTATCGCAAAGTGGTGCGTACCTGGAAGACCAACGAGAAAACCAGTCAGCGCTATGAAGAGCTCGGCGAAGAGCGCGGTCGTCTCTACTTTCTGCCGGAGCGCTTCGAGCTCGACGGACAGGTGCAGACCGAGCTGCGCGCCCGGGGCATTTACCAAGCGCGATTGTTCCATGCTGACAATCGCATCAACGGGCATTTCTCGTTGCCGGCGCAGTTAGGGATCAAAGAAGACTTTGCCGATTACCAGTTCGACGCGCCGTTTCTGGCGGTGGGCATCAGCGATATTCGCGGCATTGAAAACGCGCTGAAACTGGAACTCGACGGCCAGCGCCTGGACTTTGTGCCCGGCACCCAGGTGGGCTGGCTCGGCGAAGGTGTGCGGGTCACGTTGCCGGCACTGGACACCCGCAACGCCACGGAGCTGACCTTCGGTTTCGACCTGCGCCTGCAAGGCACCGGTTCGCTGCAGGTGTTGCCGGTGGGCAAAACCAGCCACGTCAGCCTCGCTGCCAACTGGCCGCACCCCAGCTTCATCGGCAACTTCCTGCCCGCCAAACGCGAAATCAATGATCAGGGTTTCAGCGCCGATTGGCAGACTTCGTTTTTCTCCACCAACCTGCAAGAAGCGATGAACCGCTGTGTGATGGGCAATGATTGCGAGGCGTTCAACGGGCGCAGTTTTGGCGTGAGTTTCATCGACCCGGTGGATCAGTACTTGAAGAGTGACCGGGCGATCAAATATGCGCTGTTGTTTATCGTCCTGACCTTCGCCGGTTTCTTCTTGTTCGAAGTGCTCAAGAGTCTTGCGGTGCACCCGGTGCAATACGCATTGGTCGGGGTGGCGCTGGCGTTCTTCTACCTGTTGTTGCTGTCGCTGTCGGAGCACATCGGCTTTGCTTTGGCCTATCTGCTGTCGGCCAGTGGTTGTGTGTTGTTGATCGGGTTTTATGTCTGCCACGTGCTGCACCGCGTGCGCCACGGCCTGAGTTTTTCTGCGGGATTGGCGGCCTTGTATGGCCTGCTGTATGGGCTGCTGAGCGCCGAGGACTATGCGCTGCTGATGGGGTCGCTGTTGCTGTTCGGCCTGCTCGGGGTGTTCATGGTGCTGACGCGCAAACTCGACTGGTACGGGATCGGGCAGAAACCGGCCAAGCCGCTGGCATTTGATGTGGAGGCGATGCAATGAGCGGGTTGCGAGAGGACCAGCGCTGGAAGGAAGAATTGGTGACGCGGATTGTCGGGCTTCTGCCAGTGGGACCGAGCTGGTGCATTCGCGAGCAGGCTCGCTCCCACAGGAGTACGCATTCCAATGTGGGAGCGAGCCTGCTCGCGAAGGGGCCGGATCAGGCGCCGCAACCTTAAGGCTTGGGCAGGGTAGCGACCATGGACGGTCGCTGACTCACTTCAAAGAACCAGTTGGCCAATTGCGGATTGGCGC
Organism: Pseudomonas sp. IT-P260; assembly: GCF_949768395.1. Lineage (NCBI taxonomy): Bacteria > Pseudomonadati > Pseudomonadota > Gammaproteobacteria > Pseudomonadales > Pseudomonadaceae > Pseudomonas > Pseudomonas sp. IT-P260. Next base: position 704,071 of record NZ_CATKPO010000011.1, read on the forward strand.
TGCGCCAGTCCAGATCCGGATGACGCAGATCAAGGTAACCCAACGCACTGGCGACGCTGATGGCGGCCACATCGAAATGGCTGGTCAGCTCGGCGATGGCGTCAGCTTCCAGATAGGCCAGGGCGCGGCGGATCTTCTCGCGCTGGGCCTCGAGCCATTCGTCCCAGTGCTTTTCCGGGGCGCGCAATACCAGTTCGTAACGCACCATCACCGAGGCATCCATGATTCCGTCGGCCAGCGAGGCCAGGGTCAGACGCCGCCACCGGGCCGAACCTTCGCGAGGGATCAGTGGATTGCCGACATGCTGCTGGTCGAGGTATTCGAGGATCACGCGGCTGTCATGGATGACGCTGCCGTCGGCCAGACGCAGGGCCGGGATCTTGCCCAGCGGGTTGTCGGCGTTGAGCGCAGCGTCCGGGCTGACCGGGCTGAGCACGCAGTCTTGCAGAGCGACGCGATCCTGCTGGCCGGTCTCATGCAGCAGCACCATCACTTTGCGCACGAACGGGGAGAGCGTGTTGTGGAACAGGGTCATGCTGGGGGCGGACATGGGCAAACCTCGGTGGTCATCGAAGAACAGCAGGTTAGCCTAGCTACAACCACTGTGGCTGGCGAGGAATTGATGGTGTTCCGTGAGATCGCCATCGCTGGCAAGCCAGCTCCCACAGTTTTTGCAGCGAACACAAATTTCAGATTCAGCATTAACCCCCGTGGGAGCTGGCTTGCCAGCGATGAGGCCATCACCGACAACACAAAAACTACCTGCGCTGCAACAAACCTCTTATGGCCAGATACGCCGGAACGCCCAGCCCGACCCAGCTCAACGCATCCCAGATCCCATCCCCCAACAACGCCGCAAACAACCCCGCCGCACTCAGCAGCGCAATCACCAGCGGCGTGCTGAAGACCTTCCAGAAATTGCTCTGACGCGGCTTCATGCGGCAGCCTCCACCGTCACCGGTTTCGCCGCTTTACGCCGCACCACCCACAGATACACGCCACTGCCAAGGACGATGATGGTCAGCACGTCGAGGGTTGCCCAGAGGATTTTCATCGGCATGCCGCCGTAGTCACCGAAGTGCAATGGCTGCGACAGGCCCATGGCGTCCATGTACCACGGGCGCTCGGCCACCGCGGTGACCTGCAGGGTGCCGGCGTCGATCAGCACCGGCGTCAGCAGGTGCGAGGTCAGGTGCGTGCCGCCCTTCATGAACACCGCGTAATGATGCTCGCTGGAAAAACGCGTACCGGGGAAGGCGATGAAGTCCGGGTTCATCCCCGGCGCCACGTCCCGAGCGATGTCGAGCAGACGGGTGGCCGGGGCCAGTCGGGTCAGCGGCGGGGCATCGCGGTAGGGCGCGACCATGGCAGTCAGCGAGTCATTGCGCCACGCGGCGATGATCAGATCGGCACAGGCGCTGATCACTCCGGTGACACCGACCACCAGCGCCCAGGTCAGCGTAACCACGCCGATCAGGTTGTGCAGGTCGAGCCAGCGCAGCCGGGAGGACTTGTCCTGGCGCACGGTGCCGAACTGCAAACGGCGCATGAACGGCAGGTACAACACAGTTCCCGAAATGATCGCGACCACGAACAGCAGACCCATGAACGCCAGCAGCAACTTGCCCGGCAGGCCGGCGAACATGTCCACATGCAGGCGCAGGATGAACAGCATCAGCCCGCCATTGGCTGACGGGGTTTCCAGCGCTTCACCGGTGCGCGCATCGAGCATGAACGTGTGCGAAGAATTCGGCTCGGTACCGGCGGTTTTCGCCATGATGGTCAGCACGGCGTTGGGCTCGTCGTCCTCGAAACCGAAGTACTGCACCACTTCGCCGGGACGATGCTTTTCTGCGGCCTCGACCAGTTGCGCCAGGTTCAGGTGCGGGGTGTCGGCGGGCATTTCGCGCACTTGCGGGGCATCGCCGAGCAGGTGCTCGATCTCGTGATGGAAGATCAGCGGCAGACCGGTCAGTGCCAACAGCAGCAAAAACACGGTGCAGATCAGGCTGGTCCAAGTGTGGATGAACGACCAGCGGCGAATTGTTTTACTTTTCATTTCATGACCTTCAAAAACACCGAAGCCGTCCACGGGGGACGGCCTGGTGACAGGACCTGTTTCAGCTCACGCGCTTACCACTTGTAGGTGGCGCTGGCGACGACGCTGCGCTGGTCGCCGTAGTAGCAATAGAAGCCGTCGCAGGTGGAGATGTAGTCCTTGTCGAACAGATTGGTGGCATTGACCGCGACCGATGCACCTTTGAGGCTGTTGTCCAGGCGGCCGAGGTCGTAATGCACGGAGGCGTCGAACACCGTGTAAGCATTGGCCTTGCCCAGCCAAGTGTTGCCCTGATCGCCGTAGGTGTTGCCGGTGTAACGCACGCCACCGCCGATACCGAAGCCGTCGAGTACGCCGTTGTGCCAGGTGTAATCGGTCCACAGCGAGGCCTGTTGGTTCGGCATCAGCTGCAGGCGGTTGCCTTTGTAGTCGCCTTTCTGCACTTCGGACTTGGCCAGGGTGTAGGCGGCAATCACTTTCAGGTTATCGGTGACGTCCGAGGTCGCCTCCAGTTCCAGGCCTTTGACTTTCACTTCGCCGGTCTGGCTGGTGATCGGGGTGTTGCCGACGGTGGTGGTGACTGCGACGTTTTTCTGCGTCAGGTCATACACGGCGGCGGTCAGCAGGGTCTTGCTGCCCGGTGGCTGGTACTTGACGCCCATTTCCCACTGCTTGCCTTCGGTCGGCTTCAGCGAACCGGTGGAGGAGGCGTCGGCGCCGGTGGTGGGCTGGAAGGATTCGGCGTAGGAAATGTACGGGACGAAGCCTGAGTCGAACACGTAGCTGAGGGCTGCGTTACCGCTGAAGTTCTTGTCGCGCTGGGTGTTGGTCGCGTCGGCCTTGTTGAAGAATTTGGTGCCGGTGTGGACCCAGTCTTCACGACCGCCCAGTGTCAGGCGCCATTGGTCGAGGGCCATCTGGTCCTGCACGTAGAGGCCGGTCTGGTAGGTCTTCTGGTCGTAGTCGTAATACGCGGTCGAGCGATCCGGACGAACGATCGGCTGGCCGTAGATCGGCTTCAGCACGTTGGTTTTCAGACCGTCACCGTAGATCGACAGGTAGTTGGTGTTGCTGCGCTGGTGGTCCAGCCCCAACAGCACGGTGTGGCGAATGTCACCGGTGGTGAAGTCGGCCTGGAAGTTGTTGTCCACCGCGAACTGGCTGATGTCTTCGTCAACGCTGGTGCTGGTGCGCCCGACGTTGCCTTGATCGTCCACCTGGGTGTACGGGTAAGAACCGACGGTCAAGGCCTGGAACGACAGATCCGACTTGGTGTAACGCAGGTTCTGCTTGAACTGCCAGACATCGTTCAGCCGGTGTTCAAACGCATAACCGAGCGCGTAGTAAGTGCGGTCGTAGTATTCCCAATCCGGGTCGCCGAGGTTTTTGTGGTGCGAGACGCTACCGAACGGCATGTCGATCTTGGTGCCCTGCACCGGCAGGAACTGGCTGGTAATCCCGGTATCGTCGCGGGTGAACTGGCTCAGCAGGGTGAACTTGGTGTCGTCGTCGATGTTCCAGGTCAGGCTTGGCGCGATGTTGTAGCGCTTGTTTTCGATGTGATCGATTTGCGTGTCGCTGTCGCGCACCACACCGCTGATGCCGTAGAGAAACTGGCCGGCGTCGTCGATCTTGCCGGTGCTGGCGAAGTTGATCTGGCGGTGGTTGTCGCTGCCGTACTGCAGCTGGATTTCGCTGCTGGCGTCGCTGCTCGGGCGCCGGCTGACCATGTCCAGCAGGCCGCCCGGTGGGGTCTGGCCGTAGACGGAGGAGGCCGGGCCGCGCAGCAGGGCGAGGCGATCGAGGTTCCAGGTTTCCTGTTTCGGGTTGGCGTACACGCCTTTGGGCAGCGGCAGGCCATCGAGGAACTGGGTCGGCTCGAAACCGCGCACGCGCAGCCAGTCGGCGCGGGTGTCGCTGCCGTAGCTGCTGGCGGTGATGCCTGGCATGTAGCGCACGGCGTCATCGAGGCTGTGCACGCTGCGGTCGTCCATTTGCTGACGGGTGGCGACCGAGATCGAGCGCGGTGCTTCGACCAGTGCGGTGTCGGTCTTGGTACCGGCGGCGGTGCGAGTGGCGGTGTAGCCCTCGACCGGGCCCCAGGCCGTTTCCAGGTTTTCCACGCCGATCACGGCGGTTTCCGGCAGCGCCAGTGTCCCTTCAGGCACGGCTACCAGGCTGTAGGTGCCAGTGCTGCTTTGTTCCAGTTGCAGACCGGTGCCTTGCAGCGCTGCGCGCAGAGCGCCGGCGGCGTCGTATTGCCCGTTGACCGGCGCCGAGGTCTTGCCCGCCGCCAGCGACGGATTGAGCGACAGCGCGAGGCCACCCTGGCTGGCGATCTGGTTCAGCGTTGTCGACAGCGGCGCCGCCGGCAGGTTGTAGGTACGCACGTTGGACGCCTGTTCAGCGGCGAGCAACGGGTTGCTGATCAGCGGCGCGCTGAGGGCAATGGCGACGGCCAGCAGACTGGGGCGCAACAAGGTGTCTAGCGAACGGGACATGCGAAGGCTCCTGAATGGAAATATTTCTCAATTGCCTGTGTGCCGGACGAGAATTGAAAAGTGATAGGGCTGGATGAAAATAATGTCGATTAACTGAAAAGTGGGGCTGCTGAAGGAGTGGGCAGAGCCTTTTTCAGGGGGCTACCGATGGCCCATTCGCGAGCAGGCTCGCTCCCACAGGTGAATGCATTCCAATGTGGGAGCGAGCCTGCTCGCGAAAGCGATTTGTCAGGCACCAAGTAATTCAGGGTTTGGTATCAGCCTTCGCCACCGTGACCCAATACGGGGTGTGCTGCTCGATCTGCACCGGCAGGGTCGGCAGCAGGGCGCTCAAGGCCTTGTCGGTGTCGTGCAGCGGGAAACTGCCGGTGATGCGCAGGTCAGCGACTTCCGGTGCCACGCCCAGATGCCCGCGCCGGTAGCGTCCAAGCTCACGCACCAGATCTTCCAATCGAGCGTTATCCACCACCAGCATGCCGCGGGTCCAGGCATCGGCGCCGGGCGTGAGCGCAGCGACCGCGTCGAGGCCGTCATTGCGGATCAGCACTTGCTGGCCTTCACGCAGGATCTGCTCTTCAGGATGGCTTTGCGGATGCGCCGCCACCGCCGATTGCAACACGCTCAGACGCGTACCCTGGTCTTCACGCTTGACCAGAAACCGCGTGCCCAACGCGCGCATGCTGCCTTCGCGGGTTTCGACGATGAACGGCCGCGCATCGCCATGGCCGGTTTCGACCATGATTTCGCCTTCCTGCAATACGATCAGCCGTTGCCTGGCATCGAAGCGCACATCCACCGCGCTGTGGGTGTTGAGATTGAGCACGGTGCCATCGGCCAGGCGCACCGTGCGCTGTTCGCCGGTGGCTGTGCGTTGATCGGCAAGCCAGTAATCCAGAGGCAAATACCGATCACCGGCAAACAGCGCCAGACCAATCACCGCCACCACGCTGGCCAACCCACTGCCGAGCTTGCGCACGCGCCGCCGAATGCTGTCGCGCGATTGCAGCAAGGCCGCGCGGGCCGGGCCGTTGGCGACGTTGAAGCGCTGATCGAGCATGCCCAGTTGGCGCCAGGCGCGGGCGTGTTCTTCATGGGCCGCATGCCATTTGGCGAACTCCTCGCGCTCCAGCGGACTGCCGGAATCCAGCGACAATTGCCAGGCAATCGCCGCGTCCAGCACCCGGGCCGAGACCGGTTTGGAGCTGGCCGGATTCATGTCGGCTCACCGTAGAGGGCGATGTAGCACTGGCGAATGCCCTGCGCGAGGTATTGCCGCACGCGGGGCACCGAGACGCCGAGCTTCGCGGCGATTTCGGCGTGGCCGAGGCCGTCGAGGCGGTTATAAAGAAACGCGGCGCGGGCCTTGGTCGACAGTTTGCCGAGCAGACGGTCGATGGCCTTGAGGTCTTCGAGGATCAGTTGCTGTTCTTCCACCGAAGGTTGTTCGCCTTCGGGGATCAGCATCAATTCGGCGAGATAGGCCTGCTCCAGCGCGGCGCGGCGGAAGTAGTCGAACAACAGGCCCTTGGCGATCGCCACCAGAAACGCCCGGGGTTCGCGCGGAGTCAGCAGTTGATCGCGACCGAGCAGGCGCACGAAGGTGTCCTGGCTCAGGTCTTCGGCCCGTTGCGGGCACGCCACATTGCGCCGCAGCCAGCTCAGTAGCCAACCGCGATGGTCGCGATACAACGCACCGACGAGTTCACTGTGAGGGCTTGGGACTGACGACACCAGACGCACCGATTGGGAAATGCTAACCAACGAGAATTGTTCGCAATTCTCGCAGAGGTGGGAATGGTTAGCAATTGGCCACTGGTCGGGTGAAGTTAATGGTGAGCCCTGTAGGAGCTGCCGCAGGGGATGTGGTTCGGCCGAAAATCTAGAAGGACGGCGCCTGCTGACGGCGTTTCCACTGACTCAAACGCTGCTGCAGATTCAACGGACTATGAATCTGCTGCTGCCGCGCCCGGCTGAACAGGATCAACGCCAGCTCCGCCGTGGCCAGCGCATCGGCGCTCGCGTTGTGCCGCTCGAACACCTCTAGCCTGAACCAGTCGATCCATTCATCCAGCCCGGCCTCGCGAATATTCGCCTGCGGGCACAACAGCGGCGCCATGTCCGCGACATCCAGAAACACGTTCTGCAGCTTGTAGCCCAAGTGTTCCTTCAATGCGCGTCCGAGCATGTGCTGATCGAAGGACGCATGAAACGCCAGCACCGGGCTGTCGCCGATAAACTCCATGAGTTCCAGCAGCGCTTCGGCCGGGTCGCTGCCGGCGGCAATCGCGTTCGGCCCCAGGCCATGAATCAACACGCTCGGGCTGAGCTTCAGCTCCCGACATTGCAGGGTGCGCTCAAACTGCTGACTGAAGTCGATCGCGCCGTCTTCGATCACCACCGCGCCGATCGACAGCACGCGATCCTTGTTCAGGTTCAGCCCGGTGGTTTCCAGATCGAGCACCACCCAGCGCTGCTCGCGCAGGCTGCATTCTTTCAGTTCGCTGATCTTCGGCAACTTCGCCAGACGTTGTTGCAGGTCTGTCGACAGCAGAGGGCTGGCCGGCCGCAGCCACGAAAACAGGCTCATAGCTGATACCGCAAGGCCAGGCTGCTTTGCAGGCGCTGCGCTTGGCGCAGCGATTCACGCAGGATGCGCCGGTCCAGATGGTTGAGGCTGTCCGGGTCGACGCGGTTGGACCAGGGCAGATTTTCACGGGTCTGGATCTGATGCTGCTGCATGCGCGTCTGCTGGATGAAGTGATAAGCCTCTTCATAAGCCGCGCCGTCGAGCCGTTCGATGACTTGTTTTTCGACCAGTTGACGCAAGCGTTCGAGGGTGTTGTTGGTTTCGATGCCATGCGCCAGTGCCAACAGGCGTGCGCCGTCGACGAAGGGCGTCAGGCCCTGGACCTTGAGGTCGAGGGTGGCTTTCTCGCCGTTTTTGCGCGCCAGCACAAACTCGCGGAAACGCCCCACGGGCGGGCGATTGCGCAGCGCGTTCTCGGCCATCATGCGCTGGAACAAACGGTTGTCGCCGACCTGGTCGAGAATCCCGCGGCGCAGTTGTGCGCAACCTTTCTCGTCGCCCCAGACCACTCGCAGGTCGAAGTAGATACTCGAACCGAGCAGGTTCTCCGGCGTCGCCTCGCGAATGAACGCTGCAAAGCGTCGCGCCCATTCCGCCCGCGACAGACACAGCTCGGGATTGCCGGCCATGATGTTGCCCTTGCACAGGCTGAAGCCGCACTGCGCCAGGCTCTGGTTGATCTGCTGGGCGATCGGCAGCAGCTTGCCGCGAATCTCCGCCGCCTGCGCCGCGTCCCGTGCTTCGAAGAGAATGCCGTTGTCCTGATCGGTGTGCAGCGTCTGTTCGCGCCGGCCCTCACTGCCGAAGCACAACCAACTGAACGGCACGCCGGGGTCGCCTTTTTCGGCGAGGGTCAGTTCGATCACCCGGCACACGGTGTGGTCGTTGAGCAGGGTGATGATGTGAGTGATCTGCGTCGAAGACGCACCGTGAGCCAACATGCGTTCGACCAGTTGGCCGATCTCGCCGCGCAGACTCACCAGTTGCTCGATGCGCTGGGCACTGCGGATGGTCCGGGCCAGGTGCACCAGATCGACCCGTTGCAGGGAGAACAGATCGCGCTCGGACACCACGCCACACAAGCGCTGATCCTTGACCAGACAGACGTGGGCGATGTGCCGTTCGGTCATGGCGATCGCCGCGTCGAAGGCGCTGTGATCCGGCGACAGAAAGAACGGCGAACAGGTCATGTGCCGCTCGATGGCTTCGCTGAAATCACCGCTGCCATTGGCGACCACTTCGCGCAGATCGCGCAGGGTGAAGATCCCCAGCGGCGCCTTGTGTTCATCCACCGCGACGATGCTGCCGACTTGTTGCTCGTGCATCAGCTTCACTGCTTCGCGCAGTGGCGTGTCGGGGCTGCAGGTCACCGGATGGCGCATCGCCAATTCGCCGAGGCGGGTGTTGAGCGAATACTGGGTTCCGAGGGTTTCCACGGCTTTCTGCTGGACCTGCTGGTTGACCTGATCGAGCAGGCTGCTGACCCCGCGCAGGGCGAAATCGCGGAAGCTGCCGGACAGGGCAAACAGTTTGATGAACGCCGGTTTGTTCAACTGCAGACAGAAGGTGTCTTCGCCGGCCAGGTGTTCGGTGCGGGTCGCCCGTTCGCCAATCAGTGCGGCCAACGGGAAGCATTCTCCGGTGGTGATCTCGAAGGTGGTTTCGGTGCCGGGCCGGGTGATGTGCTGACGCTCGCCGATCACGCGGCCCTGTTTGACGATGTAGAAATATTCGACCGGCCCGTCGGCGGGCTTGATGATGCTTTCGCCCTGGCCATAGAAGCGCAGCTGACATTGCTCCACCAGAAAAGCCAGGTGGGCGTGTTCCATCTGATTGAAGGGCGGGAAGCGCTGGAGGAATTGCAGGGTGCCCTGAATGTTCTGCAACACCGCGGTTTTCCCTGCCTGGGTGAAGGCGTCCGCTTTACTCATAACCATTACCGCAGTCTTTTTTGAATTGTTGTTGTCGGATCGATGCAGCCATGGTCGGCCCCTGCGTGCAGGGTGCCCATTGGACGTAAGTCTAGGTTGGGGTTGCCGTTCGGCACATTTGGGAAGAACCCTACAAAAACAGTCGGAAATTCTCGCGTCAGCCTCTTGGAAAAAAATCCGACGAAGTGCACATTGAAGCTGTGCTTAGCGATGTCTGACGACTGTGCCAGGTGACTGAATTGAAAACGTAGAGAGTGCCATGTCCGACCACGATATTTTGAGCGACGCCGAGCGTGAAGCGCTCAGCGCTGTCATGCTCGAACCCGACTTGCCGCCGCAGCGTGTGCTGATCGTCGATGACGACAAGGACGCCCGGGAGCTGTTGTCGGAGATTCTCGCGTTGGACGGTATTCACTGCATGACCGCCGCCAGCGGTGAAACCGCACTGAAGATGCTTGCGGAAAAACCCTCGATTGGTCTGGTGATCACCGATCTGCGCATGGGCAACGTTGATGGTCTGGACTTGATCCGCCAGGTACGTGAATCGGTGCGGGCAGCGATGCCGATCATCATTGTTTCCGGCGATGCCGATGTAAAAGACGCGATTGCCGCGATGCATCTGAGCGTGGTGGATTTTCTGCTCAAGCCGATTGATACGGCCAAGTTGCTGGGCCTGGTCAAACACGAATTGGGCATCGAGCCCTGACTTTTTGCAGATCAAAAGATCGCAGCCTTCGGCAGCTCCTACAGGAAATCACCTGTAGGAGCTGCCGAAGGCTGCGATCTTTTGATTTTGCTTTCCAAAGAAAAAGCCCTGATCTCTCGACCAGGGCTTTTTCACATCAGCGCAAATTTACAGGCCGTTGGCCTTCTTGAACTCGCGACGACGACGGTGCAGTACCGGCTCGGTGTAGCCGTTCGGCTGTTTGGTGCCTTCGATCACCAGTTCGACCGCCGCCTGGAAGGCGATATTGCTGTCGAAGTTCGGTGCCAGCGGACGGTACAGCGGGTCGTTGGCGTTCTGCCGATCGACCACCGGCGCCATGCGCTTGAGGCTTTCCATCACTTGCGCCTCGGTGACGATACCGTGGCGCAGCCAGTTGGCGATGTGCTGGCTGGAGATCCGCAGCGTCGCACGGTCTTCCATCAGGCCCACGTCGTTGATGTCCGGCACTTTCGAGCAACCCACGCCCTGGTCGATCCAGCGCACCACGTAACCGAGAATGCCCTGTGCGTTGTTGTCCAGTTCGTTCTTGATCTGCTCCGGCGTCCAGCTCGGGTTGACTGCCAGCGGAATGGTCAGGATGTCGTCCACCGAAGCGCGGGCACGCTTGGCCAGTTCGGCCTGACGGGCGAACACGTCGACCTTGTGATAATGCAGCGCGTGCAGTGCAGCGGCGGTCGGCGACGGTACCCAGGCAGTGTTGGCACCGGCCAGTGGGTGAGCGATTTTCTGTTCGAGCATCGCTGCCATCAGGTCGGGCATCGCCCACATGCCTTTACCGATTTGCGCTCGACCTTGCAGGCCGGTGCTCAGACCGATATCGACGTTCCAGTTCTCGTAGGCGCCGATCCACTTTTCGGCCTTCATGTCGGCCTTGCGCACCATCGGGCCGGCTTCCATGGAGGTGTGGATTTCGTCACCGGTGCGGTCGAGGAAGCCGGTGTTGATGAACACCACACGCTCGCTGGCAGCCTTGATGCAGGCCTTGAGGTTGACCGTGGTGCGGCGCTCCTCGTCCATGATCCCGACTTTCAGGGTGTTGCGGGCAAGGCCCAGCACGTCTTCGATACGACCGAACAACTCGTTGGTGAACGCCGCTTCTTCCGGGCCGTGCATCTTCGGTTTAACGATGTAGACCGAGCCGGTGCGAGTGTTCTTGCGCGAGGTGTTGCCGTTGAGGTTGTGCATCGCCGCCAGGCAGGTCACCAGACCGTCGAGAATGCCTTCCGGCACTTCGTTGCCGTGCTTGTCGAGGATCGCGTCGATGGTCATCAGGTGACCGACGTTACGCACGAACAACAGCGAGCGCCCGTGCAGGGTCAGTTCACTGCCATCGACCTTGGTGTAGGTGCGATCCGGGTTCATGGTGCGGGTGAAGGTCTGGCCGCCCTTGGCGACTTCTTCGGACAGGTCGCCCTTCATCAGGCCGAGCCAGTTGCGGTAGATCACCACTTTGTCGTCGGCATCGACGGCGGCCACGGAGTCTTCGCAGTCCATGATGGTGGTCAGTGCCGCTTCCATCAGGATGTCTTTGACGCCGGCGGCGTCGGTCTGGCCGACCGGGGTGCTGGCGTCGATCTGGATTTCGAAATGCAGACCGTGGTTTTTCAGCAGGATCGCGATCGGCGCATTGGCATCGCCCTGGAAACCGATCAGCTGAGCATCGTCGCGCAGACCGGTGTTGCTGCCGCCCTTGAGGGAGACCAGCAGTTTGCCGTCAGCGATCTTGTAACCGGTGGAGTCGACATGAGAGCCGGCAGCCAGTGGCGCCGCTTCGTCGAGGAACGCACGGGCGAAGGCGATGACTTTGTCGCCACGCACCTTGTTGTAGCCTTTGCCTTTTTCCGCGCCACCGTCTTCGCTGATCGCGTCGGTGCCATACAGGGCGTCGTACAGCGAACCCCAGCGGGCGTTCGAGGCATTGAGGGCGAAGCGGGCGTTCATCACCGGCACCACGAGTTGCGGGCCGGCGGTGCGGGCGATTTCATCATCGACGTTTTGCGTCGTTGCCTGGAAATCAGCCGCTTCTGGCAGCAGATAACCGATTTCTTGCAGGAAGGCTTTGTAGGCCACGGCGTCGTGCGCCTGGCCGGCGTGTTCCTGATGCCAGGCATCAAGACGAGCCTGGAAGTCATCGCGTTTGGCGAGTAGGGCTTTGTTCTTCGGCGCCAGGTCATGAATGACCTTGTCGGCACCTTCCCAGAATTTTTCGGCGGTGAGGCCGGTACCGGGAATGGCTTCGTTGTTCACGAAGTCGAACAGGACTTTGGCGACCTGCAGGCCACCGACTTGAACGTGTTCAGTCATTGCTTGCCTCACTCTGCTCAGCTATTTCGCTTTTCAGCTCTTCAATTTAACAATGAAGCCTCTGGCCATTTAAACCACAAACCTTCCGACCAGTACATGCCATTGCTGGCGGCTGGGCTGGGACCAATCAACGGCTTGGGGGCCTTGCTGACGGGGCTTTCAGGATTGCGAACGTGCCTTGGGCAGACATCGATCCAGCGTTATGTAGTGCGCGCTGCGGCATACTACATGATGAGTTGCGCTTGTGAAAATCAGACTAATTACGTCGTTCTGCGACCTCATGACGCATTGCGGTCACGTCGCGGAACGGGATGTTCTCAAAAAACCAGCAGATTGTTCCAGTTAAATATAAAAAGTTGTACACATAAATGCTGTGCAGCTCCCATTCAGCTTCGTTGCGCCTGCATTTGTGGCGAGGGAGCTTGCTCCCGCTCGGGTGCGAAGCATCCGCAAAAGATATTACTGACTGAAGAGGGCGTCCTGCGGCCGCCAGCGGGAGCAAGCTCCCTCGCCACAGGTGATGTTCACTTGAGCATGGCGGTTGAATGTCGGCCCTTGCCTATACTTGCCTTTCTATAACAAAAGTCATGACAAGAGGGCTGCGCCATGGACCATCTCGTACTCACTGTGTTTGCTCCGGACAAGCCCGGGCAGGTCGAGCGCATCGCCCAATGCATCGCCGAGCATGGCGGTAACTGGCTGGAAAGCCGCATGTCACGGATGGCCGGGCAGTTCGCCGGGATTCTGCGGGTGGGCGTGCCGGCGGAGGCTTACGACGAATTAGTCGATTCCCTACAAGCACTGTCGGCGCAGGGCATTCGTGTGCTGATTGCCGAGAGCGGCATCGAGCAGTCCTGTACCTGGAAACCGATCGCCATGGAGCTGGTGGGCAACGACCGTCCGGGCATCGTGCGCGACATCACCCGTTTGCTCAGCGAGCAGGGGGTGAACCTCGAACGGCTGGTGACCGAAGTGCGCCCGGCACCGATGAGCAGCGAGCCGTTATTCCACGCCGAAGCAATTCTCGCGGTGCCGCTGACCCTGTCGCTGGACGTGCTGCAATCGCGCCTGGAAACCCTGGCCGATGATCTGATGGTCGAACTGGTGTTACGCACAGACGTTTAAGCACCGCCAGGGTTATCCAGTTTTAACGTGCACCTGCCTGTGGATAACCTGTAGAGACCGGGCGCAACGCCACGCGGGCTGTGGCTTGCCGGGAACTGATCAAAAAACCGCCAGCATTCAGTGACTTGCGCACAAACGGCGGGGATCACGTTGTGGATAACCTTGGGAAGGAACCTTGCAGGCCACGAGAATCGTGGCCTGCGAAGCTTTGTGCGTTTTTTGATCAGCTGCGCCGACGCAAACTGATCACCGCATCGACGCTGTAAACGGCCAGACCGGCCCAGATAAAGATGAACGCGATCAGCGTGCTCGACGACAGATGCTCACCAAACAGCAACACCGCCTGCAGCAGCACCAGGGTTGGTGCCAGGTATTGCAGGAAGCCGATGGTGGTGTAAGGCAGGTGGCGCGTGGCAGCGTTGAAGCACACCAGCGGCACCAGCGTCACCGGGCCGGCGGCTACCAGCCACCAGGCTTGCGAGGTGGTCCAGAACTCCGGTTGCGCGCTGGTTGCGGTCTGGTTGAACAACAGCCAGGCAATGGCGATCGGCACCAGCATCCAGGTTTCCACGACCAGCCCCGGCAAGGCTTTGACCGGCGCCTGTTTGCGGATCAAGCCGTAAAAACCAAAGGTCAGCGCCAGCACCAGCGACACCCACGGCAGACTGCCGACCTGCCACACTTGCTGCGCTACGCCGATGGCCGCCAGCCCCACGGCGATCCACTGCATGCGCCGCAGGCGTTCGCCGAGAATCAGCATCCCCAACAGCACATTGACCAGCGGGTTGATGTAATAACCGAGACTCGCTTCGAGCATGCGTCCGTTGTTCACCGACCACACGTAGGTCAGCCAGTTGGCCGCGATCAAGGTACCGCTCAGGGCCAGAATCGCCAGGCGTTTGGGGTTGTCGAGCAATTCACGCAACCAGCCCGGATGCTTCCACACCATCAGCAACAGGGCGCCGAACAGCGCCGACCACAGCACCCGGTGAATGATGATCTCGACAGCGGGTACTTCGGCGATGGCTTTGAAGTAGATCGGGAACAGACCCCAGATGATGTAGGCGCTCAGGCCCAGAATGTACCCGCGACGCGGGTTGGCGGCTTGCATGCAGAATCCTTGCTTAGGCAGCTAACAAAGGAGGGATTGTAAGGAGGTTTGTCGACGAATGCCGTAGCGCAATGATCAGGAAATTGTGAACGGCGGACAATTGTGGGAGCGAGCCTGCTCGCGAAGGCGTCGTTTCAGTCGACATCAGTGTTGAATGTCAGTCCGTATTCGCGAGCAGGCTCGCTCCCATATGAATATTGGTGAATCAGAACAGTTTCAGGGGTTCTTCGTTAAGCGCCGAAAGCTGTTCACGCAGCGCCAACACCTGATCGCCCCAATACCGTTCGGTGCCGAACCAAGGAAAGCTGTGCGGAAACGCCGGGTCGTCCCAGCGCCGCGCCAGCCACGCGCTGTAGTGCATCAGCCGCAGGGCGCGCAGCGGTTCGATCAGCGCCAGTTCGCGCGGATCGAAGTCGTGGAATTCGTTGTAGCCGTCCATCAGTTCCGAGAGCTGGCCGAGGCATTCCTGACGATCGCCCGCCAGCATCATCCAGATGTCCTGCACGGCCGGGCCCATGCGGCAGTCGTCGAGGTCGACGATGTGGAACATTTCATCGCGGCACATCATGTTGCCGGGGTGGCAGTCGCCGTGCATGCGGATGTTCTGGTGCGGCGTGGCGGCGTAGACATCTTCGACACGCTTGAGCAAGTCGCGGGCCACAGACTCGTAGGCTGGCAGGAGGCTCTTGGGGATGAAGTTGCCTTCAAGCAATGTTGCCAGCGAGGCATGGCCGAAGTTCTGCACGCCGAGGGCTTCACGGTGTTCGAACGGCTTGGTGGCGCCGACCGCATGAATGCGCCCGAGCAACTGGCCGAGGCGATACAACTGATCGAGATTACCCGGCTCCGGCGCACGGCCGCCGCGACGCGGGAACAGGGTGAAACGGAAACCGGCGTGTTCGTGCAGGGTCTGGCCGTTGTGGATCAGCGGCGCCACCACCGGGATTTCGACGTCGGCCAGTTCGAAGGTGAATTGGTGTTCTTCGAGGATGGCGTCATTGGTCCAGCGCTGCGGGCGATAGAACTTGGCGATCAGCGGTTCGGAGTCTTCGATGCCGACCTGATAGACGCGGTTTTCGTAGCTGTTGAGCGCGAGAATGCGCGCATCACTGAGGAAGCCGATGCTTTCGACGGCATCGAGCACGAGATCGGGTGTAAGGGTTTCAAACGGGTGGGCCATGCTGACTCCTGCGCGCAGCAGGCTGCCGCGTCCGGCCCAGCATGGTAGCGCAGATGGCAGTGGGGGAGTGGGTTGGTGTCTGGTCAAGCCCCTTCGCGAGCAGGCTCGCTCCCACATTTGGAATGCAATCCTCTGTGGGAGCGAGCCTGCTCGCGAAAGCGATTTATCAGGCGCCGACGATTCCACCGTCCTCACGGGTAATCGCCATCACCGAGGAGCGCGGCTTGCCATTCGGCAAATGCTCAGGGAAGGTCGAACCACCGTTCTCGCCCGGGTGCTGAATCCCGACAAACAGGGTCTTCTGGTCCGGCGAGAAGCTGATCCCGGTGACTTCGCAACCAATCGGCCCGACCATGAAGCGGCGAATCTCGCCGGTCTTGGGATCGGCACAGAGCATCTGGTTGTTGCCCATCCCGGCAAAGTCGCCGGCATTGCTCGAGTCGCCGTCCGTCAGAATCCACAAGCGCCCGGCCTTGTCGAAGCCCAGCCCGTCCGGGCTGTTGAACATGTTCTGCGGGGTGATGTTCGACGAGCCGCCCTTCGGCGTACCGGCATGGACGCCTGGATTGCCGGCGACCACAAACAGATCCCAGGCGAAGGTCTTCGAGGCGTGATCGTCGCGGTCGGTGCGCCAGCGCAGGATCTGCCCGTAGACGTTCTTCGCGCGCGGGTTCGGCCCGCCCACCGGCTGCCCGTCTTCGCCGCGTTTGGCGTTGTTGGTCAGGGTGCAATAAACCTGGCCGTCCTTCGGGCTGACCACGATCCATTCCGGGCGGTCCATGCGCGTGGCGCCGACCACGCTGGCGGCGAGACGGGCGTGGATCAGCACTTCGGCCTGATCGGCGAAACCGCTGCTGGCGTCGATGCCGTTCTTGCCATGGGTCAGTTCGATCCACTGGCCCTGGCCTTTCGGATGATCCGGGTTGCCGTCACCGGCATCGAATTTCGCCACGTACAAAGTGCCGTGGTCGAGGATGTTGCGGTTGGCCTTGGCGTTGCGGTGGTTGATGCGGTCGCGGCTGACGAATTTGTAGATGAACTCGCCCCGTTCGTCGTCGCCCATGTACACCACGGCGCGGCCGTCGTCGGTCTCGGTCAGTGCGGCGTTTTCATGTTTGAAGCGACCCAGCGCGGTACGTTTGACCGGGGTCGATTGCGGATCGAACGGATCGATCTCGACCACCCAGCCGTGACGGTTGAGCTCGTTGGGGTTCTTGGCCATGTCGAAGCGTGGATCGAACGGATGCCAGTTGATCTCGCGGCTGGCCGCCGACACACCGTAACGCTTCTGCGCCGGGTCGAACTGCTGCTGGGCGTTGCTGCTGCCAAAGCAGTCGGTAAAGTTTTCTTCGCAGGTCAGATAGGTGCCCCACGGTGTCTTGCCGTTGGCGCAGTTCTGGAAGGTGCCGAGGACTCTCTTGCCGTGCTTGTCGGCGGCCGTCTTCATCAGCTCGTGACCGGCGGCCGGGCCGCTGATGCGCAGCGGCGAATTGCCGTGGATGCGCCGGTTGTAACGCGAGCCCTGGACGAACTGCCATTGGCCGTTCTTGCGCTGCACTTCGATCACCGACACACCTTCGCAGGCCAGTGCCTTGCGCACGTCCTCGGCCGATTGCGGCATGCCGCCGTGCGAGTAGAGGTAGCGGTAGTTGGTGTATTCGTTGTTGATCGCCATCAACGCGCGGTTTCTGTCGTCGGGGAATTCGAACAGGCTCATGCCGTCGTTGTTGTCACCGAACTGCACTTCCTGTGCGGCGGCGGTGCCATTGCCGCTCGGGTCGAACGCCGGGCCATTCTTGTGCAATGGCTGACCCCAACTGATCAGCACCGAGGACTTGTAGCCCTTGGGCAGGCTGATGACGTCGGTGGTCGCGGCGGGAATGCTCTCGAAACCGAGCAGGCGGCTGTTGCCGGCGCTGATGCCGGTGGCCAGCGCGCTGCGGCTGAGCAGGTTGCCGCCGAGGAACATGGCGGCGCCGCACAGCGCACCGGCGCTGATGAAACCGCGACGGCTGAGGCCGACCATTTTTTCCAGGTCTGTCGATTGGTTTTCTTCTAATAGGCTCACATCAGGCTCCCTGCTTGGTTTTGGCAGCCACCTTAATGAGCGTCGATTACGCTTTCGTTGCAGCGTCTGATTACAGCGGCGTGCCGATCAGCACATTGGACGGCGAAAACTGTACCTGTACCGGTTGCCCGACACTCAGCCCGCGGGTGCGAAGCAGCAGCGGCTCAGCCAGAGCGCAGAGCGTCTGGCCGTTGGGCAAAGCGATGCGCACTTCGCTGGGGCCGTCCTCGGCATCGAGAATGGCTTCGAGGGTGCCGCTTAGTAGATTGTGTCCAGATGTTGCAGCTTGGTCCGCCGCCAGCAGTTCAAGCCAGCCGGCCTTGATCAATGCCACCACTTCAGTGCCCGGTTGCAGTTCCAGATGCACGGTGCTGTCGTGGGTGATCTGTGCATTGATCCACAGGCCTTCAGCCAGTTCGAGGCCGATCAAGTCATTGCGGCCCTGACCTTCGATGCTCACGACTTTGCCGTGCAGTTGATTGCGGGCGCTGGTTCTGAGCATCAATCGCCCGAGCAGATCCAGATCACTGGCGTCTTCAGCGGCTTCCAGTACCTGCGCCTGCAAGGCCTGCAGCTTTTGATAAAGGCGCAACACCCGCTCGCCTTCGCTGGACAATCTGGCGCCACCGCCGCCCTTGCCGCCGACCGCACGTTCCACCAATGGCTTCTGCGCCAGGTTGTTCAACTCATCGATCGCATCCCAAGCGGCCTTGTAACTCAGCCCGGCGCTTTTTGCGGCGCGGGTGATCGAGCCCTGTTCGGCAATGTGTTGCAGCAGGGCGATGCGCTGCGGACGGCGGACGATGTGCTGGGAGAGCAGGGTGGGCAGGGACATGGATGGGTGCTTTATCACGGTGGCGGTGGGGGGAAATTGGCGGCTTGCAACGCCGGAGTCAAGCCTGACACATAACCCTGTGGGAGCGAGCCTGCTCGCGAAGGCGTCAGCATATTCAACGCTGATGATGACCGACACTGCGCTTTCGCGAGCAGGCTCGCTCCCACAAGGGGATTGTGCTGACTTTCAGTTTCCCGGTTTTGGCGTGCGCGCCAGGCAATACACGTCAACCCGCGCTGCGCCTGCATTTTTTAGCAGTCGCGCCAATGCCTGGGCCGTGGCGCCGGTGGTCAGCACGTCATCGACCAATGCGAAGTGCCGACCTTTCACATCGGTGTCCGGGTTCAGCGCGAAGGCGTGACGCAAATTGCGCTTGCGCGCCTTGGCGTCGAGATCCTGCTGGGCGCAGGTGTCGTGGATCCGCCGTAGCGCCTGTTCCTCAAAAGGCAGCTCCAGCTGCTGGCTCAACCACCGCCCCAGCATCGCCGCTTGATTGAACCCGCGTTGGCGCAGTCGTTTGCTCGCCAGTGGCACCGGCACCAACGCGTCGGGTCGCGGCAATCCCTCATCGAAGCGATGTTGCAGGTATTGTCCGGCAACGTCGGCGAGCAGGTGACCAAACGGCCATTTCGCCTTGTGTTTAAAGCGTGTAATCAGACTGTCCACCGGGAAGTCATAGCGCCACGGCACGACCACCTGTTCGAACGCCGGGGGCTCTAGCAGGCACTCGCTGCAGGTCAGACCGACAGCCGGCATCGGCAACGCGCACGTCTGGCACTGGTCGCCGAGCCAGGGCAGCTCGGTTTCGCAGGCGACACACATTGGCAATTCTGCTTCTGCGGGCTCATCGCACAGCAAGCAGGTCTGTACGTTTTTTAAACAGATGTAAACCTGTTGTGCGTATCGTGGTTGACAGCGCATGACTCTTCCTTAAATATGCCGAACATCCGTGTCGCGCCTGTGGGTATTCCGTTCCTGCAGCCGCCAGCCAAGCATAACCAAGGAACTGCCCATGAGCGCCAGCACCTCTGCCACCCTGCGTCACGACTGGTCTTTAGCCGAAGTCAAAGCGCTCTTCGTACAGCCATTCAACGACTTGCTGTTCCAGGCGCAGACGGTGCACCGCGCACATTTCAACGCCAACCGGGTGCAGGTTTCCACACTGCTGTCGATCAAGACCGGTGCCTGCCCGGAAGACTGCAAGTACTGCCCGCAGTCCGGTCACTACAACACCGGCCTGGAAAAAGAAAAGCTGATGGAAGTGCAGAAAGTTCTCGAAGAGGCTGCCCGCGCCAAAGCCATCGGCTCGACCCGTTTCTGCATGGGCGCTGCGTGGAAGCACCCGTCGGCCAAAGACATGCCGTACGTGCTGAAAATGGTCGAAGGCGTGAAAGCCATGGGTCTGGAAACCTGCATGACCCTCGGTCGTCTCGATCAAGAACAGACCGAAGCGCTGGCCAAGGCTGGCCTGGATTACTACAACCACAACCTCGACACCTCGCCTGAGTTCTACGGCAGCATCATCACCACCCGTACTTACAGCGAGCGCCTGCAGACCCTGGCCTACGTGCGTGAGTCGGGGATGAAGATCTGCTCCGGCGGCATTCTCGGCATGGGCGAGTCGCTGGACGACCGCGCCAACCTGCTGATCCAGTTGGCTAACCTGCCGGAGCATCCGGAGTCGGTGCCGATCAACATGCTGGTGAAAGTGGCCGGTACGCCGCTGGAAAACGCCGACGACGTCGATCCGTTCGATTTCATCCGCATGCTCGCCGTGGCGCGCATCCTCATGCCGCAATCCCACGTGCGCCTGTCCGCCGGCCGCGAAGCGATGAATGAGCAGATGCAGGCGTTGGCATTCTTTGCCGGTGCCAACTCGATTTTTTACGGCGACAAACTGCTGACCACTGCCAACCCGCAGGCCGACAAGGACATGCAACTGTTCGCGCGTCTGGGTATTCAGCCAGAAGCACGTGAAGAGCATGCCGATGAGGTGCATCAGGCCGCGATCGAGCAGGCGCTGGTGGAGCAGAAGAGCAGCGAGCAGTTCTATAACGCTGCCATCTAAGTTTTTTGATGCGATGCAAAACACTGTGGGAGCTGGCTTGCCAGCGATAGCGGACTGGCTGTCGACATCTATGTTGAATGTGTCACCGTCATCGCTGGCAAGCCAGCTCCCACAGGGTCTGTGTCCGTCTTGATTCATCTGATCTGACTGTCGAGGCCTGCATGTCTTTCGATCTCGCCGCACGCCTTGCTGCCCGCCGTGCTGAAAATCTCTATCGCCAGCGTCCGTTGCTCGAGTCCCCGCAGGGGCCTGAAGTGGTGGTCGACGGGCAGCCGTTGCTGGCGTTCTGCAATAACGACTACCTTGGTCTGGCCAATCACCCGCAGGTGATCGAAGCCTGGCGCGCGGGTGCCGAGCGCTGGGGCGTGGGTGGCGGAGCGTCACATCTGGTGATCGGCCACAGCGGCCCGCATCATGCACTGGAAGAAGCACTGGCTGACCTCACCGGCCGGCCGCGTGCGTTGCTGTTCACCACTGGCTACATGGCCAACCTCGGTGCGGTCACGGCACTGGTCGGGCAGGGCGATACGGTGTTGGAAGACCGCCTCAATCACGCCTCGTTGCTGGATGCCGGTCTGTTGTCCGGCGCGCGTTTCAATCGTTATCTGCACAACGACGCCGACAGTCTGGCCACGCGTCTGGAGAAAGCCACGGGCAACACGCTGGTGGTCACCGATGGCGTATTCAGTATGGACGGCGACATTGCCGATCTGCCCGCGCTGGCCCGGGAAGCCAAGGCCAGGGGCGCGTGGATGATGGTCGATGATGCCCATGGCTTCGGCCCGCTCGGCGTCAATGGTGGCGGAATCGTCGAGCATTTCGGCCTGAGTCAGGACGATGTGCCGGTGCTGGTCGGCACCCTCGGCAAGGCGTTCGGCACGGCGGGTGCTTTTGTCGCCGGCAGTGAGGAGCTGATCGAAAGCCTGATCCAGTTCGCCCGGCCCTACATCTACACCACCAGCCAGCCACCGGCGCTGGCCTGCGCAACGCTGAAAAGTCTGGAATTACTGCGCACGGAACACTGGCGTCGTGAACATTTGCAAACGCTGATCCGCCAGTTCCGCCACGGCGCCGAGCAGATCGGTCTGCAATTGATGGACAGCTTGACTCCGATCCAGCCGATCCTGATCGGCGATGCCGGTCGCGCCGTGCGCCTGTCGCAGATGCTGCGCGAGCGCGGCTTGATGGTCACGGCAATCCGTCCGCCGACCGTCCCGGCGGGCAGCGCACGCCTGCGCGTGACCCTGACCGCTGCCCACAGCGAGGCGCAGGTGCAGCTATTGTTGGAAGGACTGGCCGATTGCTTTGCCCAACTGCCGCCGGAGCCAAGCCATGCGTGATCGTCTGATTCTGCTGCCGGGCTGGGGCCTTGGTATTTCGCCGCTGGAGCCTTTGACCGCAGCGTTACAGGGACTCGACGAGCATCTGCATGTCGAGATCGAGCCGTTGCCCGAGCTTGATTCAAGCGACGTGCAGGAGTGGCTCGACGATCTCGATGAACGTATTCCTCAGGATGTGTGGCTGGGCGGCTGGTCGCTGGGCGGCATGCTTGCCTCTGAGTTGGCAGCACGGCGCGGCGAGCGTTGCTGCGGTCTGCTGACGCTGGCGAGCAATCCTTCTTTCGTGGCCCACGAGCATTGGCCGAGTGCGATGCCGGGCGAGACGTTCGATGCATTTCTCGGCGGCTGCCAGGCCGATCCGCGGCTGACCCTCAAACGGTTCTCGTTGTTGTGTGCTCAGGGCGCGCAAGAGCCGCGCGGCTTGTCGCGGTTGATGCTGGGCGGCGCGCCGAATACGGCCCCCGAAACCTTGTTGGCCGGGCTGGGACTGCTCGCCCAACTGGATACCCGGGAAGCGTTGCAGGCGTTTCGCGGCCCGCAGTTGCACCTGTTCGCCGGGCAGGACGGTCTGGTGCCGGCGGAAGCGGCGGGGGCGTTGTTCGCGCTGTTGCCGGATATCGAAATTGGTCTGATCGAACAGGCCAGTCATGCGTTTCTTCTGGAAGACCCCCATGGCGTGGCGGGTGCGATCCAGGCTTTTCTACACGAGTGCGGTGATGACTGATTTGTCTCTTGTTGCGCTGCCCGGCGGCTTGCCCGACAAGCGCCAGGTCGCGGCCTCTTTCTCCCGTGCGGCGGCCAGTTACGACAGTGTTGCCGAATTGCAGCGTGATGTCGGCTCACAGTTGCTGCAGCGGTTGCCGGAAGATTTTCTGCCGTCGCGCTGGCTGGATCTTGGCTGCGGCACCGGCTATTTCACTCGCGCATTGGCCGAGCGATATGTCGAGGGGCAGGGGCTGGCACTGGATATCGCCGAGGGCATGCTCAGTCACGCACGACCATTGGGCGGCGCGCAGCATTTTATCGCGGGTGATGCGGAGCGTCTGCCATTGCAGGACTCGACCTGTGAGCTGATCTTCTCCAGCCTCGCGGTGCAGTGGTGCGCAGACTTCGAATCGGTGCTCAGCGAAGCCTTTCGTGTGCTCAAGCCGGGCGGGATTTTCGCGTTTGCTAGTCTTTGTGTCGGGACGTTGTACGAATTGCGCGACAGTTGGCGGCAGGTCGATGGGCTGGTGCACGTCAACCGCTTCCGCGAATTCGCCCGGTATGAGCAGTTGTGCGCCGCCAGTGGCTTGCGTTCGATGAGTCTGCAGAATCAGGCGCATGTGCTGCACTACCCGGATGTGCGCAGCCTGACCCACGAACTCAAGGCGCTCGGTGCACACAATCTGAACCCCGGGCGGCCGGGTGGTTTGACCGGGCGGGCGCGGATCCTCGGCCTGATTGAGGCGTACGAACAGTTCCGTCAGCCGCAGGGATTGCCGGCGACTTACCAGGTGGTTTACGCGGTGTTGGAGAAACCCTTATGAGCGCAGCCTATTTCATCACCGGGACTGACACCGATGTCGGCAAGACGACCGTGGCAGCCGGGTTACTGCATGCTGCGCGCTCGGCGGGGCTGAGTACGGCGGCGGGCAAACCGGTGGCTTCGGGGTGCGAGGTAACCGCCAAGGGTTTGCGCAATGCGGACGCGCTGGCGTTGTTGGCTGAATGTTCGGTGCCGCTGACTTATCAACAGGTCAATCCGGTCGCGTTCGAGCCGGCCATCGCGCCGCATCTGGCGGCGCGCGAGGCGGGTGTCGCGCTGACCGTGCAATCGTTGCTGGCGCCGATGCGCGAAATCCTGGCGCTGAATGCCGATTTCACCTTGATTGAGGGGGCCGGTGGCTGGCGAGTACCGTTGGCGGATCAGGACAATCTGTCGGATCTGGCCATCGCGCTGAAGCTGCCGGTGATTCTGGTGGTGGGCGTGCGGCTGGGCTGTATCAGTCATGCCTTGCTGACGGCCGAGGCAATTGCCCGCGATGGCCTGCAACTGGCCGGTTGGGTGGCGAATATCATCGACCCGAAGACGTCGCGGCTGGAAGAGAATCTGGCGACGCTGGCCGAGCGGCTTCCCGCGCCGTGTCTGGGGCGCGTGCCGAAACTCAAGGCACTCAGTGCCGAAGCAGTGGCTGCCCACTTGCAACTCGATCTGCTGGACTAATGCTTTTGCTATGACAGGGCACTGTGCCATCAGTATTTTTGACGGGTGTTTTTCTGGCACCTCTGCTTCAATGGCAACCATTGATCCTTCCCAAGGATGAGAACTCCCATGGAAATCACCGGTAACACAGCTTTTTATGCGGGTTTGAGCACCATTCAAACCGGGCAGAATCGTGTCGATCAGGCCGCCAGCCAGATCGCCAATAATACGATCGAGCGTTCGGTTACCAGCCAGTCTTCCGAGGCGCAGATCGATCGCCTGCGCGGTATCGACCGCAGTCAGCAAATGGATCCGGGCAGTGCCATGGCCGAAATGGCTCAAGGCAAGTTTCAGGTGGAGCTGGGCACCAAGGTCGCCAAGGCTTCCGATGAAATGCTCGGTACGATCATTGATACGTTTGCCTGATTTTTTGCGGTCCCTGCCTGCTGGACGCCGCGCTTTGTCGCGGCGTTTTTCGTTGTAAGTCCTTCTCCCTCAACTAATCTTTTTTCATTGCCCGTGGCGCTTTGCAGCCCATGGCCGTTTGCTGTGTCCGGCGTTTGAAAAAAGTCATGACGAACGGCAAAAGATCGACGCTTGACAAGATTTCGGCGTAAACGTATGTTTCAAACAACTGTTTGACCGTCATAACAAATCAACACGGTCGTTCATTCCCGGTTACATCAGCAGAGGTTTATCGCTATGCCTGACTACAAGGCCCCCTTGCGTGATATTCGCTTCGTTCGTGACGAACTGCTCGGCTACGAAGCGCACTATCAGAGCCTTCCAGCTTGCTCCGAAGCAACGCCGGACATGGTTGACGCCATCCTCGAAGAAGGCGCCAAGTTTTGTGAGCAGGTATTGGCACCGCTGAACCGCGTGGGCGACCTCGAAGGCTGCACCTGGAGCGAGTCCGGTGTGAAAACCCCGACTGGCTTCAAAGAGGCTTACAAGCAATTCGTCGAAGGCGGCTGGCCGAGCCTGGCGCACGACGTCGAGCACGGCGGTCAGGGCCTGCCGGAGTCGCTGGGTCTGGCTGTGAGCGAAATGGTCGGTGAAGCCAACTGGTCGTGGGGCATGTACCCGGGCCTGTCGCACGGCGCGATGAATACCATCTCCGAGCACGGCACCCCTGAGCAGCAAGAAGCCTATCTGACCAAACTGGTTTCCGGCGAGTGGACCGGCACCATGTGCCTGACCGAACCGCACTGCGGCACCGACCTGGGCATGCTGCGCACCAAGGCCGAGCCTCAGGCCGATGGCTCCTACAAGGTTTCCGGCACCAAGATCTTCATCTCGGCCGGTGAACACGACATGGCCGACAACATCGTCCACATCGTACTGGCCCGCCTGCCGGACGCACCGGCTGGCACCAAAGGCATTTCCCTGTTCATCGTTCCAAAATTCCTGCCGAACGCCGATGGCACCATCGGTGCGCGTAACGCAGTGAGCTGCGGCTCGCTGGAACACAAGATGGGCATTCACGGCAACGCCACTTGCGTGATGAACTTCGACGGCGCCACCGGTTTCCTGATCGGCCCGGCGAACAAAGGCCTGAACTGCATGTTCACCTTCATGAACACCGCACGTCTGGGTACCGCGCTGCAAGGTCTGGCCCACGCCGAAATCGGCTTTCAGGGCGGCCTGAAATATGCTCGCGATCGTCTGCAAATGCGCTCTCTGACTGGCCCGAAAGCGCCGGACAAGGCCGCTGACCCGATCATCGTGCACCCTGACGTACGTCGCATGCTGCTGACCATGAAGGCCTTCGCCGAAGGCAACCGCGCGATGGTGTACTTCACCGCCAAACAGGTCGACATCGTCAAGTACGGCGTCGACGAAGAGGAAAAGAAGAAGGCCGACGCACTGCTGGCGTTCATGACGCCGATCGCCAAGGCGTTCATGACCGAAGTCGGTTTCGAAGCCGCCAACCATGGCGTGCAGATCTACGGTGGTCACGGTTTCATCGCCGAGTGGGGCATGGAGCAGAACGTTCGCGACAGCCGCATTTCGATGCTGTACGAAGGCACCACCGGCATCCAGGCACTCGACCTGCTGGGCCGTAAAGTGCTGATGACTCAAGGCGAGGCCCTGAAAGGCTTCACCAAGATCGTTCACAAGTTCTGCCAGAACAACGAAGGCAACGAAGCCGTCAAAGAGTTCGTTGCACCGCTGGCTGCACTGAACAAGGAATGGGGCGAGCTGACCATGAAGGTCGGTATGGCAGCCATGAAAGATCGCGAGGAAGTCGGCGCGGCCTCCGTGGACTACCTGATGTACTCCGGTTACGCCTGCCTGGCCTACTTCTGGGCTGACATGGCGCGCCTGGCTGCTGAAAAACTGGCTGCCGGCACCACCGACGAGGCGTTCTACACCGCCAAGTTGCAAACCGCGCGCTTCTACTTCCAGCGCATCCTGCCACGTACCCGTACCCACGTGGCCACCATGCTGTCGGGCGCCAATAACCTGATGGACATGAAAGAAGAAGACTTCGCACTGGGCTACTAAGCCTCAACGCGGTCTGACCAAACCGCTGCTCCTCCAGGGGCAGCGGTTTTTTTGTTGTTGAATCGCTCAGCAACCCGGCTTTTCTGCCGTTAAAGAGACTGCCTGTGATCTGGATCACATTGTGTGTGCTTAACTGGCCACATTGCAGGCACAATGCCATCTCTTTGATATGACGGGTCGGAGCTTTACCCTTGCCGCGTTCTTCCGCTGTACGTTTCAGTCATTTCCTGCCTTCACTGCTGTTGTTGCTCGCGGGGTTGGCGGCTGCGTACGTCAAAGACCTCAATGTGTTCTTCACTTCGCTGTTCAACGTGTTGCCGACCCTGGTGCTGCTGTTGGGCGGCGCTTACTGTGCGGTTTACCGTCGTCAGCGCGAACTGTTTCTGATGCTCACGGTGTACATCGCCTACTTTCTGCTCGACACCCAGACTGACTATTACCGCGATAACGGCAAAGTGCGCGAAGACGCCGCGGTGGTGTTTCATCTGGTCTGTCTGCTGTTGCCGCTGTTGTTCGGCCTGTTCGCCGCGTGGCAAGAGCGCACCCATCTGTTTCAGGACATGGTCGCGCGGTTCGCCGTGCTGCTGGCGTTTGGCAGCGTCGCCCTCGGTCTTGAGCAAAGTTATCCCCAGGCGTTGCTGATGTGGCTCTCGGAAATCCGCTGGCCAGCGCTGCACGGCGCCTGGATGAGCCTGATTCAGATGTCATATCCGGTGTTCCTCTCGGCGTTTCTGCTGCTGGCCTGGCAATACTGGCGCAACCCGCGTCCGTTGCATGCGGCGCAACTGGTCGGCTTGCTCGGGTTGTTCTGGATGCTGCCGAAAACCTTCATCCTGCCGTTCACCCTGAACATCATGTGCAGTCAGGTGATGCTGATGATTGCCGCCGCTGTGGCGCATGAGGCCTACCAAATGGCCTTCCGCGATGAGCTGACTGGTTTGCCGGGGCGGCGCGCGCTTAATGAGCGCATGCAGCGCCTGGGTCGCAATTATGTGTTGGCGATGAGCGACGTCGATCACTTCAAGAAATTCAACGACACCCACGGTCATGACGTTGGTGATCAGGTGCTGCGCCTGGTCGCGAGCAAACTGTCGAAAATCAGTGGCGGCGGTAGGGCATATCGCTATGGTGGTGAGGAATTCGCCCTGGTGTTTGCGGGCAAAACCCTCGAGGAATGCATGCCGCACCTGGAAGTGATCCGCGAGTCGATTGCTTCCTACAACATTCAGCTGCGTAATCAGGAAAACCGTCCGCAAGATGACCAGCAAGGTCGTCAGCGGCGTGGCGGCAGCGGTGCTTCCAGTGTCTCGGTGACGGTCAGCATCGGTGTCGCCGAACGCGTCGAGCAGCGCACCCCGGAAGAAGTCCTCAAGTCCGCCGACCAAGCGTTGTACAGCGCCAAGGGCGCCGGGCGTAACTGCGTCATGGCGTTCGGTCAGAACCGTCGCGGCGCGGTGCGCATGGACAGCGCCGCGGGCTGAGTCAAGCCACACTCCATCGCTCAAAAGCCCGCCGATTGCGGGCTTTGTTTTATCGCTGAATGCTGGTGACCAAAAATAACAAATCAGTCACCGGTTGACCCTATGTGTCGCAAAAGTTGTTGAGGTACACTCGGCCTCAACGAAAACACTCTTCCACGAATCACCTGTTTAGATCTTGCGAGGTTTGCCATGGCTGACTACAAAGCGCCGCTGCGCGATATGCGCTTCGTCCTCAATGAAGTATTCGAAGTCGCCAAACTCTGGGCCGAATTGCCGGCGTTGGCCGAGACTGTCGATGCAGAAACTGTAGAAGCCATTCTCGAAGAGGCCGGCAAGGTCACCAGCAAAAGCATCGCACCGCTGAGCCGGGCTGCCGACGAAGAAGGCTGCCACTGGAAGGACGGTGCTGTCACCACGCCGGCCGGTTTCCCACAGGCCTATCAGACTTACGCTGAGGGCGGCTGGGTCGGTGTCGGTGGCGATCCGGCCTACGGCGGCATGGGCATGCCCAAAGCCGTTTCGGCGCAGGTCGAAGAAATGGTCAACTCCGCCAGCCTGTCGTTCGGTCTGTATCCGATGCTGACTGCGGGCGCTTGCCTGTCGATCAACGCCCACGCCAGCGAAGAGCTGAAAGCCGCGTACTTGCCGAACATGTATGCCGGGATCTGGGCCGGCTCCATGTGCCTGACCGAGCCGCACGCCGGCACCGACCTGGGCATCATCCGCACCAAGGCCGAACCGCAGGCTGACGGTACCTACAAGGTCAGCGGCACCAAGATCTTCATCACTGGCGGTGAGCACGATCTGACCGAGAACATCATCCACCTGGTGCTGGCGAAACTGCCGGACGCCCCGGCTGGTCCGAAAGGCATTTCGCTGTTTCTGGTGCCGAAGTTCATGGTTAACACCGATGGCAGCCTGGGCGCACGCAATCCGGCGAACTGTGGCTCGATCGAACACAAGATGGGCATCCAGGCATCCGCGACCTGCGTGATGAACTTCGACGAAGCCGTGGGTTATCTGGTCGGCGAGCCGAACAAGGGCCTGGCGGCGATGTTCACCATGATGAACTACGAACGTCTGGGCGTCGGCATTCAAGGCCTGGCCAGCGGCGAGCGCTCTTATCAGAACGCCGTCGAATACGCGCGCGATCGTCTGCAGAGCCGTTCGCCGACCGGTGCGCAGAACAAGGACAAGGTTGCCGACCCGATCATCGTCCACCCTGACGTGCGTCGCATGCTGCTGACCATGAAAGCCTCGAACGAGGGCGGTCGCGCCTTCTCCACTTATGTGGCGATGCAACTCGACACCGCCAAGTTCAGCGAAGACGCCACCACCCGCAAGCGCGCAGAAGATCTGGTCGCGTTGCTGACCCCGGTGGCAAAGGCATTCCTCACTGACTTGGGCCTGGAAACCACCGTTCACGGCCAGCAGATTTTCGGCGGCCACGGCTACATCCGCGAGTGGGGCCAGGAGCAGCTGGTGCGTGACGTGCGCATCACCCAGATCTACGAAGGCACCAACGGCATTCAGGCACTGGACCTGGTCGGGCGCAAGATCGTCGGCAGCGGCGGCGCGTTCTACAAGCTGTTCGCTGACGAGATCCGCCACTTTACCGCGACCGCCAGCGCTGACCTCGGCGAATTCACCAAGCCGCTGAACGACGCCGTGAGCACCCTCGACGAGTTGACTGCGTGGCTGCTGGATCGGGCGAAAACCAATCCGAACGAAATCGGCGCAGCCTCGGTCGAATATTTGCAGGCGTTCGGCTACACCGCTTATGCCTACATGTGGGCTTTGATGGCGAAAGCCGCGCTGGGCAAAGAAGCGCAGGACGATTTCTACGCCAGCAAACTGGGCACCGCGCGCTTCTATTTCGCCCGTCTGCTGCCGCGTATCCACTCGTTGAGCGCGTCGGTGAAGGCGGGCAGCGAGTCGCTGTTCCTGCTGAACGCTGAACAGTTCTGATGATGTAACTTCATGTAAGCATTCTCTTACATGACGTGCTGCTGTTCTCCCATAGGCGTAGATTGGATCCACAGCTAATCTACAACTCATGGACGTCGCGCAGGAAGCGCAAAGCAACAACACGGACACGTAGGATTCTGCCAGGGTGGCGGAGTGAAATGGATGTCAGGGAAACAGTCTGCAAAGCCCCGCTTCGGCGGGGTTTTCTTTTGTCTGAAGAAAAGTTCTCAGGGCAGCGGATCCAGTGGCGGCGCGGCTTTCAGCGGTTTGTCTTCACGCTGAATCACCTCTTCCAGCAACGTGCGCAGCAACGCCAGAGACGCCTGCTGGCGCTGCACATCGCGACACACCAGGCCAACCTGCAGGGGCACCCGTGGCTCGCTCAGCGGTTTCCACAGCAGATCCTGATCGTCGTATTCCCTCTGTGAGCGCCCGGGCAGCACGGTCGCCAGTTTGGTGTGCGGCAAACTGTCGAGAATCCCCAGCATATTGTTCAGCTCAGCCTGCACTTGCGGGCGTCGCCCCAGGCTGGTCAGTTGTGCCTGCCAGATCTGCCGGATCTGAAACTCTTCGCCCAGCAGCAACATCGGCAATTCCGCCGCCTGCCGCATCGAAACTTTTTTGAATTCACGCAGCGGATGATCTGCCGGGATCACCAGCGTCAGTTCGTCCTCGTACAGCATCACGCCATGCAGACCGGGTTGCCGCGGTGGCAGGTAGCTGATGCCGATATCCAGCGAGCCGTTGAGCAGGCGGCGCTCGATCTCCAGACCGGTCAGCTCGTAAATCTGCACCACCAGGTGCGGCTGCGCCTTGCGTACTCGCTCGAGCATTTGCGGGACGAGGCTGGTGTGCACGGTTTGCAGTACACCGATCGCCAGGGTGCGCAAGGCCTGGCCCTTGAAATTGCCCAATGCCTCGCGCGCGCGCTGCAACCCATCGAGCAGTGGTAGCGCGTGGTTGTACAGAGTGTGCGCGGCGAGGGTCGGCAGCAGGCGTTTGCTGCTACGTTCGAACAGGGTGACGTCGAGGTTCTGCTCGAGTTGGCGGATCTGTTGCGAGAGCGCCGGTTGTGAGATCGACAGACGCTCAGCGGCCCGGCCCACATGGCCTTCTTCGTAGACCGCGACGAAATAACGCAGTTGTTTGAAATCCATAAGTAATGCTTATCGAAAATGCTGGTAAATCGAAATGGCTCGAAGCCCGCTGTGAGCCTAGTCTAACCGCAATCACAAGGCTTACAGGGCCAGAGAGCGCGATGAATAGCGTTTGCTTCGACAGTGTTTGCATAGGCAGTTCAAAAAACCTCAAACGAGGTTTCTTTCAATGAATCTGTTCAGTTTGCGGCGCCAGGCGCCGAGTCTTGATGACCTCGCGTTCGAGCCCAATCCCGCCGGGGCAGGCGACAGTCTGAATGCCGAGCGCTTGATGCCCAGCGTCGAGCGCCCGCTGCAGGTGTTCGTTCGCGGTCAGGGTTCCTGGCTGTGGGACAGTCATGATCGCGCCTACCTCGACTTTTCCCAGGCCGGCGGTGCCAACAGTCTGGGGCACAGCCCCTCGGCGCTGGTCAAAGCGATTGCCAGTCAGGCTCAGGCACTGATCAATCCCGGTTTCAATCTGCACAACCGCGGCATGCTCAGCCTTGCCGAACGTTTGTGTGCCAGCACTTCCAGCGACCAGGCCTACTTGCTCAACAGTGGCAGCGAGGCCTGTGAAGCGGCAATCAAACTGGCGCGCAAATGGGGTCAGTTGCATCGTGGTGGGGCGTCGCGAATCATCGTGGCGAAGCAAGGCTGTCACGGCCGTAGTCTGGCGACGATTTCCGCGTCAGACAGTTGCAACCTGCACAACCGTTTCGCTCCGCTGCTGCCAGGTTTCGATCTGGTGCCATTCAACGACTTGCCGGCGCTGCACGCGGCTGTCGATGCGCAAACCGTGGCGATCATGCTCGAGCCGATTCAGAGCGATGCCGGGGTGATTTCGGCCACTGAGCATTACCTCAAAGGCGTTGAGCGGCTGTGCCGCGAGCTGGGCATTCTGCTGATCCTCGACGAAGTGCAGACTGGTATCGGCCGCTGCGGCAGTTTGCTCGCCGAGCAGTCCTACGGTGTGCGCGCCGATATTGTCGTACTCGGCAAGGGCCTGGGTGGTGGTGTGCCGCTGGCAGCGCTGTTGGCCAGAGGCAAGGCCTGCTGCTTTGATGCGGGTGAACTGGGCGGCACTCATCACGGCAATGCACTGATGACCGCGGCCGGTCTGGTGGTGCTCGACAGCGTGCAGGACCGGGCATTTCTCGAACAGGTCAAAGACCACGGTCAGCACTTGCGCGAGGGACTTGCGCGCCTGGCGCACCGTTATGGCCATGGCGAGTTGCGTGGGCAAGGTCTGTTCTGGGGACTGAGCCTGTCAGAGGATTCAGCCGATGCCGTAGTCAATGCTGCACTGCACGAAGGTCTGCTGCTCAACGCGCCGCAAGCCGATTGCCTGCGTTTCACCCCGGCACTCACCGTCAGCAAGGCCAACATCGACGAAATGCTCCTGCGCCTGGCCCGCGCCTTCTCGCGGGTGCGCACTGCGCAACTGCAATGCCGCAAAGGGATTGCCGTCTGAACTGAAGTTTCCTGCCCGATTTCAAGAACCGTCTCGCGGTATAACGCACGCCTCACGCCTGATTCTTTTGGCGTGGGGCGTTTTTTTATGCCCGATAGTGGCGATCAAATGGCGTTTGCACTGAACCCTGACGAACGGCGCAGGTCGATTAGCTTGTATGGCTCAAGTGAGCCAACCCCCAATCAGGAGCTGACCCATGGACTTCATTCGTATCATCATCGCCATTCTGTTGCCGCCACTGGGTGTGTTTCTGCAGGTCGGGTTCGGCGGGGCGTTCTGGCTGAACATTCTGCTGACGCTGTGTGGTTATATCCCTGGGATCGTGCATGCGGTGTACATCATCGCCAAGCGCTGAGTTCAGCGGCACCTGATAGATAGCATTCGCGAGCAGGCTCGCTCCCACAGGGGATGTTGTGAACAACACAGATCCAATGTGGGAGCGAGCCTGCTCGCGAATGGGACGACGCTATTTTGAATGGGCGGCGGCGATCAGTCCGCCAACCCCATCACCCGCCGATAAAACGTCCACTCCTGCTCCAGCGCATGTGCCTGATTCACCGCCCGGCGAAAACCATGGCGCTCCTCGGCGTAATAATGCGCCTCGACCGGGATGCCATTGCTTTCCAGCGCCGTGACCATGTCGCGGGTCTGTTGCGGCACCACCACGGCATCCAGTTCACCCTGAAAGAAGATCACCGGCACCCGGATGTTGTTCGCGTGCAGCAAAGGTGTGCGTGCGGCGTAGCGCTCGACGTCCTGCTGGGGATCGCCGATCAGCCAGTCGAGATAATCGCCTTCAAATTTGTGGGTCGCCCGCGCCAGTGCCACCGGGTCGCTGACGCCGTAGAGGCTGGCGCCCGCGCGGAACACCTGGTGAAACGCCAGCGCACACAACGTGGTGTAACCCCCGGCGCTGCCGCCGCGAATAAACGCGCGCTCGCCGTCGATCAGACCTTGTCTGGCCAGATACGCCACCACCGCGCAGGCGTCCTCGACGTCCACCTCGCCCCAGCTCAGATGCAACGCTTGACGGTATTCGCGGCCATAACCGCTGCTGCCGCGGTAGTTGAGGTCGGCGACAGCAAAACCGCGTTGCGTCCAGTACTGAATGCGCGGGTCGAGCATCGGGTAGCAGGCCGAGGTCGGGCCGCCGTGGATGAACACCACCAGTGGTGGCTGCGCTTCCTCGTTCATCGCCGGATAAAAGAAGCCGTGGGCCTCCCCGCTGCCGCTCGGGTAGCGCAAGGTCTGCGGCCGGCTGATGCGCTCCGCCGGCAGTGGCGCAATACCACCGGCCAGCACTTGCACCGAGCGAGTCGAGCGATCAATGGCGATCACCGCCGACGGACTGATTGGCGAGGCGGCGATGCAATAGATGAATTGCTGATTTAGCGCCAGGTGCCGGAAACGGCTGTAGTCGCCGGTGAAGTCTTCGCCGTTCAGCGCCAGGCGACCAAAACCGCCCTCGGTCCAGCTCGCCAGAAACGAATCACCCACCGGCAACCAGGTGCAGCCACCCAGTTGCCAAGGGGCGGGCGCATGATCGGCCTCGGCGCAGGGCAGTCGCTGCAAACCGTCGGACGTTTCGCCCCACGGCTGCCAGAAACCGCCGCGATCGGTCAGGCAGTACAGGCGATTTTCAGTGTCGAATCGCGGTTGCTGGATCGACTCTTCACGCTCAATGCCAGCCACGCATATCGGGGGCGCAAATGCTTCGTCGGTCAGACGCTCAGTCACCATCAAGCGAGTTGAAGTCCATGGCTGATGCGGTCGGCTCCACTCGATCCACGCCAAACGTCGGCCATTCGGGCTGATGGTGGGCGCGGCATAGAAATCCGCGCCTTCAGCCAGCAAATGCCGGGTACCGTCAGCCAGATCAATGGCGACGAGTCGATGCTGATCTTGCTGCTCCTCAACCGCCAGAACCTGCCCGCAAGCAAAATGCAGATCACCATAACGACACTCGCCTGACGTCAGCGCCTCAGGCGCACCCTGCAACGCCTGCCGATACAACTGCTGATCCGCCTCATTGACGAAAACCACCCCGTCCGGCGTCAGACAAAACGCGCCACCGCCATATTCGTACACCCGGCTGCGCACGCTGAAGCCATTCGGCGTCAGACATTTCGCCACGCCGTCGCGCCAGTGCCAGATCCGGCACGCGGCGTCTTCGGGGCGATATTCATTCCAGAATAAACCATTGGCACCGAGTTGCAGTTCGGCGAAGTCCATTCCGGCGGCGACGGCCTGGGTGGCGCTGAAAGGCTCAGCCCTTGGCGATGAGGCGTGAGTTTCGTTCATTACGGAAGGCCAGTTGTTCGATGGTCTGGGTGGCGGTCTCGGCTTCTTCGCGGGCCTTGAGAATCACGCCGTGATGTTCGGACTTGCTGCACACCGGATCGGCGTTACTCGCGTCCCCCGTGAGCATGAACGCCTGACAGCGGCAGCCGCCGAAGTCCTGTTCCTTTTCGTCGCAGGAGCGGCACGGCTCGGGCATCCAGTCATAGCCGCGAAAGCGGTTGAAGCCGAACGAGTCGTACCAGATGTGCTGCATGCTGTGGTCGCGCACGTTGGGAAATTGCACCGGCAGTTGACGGGCGCCATGACAGGGCAGCGCAGTGCCGTCCGGAGTCACCGTCAGAAAGACGCTGCCCCAGCCGTTCATGCAGGCTTTCGGGCGTTCTTCGTAGTAATCCGGGGTGACGAAAATCAACTTGCAGGGATGCCCTTCGGCTTCCAGTTTGGCGCGGTATTCGTTGGTGATGCGTTCGGCGCGCACCAACTGTTCCTTGGTCGGCAGCAGGCCGACACGGTTGAGCTGCGCCCAGCCGTAGAACTGGCAGGTGGCGAGTTCGACGAAGTCCGCTTCGAGCGCAATACACAGCTCGATGATGCGGTCGATCTTGTCGATGTTGTGCCGATGGGTGACGAAGTTCAGCACCATCGGATAGCCGTGGGCCTTCACCGCGCGAGCCATTTCCAGTTTCTGCGCGAAGGCTTTTTTCGAGCCGGCGAGCAGGTTGTTCACTTGCTCGTCACTGGCCTGGAAACTGATCTGGATGTGATCGAGACCGGCCTTCTTGAAGTCGCTGATCTTCTGCTCGGTCAGACCGATGCCGGAAGTGATCAGGTTTGTGTAAAAACCCAGCTGCCGCGCTTCACGAATCAGTTCGGCGAGGTCCTGACGCACCAGTGGTTCGCCACCGGAAAAACCCAGTTGCGCCGCGCCCATCTCCCGCGCTTCGCGGAACACCTTGATCCACTGCTCGGTGCTCAGCTCTTTGCCCTGCTCGGCGAAATCCAGCGGATTGGAGCAGTACGGGCATTGCAGCGGGCAGCGGTAGGTCAGCTCGGCGAGCAGCCACAGCGGCAGGCCGACCTCGGGCCTGGACGGCACATCAGTCAAGGGTGATCCAGTGTTGCGCACGGGCAACCTCCATGAATTGCTCGATGTCGTCACCGAGTTCGGGCACGCCGGGGAACTGCTCATCGAGTTTGGCGATGATCGCCGCGACATCGCGCTCACCGTCGATCAAACCGCCGATCAGCGCGGCGCTGTCGTTGAGCTTGATCATGCCCTCGGGGTAGAGCAGCACGTGGCCTTTTTGCGCCGGTTCGTACTGGAAGCGGTAGCCGGGACGCCAGGTCGGGATCTTGCTGCGATCGAAACTCATAAGGTGATTCCTTTGTGCCAGACCCGTTGTTCGGTGACGCTGTGGTACGGCGGGCGGTTAAGTTCGTAAGCCATGCTCATGGCATCGAGCATGCTCCAAAGAATGTCCAGTTTGAACTGGAGAATTTCCAGCATGCGCTCCTGATCCTCGCGGGTCTTGTAATGCTCAAGCGTGATCGCCAGACCATGCTCGACATCGCGCCGCGCCTGACCGAGGCGGGTGCGGAAATATTCGTAACCAGCCGGGTCGATCCACGGGTAATGCTGCGGCCAGCTGTCGAGGCGCGACTGGTGGATCTGCGGCGCGAACAGCTCGGTCAACGAGCTGCTGGCGGCTTCCTGCCAACTGGCGCGGCGGGCGAAGTTGACGTAGGCATCGACAGCGAAACGCACGCCGGGCAGCACCAGTTCCTGGGAGCGCAACTGATCCGGGTCGAGGCCGACCGCTTGCCCGAGGCGTAGCCAGGCTTCAATCCCGCCGTCTTCACCGGGGGCGCCGTCGTGGTCGAGCAGGCGCTGAATCCACTCGCGACGGATCTCGCGATCCGGGCAATTGGCGAGGATCGCCGCGTCTTTCAGGGGGATGTTCACCTGATAGTAAAAGCGGTTGGCGACCCAGCCCTGAATCTGCTCGCGGGTGGCACGCCCTTCATACATCGCCACGTGATACGGGTGGTAGATGTGGTAGTAGGCGCCTTTGGCGCGCAGTGCGGCTTCGAATTCGGTGGGGGACATTGGCGTGTCAGTCATTGCGGTTCTCCGGGGAACAACCCTAGAAATCTTTTCTGTTTGCACTGGCCTCTTCGCGAGCAGGCTCGCTCCCACAGGTTGATCGCATTCCAAATGTGGGAGCGAGCCTGCTCGCGAAGGGCCGCGCATCGGTATCTGCGGCTTACAGCACAATACTCATGCCATCGAACGCCACTTCAACATTACGCCGCGCGAGCTCCGCGCGCTCCGGCGAATCCTCATCGAGAATCGGGTTGGTGTTGTTGATGTGGATAAGCACTTTGCGTTGCTCAGGCAACTGCTCCAGCACTTCGAGCATGCCGCCGGGGCCGTTCTGTGCCAGGTGGCCCATTTCACGACCGGTGCGGGTGCCGACGCCACGGCGCTGCATTTCATCGTCATCCCACAGCGTGCCGTCCACCAGCAGGCAGTCGCTGCCGGCCATGATTTCCAGCAGCGGCGCGTCGACCTTGCCCAGGCCCGGTGCATAGAACAGTTTGCCGCCCGTGTTGAGGTCTTCGACGATCAGGCCGATGTTGTCGCCCGGGTGCGGGTCGAAACGGTGCGGCGAATACGGCGGTGCGGCGCTGCGCAATGGCAGCGGAGTGAAGCGCAGGTTCGGGCAGGCAGCAACGGTGAAGCTCTGGTCGAGTTCGATGCGGTTCCAGTTCAACCCGCCGTTCCAGTGGGTGAGCATCTTGAACAGCGGAAAACCGGTGCTCAAATCTTCGTGAACCATGTCTGTGCACCAGACCTGATGCGGGCAGCCTTCGCGCAGGCTGAGCAGGCCGGTGGTGTGGTCGATCTGGCTGTCCATCAGGATGATCGCGCTGATGCCGGTGTCGCGCAGGGCACGGCCCGGTTGCATCGGGGCGAAGCTCTGCAGCTGCGCTCGGATGTCCGGCGAAGCGTTGCACAGCACCCAGTTCACGCCGTCGTCGGAAATCGCGATGGACGACTGGGTGCGGGCCTTGGCATTCAGGCTGCCGTCGCGAAAGCCTGCGCAATTGACGCAGTTGCAGTTCCACTGCGGAAATCCGCCACCGGCGGCCGAACCCAGAATCTGGACGAACATGAACGCTCCCATCTTTCAACGCTGAAAATAAAACGCCCCGGCGAGCCGAGGCGTTGCACTGCAAGTCTGCCTAGGCAGAACTCAGCGGCTGGCGAAGTACATGGTGACTTCGAAGCCGATACGCAGGTCGGTGTAAGCCGGTTTTGTCCAGGACATGGGTGTCTCCTTCAGGGTGGGTGGGATAGCGCTGTCCATAGTTATAGTCCACGGCAGCGCAGGGATGTTCCAAATAGTTAGGCTGCTATGTTACTCAAAATTTCAACGGTATTGCCCGTGAATCTTTGAGAAAGCTCCTTGCAGCCTTGGTAATGATCATTTTGTCGCTTGCCACGGTGTGCCGGGTGACGATGCGCTGGCCAGGCAGCGCCAGCCGCCCTCGGTGTTGAGCAAGCGCTGCGCTGCCGCCAGCAATGCCGAGCGTTGCAGTTGACCAATGGCCGTGTGCAGTTGTGCCAGATAATCCGACGAGTGGCCCGCGAGTTTGGCCTGCCACAGCAACTCGGCGGCGTCTTTTCCGGACAGCTGACGCTCATCGAACTGATCGGCGAGTGACTGGCGTTGCTGGGTGAAATGCACGTCGTCGAGGTTTTCGATCAGCGCAGGAATGTCTTTGAGGAACTGCTGGATATGGCCGAGCAGCTCAACGGGCGCAGTCTCTGGCGACTGCACACCGAACAGCAATCCACTCTGACCATGTATCTGCCGCAAGGCACTGAAAACCGCGTAGCCCAATTGCAATTCGACTCGCAGGCGCTGATAGAACGGGGTCTGGCACAGCTGCGCGAGCAGTCGCCAGGCGGCTTCGTCAGCGATTTCGTGGCCTGCGGCCGGGCAGAACAGCAGCAGTGCGTGCTCGCTGGAGGCGGTGTCGATGTGGCTCCACACATGTTGCGCATTGATCGTCGGCACTGTCGGCAGTTGATTGTCTGCTGTACCGGGGATGCGGCTCAGGGCCAGCCCCATGGCCGATTGAGTTTGTGCGTTGAGGCCAAGCGCCAGTCCGTCCCAGCGCGAAGTTGTCCACAGCTGTTTGGCGTCGTTCGACTCGACGGCCGATGGCAGGCAATGTTCAGGCAAAACCTTGAGCAACTGACGGATCGGTATCAACGGCGCTTCTGGCCCTGCGTTGGCTGAAACGGCGTCGATTTGCGTCAGACATTTCAGCGCGTGTTCCAGGACATTGGGCATCGGCTCCTGCAGTCCCGTCAGTTTCAGCAGCCACTGAGTGCCGGTGGCACTGAACGCGATTTCGACGCCGGCCTGCCGTGCATCTTCCTGAGTTTCCCGCAGACTGCGTTGCAGCTTGCCTTGCAGATCGACGCCAGCCTGCGCTGCGGTTTGCCAACGCAAGTAGATTGCGCCGTGATCAGTGTGGTCCGGCAGCGCCTGACTGAACTGCATCGGTGAACGCTCACGCCGCCCGCGCGAGCGATCCTGAGCGAAAGTGCGCAATCCACGATGGGCGCTGGTCTGGCCGCGGATCAGCCCGGCGTTGGCCAGCGGTTCGCTGGAACCGAGGAATGGGTTGGCGGCAGGCCGATGCCAATGCGCGCTGAAGTTATCCACAACACCGATGTCGCGCAGGATCTGTTTGAGCGCGACCACGCCGTTTTCCGACAGACCGTTTTCGCGTTGTTCACTGTCGAGCCGCGCCAGTTGCAGGGCGCCGCTGATTTGCTGCTGACGCTCACGTAGCTTGGTGTATTCCTCGCGCAACGCTGCCCAGTCCTGTTGCGCGGCGAAGAAGCTCAACCAGTCCAGCAGCTGTTCACGAATGGCGCTGAGGGATTCGGCGGGGGCGGTGAATTGCAGGTGCAGCAACGCTTGCCCGGCGAACTGATACAGCGGCACCGCTTTCAAACCGTCCGCGAGGCGTTGTTGCTGCAAATGGGCGAGCAAACCGCCGGGCTTGGCGCTGTTCAGCCAATGGCAGAGAAACGCCAGCGCTTCGGCGGACGAGTCGGGCAGCGCTTCGAAAGCGAACAACAGATTGCCGCTTCGCTCGCCGACCTGTTGATAACTGTTCACCGCCAATGGCAGCGGCGCTGCTTGCTCGACCTTATCCCCAACCGGCAGCACGGCGGCGAACTGCTGCGCCAGTACGCGCAATTCCTCGATGCTCTGCGGCCCGACCAGGCTCAGCGTCATTTGTCCGCTGCGATAAAACTGCTGATGGAAATCCTTCAGCGCCTGTTGAAACGCTGGTAACTCAACTTTCAGGCTGTCGCGATTCCCCGCATGAAATCCGCGCAGCGGATGTGTTGCCGGCAATCCCTCGTACAGCGCCAGTTCCTGCTGAGCTATGGGATCTTGCGACCACGCGACACATTCCGCGTCCAGCACTTCCCGTTCGCGCAACTGATCGTCCGGATTCATACGCGGCTGGGCGAGCATGTCTGACAGACGCTCAAGCCCGGCACTGAAGGCCGAGGTCGGCAGTTCGAAGAAGAAGTCGGTGGTGCGTTCACGGGTGCTGGCATTCACTTGCCCACCGTGACTTTGCACGTAGGCCATCAGCGCCTGACTCGCAGGAAATCGCTCGGTACCGAGAAACAGCAAATGCTCAAGAAAATGCGCCAGCCCCGGCCACTCGAGTGGCACATCATGGCTACCGGCAGCCACCCGCAATGCAGCGGCACTGCGCTTCAAACCGGGCACCTGACGCAGGGTCACGCGCAAGCCGTTGGCCAGGATTTCAGTGTGGGAGCGGGGGTGAGTCGGCGCAGGCATGGGCACTTCCAGAACAGTGAAGTGCCCATGCTAGCGGATTGCGTGGGGTCAGCGCTTGTCCAACGCGTGGTAAAGCTCGGGGCGACGGTCGTTGAGGTAGCGATTGGCGGCGCGGGAATCGGCCATCAATTGCCGATCCAGCTCACCGACGATCAACGCTTCATCGAGGCCAGCCTGGGCGATACGGCTGCCGTCCGGCGCAGCGATGCTGCTTTGCCCGCAATAGTGGATCTCGCCTTCCTGTCCGCAGTAATTGGCGTACGCCACGTAGCATTGGTTTTCAAAGGCGCGGGAACGCACGGTGACGTCGGCGACGAAATCGAACGGAATCATGTTCGCCGTCGGTACCAGAATCAGCTCGGCGCCGGCCAACGCCAAACGCCGCGCATTCTCCGGAAACTCCAGGTCGTAGCAGATCAGGAAACCGATTTTCCAGCCGTTGAGTTCGACGATGGGAAAATCATCATCCCCCGGGCTGAACATCGACCGATCCAGATCACCGAACAGGTGGGTCTTGCGGTAATTGCACAAGCGCTCGCCGTGCGAGTCGATCAATTGCACGGCATTGTAGATCTGCCCGTCGACCGTGCGCTCGGGGTACCCGTAAGCAATCGCCAGCCCGGCGGCTTTGGCGATTCGGCCGATCTGTTGCGCCCATTCGCCGTTGTAGACCTCGGCCAAGGTGCTGACCGCTTCCTTGCCGATGTTGTAGCCGCTCAGAAACATTTCCGGCAGCACCAGCAGGTCGGCACCCTTGGCCTCCATTGCCAGTTGCTGCAGGCGATGCAGGTTGGCGGCGGGGTCCAGGGGCAGCGGTGGACATTGGTAAAGGGCTACACGCATCGGGGATTCCTCTTACTCGGGCAGGGCGATAGGGCCGATGTCTTTGAACACATCACCCGGGCCCGGGTTCTCTTTATGTGTCGAACCGCCGAAGTGTTTCATGATGCCCCACACCGCGTTGAGTGAAGTCTGCACCGCGCCTTCGACCCACGCCGGCGTCCACGACACATCGTCGCCGGCGATGAAAATCCCGCGCTGCTCCTCTGGCATGTCGTCCTGCATGAAGTGCGCGTACATCCGCTGGTTATAGCGATAGTGGCCGGGCAGGGCGCCTTTGAATGCGCCGAGGAAGTACGGATCGGCTTCCCACGACACGGTGATCGGATCGCCGATGATCCGTGCGGCGATGTCGACTTTCGGGTAGATCTTCTTCAGCGCGTTCAACGCCAGCTCCACGCGTTTTTCAACAGGATGCGGGAGCATTTTCAGCGCGTCGCTCATCCACGAATACGACAGGCAGATCACGCCCGGCTTGTCGTCACCGTTGTCGAACAGATAGGTGCCGCGAGTCAGGCGATCGGTGAGGGTCATGCTCATCAGATCGCGACCGGTTTCCGGATCCTTGTCCTTCCAGAACGGGCGGTCGACCATGACGAAGGTCTTCGACGATTGCATGTAGCGCGTGCGATCCAGCGCCATCCACATCTTCTGCGAGAACAGGGTTTCGTCGCATTCGATCTGGGTGGTCAGCAGCCAGCTCTGGCAGGTGGTCAGCACGGCGGCGTATTCGCGGGTGTCGCCGTTGTTGTCGGTGACAGCGAAACGGCCGTCCGGCGCGTGAGCGATTTTCTTCACGCCGGAACGCGGCGCGCCACGGTGCAGGGATTTCAGGCTGGTGCCTTCAGGCCAGTGCACGCAGCGCTCCGGCACATGCCGCCAGATGCCTTGCGGCACTTGCTCGACACCGCCGACCACCAAGTGCTGGTGATCGTCGCAGTTGGTCATCACCACGCGGAAGATTTCCAGCATCGAGTTGGGGAAGTCCGAATCCCAGCCGCCCGTGCCGAAACCGACCTGACCGAACACTTCGCGGTGATGAAACGACAGTTTGGCGAAGGCCTTGGACGTGGCCACGAAGTCGTAGAACGTGCGGTCATCCCACAGCGGCACGAGCTTGTTCCACAGCTCTTTGAGGCGTGGCACATCGCGGTCGCGGATGGCTTGCTGGATATCGGCGAACTGCGAGCCCGCCTCCAGCGCATCCGCCCAGGCGTCAGCCACTTCCTGAAACAGTGCAGGAAGATCCTTCAGGCTTTGTGCGTAATGGGTTTTGCCTTCCAGATCGATCACGGTGCTGCCGGAGGCCGGTGTCAGCGGGTTCGGGAACGGTTTGGTCTCAAGGCCAAGCTTGTCGACGTAGTGGTAGAACGCCGTGGAGGAGACGGGGAAACGCATGCCGCCCAGTTCCGCGACGATGCCGTCGGTACCGTTGAACGCCTGCGAACGCAGGCGGCCACCCAGTTTCGAGGCCTCGTACACCACTGGTTTCAAGCCGAGCTTCATCAGTTCGTAGGCGGCCACCAGACCAGCGATA
Source organism: Pseudomonas sp. IT-P260 (assembly GCF_949768395.1). Taxonomy (NCBI): domain Bacteria; kingdom Pseudomonadati; phylum Pseudomonadota; class Gammaproteobacteria; order Pseudomonadales; family Pseudomonadaceae; genus Pseudomonas; species Pseudomonas sp. IT-P260. The sequence continues at coordinate 747,243 of NZ_CATKPO010000011.1, forward strand.
CCGGCACCGACAATTGCCACTTCAGCGCCATGGTGGTGTTCAGGAATGCTGCCGAGACCGGCCGGGTGTTCGATCCAGTCGTCAAACGCGAACGGAAAGTCCGGGCCGAAAATGGTGACGGGTTTCTTACCGTCTGCAGGATGGCGATTGTTCTTGTTCATGGCTGACCCTGTTGGCGACCCGACGCAAAACGCGCGTCTGAGTATAGGAAAAGATGCCAGCCATTCTAGGGAGCCTGGAATACGTTAATAAGACGCAATATGTCGTCGTTTTGCCATTTAACTGATCAATATGACGATAGGTGGCTGCATACTGACCAAGTTTAGGAGATTAGTCCGTTCCCACAGTGGATTTGTACCTGACGCAGGTTCTGCGCGCACCCCGGTCAAAATGTGGGAGCGGGCTTGCCCGCGAAGAGTCCCTCTCAGCCAACACATTTAAACCGGCTGCCCCCGATCGATCTTGCTACTCAAAATGATCGACGTCGTCGTCTTCTCCACCCCATCCACACTGCCAATCTGATCCAGCAACTGATCGAGCTGCTCCGGCGAGTCGGTGCGCAACCACGCCACATAATCAAATTCGCCACTCACCGCACACAACTGCTGCACCTGCGCCATCGCGCTCAGCCGGCGCAACACTTCCTTGCCGGAACGCGGCTGCACCTTGATCCCGACATACGCCTGCAACCCGCCATCGACCACGCGCTGCCCCAGACGCACGCCATAACCGGTGATCACCTTGGCCTTTTCCAGCCGCGCCAACCGCGAAGTCACGGTGGTGCGCGCAATGCCCAGTTGCCGGGCAAGCATCGCCACGCTTTCGCGGGCGTTGATCTGCAGGGCGGCGATCAGCTGGCGGTCGATTTCGTCTAAGGCGGGGGGGCGGGTGTCTGGCAAAGGGGCGGCTCCAAAGGCGCGGGTTGGTAGGCCAGAACATGTTACAGACTCTGCCAGTGAGATATAGAGGTCACGCAAAGACGGAAAAGCCGCACAATTGCGCGGCTTATTGAGCGAAAAGCAACTATTGAGCGTAGCGCTGTGCGAAGTCGGCAATTTTCTGTGTTGCCTGGAAATCAACCAACTGCAGGCCACGCGCCTCAATACTCTCCTTCGCAACTTCCACCGCTTTGTGGTGGCGAGGTGATTCGTTCTCTGCAGGAGTGCTCACGGGGATGAGCACGTTTTGCAACTGAATTATGCCTTCCTGCTCCGCTCTCACGAATTTCATCAGCCACTGATCGCAGTGTTCGAGTATCGCGCTGGGCTCTGACTGGTCAAAAGCCAAGGGTTTAATAGCCGCCACGACCTTATTGCGATGCACCAGGGGGAGATGCAATTTGGTGAGATCGCCGGCCAGCGTGTCATCACGGAAATTGCGAATCGATGCCTGCGAAAACATTTCCCGGATCTCTCGAACCATCACCTCTTCACGACGCTCACGGCCAACGCCTTGACGATCAATGTAGCGGTTGAACAGCGCAGCGAGCGTATCGTCGAGATTTTCCACCAGTATCGAGCGCATGGGGCTGAAGCGAATCATCGACTCCTTCGGTTCCGTCATGAATCGGAAGTGGTTAACGATCTGCGACTCTTGAGCGCCTGCTGTCATGAGGCGGATGCTGTCGAGTTCGTTTTGGGCTATTTCCATCGCCTTGGCAAAAAGGTTACTGCACTCAAAGAAATGATTGACCCGTTTCAGATTTTTACGAGCGAGTTTGTACTCCATGCGGCCGATAGCGGGCGCCGAGAGAACGATGCCCACATTGGCAAACTCTTCGGTCTCCGCAAAAGGCGCGAAGCGCACAATGCTGTAAAGACAGGTGTATTTCATTTCAGGACGCTCCAGAATTCGTCCGATTGGCAAAGCATCAGGTTGTGTTCGATTTCTTCAAGCAGAGTTTCCAGCCCGAGTGCTCCGATGGCCTCACGCCACTCGTCAGGAATATCTGAGCATAGGTCACGAAATCGTCCAGCAGTGTCATGCATCCGCTGAGCGTATTCAACTTTATCCACCAGATCCAAACGCCATGCCCGATTTTCGGGGCCAAACACATGGCTTTCAGCGAACCTTGAAGCGTCCAGTGGCCATTGGAATGCCTGGTTGTGATCGATCAGCTGTAGCTGATTGTTGGTACTGCACATAAGCAGATTCGGACGCCCACCAAGTGGTCCCAATTGGCGATCACTGTTACCGACCCAGTAATCAAATGCGAAGACGGCTTTTTGAAGGTTGCTCGGAACCTGCAGTGCTTGTGAATACAGTAGGTCAGCAGCGTCGGCGACGTAAGCAAGGGCATAGCTGTCCCCTGGTCCGAGATCACTACGAGCTTCCGGGTTATAACGCAACAAAGCTGGATCGACATAGATACAGCCATGCTCGGGGATCGGTAAGCCGAACTGAGCAGCCAATCGGGCGCAGAGTAGTTCGGCAATGCGTTCGGCGGGCGGCAGTTCCAAACCTTTGACCACATAGTGTTTGTCATTGTTTGCCCGACACAGGAATGGGCGTGTGATGCCTCCTTCCAATCGACGAATGATCTCCACGGCTTCTATGTAGTTAACGACGGCCATTCATGGCTCCCTCATAAATCTGCTTGGAAGACAATACTGGTCTGTCTCTCGATGCACCATGTCTCGTAATCATTTCCGGGCGACATTCAGTGGGTATTAGGGTGAAAAGGCATCGACGTCCCGATTTGCCGGAGCGCGTATCTAGGAAAGTAGCGACAAACCTGCGTTTGATTCCGTGTCGTAATTCTCTGATGGTTGATGACTTTCACCACATCATCAATCACCGCTTTGCTCATCGCCGCCAGGAAATGAGCGCCCTAGGTATAGCGGGCGGTTTTTTGTCGTAATCGACATTTTCAGCGAAGGGCTTGATCAGAAACAGCAGGTCGGAGGCTTGAGCCAGTGCGTCGCCGATCGGGACGTCGGCGCTGACGGGAAGAGGGGGTGGTTGGCGCAGTAGATGAAGGGGGTGAGGCCAATGTTTTTTTGAATCTGCGGGCGAGTCTGTTTCAATCATGGTGATAATCCCTGGTTCAAGGAGCCGGTCCATCCGTTTCCAAGCGAATGAGTGGCGGCTGTACGCAGGTTGGAAAACCGGGAACCAAGGAACCGGCACGCTCGAAGACGTCCCACGCTCAGCCACCATAAAAAGAGCAGGTGCGTTTTGATTCGACGGGTTTCAAAGCCCGACCGCTGATAAGCAGCGACGCCTCGAGAGTATCCCGCCAAAGACCAGCCCAACAGACACCAAAGCCTTTAAAATCAAAGCTTCGGAACTTTCCTACAGACTCCGGGGAAGTCTTCCGAACATTGCGCTCGCAGAAATTGTTCCCCCAATCGATCGCCCAAGAAAAAGCCGCGCATGTAGCGCGGCTTTCAAATGTGGTGGGCCCACACGGACTTGAACCGTGGACCAAAGGATTATGAGTCCTCTGCTCTAACCAACTGAGCTATAGGCCCTCAGTAGGTCGCGGATTATAACGACGGTTTCTCGGCTGTGCTATCCGAATAATCCGATACGGTTACACGAAGAAACGTTGCGGCGAATTCTTCCGGGGGCAGCGGCAGGCTGACGATGTAGCCCTGGATCTGTTCGCAGCCCTCAGCCGCCAGAAATTGTTGTTGCGCCTGGGTTTCCACACCTTCGGCAATCACGGTGAATTGCATGCTCCGGCCCAGTGCGATGATCGCCCGCACAATCGCCGCGTCGTGCGGGTCATCGGGCAGTCCGCGAACAAACGACTGGTCGATCTTGAGGATGTCCAGCGGCAGGCGTTTGAGGTAACTGAGTGAAGAATAACCGGTACCGAAGTCGTCGATCGCCAGTTGTACACCCAGGTGTTTGAGCTGGTGCAGCACCGCCAAGGCCTCTTCGGCCTGACTCATGATGAAGTTTTCGGTAATTTCCAGTTGCAGTAAATCCGGCTGCAGACGGTTGTCCCTGAGCAGTTGTTCGATACGCCCGAGCAGATTCGGCTGGCGCAGTTGCGCACCGGCGAGATTGACTGACAGCGGGCCGAGGCTGTCATAGATCTGATTCCACTCGAACATCTGCCGGCAAGCGGTCTCGAGCACCCAATCACCGATCTGCAAGATCATGCCGTTCTCTTCGGCCAGCGGGATGAAGTGCTCGGGCGGCACTTCGCCGAAGGTCGGGTGGCGCCAGCGGATCAGTGCTTCGGCGCCGACCAGGCGATGGTCGTCGAGGCTGATTTTCGGTTGGTAGTAGAGGAACAACTCTTCGCGTTCGATGGCCCGGCGCAGTTCGTGTTCCAGTGCCACGCGTTCGCTGGCTTGGGCGGTGAGATCGCGGGTGTAGCTTTCGACGCGGTTGCGGCCCTTGGCTTTGGAGCGGTACATCGCGGCGTCGGCGTTTTTCACCAGGGTGGCGACGTCGCAGCCGTCCCGTGGATACAGACTGGTGCCGATGCTGGCGCTGATGAAAAACTCGTGCTCACCGGCCTGAAACGGTGCGCCAAAGCAGTTGAGCAGTTTGATAGCGATGTTGTCGGCATCACTGGCTTGTTGCAGGCCCGGCAGCAGAATAATGAATTCATCACCGCCCAATCGTGCGACGGTGTCGATATCACGCAGTTGTTCTTTCAAACGTACGGCAATGCCTTTGAGCAGCAGGTCGCCAACCGGGTGCCCGAGGCTGTCGTTGATGTGTTTGAAACGGTCGAGATCGAGAAACAGCACGGCGCCCTGACCGCCATTTTCCTGCTGACTGTTCAGCGCGGTGAGCAGGCGACTTTCGAACAGGGTTCGATTCGGCAGGCCGGTGAGTGGGTCGTGGTGCGCTTGATAGTCGAGTTTGGCTTGTGCGTGTTTGAGGCTGGAGATGTCAGCAAACACCGCGACGAAGTGGGTGATGAACTTGTCGCGGTTGCGCACGGCGCTAATGGTCAGCCAGCTCGGGTACAGCTCGCCGTTCTTGCGCCGGTTGGAAATCTCGCCTTGCCAGTGACCTTCGTCGGTCAACTGGTGCCACATCGCCGCATAAAACGCGCTGTCGTGCAGGCCGGAGGCGAGCAGGCGCGGAGTGTGGCCGAGGGCCTCGCTTTCGCTGTAGCCGGTGATCTCGGTGAATGCACGGTTGACCGCGCTGATGTGCTGTTGGGTGTCGGTGATCAGCACGCCCTCGGCGGTGCTCTCGAAAACGGTGGCCGCCTGTTGCAGCTTTTCCTGCATCAGATGGCGTTCGGTGATGTCCCGGGCGATGGTCAGCATGCAGTCTTCTTCGCCGATCGGCAGCGGTCGGCTGGACACTTCGCACAGGCGGATCTGCCCGTCGCTGCGACGGATATGGCAAGTGAAGTCGCGCACGAAACCGTCGCGGTGCAGCAGGTCGAGCATTTGCTTGCGTTCGTTGAGGTTGACCCAGATCCCCAGGTCCAGCGCCGAGCGATCCACCGACATCGCGCTATTGAATCCGGTGATGCGGCTGAAGCCCTCGTTGACTTCCAGCAGCAGGCCATCGCTCTGACGCGACAGCAGCAAGCCGTCCGGTGAAGCATGAAAAGCCTTGGCGAACTTCTCTTCGGAAGTTTGCAGTTGTTGTTGGGTTTCCTTGAGCTGAGTGATGTCGCGCACCACCACCACCAGCGCTGGAGTGGTGTCGAGGTCGAAGGGTTCGGCGGAGATCAGGCCGGTGAATACCTGACCGTTGTTGCGGCGAAAGGGCATCTCCAGGTTGCGGATGCTGCCGGCCTGCAAGCGCTGGAGCAGTCCTGGCCCGACCCCGGGAATGCCCCAGATGTTGAGTTCGGTGGCGGTTTGGCCAATGACTTCTTCGGCCTTCAGGCCGATCTGTTCCTCAAAGGCTTCGTTGACCTCCAACAGGCAGCCATCGGACAGCCTCGCGATGACCAGAATGTCCGGGCATTGCTGGAACACTGAAGCGAACTTTTGCTCCGACAGCCGCAATGCTTCTTCTGTACGTTTGGTTTCGCTGATGTCGATCATCAGCCCGCGCATCACCGGCTCATGGCCGTGCTCGATCAGGCTGACAATATCGCGCACCCACAGGCAGCGCCCGTCTGCGGTAATCACCCGATAATCGAGGGTGTGATCGCGCCCTTCGCGCACCGCCTCGTCGCAGATGGCCTGGGCACGCGTCAGGTCGGCGGGGTGGATGATGTTGCGCCAGAAACCCGGAATCAGCCAGTGCGCCTGTGGATAACCGAGCAGATCCTCGGCATGGGGCGACACATAGCTGTAGGTGAAGTCGCTCATGCGCGCTTCCCAGGCGATGGCCGACAGGCTCTCCACCAGTCCGCGGTAGTGGTATTCGCTGCTGCGCAATTCCTGTTCGAGGTCGACGCGGCGGGCAATTTCCGAACTCAGGCGGCGATTGATGCGAATGACCACGGCCAGGATGATCATCAGCAATAACAGGCCCGGCAGGCCGTAAATCAGCAAATCCGACCAGAATGTCCGATGATCGAGGACATTTCCGACCCAATGTTCCTGAATGCTGCTGATTTCCTCCGGGCTCATGTCCGCCAGGACCTTGTCCAGAATGCCCACCAGCATTTTGTTGTCACGGGGCACGCCCATGGCCAACTGGTAGCGATACGGGGTTTCGCCGCTTACGTATAAACCGTCGAGCTTGAGTTGGCGCAGGCTCCAGACGCTGGAGGCGAGATCGCCGACGACCGCATCTACTTCATCGGTAGCCAGGGCCTGCAAGGCTGAGCTGACATTGGGCATGGCCACCAGATTCAGATCCGGATGGTGGGTGCGCAGCAGTTCGTGGGGGGCGTAGTTTTCCACCACGGCGATCTTCAGTCCGTACAGATCTTCGATTTTGCGCGGTTGCGCGCCGCCGATATGAGCGAGGATCACGATCGGGAAATCGAGATAAGGGCGAGTAAACGACAGATAGTTCTGGCGTTCGGGCGTGGACATGATCCCGGGCAGCAGATCGATCTTGCCGGTTTTTACCTGCGCCAGCACCTCAGTCCAGCTCGACGGCTCGACCGGGGTGAGTTTGACGGCCAGGCGCTGGCGGATCACGTCGATGTAATCAGCGGCCAGGCCTTGATAGCGGTTCTGTTCATCGCGGAACTCGAACGGCGGCCACGAGGCGTCGACACCCAGGCGTAAGTCCGGGTGAGCCGCGAGCCAGCTACGTTCTTCATCGGTCAGAGTCAGCGCGTTAGCCGTTGCGGTCCAGATCATCAGTGACAGCAAGAAAAGCACGGGCGCCAGTCTGGGCATAACCGTCTCGTTAGGGCACGGGATTGATTGTTTCGAGTGTAGACGGGGTATGCGGGGGAGGGGCGGTGCGAGGGATTTAATCTGCCGTATAAACAAAACCCCCGGCCTGGGCCGGGGGTTCTGGTATCACTCGTCGAGGAAGGAGCGCAGATGCTCGCTTCGCGTCGGGTGGCGCAGCTTGCGCAGCGCCTTGGCTTCGATCTGACGGATCCGCTCGCGCGTTACGTCAAACTGTTTGCCCACTTCTTCGAGTGTGTGGTCGGTGTTCATGTCGATACCGAAGCGCATGCGCAGTACTTTGGCTTCACGGGCAGTGAGGCCTGACAGCACTTCGCGGGTTGCTTCTTTCAGGCTTTCAACGGTTGCCACATCGATTGGCGACTGCATGGTCGAGTCTTCGATGAAGTCACCCAGATGAGAGTCTTCGTCATCACCGATCGGGGTTTCCATGGAGATCGGCTCTTTAGCGATCTTCAACACCTTGCGGATCTTGTCCTCAGGCATTTCCATGCGTTCGCCCAGCTCTTCCGGAGTCGGTTCGCGACCCATTTCCTGCAACATCTGGCGGGAAATGCGGTTGAGCTTGTTGATCGTCTCGATCATGTGCACCGGAATACGGATGGTGCGAGCCTGGTCGGCGATCGAGCGAGTGATCGCCTGACGGATCCACCAGGTGGCATAAGTCGAGAACTTGTAACCACGACGGTATTCGAACTTGTCCACCGCTTTCATCAGGCCGATGTTGCCTTCCTGGATCAGATCGAGGAATTGCAGGCCGCGGTTGGTGTACTTCTTGGCGATCGAGATCACCAGACGCAAGTTGGCTTCAACCATCTCTTTCTTCGCGCGGCGGGCCTTGGCCTCACCGATCGACATGCGACGGTTGATGTCCTTGATTTCAGCGATGGTCAGACCGGTTTCGGTTTCCAGCGCAATCAGCTTCTGCTGGCAACGGATGATGTCTGGCTGTACGCGACCAATGGCTTCGGCGTATTTGCTCTTGCCTTTGGCCAGGGCGTCGGACCAGCTTTCGTCGACCTCATTGCCCGGGAACTGACGCAGGAAATCGGCGCGTGGCATACGTGCATCACGTACGCACAATTGCATGATCGCGCGCTCTTGCTGACGCAGACGATCAAGGGCACTGCGAACACGCTCGACCAGGGCTTCGAATTGCTTCGGCACCAGTTTGATCGGCATGAACAGCTCGGCCAGGGCCAGCAACTCGGCAACGGCGGCCTTGTTGTGACGACCGTGCTTTTTCAGGGCCTTGCGGGTGATTTCCATCTGGTCGGACACAGCGCCGAAACGCTGGGCAGCGATGACCGGATCCGGACCGCTTTCGGCTTCTTCTTCGTCATCCGAAGCTTCGGCGTCATCGTCGTCGGTATCGTCGTCAGCCTTGGCGGCTTTCGCGTCGATCGGCGGTGGCACTTCGGCAGCAGGCGGCGCAATGCCGTCGTCCGGGTCGATGTAACCGCTCAGAACGTCGGACAGGCGACCACCTTCGGTGGTGACGCGAGTGTACTCGGAGAGAATGTGGTCAACCGTGCCTGGGAAGTGCGCGATAGCGCTCATCACTTCACGGATGCCTTCTTCGATACGCTTGGCGATTTCGATTTCGCCTTCACGAGTCAGAAGCTCGACCGTACCCATTTCACGCATGTACATGCGCACCGGGTCAGTGGTGCGACCGATATCGGTCTCCACCGCGGCCAACGCGGCGGCTGCTTCTTCCGCAGCGGCCTCGTCGGTATCGGCGTCGGCCAACATAAGGGCGTCCGCATCCGGAGCACTCTCGTGTACGGGGATCCCCATGTCGTTAATCATGCGGATGATGTCTTCCACCTGCTCCGGATCTGAAATATCCTCGGGCAGGTGGTCGTTGACCTCGGCGTAAGTCAGATACTTCTGCTCACGACCCAGTTTGATCAACTCAATAATACGAGACTGCTGTTGCGCTTTTCCGGACATAACACCCTATCCACTGAAGGTCTTGGCGGGCAAAAAACAAGCCGAGGATTATACCTGAGCTATGACCTCACGCGCCAGTTGAGGTCGGGTTTGATGCGGAAACATTGCGACTTAAAAGGTCGCGCAGTTGATTTTTCTCTTCGGCGCTCAGTTCGCTTTGACGCGCTTTCCTGAGCAACTGTTCCAGATTTCGCTCGCGTTGGCGGGCTGACAAGCTAGTAATGGTGTCGAAAAACTGTTGTTCAAGGTTTTCTCCGTCAATCAGCCACTCCTTTTCCGCCAGTGCCTTGAGCAAGCGACCTTGTTCAGTGCCATGCCATCGCGCGATCAACTGAAATGAGTTTAGCTTGGGATTCTTCTGTACGGCTTCAAGCAGCGCCACAAGCAACTGGGCATTGGTCTGATTTTCGTCCGCAATGTGCCCGGCGTCTTCGACGCGCTCGGCCAGTTGCGGGTGGTGCAGCAATGTACGCAGGGCGGTCAGCGTCGGGGACTCGACGCCAATCGGCGTGCGCGGGCGCTGTTGATCGCGATCGCCGCCACGCTTGCCGTTCTTGTCCCAGGGTTTCTTGTCCCATTTCTTGCCGCTGGCGCCGGTTTTCTTTGGTGTCCACTCCTGCTGCGGCACATACATGTCCTGTGCCTGCGGCTGATGGTAGTCGCTGTAGTCCGGCATTGCGTCGTAATCAATGCCCGGATCGTAGGCCGGAGGAGCTTCCTGCGGCGCACTTTGCGCGAGCTGGCTGACCGTTTCGCTGCTCAGGCCGGTGATTTCGGTCAGGCGCTGGCGCATCAGAATGCGCAGGTTGGCGCCCGGTACTTTGTCGATCAGCGGCGCGGCGAGGGTGGCCATGTGGGCCTTGCCTTCGAGCGAGCGCGGATCGGCTTCCTCGGTCAGTTGCTGGAAGAAATAGTCTGCCAGCGGCTGCGCATGCTGATTGATGCGGGCCTTGAAGGCGTCAGTGCCTTCGGCGCGAACCAGCGTATCCGGATCTTCGCCTTCGGGCAGAAACAGGAAGCGCGCACGGCGTCCGTCCTGCAGGCACGGCAGTGTCGCCTCCAGTGCGCGCCATGCCGCATTGCGGCCAGCCTGGTCGCCATCGAAGCAGAACAGGACGTTGGGCACGACGCGAAACAGGCGCTTGAGGTGCTCTTCGCTGGTCGCCGTGCCCAAGGTTGCGACGGCATTGCGCAAGCCTTGCTGGGCGAGGGCGATGACGTCCATGTAACCCTCGACGACGATGATTTCGTCGAGGTTGCGATTGTTCTTGCGTGCTTCATAGAGGCCGTAGAGTTCCTGGCCTTTATGGAAGACCGGGGTTTCCGGCGAGTTCAGGTATTTCGGCTTGTCGTCACCCAGTACCCGGCCGCCGAAAGCGATGATCCGGCCACGGGTATCGCGGATCGGGAACATCACGCGATCGCGGAAGCGGTCATAGCGTTTGCCGGTTTCGGCGTTCTCGATCAGCAGGCCGGCGTCGATCATGGCCTTCTGCTGCAAAGTGTCGCTGCTCAAGTGCTTGAACAGATTGTCCCAACCCGGCGGCGCAAAGCCGAGACCGAAGTCCCGGGCGATCTCGCCGGTCAGGCCGCGGCCCTTGAGGTAATCCACCGCAGCCTTGCGCGCCGGATGGCTCTTGAGCGCCTGGCGGTAGAAGTCGGCGGCGGCGGAGAGCAGCGGATACAGCGGCGAGTCGGTTGGCTGTCGCGGTTTGTGCGGACGGCCGCTTTCTTCGCGGGGGACTTCCATGCCGGCGGCTTTGGCCAGGTCCTCGACGGCCTGGGGGAAATCCAGGTTGTCGTGGTCCATGAGAAAGCCGAGGGCGTTGCCGCCGGCGCCGCAGCCGAAGCAGTAATAGAACTGCTTGTCGGGGCTGACGCTGAACGACGGGGTTTTCTCTTTGTGGAACGGGCAGCAGGCGGTGTAGTTCTTGCCGGCCTTTTTCAGTTGCACGCGCGAGCTGACCACGTCGACGATGTCGGTGCGGTTCAGGAGGTCGTCAATAAAGCTCTGGGGAATCAGCCCGGCCATGGCGTTCTCGTCTGCGCTGTAATGAGTCCGATGCGAAGGGCGGCCGGGCACAGGTCTTGAGTGAAGCGCACAAAGTGGGCGGTTCGACCGGTCGGTGCATATTCGCTGTCGGGAAGTGTATCTGCCGATAATCCACTGACGTTAGTACCCATCAGTCGTCGACTATTTGAAAGTGTTGCGCTGAATCCGCTGGCGGCCGATAAATGGCCTCGGATAGCTCAATAAAGCGGGCACGCATGGCGGTGCCTTGGGCTGATCGTCGTAAGAGGAATCAGTAGGTGTGCTCGTCAGTAGCCTTGAAAGACTCGTCAGAAAAGACGTGCACCGCTGGCAAAAGAGCCAGGTCTGACGCGTGAAGCAGATTTGTCTCGGTCGCGTGTGCGGCTTCGACGGTGAAGCATCAAGCGTTTTACGCAAATGCCATTAGCCCGGCTGAAGGCCGGGCTTAGGCAAGAAGCTTGCTACGAACGTCTGTGTATTAGTACAGACGAACGGCGCGGCGCTGTTCGCGCTGAACTTTCTTGGCGTGACGCTTAACAGCGGCTGCTGCTTTGCGCTTACGCTCAGAAGTTGGCTTCTCGTAAAATTCGCGGCTACGAACTTCAGCCAGTACACCGGCTTTTTCGCAGGAGCGCTTGAAACGACGCAGAGCTACGTCGAAGGGTTCGTTCTCTTTAACTTTGACGGCTGGCATCCAGAGCTACCTTCATTCATTACCGGGGTCAACATCCTCGCGGCAAAAGAGCACTTGAAGACGTCGGTTTTTAAGGGTTGCGGATGTTAACCCCTCATCGCTCGGAATGCAAAGCCTCTGATCGAAAACCGCTAGTCGGGGCATCGCGTGGCGACTATTATGCGCGCCTTCGAATTCAGCCTAAACAAGGCGCAAACCCATGCTAGTACTGGGATTAGAAACCTCCTGCGACGAAACCGGCGTCGCATTATACGACAGTGAACGCGGCCTGCTGGCCGACGCGCTGTTCAGCCAGATCGACCTGCACCGCGTCTATGGCGGCGTGGTGCCGGAGCTGGCCTCGCGTGACCACGTCAAACGCATGCTGCCCTTGATTCGTCAGGTGTTGGCCGAGGCCGACTGCGTGCCGACCGAGATCGATGCGATCGCCTACACCGCGGGCCCGGGCCTGGTCGGCGCGCTGCTGGTCGGTGCCTCGTGCGCTCAGGCGCTGGCGTTTGCCTGGGGTATTCCGGCACTTGGTGTGCACCACATGGAAGGCCACTTGCTGGCGCCGATGCTGGAGCCAAAACCGCCGGAATTCCCGTTCGTCGCTTTGTTGGTGTCCGGTGGGCACACGCAACTGGTTCAGGTCGATGGAATTGGCCAATACAGCCTGCTCGGCGAGACCCTCGACGATGCCGCCGGTGAAGCGTTCGACAAAACCGCGAAAATGATGGGCCTCAATTATCCGGGCGGGCCGGAAATCGCCAAGCTGGCCGAGAAGGGCGTCGCAGGGCGTTTCACCTTCCCGCGTCCGATGTGTGATCGCCCGGGCCTGGATTTCAGCTTCAGCGGCTTGAAGACCTTTGCCCTCAACACTTGGCAACAATGCGTCAGCGCCGGGGACGACGGCGAGCAAGCCCGTTGCGACATTGCGCTGGCGTTCCAGCAGGCCGTGGTGGAGACTTTGACCATCAAGTGCAAGCGCGCCCTGAAACACGCGGGCATGAAGCGTCTGGTGATCGCTGGCGGCGTCAGCGCCAACAAGGCGTTGCGCGCGTCGCTGGAAAAGATGCTCGGCGATATGAAGGGCGATGTGTTCTACGCCCGCCCGGAGTTCTGCACCGACAATGGCGCGATGATCGCGTTTGCCGGTTGTCAGCGTTTGCAGGCCGGTCAGCAGGAAAGTCTGGCGATCAGCGTGCAGGCGCGCTGGCCGATGGAGCAGTTGTCGGCGCTGTGATTGGCGGTGTAGGTGAGCGGTATTTAAAAATGCCGTTCGCGCCCGGCAAACAGGTCGCGTAGATTGCCGCGATGGCGCCAGACGATCAGAAGCGTCAACGCGCTCATCGGCAGCAGCGCCTCCGGCTCTTGCCATGCAAGTAGGGGCAAGGTCAGGGGCGTGGCGATCAGCGCCGCCAGCGAGCTGGTACGGGTCAGGTAGAACGTCAGCAGCCAGGCGCACACCGCCAGCAGCGCGGCGGGTGGATACAGGCCCAGCAGCATGCCGGCAGCCGTGGCGACGCCTTTGCCGCCGCGAAAACGGAAATACAGCGGGAACAGGTGACCGATCACGGCGCACACGCCGATCCAGGCCTGATCCTGCAGCGAAAGGCCAGCGGCGGCTGCGATCAGCACCGGCAGCAGGCCTTTGCACAGATCACCGAGCAAGGTCAGGATCGCCAGTTTGCGACCGGCCAGGCGCAGCATGTTGGTGGCGCCGGCATTACCCGAGCCACTCATTCGCGGGTCCGGATTTCCGGTCAAGCGGCTGAGCAAAATGGCGAAGGACAGAGAGCCGAGCAGGTAGGCGAGAGTCGCCAGTAACCAAAACATGCTAACTATTCCGGGCGAGGACGCCCTGATTCTAACGGCGCATTGCGCCCTTGTCGTGCAGCGGAGAGAAGTGCTTGGACAGAGTGTTTATCGAGGGCCTGGAAGTCGACACCGTGATCGGTGCCTATGACTGGGAGCGCGGCATCCGTCAGTGCTTGCGTCTTGATCTGAGCTTCGCCTGGGACAATCGTCCGGCTGCGGCCGGTGACGACCTGACTCTGGCGCTCGATTACGCCAGCGTTTCAACGCGCATCCTGGCCTTTGCCGAACAAGCGCAATATCAATTGGTCGAGACCTTTGCCGAGCGTCTGGTCGAAGTGCTGATGACCGAGTTCAAGATTACCTGGGTTCGCCTGAAACTGACCAAGCCGGGCGCCGTGCCGGCCGCCAAGGGTGGCGTGGGTGTGGAGATCAAGCGCGGATGTCGCTGACTCAGGTGTACCTCGGGCTCGGTAGCAATATCGAGCGCGAAACCCATTTGCGCGCCGGGCTCGACGCTTTGGCGACATTTCTGGTGGATATACGCTGTTCGGCGGTGTTCGAGAGCCAGCCAGTGGGGATCAAGAGCGGGCCGTTCTTCAATTTTGTAGTCTCGGCATATACCGATCTGCCGTTGATGGAGCTGGATCGACGCCTGAAAATCATCGAGGCCGATAATGGTCGCTATGCCCCTGATCGCAAGGGGTTGCCGTTGGATATCGATGTGCTGCTGTACGGTGATCTGACGGGTAATTTCGACGGTTTGATCCTGCCGCGTGCCGAAATTCTGAAAAACGCCTTTGTGCTGTGGCCGCTGTCGCTGATTGCGCCGGATCGTGTGCATCCGGGTGTGGGAAAAAGCTTCGCGACGTTGTGGGCCGAGGCGCAGATTGATCAGGTGTTGGCACCAGTGGGATTTGAATGGCGTGGCGAACAGCTCACGCCTTTGAATCTTTGAAGCAAAAGATCGCAGCCTGCGGCAGCTCCTACACGGGGACGCGCGTTTCCATGTAGGAGCTGCCGAAGGCTGCGATCTTTTGATCTTGCTTTAGCGATTTTCCTTGTACGCCTTCAACGCCTTGAGCCGCTCACGCTTGAGCGCTTCCCCAAGCTCCGGCCCTTTAAAACCCTTCTCCAGCAGCGGCTGCACCGCCACCCCGCGTGCCACATTGGCTGCTCCACGCAGATAATCGGCCTGTGGATAACTGCGCTGTTCCAGCCCCTTGCGTCCGCGCGCATCCATCTCGCACGCGACGATGAACTCCTCGAAACGCTGCGGGCGACGATACACGTCAAAGCTCTGCAAAAGCTCCAGCAAGGTCGATGCCTTCAGCTCCAGGGCGCGGTGGCCGTGGGTGTGGTACTGGCCGACCAGCAACGCCAGTTCCTGACAGTCCTTTGGCGCCTTGAAGCGTTCGTTGACCGCTTTGATCAGTTTCAACCCCGTGTGTTCGTGGGCGATGTGCCGAGGCCACGCTTCTTCAGGAGTCAGGCCTTTGCCAAGATCGTGCAGCAGACAGGCCCAGCGTACGGTGAGCGGTTGTTTGTGCAGCGCTGACTGTTCCAGCACGCTGAGTGTGTGGAGCCCGGTATCGATTTCCGGGTGATGCGCTTCCGGTTGCGGCACGCCAAACAGCGCGTCAACTTCCGGCATCAGAACTTTCAGCGCGCCACAGTCGTGAAGTACCTCAATGAATACCTGTGGCTGATCCTCCATAAGCGCGCGGGAGATTTCTTTCCAGCTGCGCTCGGCGGTCAACGCTTCCAGCTCGCCGGATTCGCTGAGCTGACGCATCAATTCCAGCGTTTCTGGGGCAACGGTGAAACCCAGTCCGGCATAACGCGCGGCAAAACGCGCAACGCGCAACACCCGGAGCGGATCTTCGGCAAAAGCGGGGGAAACGTGGCGCAGGATGCGCGCTTCGAGATCGCGCTGGCCATGATAGGGATCGGTCAGGTTCTGCTGATCATCCTCGGCCATTGCATTGATGGTCAGGTCGCGGCGGACCAGGTCCTCTTCAAGGGTGACTTCGGGGCTGGCGTGAAAGGTGAAGCCGCCATAACCACGACCGCTTTTGCGTTCGGTGCGGGCGAGGGCATATTCCTCGCCGGTCTTGGGGTGCAGGAATACCGGAAAATCCGCGCCAACCGGGCGATACCCCTTTGCGAGCATCTCCTCCGCGGTGGCGCCGACCACTACCCAATCAATATCGGTCACCGGTAACCCGAGCAAGCGATCGCGTACCGCACCGCCAACCTTGAAAATCTGCATAAAAAACCTCCGTTAGCCCGACAGGATAAACCTTGTGTCGGACTTTCGGAGGTCAGAACCGCAACTAGAGATGAATCACGGCCAAGTCGAGTCGACCGTAATCACCTTCGCTGTGTTCACTGCGTGGCGGCACGTGGTGGGTTTTCATGATCTGGTCGCCCTGCAGGGTTTCCAGATGAATGTCGAAGCCCCACAGCCGGTGCAGATGCTTGAGTACCTCTTCGGTGGAGTCGCCCAGAGGTTTACGGTCGTGTTGCTGGTGACGCAAGGTCAGCGAGCGGTCGCCGCGTCGGTCGATGCTGTAGATCTGCACGTTCGGCTCACGGTTGCCGAGGTTGTACTGCGCAGCCAGGGTTTCACGGATGATCCGGTAACCGGTTTCGTCGTGGATCGCCGGCACCAGCAAATCGTCCTTCTGGTCGTCATCGAGGATGCTGAACAGCTTGAGATCGCGGATGACCTTGGGTGACAAGTACTGCAGGATGAAGCTTTCGTCCTTGAAGCTGCTCATGGCGAACTTGATGGTCGAGAGCCAGTCGGAACCGGCAATGTCCGGGAACCAGCGCCGGTCTTCCTCGGTAGGGTTTTCGCACATGCGGCGGATGTCGCGATACATCGCAAAGCCCAGTGCGTAGGGGTTGATTCCGCTGTAATACGGGCTGTCGAAACCTGGCTGGAACACCACGCTGGTGTGCGAAGTGAGGAATTCCATCATGAAGCCGTCGGTTACCAGGCCTTCGTCATACAGGTCGTTCATCAGCGTGTAGTGCCAGAACGTGGCCCAGCCTTCGTTCATCACCTGCGTCTGACGCTGTGGATAAAAATACTGTGCGATCTTGCGCACGATGCGCACGATTTCCCGCTGCCACGGCTCCAGCAACGGTGCGTGTTTCTCGATGAAGTACAGGATGTTTTCCTGCGGTTCGGCCGGGAAGCGGGCGTTGTCCTTGTCGCTGTATTTGTCCGCGCCTTTGGGGATGGTGCGCCACAGATCGTTGATCTGCTTCTGCAGGTGCTCTTCGCGGTCCTTCTGCCGCCGACGTTCCTCTTCAGCAGAAATCGGATAAGGACGTTTGTAGCGGTCGACGCCGTAGTTCATCAGCGCATGGCAGGAATCGAGCAGGTCCTCCACCGCATCGATGCCGTGGCGCTCCTCGCACTGCATGATGTACTGCTTGGCGAACACCAGGTAATCGATGATCGAGCTGGCGTCGGTCCAGGTGCGAAACAGGTAGTTGCCCTTGAAGAAGCTGTTGTGGCCATAGCAGGCGTGCGCCACAACCAGTGCCTGCATGCAGATGGTGTTTTCCTCCATCAGGTAGGCGATGCAAGGGTCGGAGTTGATCACGATCTCGTAAGCCAGCCCCATTTGCCCGCGGCTGTAGGATTTCTCGGTGCTGAGGAAGTGTTTGCCGTAGGACCAGTGGTGATAGCCCAGTGGCATGCCAACCGAGGCATAGGCGTCCATCATCTGCTCGGCGGTGATCACTTCGATCTGGTTGGGGTAAGTATCCAGAGCATACCGGGCCGCAATCCGGGCGATCTCGCGGTCGTAGGCCTGAATCAGCTCGAACGTCCATTCGGAGCCGGTGGAAATGGGTTGGCGCTTCTGCTCTTTGGCGGTCATGTCACTAACCTGCGCTGGAAGAGTTCACGGAAGACCGGATAAATATCCCCGGCCGAGACCAGTTGCTGCTGGGCAAACGTGTCGGAAAAGGCTTCGGCGATGCGTTCGTATTCGTACCAGAGGGCCTGGTGTTCGCGTGGGGTGATCTCCACATAAGTGTAGTACTGCACAAACGGCATGATCTGGTTGATCAGGATGTCGCGGCAGATCGGCGAGTCATCGTTCCAGTTGTCGCCGTCGGAAGCCTGCGCGGCATAGATGTTCCACTCGTTGCTCGGATAACGCTCGGCCATGATCTCCTGCATCAGTTTCAGGGCGCTGGAGACGATGGTGCCGCCGGTTTCCCGCGAGTAGAAGAACTCTTCCTCGTCCACTTCCCGGGCGCTGGTGTGGTGGCGGATGAACACCACGTCGATCTTGTCGTAGTTACGTTTGAGGAACAGGTACAGCAGGATGAAAAAGCGTTTGGCGATGTCCTTGGTGGCCTGGGTCATCGAACCGGAAACGTCCATCAGGCAGAACATTACCGCTTTGGAGCTGGGGTTGGGCTGCTTGACCAGCAGGTTGTATTTGAGGTCGAACGTATCGAGAAACGGCACCCGGTGGATGCGCGCGCTGAGCTTTTCGATTTCTGCCTCGAGTTCCTGAATATCGCCGAAGTTGTCCGGCTCTTCGCGTTTTAATCGCGCCAGTTCCTCTTTGGCCTCGCGCAGTTTGGCGCGGCTGCTGCCGGACAGGGCAATGCGCCGGGCATGGGCCGAGCGCAGGGTGCGGATGATGTTGATCCGCGACGGGTTGCCTTCGTTGCTGATCCCGGCGCGCACGGTCTTGAACGTGTCGGTCCCGCTGAGATTGCGTTTCACCAGATTCGGCAGTTCGAGATCTTCGAACATGAATTCGAGGAATTCTTCCTGAGTGATCTGGAAAACGAATTCATCCATGCCCTCGCCGGAATTGCCAGCCTTGCCGGGACCGCGTCCGCCACCACCTCCGGGTGGCCGGGCGATGTGTTCGCCGGCAGTGAATTCCTTGTTGCCGGGGTGAACCACGGTCTGTTTGCCGCCGCGACCGTGGTGAAGCACCGGTTCGTCGATGTCGCGACCGGGAATGCTGATCTGTTCACCGTGTTCCATGTCAGTGATGGAACGCCGGCTGACCGCCTCTTCGACAGCCTTCTTGATGTGATCACGGTAACGCCGCAGGAAGCGCTGGCGGTTCACCGTGCTCTTGTTCTTGCCATTGAGACGTCGGTCGATCACATAGCTCATGACTACTCCTTAGAAGCTGTCCTGCAAAGGCGGGAGCGGTCATGCAGCATTGAGCCGAATGCCAAGGGACGTACACGCTCCCCCAAGCGCTCTGGATGCTGCCTGTACCTCGCTATCGACTTGCGAACACCTTCCAGAGGCCTGTGTAGCAGAAAATGCAGGCACAGGCCTCGGGCTGACGACAACCGGTCTGACCGGCCGCGGTTTACTGTGATTTTCTGACCCGCAGGTACCATTCGGACAGCAGTCGTACCTGTTTGTCGGTGTAGCCGCGTTCGACCATTCGAGTAACGAAGTCGTTGTGTTTCTGTTGATCCTCTTTGCTGGCCTTGGCATTGAAGCTGATGACTGGCAGCAGGTCTTCGGTGTTGGAGAACATTTTCTTCTCGATGACCACTCGCAGTTTTTCGTAGCTGAGCCAGGTCGGGTTCTTGCCGTTGTTGTTGGCTCGGGCGCGCAACACGAAGTTGACGATCTCGTTGCGGAAATCCTTCGGATTGCTGATGCCGGCCGGTTTCTCGATTTTCTCCAGTTCTTCGTTCAGGGCGACGCGGTTGAGAATCTCGCCGGTTTCCGGATCGCGGTATTCCTGATCCTGAATCCAGAAGTCCGCATACAGCACGTAGCGGTCGAAGATGTTCTGCCCGTACTCGCTGTAAGACTCCAGGTAAGCGGTCTGGATCTCCTTGCCGATGAATTCGATATAACGCGGCGCCAGGTACTCCTTGAGGTAGCGCAGGTAGCGTTCACGGGTTTCAGCCTGGAACTGTTCCTGTTCGATCTGCTGTTCCAGCACGTAGAGCAGGTGTACCGGGTTGGCGGCGATTTCATGCGGATCGAAGTTGAACACTTTGGACAGGATCTTGAAGGCAAAGCGGGTCGACAGACCGTTCATGCCTTCGTCGACGCCGGCCGAGTCGCGGTATTCCTGGATCGACTTGGCCTTCGGATCGGTGTCCTTGAGGTTTTCCCCGTCGTAGACACGCATCTTCGAATAGATGTTGGAGTTTTCCGGCTCCTTGAGGCGCGACAGCACAGTGAACTGCGCCAGCATCTTCAGGGTGTCCGGCGCGCAGTGGGCCTTGGCCAGGGAACTGTTGAACAGCAACTTGTCGTAGATCTTCACTTCGTCGCTGACCCGCAGGCAGTACGGTACTTTGACGATGTAGATCCGGTCGATGAAGGCTTCGTTGTTCTTGTTGTTGCGGAAGGTGTGCCACTCCGATTCGTTGGAGTGGGCGAGCAGGATCCCGGTGAACGGAATCGCCCCAAGACCTTCGGTACTGTTGTAGTTGCCTTCCTGGGTGGCGGTCAGCAATGGGTGCAGCACCTTGATCGGTGCCTTGAACATTTCGACGAATTCCATCAGGCCCTGGTTGGCCCGGCACAGCGCGCCGGAGTAGCTGTAGGCGTCGGCGTCGTTCTGTGGGTATTCCTCGAGTTTGCGGATGTCGACCTTGCCCACCAGCGCGGAGATGTCCTGGTTGTTCTCGTCGCCCGGTTCGGTCTTGGCCACGGCGATCTGATTGAGGATCGACGGGTACAGCTTGACCACGCGGAACTGGCTGATGTCGCCGCCGAATTCGGCCAGGCGTTTGGTCGCCCACGGCGACATGATGGTGTTCAGGTAGCGCCGTGGGATGCCGAAGTCTTCCTCGAGGATCGCGCCATCTTCGGTGGCGTTGAACAGACCCAGCGGGGATTCGAATACCGGCGAGCCCTTGATCGCATAGAAGGGCACTTTTTCCATCAGCTGTTTCAGCTTCTCGGCCAGGGACGATTTACCGCCACCGACGGGGCCGAGCAGGTAGAGAATCTGTTTCTTCTCTTCCAGGCCTTGGGCGGCATGGCGGAAATACGAGACGATCTGGTCGATGCATTCTTCCATCCCGTGGAAGTCTTCAAAGGCCGGATAGCGACGAATCACCTTGTTGGAGAAGATCCGCGACAGCCGCGAGTTGGTCGACGTATCGAGCAGCTCGGGTTCGCCAATAGCCATCAGTAGACGCTCGGCGGCGGAAACGTAAGCGCTGCGATCCTTTTTGCACAGCTCCAGGTACTCCTGCAGCGAGAGTTCTTCCTGGCGTGTGGACTCGAAGCGTTGTTGGAAGTGGCTAAAGATACTCATGACGTCACCTCGCTCGATACGTGGAGCCGACGCCGGATCACTCAGTCGATGCTGGCAAGCAGCCGCGGTGGCCGCTTGTTTACCCCCCAGAACACTTTCGCGGTCGACAACCTTGAAAGTCACTCCCGATGACCCGTGCGCCGGTGTACCGGCTCTCCCCTGTTTTGGATGGCCTGGGCTTAAGGATAGTTGGGAATTCGAGAGGTAAAGGCGAGATACGTAATTATGTGTGGCAGACCGTTCGTCTGCCACGCGCAGGCCCACGGCAGCCGGGGCCTGCGCGTGACAAAAAAATTATTCTGCGCTGCCTTGCGCGGTTTCCGACGGATAAGTCGTACGCCACAGCTCGAAGCCACCGTCCATGCTGTAGACGTCGGAGAAGCCTTGGCTGATCAGGTAAGCCGCAGCGTTCTGGCTGGAATTGCCGTGATAGCAGACCACCACCAGCGGTGCGTCGAGATCGGCGCTACGGATGAATTCCGAGATCGAGTGGTTATCCAGATGGGTCGAGCCGGCGATGTGCAGCGCGGCATAGGTTTGCGGGTCGCGGATATCGACCACCACGGCACCTTGCTCGCGCAGGGCCTGGGCCTGTTCCGGGGGGATTCGTTTGAATTCGCTCATGGCGGGTTCCTGTAGCTCGGCAGAATGCGCAGTCTAGCGCGGGACGTTGACTGGCGACGTTTCGGGGATAAGTGGTGCGACGGTCGGGGCAAGCCCGCCGTGCTCATCGCATTTGCACGACACGCGCTCGCCGCTGTCGACGTTCATCAGGGTCAGGCTGCCGCCCCAGACACAACCGGTGTCCAGTGCCGAGACGCCCGGTTCGCGGACATCGCCTTCCAGCGCGGCCCAGTGGCCGAAGATGATCCGCAGACCGCGGGTCTTGCGTTCTTTGTGCTGGAACCATGGCTTGTAGCCCGGCGGGGCAGTATCCAGGCCTTCCTTGCTTTTAAGATCGAGCTTGCCGTCGGCGGTGCAGAAGCGCATGCGGGTGAAATAGTTGGTGATGACGCGCAAACGGGTCACGCCGGTGAGATCACTGTCCCACTTCGCCGGCTCGTTGCCGTACATGCCATCGAGGTACAACGGAAACAGGTTGTCGTCACGCAGCGCGGCTTCGGCTTCGGCGGCGTACTTCAAGGCCTTGCGCAACGACCACTGCGGGGGGATGCCCGCGTGCACCATGGCGACTTCGCGCTGTTCGTCGTAGTGCATGAGTTTCTGTTGGCGCAGCCATTCGAGCAGGTCAGCCGCATCGGGGGCTTCGAGAATCTCGCGCAGGGTGTCGGATTTCTTCAGGCGCTCGATGTTGTTGGCGGCGGCCAGCAAATGCAGGTCGTGGTTGCCGAGTACGCAGACCAGCGACTCGCGCATGCCATAGAGAAAGCGCAGGGTCTCCAGCGACTGAGGGCCGCGATTAACCAGATCACCGACCAGCCACAGCCGATCAAGCTTCGGGTCGAACGCCACTTGCTTGAGCAAGCACTTGAGCGGGTCGAGGCAGCCTTGCAGGTCGCCGACGGCGTACGTCGTCATCAGTGCAGGGCTCCAGGCACGGCGAGGCGGAAAGGCTTGATGATCGCGTCGAAATGCTTGCCATCGTCGGCGACCATTTCGTAAGTGCCCTGCATGGTGCCGACCTTGGTGGTCATCACTGTGCCGCTGCTGTAAGTGTGACTTTTGCCGACCTCGATCAGCGGTTGCTGGCCGACAACGCCGACGCCGCGAACCTCTTCGACATGCCCGTCACCGTCGGTAATGACCCAATGTCGTGACATCAGCTGGGCAGGGCGCTCGCCATTGTTCTGCACGGTGATGGTGTAGGCGAAGGCGAAGCGGTGGTGCTCGGGTTGCGATTGGTCTGCCAGGTAGCGGGTAACGACACTGACATCGACCTGATAACGAGGATCGGACATGCAAAAGGGCCTTAAGCAAAGCGGAACGCGAGGCGTAGCTGATGGGGAATCAGTCTAGGCAAGTATCGGGCAGTAAACCAGAGTGGCGTCCTGCCCGATAGCGTTCATCGCCGGTCAGTCGGCGACAGGAGTTTGCGGGGCTTGTTCGCTGAGCTTGTCGGCCAGGCGCACGAATGCGGCCAGGTCCAGTTGTTCGGGGCGCAGGCTGCCATCGACACCGGCGGCTTCTATCTCGGCAGCCGTCATCAATTGCTTGAGGGTGTTGCGCAGGGTCTTGCGACGCTGGTTGAAGGCTTCGCGAACGACACGCTCCAGCAGGCGATGATCCTTGGCCGGGTGCGGCAGCACCGCGTGCGGCACCAGACGGACGATGGCCGAGTCGACCTTCGGCGGCGGATTGAACGCGCCCGGGCCGACGTTGAACAGGTGTTCCACGCGGCAGTGGTACTGAACCATGATCGACAGACGACCCCAGTCGCCGCCGCCCGGGCCGGCCGCCAGACGCTCGACCACTTCTTTCTGCAGCATGAAGTGCATGTCGCGAATGATGCCGGCGTTGTTCAGCAGATGGAAAATCAGCGGCGTGGAAATGTTGTAAGGCAGGTTGCCCACCACACGCAGACTGTTCGGCGCGGCGTTGAGGGTGTTGAAGTCGAACTTCAGCGCATCGCCCTGATGCAGGTTGAAGTTGCTCTTGCCGGCGAACTGCTGGTTGAGGATCGGGATCAGGTCCTTGTCCAGTTCCACCACGTCGAGTTGTGCGCCGGAGTTGAGGATGCCGGCGGTCAGTGCGCCCTGGCCGGGGCCGATTTCCAGCATGCGGTCGTCAGGCTTGGCGCTGATGGAGCGCAGGATGCGGTCGATGACGCCGGCATCGTGCAGGAAGTTCTGGCCAAAGCGTTTGCGCGCCTTGTGTTGGTATTGCTCGGTCATAAACGGGTCTCGGCCATCTGGTAGGCGGTTTCCAGGGCGACCTGCAGGCTGCCGGTGTCGATCTTGCCGCTGCCGGCCAGATCCAGGGCAGTGCCGTGGTCGACCGACGTGCGGATGATCGGCAGGCCGAGGGTCACGTTGACCGCCGCGCCGAAGCCTTTGTACTTCAGCACGGGCAGGCCTTGGTCGTGGTACATCGCCAGCACTGCGTCGCAGTGCTCCAGATATTTGGGGGTAAACAGAGTGTCGGCAGGCAGCGGGCCACGGAGGTCCATGCCCTCGCTGCGCAGGCGCTCTAATGTCGGTTCGATGATGTCGATTTCTTCATGGCCCAGGTGTCCGCCTTCGCCGGCGTGCGGGTTGAGTCCGCAGACCAGAATGCGTGGCCGGGCGATGCCGAATTTGTCTTGCAGGTCGGCGTGCAGAATTCGCGTAACCCGCTCCAGCCGCTCCGGGGTGATTGCATCGGCAATCTCGCGCAGGGGCAGGTGAGTAGTGACCAGGGCTACGCGCAAGCCGCGGGTAGCGAGCATCATCACCACTTGGGCGGTGTGGGTCAGGTCGGCGAGAAATTCCGTGTGTCCGGAGAACGGGATACCGGATTCGTTGATCACGCCCTTGTGTACCGGAGCGGTGATCATCCCGGCGAAGTCGCCGTTCAGGCAGCCGTTGCCGGCACGGGTCAGGGTTTCGAGGACGAAGGCGGCGTTAGCCTTGTTCAGTTGTCCGGCGACCACGGGAGCG
Organism: Pseudomonas sp. IT-P260; assembly: GCF_949768395.1. Classification (NCBI taxonomy): domain Bacteria; kingdom Pseudomonadati; phylum Pseudomonadota; class Gammaproteobacteria; order Pseudomonadales; family Pseudomonadaceae; genus Pseudomonas; species Pseudomonas sp. IT-P260. The sequence goes on from NZ_CATKPO010000011.1 coordinate 771,866, forward strand.
CTGAGTGGAGTGTCCCAGACATACAGGCTACCGGCGGGGGCTGGAACCGCCGGCCAGTTGTCAGGCGCAACCTCAAGCAAAGTGACGGCCAGCCCCAGCTGCGCGGCCCGCTCGGTAAGCAGGTCGCGGCTGGTGATGGCAATCAGGGGATGTGGCTGGGCTTGCGAGGCGAGCAGCAGGCACAGGTCGGGACCGATGCCGGCTGGTTCGCCGGGTGTCAGCGCGAAACGCTTGGGTTTCACTGCGCTGCCTGGTCTGCACCAGGGAGTTTGATTTCTACGTAGGCTTCTTCACGAATCTGACGCAGCCAGTTTTGCAGCTCTTCATCGTATTTTTTGTTACGCAGAACATTCATTGCCTGTTGCTCGCGTGCCGATTCGGTGCTGTCGGTGGCGCGGCGGCCAAGGACTTCCAGCACGTGCCAGCCGTACTGGGTCTGGAACGGCTTGGACAGCTGACCCTGTGGGGTCTTGGCCATCACTTCGCGGAATTCCGGTACCAGTGCGTTCGGGTCAATCCAGTTCAGGTCGCCGCCGTTGAGCGCCGAGCCCGGGTCTTCGGAGTAGTTCTTCGCCAGTTCAGCGAAGTCTTCACCGGCCAGGATGCGCTCGTACAGCGATTGCACCAGGGCTTTGGTCTTGGCTTCGTCGCGGATCGGGCTTGGCTTGACCAGGATGTGGCGCACATGCACCTCATCACGCATCTGGGTTTCGCCACCGCGTTTGGCCAGCAGCTTGAGAATGATGAAACCACCCGGAGTGCGTGCAGGCTGAGTGATGTCGCCCACCGCCATGCTGCTCAACTCGCGGTCGAACGGCGGTGGCAATTGCGCAGCTTTACGCCAGCCCATGTCGCCGCCTTCCAGGGCGTTGTCGCTGCCGGATTTGGCAACGGCCATCTGACCGAAGTCAGCGCCTTGCTTGAGTTGCTGGTAAACGTCCATGGCCTGACGGTAAGCGCTCTGAATCGCTTCAGAACTGGCGCTTTCCGGCGTCGGGATCAGGATGTTGGCCAGGTGCAGTTCTTCGGACAGTTGCATCTTGCCCAGGTCGGAAGCGAGGAAGTTCTTCACTTCCTGCTCGGAGACCTGGATGCGTTCTGCCACGCGGCGCTGACGCACACGGCTGATGATCATCTCGCGCTTGATCTGGTCACGGGCGTCGTCATAAGACAAACCGTCGTGAGCCAGGGCGGCGCGGAATTGATCCACGGTCATGTTGTTGCGCTGGGCGATGGTGCCGACTGCCTGGTTCAGCTCTTCGTCGGTAATGCGGATCCCGGAACGCTCGCCGATCTGCAGTTGCAGGTTTTCGACGATCAGGCGCTCGAGCACCTGCTGATCCAGCACGCCCGGCGGCGGCATGCCGCCGCCACGCTTGGCGATGGTCTGCTGAACTTCATGGACACGCTGGTCCAGTTGGCTCTGCATGACCACGTCGTTATCAACGATCGCAACCACTTTATCGATGGACTGTACTGCGGCGTTGGCCGCAGTACCCAGGAACAGCGCGCCCAGCAACAGCGGGCGCAGAGAATCAGAAAGCTTGGTCTTCACGTTGACGATAACCTTGGATGCCTTTGTCGAGGAAGCTCTCTACCTTGGCGCCAGTCAGGCCGCCGAGTCCCTTCAGAACAATTTGGAGGAAGACGCCGTGGTCGCCTTTTTCGTTTTGCGGAGCTTCCTGACTGAATTCGTCGTAGGAAACCCAGTAACGGTTGATCAGGCGCAGTTTCCAGCAGCAGTTGTCGTACTCGAAACCACCAAAGGCTTCCAGTGTACGGTTGCGGTTGTAGTCGTACTGCCAGCGGCTGATCGCGCTCCACTGCGGAACGATCGGCCAGATGACCGAGAAGTCATGCTGCTGGATCTTGTAGTAGTCCTTCACGTAGCCAGGCTGACCCGGGGTGCCGTAGTCGCCGCCACCCACCGACCATTTGCCGGTGGTCTGATCGTAACGAACCTGGTCGTTGCGATAGCGATAACCGACGTTGACCACCTTGTTCGGGTTGTCTTCAGGCTGGTAATGGAACATCGCGCTGCCGGAACGCGGGCTGCGGCTGTCCGGGTCCCAGTTGTAATCGGCCGTGGTGCGCCAATCGCGGTTCCAGCGGTATTCGTATTCCAGCGCGTATGGCGACACGTCGGACTGGGCATCCTTGCGATCGTTGAACGCAATGCCTGGCAGTTGGACTTCACGATCCTTGAAGTAGTAAGCCTGGCCGACGCTGATGCGCTGACGCTCGAAACCGTCGTCTTCGATCCAGCGGCTGGTCACACCCAGCGACAGCTTGTTCTCGTCGCCGACGCGGTCGGAGCCGGAGAAGCGGTTGTCACGGAACAGCGACGCGTAGTTGAAGGTGTATTCGCTGGTGTCGAATACCGGAATGTCTTCCTGATCAACCTTGGGTACATACAGGTAGAACAGGCGCGGTTCCAGAGTCTGGCGATAGTTCTTGCCGAAGTACGACGTGTTGCGGTCGAAGTACAGGCCGCTGTCGACGCTGGCGATCGGTACGCCACGGCTCTGATTGCTGTCGAAGGTGCCGTTGAGTTTGTTCTGCTCAGCGGTTTGTGCAGCAATCTGGGACTTGCCGGTGCCGTCCAGATCCAGTTGATACTGGGTGTACTGGTACTTGAGCGATGGCTTCAGGAAACCATAGGTCCAGTTCATCGGCAGGCTGACGCCTGGTTTCAGATTCAGACGGTCGCCGTTGGCGCGCGCCAGACCCTGTACGTTGGTATCGAGGCGTGGCGAGACGTTGCCGTCTTCGTCCGTAAAGTTTCCTTTTTCCAGATCACGATCAAACCGGACGATCTCGGTCTCGTAATCGAAATTCAGGCCTTCCGGGTGATACGGCAGTTGACCATTGAAGGTGATCTGCGGCAGACGACCGTACGGCGTAATGTTCGAAACGGTCGCGAGTTGGTACTGTTGAGCGTTCAACATGGCGGTGTACGAGTCGCCACGGTAGGTCACCGAGCCCTGCTGGTTCACATAGTCAGCGCTCTTCACACCGATCTGATCGGTGCTCAGGTCCTGGAAGTAGTACGGATCGCTGATCTTGGTGTAGTCAACCTGGGTGAACACGCGGGAGTCGAGACCGCCCTTGTGCTGCCAGTTGTACATGTAGCGATTCTTTTCGTAATCGGTCTGCTTGCTGCGATCGGTATCTTCGTCGTTCAGATACGCCGCACCGAACTGGCCTTCGCTGGATTTGGTCAGGTAGCGGAACTCGCCTTCGACCAGCATGCCTCGTTTGCTCATGTAGCGCGGGTACAACGTGGCATCGTAGTTCGGCGCCAGGTTGAAGTAGTACGGTGTGACCAGCATGAAGCCGGTGTCGCTGCCGGTGCCAATGGTCGGCGGCAGGAAGCCCGACTGACGACGGTCGTCGATCGGGAAGTAGATGTACGGCGTGTACAGGATCGGAATGTCCTTGACCCGCAGTGTCACGTTGGTCGCGGTACCGAAGCCGGTGGCCGGGTTCAGGGTGATGTTGTTGCCCTTGAGCTGCCACGCGTTGCTGTTCGGTTCGCACGTGGTGTACGTGCCGTCCTTCAAGCGGATGATCGCGTTCTCGGCACGCTTGGCGTACAGCGCGTTACCGCGGATGCGCGATTTGTGCATCACGTATTCGGCGTTGTCGACCTTGGCTTCACCGGTGTCGAGTTGCACATCGGCGTGGTCGCCGACGATCAGTGCACCGTTGTCGCGAATGCGCACGTCGCCGTTGAGTTCGGCACGGCTCTCGGCCTGATACAAGCTGGCCTCGTCGGACTCGACCTGCATGCTGCCCTGACGAAGGACCACATCGCCGGCCAGCGTACCCACCTGATCTTCGGTGTTGTAGCGCGAGGCCTTGGCGCCGATAAAGGTCGGTGCGTCACTTTTATTCGTCTTGTCATTCATGCCAGGACGAATCGGTTCGATATAGGAACCAGAGCAGTAAGGACCGGTCTCGGCCAATTGGGCGGCGGTGAGCTTCTCGCGCGGAACCCAGTCGAGGTGACTGTAGTCTTCGCTACGGGATTTCAGGCCGCGGCCCTTGGCTTCGGTGACCAGCACAGGCTTGGCGCCGGTGTCGGCAGTCGAACCGTTCTGGGCCGGGGCTTCGCCGGCGGCGCTGACAGCACTGCCGTCATGCACCGGACGCGGCGGCAATGCAGCTGCCGGCGTCTTGGGCGCACACGCCCAGCCACCCGTTGCCGAGACGGCGCAGTCATACTGCTCGGCGGCAACAACGAATTGACTGGCCAGAGGTTGCATAGCCAGCAGACTGCCGGTTACCAACAACGGAAATTTTTTACGAAACGCGGGGGATTTCAATGCCATCTTATTAGTCCGGGCTTCCTGCGTGCCATCTGCCCGCGGTGTGGGCCGCACGCCTCTCGATGGTCTGAAAAAGATGCTGGATAATAAAGCATGACCCGCTTGACGGCTAGCGCCGTCGGAGACCCTTGCAATGCCTGACCAAGATGTACGCTTGCAACACCTGAAAGTTTGGCTCGATGAGCAGTTGGCAATCCTGTTTGCAGATCAAGGCTGGGGCGCCGTGCCCCCGGCCACGTTGACCGCGGCCAGTAGCGACGCGAGTTTCCGCCGGTATTTCCGCTGGGAAGGCGCGGGTCGCAGTTTCGTCGTGATGGACGCGCCACCGCCCCAGGAAAACTGCAAACCGTTCGTGGATATCGCCTTTTTGTTGGCGAAATCCGGAATTAACGTGCCGAAAATTTATGCAGAAGACCTCGAACGCGGTTTTCTTTTGCTCAATGACCTGGGCAACAAGACCTATCTCGACGTAATCGACGGCGAAAATGCCGATGCTTTGTTCAGCGATGCCCTGCAGGCGCTGTTGGCTTTTCAGCAATTGCCGATGATCGCACCGCTGCCGAGCTACGACGTCGCGCTGCTGCGCCGTGAGCTGGAACTGTTCCCCGAGTGGTACGTGAAACGGGAACTCGGTATCGAGTTCGACGCGGCACAGCAGCAACAATGGCAGTCCGTCAGCGAGCTGCTGATCGACAGCGCACTGGCCCAGCCGAAAGTCCTGGTGCACCGCGACTACATGCCGCGCAACCTGATGCTCAGCGAGCCGAATCCCGGCGTGCTGGACTTTCAGGATGCGGTCTACGGCCCGGTCACCTACGACGTCACCTGCCTGTTCAAGGACGCTTTCCTCAGCTGGCCTGAAGAACGTGTGCGTGGCTGGCTGGAAAGTTACTGGCAGCAAGCTTCGGCGCTGGACATCCCGGTGCAGGCCGACTTCGAAGACTTCCTGCGTGCCAGCGACCTGATGGGCGTACAACGCCACCTGAAAGTCATCGGCATTTTTGCGCGCATCTGCCATCGCGATGGCAAACCGCGCTACCTGGCCGACGTGCCGCGTTTCTTCGCCTATATAGAAGCGGTGATTGCGCGTCGTCCTGAACTGGCGGATCTGCAGGCATTGCTCGCCAGTCTGCGTGGTGGAGCGATCGCATGAAGGCGATGATACTGGCGGCAGGCAAGGGCGAGCGCATGCGCCCGCTGACCCTGACCACCCCGAAACCGCTGGTGCGTGCCGGCGGCGTGCCGTTGATCGAATACCACCTGCGGGCGCTGGCGGCGGCCGGTTTCAGTGAAATCGTGATCAACCATGCCTGGCTCGGTCAGCAGATCGAGGATTACCTGGGCGACGGTTCGCAGTTTGGCGTGAGCATCCAGTACTCGCCGGAAGGCGAGCCGCTGGAAACCGGCGGCGGGATTTTCCGCGCGTTGCCGTTGCTCGGTGACGACGCCTTCCTGGTGGTCAACGGCGATATCTGGACCGACTACGACTTCAGCGTACTGCACCAACCGATCAACGGTCTGGCGCATCTGGTGCTGGCGGACAACCCGGCCCACCACCCGCAAGGCGATTTCATCTTGACCAACGGTCAGGTGATCGATGGCCAACCGGACGTGGCGACCCTGACCTACAGCGGCATCGCCGTCCTGCACCCGCAACTGTTCGATGGCTGCACGCAAGGGGCCTTCAAGCTTGCACCGTTGCTGCGCAAAGCCATGGCAGACGGGCAGGTCAGCGGTGAACGTCTGAAAGGCCATTGGGTGGATGTCGGCACGCATGAGCGTCTGGCCGAAGCCGAAGCATTGATAGAAGCGAGTCGTTGATATGTTGTGGCCAGGGACTCTGATTGGAGCCGGAGCGGGTTTTGCGATCGCCAGCATTCCGGGGGCCATGCTTGGGGCATTGTTGGGGCAGGCGCTGGATCGGCGCCTGCACTTGCAAAGCTGGGGGCATCTGCGGGAAAAGCTCGGCGGGCGGCCGATGTTGCGCAACGACGAACTGTTGTTCGTGTTGCTCGGGCGTCTGGCCAAGAGTGACGGACGGGTGACGGACGGCCATATCCAGCAGGCGCGCAACGAAATGAACGCGTTGGAAATGAGCGAGCCGGCGCGGCGGCGGGCGATTGCTGCGTTCAATCGCGGCAAGTCCGGCGGTGACCACCTGCGCGGTTATCTGCGGCGCCTGAGTGCTCAGCCGCATGCCGCCGAAGGCGTGTTGCGCGCCTGCTGGCGGATGGTCTGGGCCGACGGTCGTGCGGGCGTCAGTGAGCGCGAATTGTTGGCGCAGTGGGGCAAGTGGCTGGGCTGGACGACGCACCAGATCCAGGCGCTGGCCAATGATTACGAGCCGAATAAACGGCCGATTGTCAGTGCGGCGGTGAGTTATCAGGAAGCGATGCGCCTGCTCGGCGTGTCGGCGACCAGCGAGCCGGCACAGATCAAGCGCGCCTACCGACGTCTGCTCAGTCGTCATCACCCGGACAAGATCGCCGGCAGCGGTGCGACGCCTGAGCAGGTGCGCGAGGCGACCGAGAAAACCCGTGAGTTGCACAACGCGTTTACCCTGATTCGGGCGCGGCGGGATTTTCGCTAGCGATCAAAAGAGCAAAAGATCGCAGCCTGCGGCAGCTCCTACAGGAAAGGCATTCCGAGGTAGGAGCTGCCGCAGGCTGCGATCTTTTGCTTTTGTTTCTATCAGTCAGTCTTTTGCGGGTTCAACCAGCCACGCACCCGCCGAAACAGCTGTTCCTGCTCAGCCTTTTTGTCCGGCAACGCCTTGAGCGCCACCTGGCTGAACGCCGAAGTCTTCAAGCGCTTGCTGGCCTGCATGCGCTCGAGCGCCGCGTTGCGATCCAGCGCCTTGTCCATGTAGAAAATATCCGCCGTCGGCAACTTCAGGGTCGGCGTCAACTCGGCCAGTTGTGGCTTGGCCTTGCTCGGCGTTTGCGCATCGACCATCAGCAGTCTCTCGACCTGAGCAGTCTGCCGCTCGCTGAGGAAGCGTGCGGCCCAGTAGGCACCTGTGCCGTGACCGAGGACCACGACCCGGCGTGCGCTTTGTTGCTCGGCGTAGGCAATGGCCGCGTCGATCCGCGCAAAGATTCGCTCGGCATCCGCCTTGGATTGTTCTTCAGTCGTTTCGGCCACGACCTGATCCGCCACGTCCGCTTCGCCGCCCGCGGCCTGTTCGATCGGTTGCGCGGTGGTGGAATCCTTGCTGCCACTTTCCGCGGCTTTCGGCGCGGTGGCGGGTGCAATCACGCGTGGAGCGATGACATCGCTTTGCAGATCCGGCAGGGTGATACTCAGGCTGCTCCACTCGACGTCAGGCAATTTGTTGCGCAGCGGGCCGATCACTTGCGGCCAGTCAGCGGTTTCGCCGGCGCCAGGGACAATAATTACCGCACCTTTGGGTTCGGCAGTGTTGGCTGGTTTCCACAGGGCGAGGAATGTGTCGGCGCCGGCCTGCAGTTGTTGCTGTTCTTGTGCCGGAACTTTGCGTTCGAGTGCTGCGGCTTCTTCCTGACTACGCTCAAGCAGTGGCTGGCGTTCGGCGGGTTTTTCGGCGGCCGGTTGCTCGGCGGTGGAGGCGGGCGCCGGATCGGCGGCTTCGACGGAAAACGCACAAGGCAGGATCAGCGACAGGCACAATGCTGGCATTGCCAGGCGATAGACAGAGGGCATCGGTTATTCCAGGCCAGAAAAGTATCCCGGCAGCCTAATGGGTTGGTCAGAATTTGTCAGTGTACGAGACTTCAATGATGCGTTTTTGCTGCCTGTGGGTTATCGGCGGGTTGTGTTTTCCCTTGATGGGCTGGGCGGCGTCTGCGCCGGCGGCGCATGCAGCGCTGTTGACGCCCGCCGAGCAGCAATGGCTGGCGCAGCACCGTGAGTTGCGTGTGGGCCTGGTGCTGCAGGCGCCGTACGCGCAATACGACCGACGTCTGCAGCGCTTGTCCGGGGCCAATGTCGAATTGATGAAGTCACTGGCCAAGACCTTGAACGTCGAGTTGAGCTGGCGCAATTTTCAGGATCTGGCGCAACTGGAGGAGGCCGCCCGCGAAGGCGAAATCGACATTGCTCCGGGCCTGACCCAGACCCCGGGTGCACTGCGCCTGTGGCAATTTTCCGATCCCTACATGCGGGTGCCACAACTGGTGGTCAGCGACCAGAAGAGCGGCAGCGTGGTCGAGCTGGAAAAACTCGACAGCCTGTCGCGCGTCGCCGTGCGCATGCCCAGCGTGACGGCAGACTATTTGCGCAGCACCTATCCCCATCTGAATCTGCAAGGCGTGCCACTGGAGCGTCAGGCGCTGCAACTGCTGTTGACCCAGCAGGCGTCCTACGCTGTGGTGGATGAAGCGCAACTCGGACGGTTGTCTGCCGAACCTGAGTTCGCCGGGTTGGTGGTGGTCGGCGATATCGGCTTGCCGCAGCTGTTGCGCATTGCCACACGGCGCGACTGGCCAGCGTTGGCCGGCATTGTTGAAAGTGCTCTGCGGGCGATTCCTGCGAAGGATCTGGAACGCCTGCACACGCAATGGCTGCAACCCAAATATCCGCGTCTGTCGGAGTCGCCGGGGTTCTGGCAGAACCTCAGTTTGCTGTTTGCGGTGCTGTTGCTCAGTTGTGTGGCCATTGTGGTCTGGCAACGACGCCAGCAACACAGCCTCGAACAGCGCCTGCTGGCCGCCCGGGAAGACATCGCCCTGCGCGCGGCCAGCGAAGAAGCCTTGCGCCTGACCCAGTTTTCCATCGATCAAAGTACTGTCGGCATTCTTTGGGTCAACTGGGACAGCCATGTGCGTTACGCCAACCGCGCGGCGGAAAGCATGCTCGGTTATCCACAGGGCGCGTTGATCGAACGGCCGCTGATCGATTTCGAACCTGGTCTGCACATGGACCGCTGGCTCAACCTGTGGAAACGCGCGCGGGCCAGTGAAGAAGGACCGCTGAGCTTTGAAACCAGCTGCGTGCGCGCTGATGGCAGCGTCCTGCCGGCGGACGTTTCGCTGAGTTTTCTGCGCTTTCGCGACAGCGAGTATCTGGTGGTTTATCTCACCGACGTCACCGAGCGTCGCCGCGCGCTGGCCGCGTTACAGGAAAGTGAAGCGCGCCTGCAAGGCATCGCCGCCAACGTACCGGGGCTGGTGTTTCGCCTGGAGCGGGCGCCAGTGACCGGGCAGATCGATTTCGCCTACATCAGCGAGGGCAGCGAGAGTCTGGTCGGCTACGCGCCGGCCGCCATTGCGCACCGCGACATGGGTCTGCGCAGCCTGGTGCACCCGGACGACAAGGCCAGTTACCACCAGACCCAGGATCAGGCACTGGACACCGACAGTGACTGGTCGTGGCAGGGCCGTATCCTCACCCGTCAGGGTGAACAGCGCTGGGCCGAGATCAAGGCAATCACCCGCCAGCTGGAGGATGGCGCCTATGTCTGGGATGGCATCGTCTGGGACATCAGCGAAAGCAAGCGCATCGAACTGGAACTGGCGACGTCCCGCGAGCAGCTGCGCGAGCTGTCGGCGCACCTGGAAAGCGTGCGTGAAGAAGAGAAGGCACGCATCGCCCGCGAAGTGCACGATGAGCTGGGGCAGATGCTCACGGTGCTGAAGCTGGAAACCTCGATGTGCGAGCTGGCCTATGCGCAGCTTGACCCGGGACTGCATGAGCGCTTGAACAGCATGAAACGCCTGATCGCCCAGTTGTTCCAGCTGGTGCGCGATGTGGCGACGGCGCTGCGCCCGCCGATCCTCGATGCCGGGATCGCTTCGGCGATCGAGTGGCAGGCGCGGCGATTCGAGGCGCGCACGCAGATTCCATGTCTGGTGCAGGTGCCGGACAATCTGCCGGTGCTCAGCGACGCCAAGGCGATCGGGCTGTTCCGCATCCTGCAGGAGGCGCTGACCAATGTGATGCGCCACGCCCACGCGCATACTGTGGAGCTGACGCTGGCGCTGAAAGGCGACGAGTTGTGTCTGACGGTCAGCGACGATGGCGCAGGCTTTGTCGCGACGGCGCAGCGGCCGACATCCTTTGGCCTGGTCGGCATGCGCGAGCGGGTGTTGATCATGGGCGGGCGGCTGGTGCTTGAGAGTGAGCCGGGCGAGGGCACCAGTCTGAAGGTGTGGGTGCCGGTGAGTGAGGTTTGAAGGTTTGTGGTGTTTGAGCTGACGCTATCGCGAGCAGGCTCGCTCCCACGGGGTTTGGTGTGTACCTTAAATCTGGAGAAAAAATTTGATCCGCGTACTGGTAGCCGAAGACCACACCATCGTCCGGGAAGGCATCAAGCAATTGATCGGCCTGGCCAAGGACCTGCAAGTGGTGGGGGAGGCGAGCAATGGCGAGCAGTTGCTCGAAACCCTGCGCAGTGTGCCGTGCGAGGTGGTGCTGCTGGACATCTCTATGCCTGGCGTCAACGGCCTGGAGGCGATCCCGCGGATTCGCGCGTTGAACAATCCACCGGCGATTCTGGTGTTGTCGATGCACGATGAAGCGCAAATGGCCGCCCGCGCGCTGAAGGTTGGCGCTGCTGGCTATGCGACCAAAGACAGTGATCCGGCGTTGCTGCTGACGGCGATTCGCAAGGTCGCGGCGGGTGGGCGCTACATTGACCCGGAGCTGGCCGACCGGATGGTCTTCGAGGTCGGCCTGACTGACACACGACCGTTGCATTCGCTGCTGTCCGAGCGCGAGTTCTCGGTGTTCGAACGCCTGGCCCAGGGCGCCAACGTCAATGACATCGCCCAGCAACTGGCGCTGAGCAGCAAGACCATCAGCACCCACAAGGCGCGGCTGATGCAGAAGCTCAACATCACCTCGCTGGCCGAACTGGTCAAATACGCGATGGAACACAAACTCCTCTAAGCACATGGATCCCGTGTGTAGGAGCTGCCGAAGGCTGCGATCTTTTGATCTTGTTTTCATAAGATCAAGATCAAAAGATCGCAGCCTTCGGCAGCTCCTACAGTTGGAACCGTGTGGGCATATCCATCAGCGACAACCGCTTTTGCCTGTTCTTGCGGCTCGCAGCTTGGCGCTCGTCGCTCGCTTGCCAAAACGCGCCATCCTTGTAGGGCAATCCCTACCCCCGGCCTTCCATCCGGCTGAGGCGATTCTCTCCTGCGCCCCGATTTGCGTGGCTCGCGCCAGCCACTAGGCTTAATCCACAGCAGTTACCAATAACAAAGGTGTGGGTATGAGCCAGGTCGATTCAAACGCAGGGGCCAGTGACGTGCTGGTCAGCTTTCGTGGAGTGCAAAAGAGCTACGACGGCGAGAACCTGATCGTCAAAGACCTCAACCTGGACATTCGCAAAGGCGAGTTCCTGACGCTGCTCGGGCCGTCCGGCTCGGGCAAGACCACCAGCCTGATGATGCTCGCCGGGTTCGAAACGCCGACCGCTGGCGAAATCCTCCTGGCCGGCCGGGCAATCAACAACGTGCCGCCGCACAAACGCGACATCGGCATGGTGTTCCAGAACTACGCGCTGTTCCCGCACATGACTGTGGCCGAGAACCTGGCCTTCCCGCTGACCGTGCGCGGCCTGAACAAGAGCGACGTCAGCGACAAGGTCAAGAAAGTCCTGAGCATGGTCCAGCTCGACGCCTTCGCCTCACGTTATCCGGCGCAGCTCTCCGGGGGTCAGCAGCAGCGTGTGGCGCTGGCCCGGGCGCTGGTGTTCGAACCGCAACTGGTGCTGATGGACGAACCGCTGGGCGCGCTCGACAAGCAATTGCGCGAACACATGCAGATGGAGATCAAGCACCTGCACCAGCGCCTCGGCGTGACGGTGGTCTACGTGACCCACGACCAGGGTGAAGCGCTGACCATGTCCGACCGCGTCGCCGTGTTCCATCAGGGCGAAATCCAGCAGATCGCGCCGCCGCGCACCCTCTACGAAGAACCGAAAAACACCTTCGTCGCCAACTTCATCGGCGAGAACAACCGCCTCAACGGCCGCCTGCTCAGCCAGAGCGGCGAGCGTTGCGTGGTCGAGCTGGGCCGGGGTGAGAAGGTCGAGGCGCTGGCGGTCAACGTCGGCCAGACCGGCGAACCGGTGACCCTGTCGATCCGCCCGGAGCGCGTCAGCCTCAATGGTTCGAGCGACCAATGCGTCAACCGCTTCTCAGGGAGGGTGGCGGAATTTATCTATCTGGGCGACCACGTCCGGGTGCGCCTGGAAGTCTGCGGCAAGACCGACTTCTTCGTGAAACAGCCGATTGCCGAGCTCGATCCCGCGCTCGCGGTCGGGGACGTGGTACCGCTTGGCTGGCAGGTCGAGCACGTTCGTGCACTCGACCCACTTCTAGAGGCGCATTGATCGCCCCGGCAATACCAACACCAACCCTGCACGTGGAGAGAACAATAAATGTTGAGATCCCTGAAGTTCACCGCCCTGACCCTGGGCCTGATGGGTGCGGCCAGCGCGATGGCCGCCGGTCCCGATTTGACTGTGGTGTCGTTTGGCGGGGCGAACAAGGCGGCGCAAGTCAAAGCCTTCTACGCACCGTGGGAAGCAGCGGGCAACGGCAAGATCGTGGCCGGCGAGTACAACGGCGAAATGGCCAAGGTCAAAGCCATGGTCGACACCAAGAGTGTGTCGTGGGATCTGGTGGAAGTTGAATCGCCGGAGCTGTCCCGTGGTTGCGACGAAGACATGTTCGAACAACTCGACCCGGCGCTGTTCGGCAAAACCGAAGATTACGTCAAAGGCGCGATTCAGCCTTGCGGCGTGGGCTTCTTCGTCTGGTCGACCGTACTCGCGTACAACGCTGACAAGCTGAAAACCGCGCCAACCAGTTGGGCCGATTTCTGGGACACCAAGAAATTCCCGGGCAAACGCGGCCTGCGTAAAGGCGCCAAGTACACCCTGGAATTCGCGCTGATGGCCGACGGTGTGGCGCCGAAAGACGTCTACAAAGAACTGGCGAGCAAGGGGGGTCAGGATCGTGCGTTCAAGAAACTGGATGAGCTCAAACCGAACATTCAGTGGTGGGAAGCCGGCGCCCAGCCGCCGCAGTACCTCGCTTCCGGTGACGTGGTGATGAGCTCGGCCTACAACGGTCGCATCGCCGCCGTGCAGAAAGAATCCAACCTGAAAGTGGTGTGGAACGGTGGCATCTACGACTTCGACGCCTGGGCGATCCCGAAAGGTCTGGACAAGACCCGCGCCGATGCAGCGAAGAAATTCATCGCCTATTCGGTCCAGCCGCAACAGCAAAAGACCTACTCGGAAAACATCGCCTACGGCCCGGCCAACACTCAGGCAGTCCCACTGCTGAGCAAGGACGTGCTGAAAGACATGCCGACCACTCCGGAAAACATCGCCAACCAGGTGCAGATCGACGTCAGCTTCTGGGCTGACAACGGCGAGCAACTGGAGCAGCGTTTCAACTCCTGGGCTGCGAAGTAACCACAATCTGAAGGAAGACTTTGTGGCGAAGGAGCTTGTGTGGTGAGGGGATTCATCCCCGATGGGTTGCGAAGCAGCCCCCGAAGCCATACCCGCTCGGTGTGTCAGATAAACCGGATTCTCAGGTTTTACGACTGCTGCGCAGCCGATCGGGGATGAATCCCCTCGCCACAAAAACTCATCTGAGAGTTTTGGTGTTTCAACACAACAGAGGTGGTTCGCCACCTCTGTAACGATCAAAGATTTGCGGAGTACGTCATGGCCATCGCCGTTCCCCTGAACGAGGGCGCCAGCCCCACCTTGAAGCAGAAGCTCAAGCACGCCGAGCGGGTCAACCGCTGGAAGGCCCAGGCGTTGATTGCGCCGCTGGTGCTGTTTCTGTTGCTGGTGTTTCTGGTGCCGATCGTGGCGCTGCTCTACAAAAGCGTCGGCAACCCGGAAGTGGTCGGCGGCATGCCGCGCACCGTGGCGGCCATCGCCAGTTGGGACGGCCGCGGCCTGCCCGCTGAACCGGTGTACAAAGCGGCCGGCGAAGACCTCGCCGAGGCCCGCAAAAACCAGACGCTGGGCGATCTGTCCAAGCGCTTGAACATGGAGTTGGCCGGCTATCGCAGCCTGCTGACCAAAACCGCCCGGGCGCTGCCTTTCGCCAGCGAACCGGCCTCCTATAAAGAAGCCCTCGAAGCGCTCGACGAGCGCTGGGGCGATCCGGCCTACTGGCAAGCGGTCAAGCGCAACACCAGCAGCATCACCCCGTATTACCTGCTGGCGGCGGTCGATCACCGTATCGATGATCTCGGCGAACTGGCGCCGGCCACCCCGGATCAGGCGATCTACCTCGACATCTTCGCCCGCACGTTCTGGATGGGCCTGATCATCACCGTGATCTGCCTGTTCCTCGCTTATCCACTGGCTTACCTGCTGGCCAACCTGCCATCGCGGCAGAGCAACCTGCTGATGATTCTGGTGTTGCTGCCGTTCTGGACCTCGATTCTGGTGCGGGTCGCGGCGTGGATCGTGTTGCTGCAGTCAGGCGGGCTGATCAACAGCGCGCTGATGGCCATGGGCATCATCGATAAACCGCTGGAGCTGGTGTTCAACCGCACCGGGGTCTACATCTCGATGGTGCACATTCTGCTGCCGTTCATGATCCTGCCGATCTACAGCGTGATGAAAGGCATCTCGCCGACCTACATGCGCGCCGCCATATCGTTGGGCTGCCATCCGTTCGCCAGTTTCTGGCGGGTGTATTTCCCGCAGACTTACGCCGGTGTCGGCGCCGGTTGCCTGTT
The DNA here is from genome assembly GCF_949768395.1 of Pseudomonas sp. IT-P260. Lineage (NCBI taxonomy): Bacteria > Pseudomonadati > Pseudomonadota > Gammaproteobacteria > Pseudomonadales > Pseudomonadaceae > Pseudomonas > Pseudomonas sp. IT-P260. The sequence goes on from NZ_CATKPO010000011.1 coordinate 786,904, forward strand.
GGTGTTCATCCTCGCCATCGGCTACTACATCACCCCGGCGCTGCTCGGCAGTCCGAACGATCAGATGGTCAGCTACTTCGTCGCGTTCTACACCAACACCAGCATCAACTGGGGCATGGCCACTGCGCTGGGCGGCTTGTTGCTGCTGGCGACCGTGGTGCTTTATCTGATCTACAGCTGGCTGGTGGGCGCCAGTCGCCTGCGCCTGAGCTAAGGGGAATTTGAAATGCTGAGTCCTTACATGTCGCCCATTGAACGGGTGTGGTTCTACAGCTTGCGGATCCTCTGCGGCCTGATCCTGCTGTTCCTGATTCTGCCGGTGCTGGTGATCGTGCCGCTGTCGTTCAACTCGGGCAGTTTCCTGGTGTATCCGCTGCAAGGCTTTTCCCTGCACTGGTATCAGGACTTCTTCGCCTCGGCGGAATGGATGCGTTCGCTGAAGAACAGCATCATCGTCGCCCCCGCGGCCACGGTGCTGGCGATGGTCTTCGGAACCCTGGCGGCGATCGGCCTGACCCGTGGCGACTTCCCCGGCAAGGCGCTGGTGATGGCGCTGGTGATTTCGCCGATGGTGGTGCCGGTGGTGATCATTGGTGTGGCGAGTTATCTGTTCTTCGCGCCGCTGGGGCTGGGTAACAGCTTCTTCTCGCTGATCGTGGTGCACGCGGTGCTCGGCGTGCCGTTCGTGATCATCACCGTGTCGGCGACGTTGCAAGGTTTCAACCACAATCTGGTGCGGGCGGCGGCCAGTCTCGGCGCATCGCCGCTGACCACGTTCCGCCGGGTGACTCTGCCGTTAATTGCGCCGGGGGTGATTTCCGGGGCGCTGTTCGCCTTCGCTACTTCGTTCGATGAAGTGGTGGTGACGCTGTTCCTCGCCGGCCCCGAGCAAGCGACGCTGCCCCGGCAGATGTTCAGCGGGATTCGCGAGAACCTCAGTCCGACGATTGCGGCGGCGGCAACGCTGCTGATCGCCTTCTCCGTTATCCTGCTGTTAACCCTCGAATGGCTGCGCGGTCGCAGCGAGAAACTGCGTACCGCGCAGGTCTGACGCTGATCCCCTGTAGGAGCTGCCGAAGGCTGCGATCTTTTGATCTGGCTTTTTAAGATCAAAATCAAAAGATCGCAGCCTTCGGCAGCTCCTACATAGGAATGTTCGTGCGTACAGAAAGATCTATGTGTGGTAGTCATTCATGGGGTGAATGGCAGACAACCCGGTTTCCCCAGCTACGCTTGTGCTCAGCTCCCACATCTATAAGAGGCTGCGCACGATGAGTCTGTCCCAGTTCAAAATCGCTCACAAACTGATCACCGGCGCCGGGGCCATCGAGCAACTGGCGGCGGAACTCACGCGGCTGGATATCGACAACCCGCTGATTGTCACCGACGCCGCGCTGGTCAAGTCCGGCACTGTGGAGCTGGCGCTGTGCCAATTGGGCGGGCGCGAGTACGAGATTTTTGATCGAGTGCTGCCGGACCCGGAAATCGCCATTGTCGAAGATTGCATGCGCGTGTATCGCGAGGGCGGGCATGACGGTTTGATCGGCCTCGGTGGCGGCAGTGCCATCGACATCGCCAAAAGCGTGGCGGCGTATGCCGGGTACCACGGCGCGCTGGAAGACCTGTTCGGCGTCGATCAGGTGCCGCGCAAAGGCCCGCCGCTGATCGCCATCCCTACCACCGCCGGTACCGGCTCGGAAGTGACCAACGTCGCCATTCTCTCGGACAAGGTCGCGCAACTGAAGAAAGGCATCGTCAGCGACTACCTGTTACCGGATGTGGCGCTGGTCAGTCCGCAGATGACCCTGACCTGTCCGCGCAGCGTCACCGCCGCCAGTGGTGTTGATGCGCTGGTGCACGCCATCGAATCCTATCTGTCGGTCAATGCCTCGCCCATTACCGACTCATTGGCCATCGGCGCAATCAAGTTGATCGCCAAAGCCCTGCCCAAGGCCTACGCCAATGGCGCCAATCTCCAGGCCCGTGAAGACATGGCCACCGCCAGCCTGATGGCCGGCATGGCGTTCGGCAATGCCGGGGTCGGCGCGGTGCATGCGTTGGCGTATCCGCTGGGCGGGCGTTTCAACATCGCCCACGGCGTCAGTAACGCCTTGCTGCTGCCGTATGTCATGACCTGGAACAAGATGGCCTGCGTCGAGCGCATGCAGGATATCGCTGAAGCCATGGGGGTGAAGACCGCTCATTTGAGCGCCACCGAGGCGGCGGACAAAGCCGTGCAGGCGATGGCCGAGCTGTGCGCAGCGGTGGAAATTCCTGCCGGCTTGCGCAGTTTCGGTGTGCCCGAGGAGGCAATTCCGGCCATGGCCGTGGAGGCCGCGGGAATCGAGCGTTTGATGCGCAACAACCCGCGCAAGCTCAGCGCTGCGGATATCGAGAAGATCTACCGAGCGGCGTACTGATCATCGCGGTCACGGTGCGCGCACGGAAACTTGAGGTATACAATGCGCGCCATCGTGATTTAGCTCAGAAAAGGTGCGTCATGCAGCCCTTCGTAATTGCTCCGTCGATTCTCTCCGCCGACTTCGCCCGCCTCGGCGAGGAAGTGGACAACGTTCTGGCCGCCGGTGCCGACTTCGTTCACTTCGATGTCATGGACAACCACTACGTGCCGAACCTGACCATCGGGCCGATGGTCTGCGCGGCATTGCGCAAGTACGGCATCACCGCGCCGATCGACGCGCACCTGATGGTCAGCCCGGTGGATCGCATCGTCGGCGACTTCATCGAGGCCGGCGCCACCTACATCACCTTCCACCCGGAAGCCACGCTGCACGTCGATCGTTCGCTGCAACTGATCCGTGAAGGCGGCTGCAAATCCGGCCTGGTATTCAACCCGGCGACCCCGCTGGACGTGCTCAAGTACGTGATCGACAAGGTCGACATGGTCTTGCTGATGAGTGTCAACCCGGGCTTCGGCGGGCAGAAGTTCATTCCTGGCACCCTCGACAAACTGCGCGAAGCGCGGGCGATCATCGATGCCTCGGGGCGTGATATCCGTCTGGAAATCGATGGCGGCGTCAACGTCAACAACATCCGCGAAATCGCGGCCGCTGGCGCTGACACCTTTGTGGCCGGCTCGGCGATCTTCAATGCGCCGAACTATCAGGAAGTCATCGACAAGATGCGTTCCGAACTGGCGCTGGCCCGCCCATGAGCGGTTTTGAGCAGCTGTTCCCGGGGCAACTGCCACGGTTGGTGATGTTCGATCTGGATGGCACGCTGATCGACTCGGTTCCCGACCTGGCGGCGGCGGTGGACACCATGCTGCTCTCTCTCGGCCGCAAGCCTGCCGGCATCGAGGCGGTACGCGAGTGGGTCGGTAACGGCGCACCGGTGCTGGTGCGCCGGGCGCTGGCCGGCGGCATCGATCATTCGGCGGTGGATGACGTCGAGGCCGAGCACGCGCTGGAAGTCTTCATGGAGGCCTATGGCGCGAGCCATGAGCTGACCGTGGTCTATCCCGGCGTGCGCGACACCCTCAAGTGGCTGCACAAGCAGGGTGTGGCCATGGCGCTGATCACCAACAAGCCGGAGCGCTTTGTCGCGCCGCTGCTGGATCAGATGAAGATCGGCCGCTACTTCAAGTGGATCATCGGCGGCGATACCCTGCCGCAGAAGAAGCCTGATCCGGCCGCGCTGTTCTTCGTGATGAAGATGGCCAACATTCCTGCCTCGCAATCGCTGTTCGTCGGCGACTCGCGCAGCGACGTGCTGGCGGCGAAAGCGGCGGGGGTCAAGTGCGTGGCGCTGAGCTACGGCTACAACCACGGTCGACCGATTGCCGAGGAATCCCCGGCACTGGTGATCGACGATCTGCGCAAGCTAATTCCCGGTTGCCTCGGTACAGCCGCTGAGATAACGTTGCCCGACGCTTCTCAATCCCATTCTGGAAACGCCATCGTGGTGGTCACCCGCAAACTCTGGATGAAAGTCATCAAGGCCCTGGCCCGCTGGCGTTGGCGCGCCTGACTGATGCCTGGCCGGCTTGCCGGCGCGTTTGCACACCTGACTGATTTGCCCCTCACACCACGAGGCACCCCATGATCCGCGAAGAATTCCTGCGCCTGGCCGCTGACGGCTACAACCGCATTCCGTTGGCCTGCGAAACCCTGGCCGACTTCGACACCCCGCTGTCGATCTACCTGAAACTGGCCGACCAGCCCAACTCCTACCTGCTCGAATCGGTGCAGGGTGGTGAGAAATGGGGCCGTTACTCGATCATCGGCCTGCCGTGCCGCACCGTGCTGCGGGTGCACGACCATCACGTGAGCATCACCGTCGATGGCGTCGAGACCGAAAGCCATGACGTCGAAGACCCGCTGGCTTTCGTCGAAACCTTCAAGGCCCGCTACAACGTGCCGACCATTGCCGGTCTGCCGCGTTTCAACGGTGGCCTGGTCGGTTATTTCGGTTATGACTGCGTGCGCTATGTCGAGAAGCGTCTGGGCAAATGCCCGAACCCGGACCCACTGGGCGTGCCGGACATTCTGCTGATGGTTTCCGATGCAGTGGTGGTGTTCGACAACCTCGCCGGCAAGATGCACGCGATTGTCCTCGCTGACCCGGCGCAAGCCGATGCTTACGAGCAAGGCCAGGCGCAATTGCAGGAACTGCTGGAGAAACTGCGCCAGCCGATCACCCCGCGCCGTGGCCTGGATTTCAGCAAGCAACAAGCGGCTGACCCGGTATTCCGCTCCAGTTTTACTCAGGACGATTACGAAAAAGCCGTCGACACCATCAAGGAATACATCCTTGCCGGTGACTGCATGCAAGTGGTGCCGTCGCAGCGCATGTCGATCGACTTCAAGGCCGCGCCGATCGATCTGTACCGCGCCCTGCGTTGCTTCAACCCAACGCCGTACATGTACTTCTTCAACTTCGGCGACTTCCACGTCGTCGGCAGTTCGCCGGAAGTGCTGGTGCGGGTCGAAGACAACCTGATCACCGTGCGCCCGATTGCCGGCACTCGCCCGCGTGGCGCCACCGAAGAGGCGGATCTGGCGCTGGAAGAAGACCTGCTGTCGGATGACAAAGAGATCGCCGAGCACTTGATGCTGATTGACCTGGGTCGTAACGACACGGGCCGTGTTTCGGAAATCGGTTCGGTGAAGCTCACCGAGAAAATGGTCATCGAGCGTTATTCCAACGTGATGCACATCGTCTCCAACGTCACCGGCCAGTTGAAGGCCGGGCTGACCGCGATGGACGCGCTGCGGGCGATTCTGCCGGCGGGCACCTTGTCCGGCGCACCGAAGATCCGTGCGATGGAAATCATCGACGAACTGGAGCCAGTCAAGCGTGGCGTGTATGGCGGTGCGGTCGGTTACTTTGCCTGGAACGGCAATATGGACACCGCGATTGCGATTCGTACCGCGGTGATCAAGAACGGCGAACTGCACGTGCAGGCCGGTGGCGGTATTGTTGCCGACTCGGTGCCGGCGCTGGAATGGGAAGAAACCCTGAACAAGCGCCGCGCGATGTTCCGTGCCGTGGCCCTGGCCGAGCAGACTCCGGACGCCTGATCCACAGGGATTTTATGTTCAGCCAAAAAACGCGGCGCCTGTGAGGGCGCCGCGTCTTTTTATGTCTGCGCTACCCCTGTAGGAGCTGGCGCAGCCTGCGATCTTTTGCTTTTCCGCCTCAGAAGTCGAGGCTGACCCCGACGTTCACCCCTTGCTGGGTAAAGTCATCATCCTTGCGCACGTTGTAGCTGGCGCGCAACGCCAAATCCTGCGTGAGCTTATGGCTCACGCCCAGGTTCAGGCGATTAAGGTTGGTCTGCGGCTCGTAGCCTTCGAGCGTGAAGCGGTTGTTCGGCAAGCTGTTGAGGTTGATGGTCAGATCCTGGCGATCGTCGTTGTACTCACGTTCGTGAGCGAACTCGCCGAACACTTCGGTCTGCGCCGTGATCTGGTACTTGCCCTGAATACCCAGGCCCAGACGCCGCGAGTTGCGCGACTGGTCATCGAAGGTCAGCGCCGTTGAGTCCGCACCTTTTTCCGAGTAACCGTCGACCTCGACCTTGCCAAAGTCGGCGCTGACGAACGGCGACAGGTGCCACGGGCTGCTGGCCTGCTGCGCGATGTCGTAACCGATACGGCCACTGATCGCCAGCACGTAACCGTCGGTATCGCCTTTCTCCCCGCGCTCGTTGACCCCGAGCTGGAATTTACGCTTGAGGCTGTCGTAGTCGAGTTTGCCCGCGGTCATAGCCAGATCGCCCCACCAGCGGTTTTGCTGATACTGGGCGAACGCGGTGCCCATGTAGGAATTGAGCTTGTAGTCCGAATCGGCGTCGCCGGCCTCGAGTTTCTGGTTATAGAAACCGGCTGCCAATCCGACACGCCAGGCGTCGTTGACGCGATAGCTGCCGCCGATGTTCAGGTTGTAGCCGTTGCCGTCGGCACTGGCGGCGCGGTGCTGGCCGTCGAAGTCCTGATGCTGTCCGCCACCGGCGACAATCGCCCGCCATTGGCCCACGGCCTGCCAGTTTTCCCAGTCGGCCAGCCATTGATTGCGCAGTTCATCCTGATGCGCGCGCAACGAACCCTGGGCCATTTCCGGCAGCAGGGTCAGTTCCCACGGGGCGGCCAGCAGCGAGTAGGCGTAGTCGGCAATCAGGCGCTGGCCAGCTTCGGTGGGGTGGACCGAATCGTTGTAGATCAGCTTGGTCGGATCCGGTGTGGCGCTATTGATGCCGTATCGGGCGTTCTCGGTGCAACTGTTGCCACTGAAGCAGGTGGCCGTCAGGTTCTGGTCGGTCGCGAGGCCGAATTGCGCCGGATTGGCGAACGCTTCTTTGAGCAACACCGGAATGTTCAGCGGAATGATTTCGGCGTTGATGCCCTGCAACTGGCTGACCAGTTCGGTGTTGAACTGGGCGCTGAGCTGCGAGGTGAAGCTCTGCAGCGGCGAGCCGTTGATGGCCGGTGTCAGGCCGATGTCTGGCAAGAGCCAGACCATGATGTATTTGGCGCCGGCACCTTGCAGCGTGCGCACGCTGTCGGCCAGTCGGTCAGCCGCCGAGCTGGCCTGATCGAGGCTGAGCACGCGGCCCTGAAGGAAGTCGTTGCCGCCCCCGGACAGGTAATACAGCGCGTTCGGATCAGCGCGGAAGCCATTCGACGGCAGATAACCGCTGCGCGTGCGTTCACCGGTGGCGGACTGGGTGGTGATCGAGTCGAGAATCTGGTCGGTACGGTAACCGCCCACCGCCCAGTTGTTGCCATCGGCCAGACCTTCGCCGGCACGCACGGCCGAGGACGAGGAGGCGGTCTGATCCGGGCTGAAACCCAGTTTGCCGCCGATGATCTGGGTGGCGTTGAGGTCGCGGTTTTCCCCGGTGCCATCCTTGTACAACGGGCCGGTGCGGTTGGTGTAGCGTTGCGTGGCGCCGGCCGGGCCGCCGGTGTCCTTGAAAGTCCCGGCATCGTTCAGGCTGTCGCCGAACACGATGAAGTTCGAGTAGGGCGCGGGTGCTGCGTAGGCCTGGGCGCAAGCCATGGCGAGCAGGCAACCGGCGAGCGGTACAAACAACGTCTGTTTGATCATGAGCAAGTCCGTTTATTTATTGTTGTAGGTGAACGAAACGACAGTACCAAAAACTCCCGGCGTTTTGCCATCGGTCGCGAAGCCTCCCTTGGTTTTGTCCCCCGTCAGCCCCGCCATATTGCACGCTCCGCCCAGCTAAGTTACTGTGCCGGAACGTATGAACGAGACCTTCCCCGTGTTGATCGTCAGCAAACTTCTGGATCAAGTCATCAAGGCACACGCCCGTTGGCGTTGGCGCGCCTGAATCTTTTCTGCCGGCCCGGCCGGATCTGTATCGCTTTGCCTTCCTTGCCCGTTTGAAATGCCGCTGTGCCGACGCCTCTTGCGCGTCCGACATCGTGCAGCGCCCTGCGGGCAAGTCATTCGAAGGCTGTCTTCAAGTCAGAATTCAAGAGGTTCGAAACGCCATGTTGCTGATGATCGACAACTACGACTCCTTTACTTACAACGTTGTGCAATACCTCGGCGAGCTGGGTGCCGAGGTCAAAGTGGTGCGCAACGACGAACTGACCGTCGCCGAAATCGAAGCGCTCAACCCCGAACGCATCGTGGTCTCGCCAGGTCCTTGCACGCCGACCGAAGCCGGCATCTCCATCGAAGCCATCAAGTACTTCGCCGGCAAACTGCCAATCCTCGGTGTCTGCCTTGGCCATCAATCGATTGGCCAGGCGTTCGGTGGCGATGTGGTGCGCGCCCGTCAGGTGATGCACGGTAAGACTAGTCCGGTATTCCACGAGGACAAGGGCGTTTTCGCCGGTCTGAATCATCCGCTGACGGTTACCCGCTACCACTCGCTGATCGTCAAGCACGATACTTTGCCCGAGTGCCTGGAACTGACCGCATGGACCCGGCACGACGACGGCTCGGTCGACGAAATCATGGGCCTGCGGCACAAGACCCTGAACATTGAGGGCGTACAGTTCCACCCTGAATCGATCCTGACCGAGCAGGGTCATGAATTGTTTGCCAACTTCCTCAAACAAACCGGCGGCACGCGCTAAGGACTCCCATGAATATCAAGACAGCCCTGAGCCGTATCGTCGAACACCTCGACCTCAGCACCGAAGAAATGCGCGACGTGATGCGCGAAATCATGACCGGCCAATGCACCGACGCACAGATCGGCGCGTTCATGATGGCCATGCGCATGAAGAGCGAGAGCATCGACGAAATCGTCGGCGCCGTGTCGGTGATGCGTGAGCTGGCCGACCAGGTCGAACTCAAGACCCTCGACGGCGTGGTCGACGTGGTCGGTACCGGCGGTGACGGTGCGAACATCTTCAACGTGTCGACGGCTTCGGCGTTCGTTGTCGCGGCAGCCGGTTGCACCGTGGCCAAGCACGGCAACCGTGCGGTGTCGGGCAAGAGCGGCAGCGCGGATTTGCTGGAGGCCGCCGGTATCTACCTGAACCTGACCCCGGTGCAGGTTGCCCGTTGCATCGACAACGTCGGCATCGGTTTCATGTTTGCCCAGACTCACCACAAAGCCATGAAGTACGCCGCCGGCCCACGCCGTGATCTTGGCTTGCGTACGCTGTTCAACATGCTCGGCCCGCTTACGAATCCGGCCGGTGTGAAACATCAGGTGGTGGGCGTGTTTACGCCCGCGTTGTGCCGGCCATTGGCCGAAGTCTTGCAGCGCCTGGGCAGTAAACATGTGTTGGTGGTGCATTCGAAGGACGGTCTGGACGAGTTCAGCCTTGCCGCGCCGACCTTCGTCGCTGAGCTGAAGAACAACGAGATCACTGAATATTGGGTCGAGCCGGAAGATCTCGGCATGAAGAGCCAGAGTTTGCACGGTCTGTCGGTCGAAGGTCCGGAAGCATCGCTGGCGTTGATCCGTGATGCGTTGGGCAAACGCAAAACCGAAAGTGGCCAGAAAGCTGCTGAAATGATCGTGCTCAATGCCGGTGCGGCGCTGTATGCCGCCGACCTGGCGACCAGTCTCAAAGAAGGCGTGGCGCTCGCGCACGACGCCCTGCACACCGGTCTCGCTCGGGAAAAACTCGAGGAGTTGGGTGCCTTTACCGCGGTATTCAAAGTGGAGAATGAGGGATGAGTGTACCGACGGTTCTGGAAAACATTCTGGCGCGCAAAGTCCAGGAAGTCGCCGAGCGCAGCGCTCGCGTCAGCCTGAGCGAGCTGGAAAGTCTGGCCAAGGCGGCCGATGCACCCCGTGGTTTTGCCCAGGCACTGCTGGCGCAGGCCAAGAAGAAGCAACCGGCGGTGATCGCCGAAATCAAGAAGGCTTCGCCGAGCAAAGGCGTGATACGCGAGAACTTCGTGCCTGCCGATATCGCCAAGAGCTACGAGAAGGGCGGGGCGACCTGTCTTTCCGTACTGACCGATATCGACTACTTCCAGGGCGCTGATATCTACCTGCAACAGGCCCGCGCTGCGTGCAAATTGCCGGTGATCCGCAAGGACTTCATGATCGATCCGTACCAGATCGTCGAAGCCCGTGCGCTGGGCGCCGACTGCGTGCTGTTGATCGTCTCCGCACTGGACGACGTGAAAATGGCCGAGCTGGCGTCGGTAGCCAAAGGTGTCGGTCTCGATGTGCTGGTGGAAGTGCACGACGGCGATGAGCTGGAGCGCGCGCTGAAAACCCTCGACACGCCACTGGTCGGGGTCAACAACCGCAACCTGCACACGTTCGACGTCAGCCTGGAAACCACCCTCGACCTGCTGCCGCGCATTCCGCGCGACCGACTGGTGATTACCGAGAGCGGCATCCTCAATCGCGCCGATGTCGAGCTGATGGAAATCAGCGATGTGTATGCGTTTCTGGTGGGCGAAGCGTTCATGCGCGCGGAAAGCCCGGGCACCGAACTGCAACGCCTGTTCTTCCCGGAACGCGGCGTACCGGTCAGTGGTTCGACCCTCGACTGACCGAGTCGACCTCATTCGCGAGCAGGCTCGCTCCCACATTGGAATGCATTTCCCCTGTGGGAGCGAGCCTGCTCGCGAAGAGGCCCTCAAAATCCCTAAAGATTCCAGATCTGCCGGAGCCCTCCATGTCGCTGCCCACCTTCCTGACCATCGAGGCCGGCCTGCAAGCCGAACAAGACTTGCTCGCTTCCGTCTGCGCCGGCGACGCCGAATTTGGTCTGCTGTTCTGGCAACCCAGCGATAACGCCTTGGTCATGCCACGCCGCCTCAATCGTCTGCCCGGTTTTGATCACGCCTGCGAAGTCTCCGCCGCTGCTGGTTGGCCAGTATTGCTGCGGGAAACCGGCGGTGAACTGGTCCCGCAGTCTCCCTCAACCATCAACATCGCACTGGTCTACGCCCCGCCCCGCAGCGAGGGCGATCTGAATCGCATCGAAACTGGCTATCGGCGTCTGTGCGATCCAATCTGTGAGTTGCTGGATGAGTTGGGCGGCACATCGTCGGTGGGCGAAATCGACGGTGCGTTCTGTGACGGCCGCTTCAACGTCAACCTCGACGGCCGCAAGATGGTCGGCACTGCCCAGCGCTGGCGCCAGAGTCAGGGCGGTCAGCGTCCGGTCGGGTTGGTGCACGGGGCGATGTTGATCGATAACGAGCGCGAGTCGATGGTCGCGGCGGTCAATCGTTTCAATGAAGCTTGCGGTCTGGAGCAGCGAGTGCGGGCTGGAAGCCACATTGCCCTGCACGAGAAGTTCGTCGCGCCAAATGCTTTGGCGCGTCTGGATGAGCTGTTTCGTCTGATGCTGGCGCAGGTCTACAGCGCCTGAGCTTGCGCGCTTAGCGAGTGCCGAAGACCACCATGGTCTTGCCTTTCACATCGACCAGGTTGCGTTCCTCAAGATCCTTGAGCACGCGACCGACCATTTCCCGCGAACAACCGACAATTCGGCCGATTTCCTGACGGGTCACCTTGATCTGCATGCCGTCCGGGTGAGTCATTGCGTCAGGCTGTTTGCACAACTCCAGCAGGCAACGGGCAACACGACCGGTAACGTCGAAGAACGCCAGATCGCCGACCTTGCGCGTGGTATTGCGCAGACGTTGTGCGATTTGTCCGCTGAGGACGTAAAGAATGTCGGGATCCTGCTGTGACAGTTCACGGAACTTCACATAGCTGATTTCGGCGATTTCACATTCAACCTTGGCCCGCACCCAGGCGCTGCGCTGCTGTTCCTGACCCGCTTGTTCAAACAAACCCAGTTCGCCAAAGAAATCCCCGGCGTTGAGGTAGGCAATGATCATTTCGCGGCCGTCGTCATCTTCAATCAGGATCGTCACCGAGCCCTTGATGATGAAGTACAGCGTGTCCGAGCGATCGCCGGCGCAGATGATGTTGCTTTTGGCCGCATGGCGACGGCGCTGGCAATGCATCAACAGCTTGTCGAGGTTTTTGATTTTGGGTGTGGGGGTAATAGCAACCATGGTTGTATCCCGAAAAGACTGCACGGTGATGTTTGATTTTTATATGAGGCGCTGAAGGCGGTCGCTACACAGGCTGACAATTGGCGCCAGCGAATTGGCGCCAGCTTACCAGACACTTCGTCGAAAATTCGAGAAATTACCTACGCAGCTTAGGCATCCTTCCCAGGAACGCCGGGCGCTGTCAGAGCAAAGGCCTGTGCTAAGCTGGCGACCCTTTTTTCTACAGTGGAGTCTTGGCGATGAAGGCACGCATCCAATGGGCTGGCGAAGCCATGTTCCTCGGCGAATCCGGTAGCGGTCATGTCGTGGTGATGGACGGCCCGCCCGACGCCGGTGGTCGTAATCTGGGTGTTCGCCCGATGGAAATGCTCCTGCTGGGCGTGGGTGGTTGCAGCAACTTCGACGTGGTCAGCATCCTGAAGAAGTCGCGTCAGGCGGTCGAAAGCTGCGAAGCGTTCCTCGACGCCGAGCGCGCGACCGAAGACCCGAAGGTGTTCACCAAGATCCACATGCACTTCGTGGTCAAGGGCCGGGGCCTGAAAGAAGCCCAGGTCAAACGCGCCATCGAACTGTCTGCCGAGAAGTATTGCTCGGCCTCGATCATGCTCGGCGCGGCCGGCGTGGCGATCACTCATGATTATGAAATCGTCGAACTCGGTTGAACCGACATTCAACTATCATAAAAGCAGTGCAGACTCTGGCGATCCCTCGCTGACGTCTGCATAATGCGCCACTTTTTTCAGGGCAGTGATCGGTCAGCCGACGGGTCATCCGCCTGAACAGATAACCAAAATCGCCATCGCGAAGAGGTGTTAACCGTCCTACGCAGGTGCGTTGTTCGCACTTGACGGGCATGCTTGATCACGCGGCTGTGCCGCATACATAGAGAGTTTTTAACGGTGAAAAGCAAACTCAAGCTCCACGGGTTCAATAACCTGACAAAGACCTTGAGCTTCAACATCTATGACATCTGCTACGCGGAAACCCCGCAAGACCAGCAGGCTTACGTCGAGTACATCAATCAAGAGTACAACGCCGAACGTCTGACGCAGATTCTCACGGAAGTTGTCGAAATCATTGGTGCCAACATTCTGAACATCGCGAGTCAGAACTATGAGCCTCAGGGTGCCAGCGTCACGATTCTGATCTCGGAAGAGCCGGTGACCCCGACTGACAGCCAGATCGAAGAGTCCCCGGGTCCATTGCCCGAAATCATTCTTGCCCACCTCGACAAGAGCCACATCACGGTGCATACCTATCCGGAAATCCATCCGGACGCCGGTATCGCGACGTTCCGTGTGGACATCGACGTGTCGACCTGTGGTGTCATTTCACCGCTTAAAGCGCTCAACTTCCTCATTCACCAGTTCGATTCGGACATCGTGACTGTGGATTACCGTGTGCGCGGTTTCACCCGTGACGTTGAAGGCAACAAGCACTTCATCGACCACGAGATCAACTCGATCCAGAACTACCTTTCCGAAGACACTCGCGACGCGTACCAGATGACCGACGTGAACGTGTACCAGGAAAACCTGTTCCACACCAAAATGCTGCTGAAGAACTTCGAGCTGGATAACTACCTGTTCGGCGACGCCACCAGCAACCTGTCCTCCGAGCAGCGTGCTCAGGTGACCGAGCGTGTGAAACACGAAATGCTGGAAATCTTCTACGCGCGCAACATGCCGGCGTAAGATTCCCGGGCACAAAAAAGGCGACTTCGGTCGCCTTTTTTAATGTCCGCCGGATGCCCCTGAAGGAGCGAGCCTGCTCGCGAAGGGGCCTGTTGCAGCAATACAGATCTCAGATCCGATAAGTGCTCTTGGTCATCACCTTCGCCAACAGACTCATCCCGAACTTCACCGGCGCCGGAAAACGGAAACCGCCCGCATCCAGTGCGCTCTCCGCATGATGTTCTTCATCAATGCGCATCTGCTGCAAGATTGCCCGGGACTTCTCGTCTTCTGCCGGCAATTGCTCCAGGTGCTCGTTCAGGTGCTTGCACACTTGATGTTCGGTGGCTGCGACGAAGCCGAGGCTGACCTTGTCGCTGATCAGGCCGGCCACGGCGCCAATACCGAACGACATCCCGTAGAACAGCGGATTGAGTACGCTGGTGTGACTGCCCAGTTGATGGATGCGCTGCTCGCACCACACCAGATGGTCGATTTCCTCTTCGGCGGCATGCTCCATGGCGGCACGCACCTGCGGCAACTTGGCGGTCAGCGCCTGACCTTGGTACAGCGCTTGGGCGCACACTTCACCAGTGTGGTTGATGCGCATCAGGCCGGCGACGTGGCGAGTGTCTTCATCGCTCATCTGCGCTTCCGGCTGCACAATCGCTGGCGACGGACGGTACGGCTGACCACTGAAGGGCAGCAGGGTACGCATCGCGGCATCGGCTTGCAGCAGAAGACGGTCAATCGGCGAGTAGTGACGTTGGGTAGTCATGCTGACCTCCGGGAAAAATCTCGACCGCCAGTTTAACTGAATCGGCCGGGGAAGGTTTGCGCTGGGTCATTTGCCACGCAGTCATGCTTTTTGTGGGAGCGGGCTTGCTCGCGAAGACGTCGGCACATTCAAAATATCAGTGCCAGACAATCCGCTTTCGCGAGCAAGCCCGCTCCCACAGGGTTTCCGCTGAATCAGCCCGGCGGCCAGTTCATCTGGCGCTGACCGAGTACATGCATATGAATGTGATAGACGGTCTGCCCACCTTTTTCATTGCAGTTCATCACCACCCGGAAGCCTTCCTCGCAGCCCAGTTCCAGCGCCAGACGCTGGGCGGTGAACAGGATGTGTCCGGCCAGTGCCTTGTCGTCTTCGGTCAGGTCGTTGAGGGTGCGCACCGGTTTCTTCGGGATCACCAGAAAGTGCACCGGTGCCTGAGGGGCGATGTCGTGGAACGCCAGAACCTGGTCGTCTTCGTAAATGATCTTGGCCGGGATTTCCCGGTTAATGATCTTGGTGAACAGAGTATCCACTGCTGTTTTCTCCGTTGTGGGGGCTGGCCTGAGTGTACTCATGGGAAATGACCGCGCCCAGTGATTTGCCGTAGGACCGTTCAGCGCGGGCAGTAAGCCTTGTTGACCATGCCGACGAGGGTGCGATTGAGCCAGCGCGAGCCGAGGCGCGGCAGGAACGCCAGCCAGCGGTTGCGTCGTCCCGGGATAATGATTGCGCGGTTTTTCTCCAGCGCACGCACGGTGTACAGCGCGACTTCCTCGGGGCTCATCAGCAGTTTGCTGTCCTTGAGTTTGTCGCTGTTGAGCTGCGCGGTGCGGAAAAATGCGGTGCGGGTCGGGCCGGGGCAGAGCACCGAAACCTTGACCGCGCTCTGTTTCAGTTCAACCCGCAGCGCTTCGGAGAAGTGCAGAACGTAAGCCTTGCTGGCGTAGTAAGTGCTCATCCACGGACCGGGATTGAACGCCGCCACTGAGGCGACGTTGAGGATCTGCCCGCCGCCCTGCAGCGCCATGCTGTTGCCGATGGCATGGCACAGACGGGTGAGGGCGAGGATGTTGACTTCGATCAGGTCCTGCTCGGTCATCCAGTCCTGGGCGAGGAACGGGCCGCAGGTACCGATGCCGGCGCAATTGACCAGCAGATCGATCTGCCGGTCGCCTTCTTCCAGCTCCAGCAGGAAGCCGGACAGACGCAATGGCTCGCCCAGATCGCAGGCGCGGAACAACACTTCCACGCCAAAGCGCTGGGTCAGTTCGATCGCGATACTTTCCAGCTGATCACGCTGGCGAGCCACCAGAATCAAGCTGCGGCCGCGTCGGGCCAGCGCTTCGGCCATGGCCAGGCCGATGCCGCTGGAGGCGCCGGTGATCAGAGCGTAACGGGTCATGCATTTCTCCATCGCAACAGCCCCGCGCCAGCGACGCAGGTGTCACGGCGGGGAGCGTTGTTCATTCTTTCGCAGAGTCTACAGGGGCCGGGGGCGCTTCGGCTGCATCGTCCACGGAATTCGCAGGTTCAGTTTCGACCTCGACTTCATCGGTGGTGACCGAGCCGCTTTCATAGCTGCTCTCAAGGTTGGTTTCATATTCTTGCTGAATGGCCGAAATACCGCCGAGCATGCCGCCGGCAAATACCAGGGCGAAGAACACGATCCACAACGAGCACAGTACTTTGACCGCGGTGCTGTTGGGCGGTGGCGGCGGGCCGTAGCGGTTGGCCCCGGTGTTGCCCGGCACGACCATGATCACCAGCGGGAAGAAGCTGCCCACGAACGGCACCAGATTCAGTAGCCAGAGCCAGCCGGACCAGCCGATGTCGTGCAGGCGCTGCACGCTGAACAGAATGCTGACAATGATGAAACCGAGGAACAGGAAGAACGCGAATAGCCCGCCGATGATCAGGCCGGTGGTGGAGTCGCCACTGACCAGTCCGAGCCCGATAAACGCGAATATCGCCACGATCGGCAGAGTCACCAGGCTCAGGACCATGGTCCAGGCCAGAAAGCGCAGGCGACCGATCCGGCCCTCAACGCTGAAGGGCTTGAGCACCGCGAATGCCGGCAGGTTTTCGCCGACGTTGGCCTGAGGGGGCGCATAGGGTGATGCAGGTTCGTTGAAGGTCGCCGGTTGCTCATGCACGTCCGACAGACTCAGTTCAATCGCCGTTTCGCTTTCGATCCGTGCATCGATCCCGGTCTTGTTCAGTGCTTGCAGATAGGTTTGCGCATCGCTGTAGGTCAGGTCGCGTTTGAGGGCGACGGTGCTGCCGTTGAACAGGCGTTCGATGGCAGCGACATCGCTTTTGAACAGAGCCGCCAGGTTGAGCTTGGCGGTGGTGAGATCGACACCGGGCTGTAGAGCTCCGTCGAAAACGATCTTGTAACGAGGTTCGCTCATGGCCGGGGCATCCTTGTCGCGAATGAATTGAAGGTCAGCAAGTGTAAGGCCAGTCACTCGAAGACTGGCCTGATTTTTCTCAGCGTGGCCAACGCTTCGGCAACTGCGCCGCATGCTCCAGCGCCTGACGATATTCCGCGTCGAGCCGGGCGATCAACTGATCCACGCTCGGCAGATCGTCAATCTGGCCAACGCCCTGGCCGGCCGACCATACGGTTTTCCAGGCCTTGGCTTCGTCGTTGATCGGTTTGAGCTTGTCGCCAAAATTGACTTCGCCCTTGCCCTGCAGTGCGGCCATGTCGAAACCAGCAGCTTCCAGGCTTTGGCGCATGAAGCTCGCCGGTACGCCAGAGACCGCAGGCGTATGAATGATGTCCGCCGCTTTGGCTGTCAGCAGCATGTCCTTGTAGGCGTCAGGCGCATGGCTTTCGGTGGTGCCGATAAATCGCGTGCCGAAGTAGGCCAGATCCGCACCAAGCAGCTGTGCAGCCAAAATCTCATGGCCGTGGTTCAGGCATCCTGCAAGCAGCAGGGTTTTATCGAAGAATTCACGGATCTCGGCGATCAGCGCAAACGGGCTCCAGGTGCCGGCATGGCCACCGGCACCCGCCGCAACCGCAATCAAACCGTCGACTCCGGCTTCGGCGGCTTTCTCGGCATGCCGGCGCGTGGTCACGTCGTGGAACACCAGGCCGCCGTAGCTGTGCACGGCATCGACCAGTTCCTTCACCGCACCGAGGCTGGTGATGACAATCGGCACCTTGTGCTCGACGCAGATGTTCAGATCCGCCTGCAAGCGCGGATTGCTGTTGTGCACGATCAGATTCACGGCATACGGCGCCGGGTTGTCCAGTGTCGCCAGGCCCGCTTCAATCTGCTCCAGCCAGGCCTTGAAGCCGCTGCTTTCACGCTGGTTGAGCGCCGGGAAGCTGCCGACCACACCGTTACGGCAGCAGGCGAGCACCAGCTCCGGGTTGGAGATCAGGAACATCGGCGCCGCCACTACCGGCAAGCGCAGACGTTGTTCGAGCAGAGCGGGCAGCGACATTGGAAATCCCCCGAGGTGTGATGCTGTTATGAAGTTAGAACGGCTTGACCACGACCAGAATTACGATAGCCAGCAATATCAGAACCGGCACTTCATTGAACCAGCGATAAAAGACATGGCTGCGGGTGTTTTCGCCACGGGCGAAGCGTTTTACCTGCGCGCCGCACATGTGGTGGTAGCCGATCAGCAGAACCACCAGGGTCAGCTTGGCGTGAATCCAGCCGCCCACACTGAAGATGCCTGGATTGAGGTAGATCAGCCAGCCGCCGAAGATCAGCGTGGCGATCATCGCCGGACCCATGATGCCGCGATACAGCTTGCGCTCCATGAGGCTGAAGCGTTCCTTGCTGATCGTATCTTCACTTTGCGCGTGATAAACGAACAGCCGCGGCAAGTAGAACAGCCCGGCAAACCAGCAGACGACGCTGACGATGTGAAACGCTTTGATCCATAGATAGAGCATTTTTGGTTATTCCCAGGTTCACGGTAGCCGGGATAGTAGAGGCTTGAGCGTCCGCACGTCACCTTGATGGTTGTCGCAGGGGCGCGCGGCCCCTATTATCGACGGCTTTCCAGTGGGTTCGTTGAGGGCAGGTTTATGGTCAAGGTCGGTATCGTCGGCGGCACGGGTTACACCGGTGTCGAACTGCTGCGTCTGTTGGCACAGCATCCGCAGGCAGAAGTGGTGGTGATCACTTCCCGATCCGAGGCCGGTCTGGCCGTGGCTGACATGTACCCGAACCTGCGCGGTCACTACGACGGTCTGGCGTTCAGCGTGCCGGACATCAAAACCCTGGGCGCGTGTGATGTGGTGTTCTTCGCCACACCGCACGGCGTTGCTCATACGTTGGCCGGTGAACTGCTGGCTGCGGGCACCAAGGTCATCGACCTGTCCGCGGACTTCCGTCTGCAGGACGCTGAAGAATGGGCGAAATGGTACGGCCAGCCACACGGCGCGCCCGAGTTGCTGGACGAGGCGGTCTACGGCCTGCCGGAAGTCAATCGCGAGCAGATCAAGAAGGCGCGTCTGATCGCTGTGCCGGGTTGCTACCCAACCGCTACGCAGTTGGGTTTCCTGCCGCTGCTTGAAGCGGGTCTGGCTGACACTTCGCGGCTGATCGCCGACTGCAAATCCGGTGTCAGCGGTGCCGGTCGCGGCGCATCTGTAGGCTCGCTGTACTCTGAGACGTCGGAAAGCATGAAGGCTTATGCGGTCAAAGGTCACCGTCATCTGCCGGAAATTCGCCAGGGTCTGCGTCGCGCTGCGGGCAAGGATGTCGGTCTGACCTTCGTTCCGCACCTGACGCCGATGATCCGTGGTATTCACTCCACGCTCTACGCGACCGTGGTCGATCGTTCGGTGGATCTGCAGGCACTGTTCGAAAAACGTTATGCCAATGAGCCGTTCGTCGACGTGATGCCGGCCGGCAGCCATCCGGAAACCCGCAGCGTGCGCGGTGCCAACGTCTGCCGCATCGCTGTTCACCGCCCGCAGGACGGTGATCTGGTGGTGGTCCTGTCGGTGATCGACAACCTGGTCAAAGGCGCGTCGGGTCAGGCGGTGCAGAACATGAACATCCTGTTCGGCCTGGATGAGCGCTTCGGTTTGTCCCACGCCGGTATGCTGCCGTAACAGTTTCGGCAGTGCAGCAAAAAGGCCCGTCAAACGGGCCTTTTTGCATTCCGGGCAGTTGGTCGGGTTTATTGATATACCGTAACAATAGTTGACCGATTTTCTAGGACAAGCGGATAATGCGCGTCATCACGCATTATGGCGGCGTAACGCCGGGAGATAGTCAGCATGAGCGTCGAATCCTTCACCCCCACGGCCTTGCAATTCACTCAAGGTGCTGCGCACAAGGTGAAGAGCCTGGTCGATGAAGAGGGGAATGATCGCTTGAAGCTGCGCGTATTCGTTACGGGCGGCGGTTGTTCAGGGTTTCAGTACGGCTTCACCTTCGATGAGGATGTGGCCGAGGACGACACCATCGTCGAGCGCGAAGGCGTGAGCCTGGTGGTGGATCCGATGAGCTTCCAGTATCTGGCGGGTGCCGAAGTGGATTACCAGGAAGGTCTGGAAGGTTCGCGCTTCGTGATCAAGAACCCGAACGCCACCACTACTTGTGGTTGCGGCTCTTCGTTCTCGATCTGATCGCTCCTCGCTGCACACAACAAAACGCCGCAGAGCCTTACGGTTCTGCGGCGTTTTTTGTTGCCTGCGTTTTGCTCAGTTGGGGTAGATGGCGCCGAGTACCCGCAGACCTTTGGCGCCGGTGACGCTCGGGCGATTGGCGGCAATGCCTTCGAGGCAGCAATGGGCCAGCCAGGCGAAGGCCATGGCCTCGACCCAGTCCGGATCGACGCCGTGAGTGGCGGTGCTGGCGACGGTAGCGTCAGGCAGCAGATCGGCAAGACGTTTCATCAGCGTAGCGTTGTGAGCACCGCCGCCGCAGACCAGCATTTCCCGGGTATCGGCTTGAGCGCTTTGCAGCGACTCGACGATGGTCAGTGCCGTCAGTTCGAGCAGCGTTGCCTGAACGTTTTCAGCAGCGAAGCTCGGCAAACTTGAGAGGTGGTGCTCCAGCCACGGCAGGTTGAACACTTCCCGGCCAGTGCTCTTCGGGCCTTTGGTCACGAAGAACGGGTCGCTGAGCAGCGCTGTCAGCAAGGCGGGCTCGACCGTACCGCTGGCTGCCCACTGACCGTTGCGATCATAATTCTCACCGCGTTGCTGATGAATCCAGGCATCCATCAGCACATTTCCGGGGCCACAGTCGAAACCGGCTACAGGCCGCGTTGGCTCTATCAGGCTCAGATTGCTGAAACCGCCGACATTCAAGACTGCACGGTTACCGCTACGCTCTTCGAACAAAGCTTCATGGAAGGCTGGCACCAGCGGCGCGCCCTGGCCGCCGGCGGCCACATCGCGGCTGCGGAAGTCGCTGACCACGGTGATACCGGTCAGCTCCGTGAGAAGCGCAGGATTGCCGACCTGTACGGTGAAGCCGCGAGCGGGCTCATGGCGAATGGTCTGGCCGTGGCTGCCGATTGCACGAATGGCGTCAGGCTTGAGTTGCTGCTGATCAAGGAGGGTATGGATGCCCTGCGCGGCGAGTTTTACCCAGTGCTGTTGGGCGATCGCCGAGCGGGCAATCTCGTCGGGGCCGCTGGCGCACAAGCCAAGCAGCTCGGCGCGCAGGGATTCAGGCATGGGGATGTAGTGCGTGGCGATCAGTTTGATCGCCGAGGTTTGCTCGATCAGGGCGATGTCCAGCCCGTCGAGACTGGTGCCGGACATCACGCCGATATAAAGAGCCATGGCTTAGCGCTTGCTCGAAGCCAGCATGGTGGCCTTCTCTTGATCCATGCGCGCCATCAGCGGCTGGCTCTGCGCAAGGAAACGTGCGCGTTCGGACTTGGCGATCGGATCCGCCATCGGCAGCTTCTGGCCCAGCGGGTCGACGTGAACACCGTTGACTTGGAACTCATAGTGCAAGTGCGGTCCAGTGGACAGGCCGGTGGTGCCAATGTAACCGATCACTTGGCCCTGCTTGACGCTGCCGCCGGTTTTCACGCCTTTGGCGAAGCCTTGCATGTGGCCATACAGCGTGCGGTAGGTGTTGCCGTGCTGGATGATCACCGTGTTGCCGTAGCCACCGCGGCGGCCGGCCAGCAGCACTTTACCGTCACCGGCCGCCTTGATCGGCGTACCGCGCGGGGCTGCGTAATCGACACCTTTGTGGGCGCGGATCTTGTTGAGGATCGGGTGTTTGCGGCCCATGGAGAATTTGGAACTGATGCGGGCGAAGTCCACCGGTGTGCGGATGAATGCCTTGCGCATGCTGTTGCCATCGGCGGTGTAATAGCTGCTGTTGCCTTGTTTGTTGGTGTAACGCACGGCGGTGTAGGTCTTGCCGCGGTTGGTGAAGCGCGCCGACAGAATCGGGCCAGTACCGACGGCTTTGCCGTTGACCACTTTCTGCTCGTAGATCACGTCGAATTCGTCGCCCTGACGGATGTCCTGAGCGAAGTCGACGTCGTAGCCAAATACGCTGGCCATGTCCATGGTCAGACTGTGGGACAGGCCTGCGCGGGCAGCGGATTGTGACAGGGAGCTATTGATCACGCCGTGCACGTAAGCCGTGCGAACGGTCGGCTTGGCTGTAATGCGGTTGAATGCGTAGCCCTTGTCATTCTTGGTCAGGGTAATGGTTTCGACATCGCTGACCTTGCTGTGCAGGCTGGTCAGTTGGCCTTCCGGGTTCAGTTCGAACTCGAGCTTCTGGCCGTGCTTGAGCTGGCTGAATTGTTTGGCTTGTTTGTCGCTCGCCAGGACTTCATGCACGGCAGCGGCTGGCAGACCGACTTTCTCGAACAATGTAGAGAGCGTATCGCCTTTGGAGACAACGACTTCGCGGTGTCCTGGAGCTTTTGGTTTTTCGGCAACCGGAGCGGGCGCAGGTGCGGCTTCAGCGGTTTGCGGAGTGTCTTCGGTGCTGTTTTCGATCTGGGCGAAAGGTGAGGCTACTGGCTCATTTGTGGCTTGAGCGGCGTCAGCAGCGTCTTGATCTTGTGTCAGTTGTTCAGCAGGACTTTCCAGTTCAAGGCTCAGGGTCGTCTTTTTGGCTTCAACATCACTGGAAGGGAATACCAGGAGCGCCAGGCTGAGAAGGGCGGCGATTCCACTTGCGGCGAGCAGGTGGGTCTTCGGGTAAAGCGGTGGCGCTTTAGACGGTTCAGTGGTCATAAGTAATTTTGACTTTGAAAAAAGATGAATTGGAAAAGATGAATGACATGATGAAGATGAAATAACTGTATAAAATATAACCAAATCATCCCCGAAGCAAGTCTACAGACACCCTGTCTGCAGATTGGTGTCCGTGCGCCGGGCAAAACTTGTAATTGGTGCACGATCTTGTATGGTTGGTTCCCTTTGAATCTGAGCCTTGCGGGTCTGTTATGAAGTCGGTTGAAGAGCAGCTAGCGCTGATTAAACGTGGTGCGGAAGAACTATTGGTCGAGTCCGAGCTGATCGAGAAGCTCAAG
The DNA here is from genome assembly GCF_949768395.1 of Pseudomonas sp. IT-P260. Lineage (NCBI taxonomy): Bacteria > Pseudomonadati > Pseudomonadota > Gammaproteobacteria > Pseudomonadales > Pseudomonadaceae > Pseudomonas > Pseudomonas sp. IT-P260. The sequence goes on from NZ_CATKPO010000011.1 coordinate 809,806, forward strand.
CGCGGCCAGCCGCTGCGTATCAAGGCTGGTTTCGATCCAACCGCCCCGGATCTGCACTTGGGTCACACCGTGCTTATTAATAAGCTGCGCCAGTTCCAGGAATTGGGGCATCAGGTGATCTTCCTTATTGGTGACTTCACCGGAATGATCGGTGATCCAAGCGGCAAGAGTGCGACTCGTCCTCCTTTGACTCGCGAGCAGGTTCTGGAAAACGCCGAAACGTACAAGACTCAAGTGTTCAAGATTCTTGATCCGGCGAAAACCGAAGTTGCATTCAACTCCACCTGGATGGATCAGATGGGGCCGGCGGACTTTATTCGTCTGACTTCGCAATACACTGTCGCTCGCATGCTTGAGCGTGATGACTTCGACAAGCGTTACACCACCAATCAGCCGATCGCTATTCATGAGTTCCTCTATCCGCTGGTTCAGGGTTTTGACTCGGTTGCTCTGCGCGCGGATGTCGAGCTGGGCGGTACCGATCAGAAGTTCAACCTGCTGATGGGGCGAGAGCTGCAGCGTGGTTATGGTCAGGAAGCTCAGTGCATTCTGACCATGCCGTTGCTCGAGGGTCTGGATGGCGTGAAGAAGATGTCCAAGTCGTTGGGCAATTACGTCGGTATTCAGGAAGCGCCAGGTGTGATGTACGGCAAGCTGGTTTCGATTCCGGATGCGCTGATGTGGCGTTACTTTGAACTGCTCAGCTTCCGTTCGATGGATGAGATCAATGCCTTCCGTGCAGATGTGGAGGCGGGGGCTAACCCGCGCGACATCAAGATCAAGTTGGCGGAAGAGATTGTTGCGCGTTTCCATGGTGAAGAGGCTGCTGCCAATGCTCATCGCGCGGCCGGTAACCGTATGAAGGATGGCGAACTGCCGGATGATCTGCCGGAGATCGAGCTGGCCTCTGCTGAAGATATGCCAATAGCGGCCGTGCTTAATAAGGCAGGCCTGGTGAAGAACTCGGCAGCGGCGCGTGATCTGTTGGCTTCTGGCGGTGTGCGTGTGGATGGTGAGGTGGTTGATCGCTCCTTTATATATGTGCTGGGCGCGACCCACGTTTGCCAGGCGGGCAAGAAGGCTTTTGCACGGATCACGCTGAAAGCTGAATAAAGTTTGAAATAAGGGTTGACGGCGAATTTTAGAAGTCTATAATTCGCCCCACTTCCGGCGCAGTCGAAACGGAAAACTCC
>NZ_CATKPO010000012.1:0-34022 GCF_949768395.1 Pseudomonas sp. IT-P260
GGGGATTTGTGGCGATTCCTGAATAAAAAAGGGAGGCCCTTGCGGGCCTCCCTTTTTCATTGCGTCTTGCCCTTACAGGCTGGAAATCCGCGCATGTTGCTCGGCCAGCTTGCCCAAGGCCTGTTCAGCCTCGGCCAGTTTGGCGCGTTCCTTCTCGATGACTTCGGCCGGCGCCTTGTCAACGAAACCGGCGTTCGACAGCTTGCCGCCAACGCGCTGGACTTCACCCTGCAGACGCAGGATTTCCTTGTCCAGACGCGCCAGCTCGGCGCCCTTGTCGATCAGGCCGGCCATCGGCACCAGCACTTCCATCTCGCCAACCAGCGCGGTGGCCGACAGTGGTGCTTCTTCGCCAGCGGCCAGCACGGTGATCGATTCCAGACGCGCCAGCTTCTTCAGCAGCGCTTCGTTCTCGGTCAGACGACGCTGGTCTTCAGCGCTGACGTTCTTCAGGTAGATCGGCAGCGGTTTGCCCGGGCCGATGTTCATTTCGCCACGGATGTTGCGCGTGCCGAGCATCAGGCCTTTGAGCCATTCGATGTCGTCCTCGGCGGCCGGATCGATGCGCTCTTCGTTGGCCACCGGCCAAGGCTGCAGCATGATCGTCTTGCCCTGAATACCGGCCAGCGGCGCGATGCGCTGCCAGATTTCTTCAGTGATGAACGGCATGAACGGATGCGCCAGACGCAGCGCCACTTCCAGCACGCGCACCAGCGTGCGACGGGTGCCGCGCTGACGCTCGACCGGCGCGTTTTCGTCCCACAGCACAGGCTTGGACAGTTCCAGGTACCAGTCGCAGTACTGGTTCCAGATGAACTCGTACAGCGCTTGCGCGGCGAGGTCGAAACGGAACTGATCCAGTTGACGGGTCACTTCGGCTTCGGTGCGTTGCAGTTGCGAGATGATCCAGCGATCCGCCAGCGACAGCTCGTAGGCCTCGCCGTTCTGGCCGCAGTCTTCGCCTTTGTCCAGAACATAACGCGCGGCGTTCCAGATCTTGTTGCAGAAGTTGCGATAGCCTTCGACGCGGCCCATGTCGAACTTGATGTCGCGACCGGTCGAGGCCAGCGAGCAGAAGGTGAAGCGCAGGGCGTCGGTGCCGTAACTGGCGATGCCGTCGGCGAACTCGTCGCGGGTCTGCTTCTCGATCTTCTTCGCCAGTTTCGGCTGCATCATGCCGGAGGTGCGTTTCTGCACCAGGGCTTCCAGTTCGATACCGTCGATGATGTCCAGCGGGTCAAGGACGTTGCCCTTGGACTTGGACATCTTCTGGCCCTGGCCATCACGCACCAGGCCGTGCACGTAAACGGTCTTGAACGGTACTTGCGGGGTGCCGTCCTCGTTCTTGATCAGGTGCATCGTCAGCATGATCATCCGGGCAACCCAGAAGAAAATGATGTCGAAACCGGTGACCAGCACGTCGGTGGAGTGGAATTTCTTCAGGAACTCGGTCTTTTCCGGCCAGCCCAGAGTGGAGAACGTCCACAGGCCCGAGCTGAACCAGGTGTCGAGCACGTCGTTGTCCTGTTGCAGCGCAACGTCCGGACCGAGGTTGTGCTTGGCACGCACTTCGGCTTCGTCGCGACCGACGTAGACCTTGCCCGACTCGTCGTACCAGGCCGGAATCCGGTGGCCCCACCACAGCTGACGGCTGATGCACCAGTCCTGGATGTCGCGCATCCACGAGAAGTACATGTTTTCGTACTGCTTGGGCACGAACTGGATGCGGCCGTCTTCAACGGCGGCAATCGCCGGCTCGGCCAGAGGTTTGGTCGACACGTACCACTGGTCGGTCAGCCACGGCTCGATCACGGTGCCGGAACGGTCGCCTTTCGGCACTTTCAGGTTGTGATCGTCGACGCTGACCAGCAGGCCGGCGGCGTCGAACGCGGCAACGATCTGCTTGCGCGCTTCGAAACGCTCGAGACCGGCGTACTCGGCCGGGATCTTGCCGTCGATGCTGTCGTTCAGCGTGCCGTCGAGGTTGAACACCTGGGCTGCGGGCAGCACGTTGGCGTTCTTGTCGAAGATGTTCAGCAGCGGCAGGTTGTGACGCTTGCCGACTTCGTAGTCGTTGAAATCGTGGGCCGGGGTGATTTTCACGCAGCCGGTGCCGAATTCAGGGTCGCAGTAATCGTCGGCGATGATCGGGATGCGGCGGCCAACCAGTGGCAGCTCGACAAATTTGCCGATCAGGGCTTTGTAGCGCTCATCGTTCGGGTTAACCGCGACGGCGGAGTCGCCGAGCATGGTTTCCGGACGGGTGGTCGCGACGATCAGGAAATCGTTGCCTTCAGCGGTTTTCGCGCCGTCGGCCAGCGGGTACTTGAGGTTCCACAGGAAACCTTTTTCGTCGTGGTTTTCCACTTCGAGGTCGGAAATCGCCGTGTGCAGCTTGGTGTCCCAGTTGACCAGACGCTTGCCGCGGTAGATCAGACCGTCTTCGTGCAGGCGTACGAAGGCTTCCTTGACCGCTTCCGAGAGGCCGTCGTCCATGGTGAAGCGCTCGCGGCTCCAGTCCACGGACGAGCCGAGGCGGCGGATCTGACGGCTGATGTTGCCGCCGGACTGATCCTTCCACTCCCAGACTTTCTCGAGGAATTTCTCGCGGCCCAGGTCGTGGCGGTTCTGGCCTTGGGCTTCGAGTTGACGCTCCACCAGCATCTGCGTGGCGATACCGGCGTGGTCGGTGCCCGGCTGCCACAGGGTATTGCGACCCTGCATGCGGCGGAAACGGATCAGGGCGTCCATGATCGCGTTGTTGAAACCGTGACCCATGTGCAGGCTGCCGGTGACGTTTGGCGGCGGGATCATGATGGTGTAGGAATCGCCCGCGCCTTGCGGTGCGAAATAGTTCTCGGACTCCCAGGTGTTGTACCAGGAAGTTTCAATGGCGTGCGGCTGGTAGGTCTTATCCATGCGCGGCGGGACCCTATTGGCATTTATTCAGGAAAAGCCGGGAAGTATAGCGGGGCATGGGGCCGAGGGCGAGCGGGGGGAGGCTGGGCGGAGATCTAAATGTGATCGCGAACTCTGTGGCGAGGGAGCTTGCTCCCGCTCGGCTGCGCAGCAGTCGTAAAAACTGCCACGCAGGCTTCGCGGACAAAACACTGTTGAATGGTTTTGGGGGCGCTTCGCGCCCCAGCGGGAGCAAGCTCCCTCGCCACAAAAAGTACCGAAGGCCGGGTTATTCGTATTGGCTGAGCAACCGTTCCATCCGCGCCTCGAGGCGGCGTTTGATTTCGGTTTCGATGTGCGGTGCGAAGTCGTCGATCACGTCCTGCATGATCAACTGCGCGGCGGCGCGCAGTTCGCTGTCCAGGTGCAGCAGGGCGTCCGGGCCTTTATCCACAGGCGCTGTCTTGAGTGCGGCAGACGTCGGCGGTGGTTCAATGGCGGGCGGCGTGGGGTCGACAGCCTCGAACAGCATCGGAATCTGTTCCTGTTCACCGTCATCGACCGTGTCGGTCAGCAGCGGCGGTTGCAGGTTGTCATCGCCGAGCAACTGACGGATCGATTCGAGATCGTCCAGCAGGTGCGCAGGCTTTTGCAGCGGTTTTGGAGTGTCCATCGGCGTACTCAGAGTCGCTGTAAACGGTGATCTTGCAGAGGATAGCCCTGTTCGCGGTAGAAACGGAAACTCTCCCGTGCCGCCGCGCGAATCGTCGGATCTTCCACCACCACTTCCGCCACGCGGGCGAATTGGCTGGCAAAGGCCGGGACTTTCAGGTCGAGATTGACCAGCAGATCCTGATGCGCGCCGCAGTCCGCGCCGACTCCCAGCACAATCAAACCGTCCGGTTCGCTCTCGGCAGGGCCATGAGGGACGAAGGTTTCGCCCTTGAATGCCCACAGGCGCGCATCGAGATCATCACGCTGAGCAGCATCGCTGCAATGCAGGTAGATGCGGTGGCCCATGCGCCAGGCTTTTTCGGTGAGCTTGCAGGCAAAGTCCAGGCGAGCCGAAGGATCGGCGCTGGGCAGGATATAGAAGTCGACTTTGGTCATTGCGGTTCCTGAGCCTTGAGCGGCGTCACCGTAGAGTGACGCCGCCCAGGTTCATCGGTTTCAGGCTTTGGCGCGGTCCAGCAGGTATTGGGTCAGCAGCGGAACCGGACGGCCAGTGGCGCCTTTGTCCTTGCCGCCGCTGGTCCATGCGGTGCCGGCGATGTCCAGGTGCGCCCAGTTAAGGTTCTTGGTGAAGCGCGACAGGAAGCACGCGGCGGTGATGGTGCCGGCCTTCGGCCCGCCAATGTTGGCGATGTCGGCGAACGGGCTGTCCAGTTGCTCCTGGTATTCGTCGAACAGCGGCAGTTGCCAGGCACGGTCGTCAGCGGCCTTGCCGGCACTGAGCAGTTGCTCGATCAGCTCGTCGTTGTTGCCCAGCAGGCCAGACGTGTGTGCACCGAGTGCAACCACACAGGCGCCGGTCAGGGTGGCGATATCGATCACCGCTTGCGGCTTGAAGCGCTCGGAGTAGGTCAGCGCGTCGCACAGCACCAGACGGCCTTCGGCGTCGGTGTTGAGGATTTCCACGGTCTGGCCGCTCATGGTGGTGACGATGTCGCCCGGACGCGACGCAGTGCCGCTCGGCATGTTTTCCGCACAGGCGAGGATGCACACCAGATTGATCGGCAGTTTCAGTTCGAGCACGGCACGCAGGGTACCGAACACGCTGGCCGCGCCGCCCATGTCGTACTTCATTTCGTCCATGCCGGCGCCAGGCTTGAGGCTGATGCCGCCGGTGTCGAAAGTGATGCCTTTACCGACCAGCGCGTAAGGCTTCTCGGACTTCTTGCCACCGTTGTATTGCATGACGATCAGGCGCGGTGGCTGGGCGCTGCCCTGACCGACGGCGTAGAACGAACCCATCCCCAGTGATTTGATCTTCTTCTCGTCGAGGACTTCGACTTTCAGATCCTTGAACTCTTTGCCCAGGTTCTTGGCTTGTTCGCCAAGGAAGGTCGGGTGGCAGATGTTGGGTGGCAGGTTGCCCAGATTGCGGGTGAACGCCATGCCGTTGGCGATGGCGGTCGCGTGGTTCACCGCGCGCTGCACTTCGGCCTGGGCGGCTTTGATGGTCAGCAGGGTGATTTTCTTCAGGGCGCGCGGTTCGGCTTTCTGGCTCTTGAACTGGTCGAAGGTGTATTCGCCATCCACCAGAGTTTCGGCCAGCAGGCGGGTCTTGCCGTAGCTGTCGCGGTTCTTGACGATGATTTCATCCAGGGCCAGTACGGCGTCGCTGCCGCCCAGACCTTTCAGGGTGTTGAGGATGCCGGCAACGATTTTTCGGAACGGACGGTCACCCAGTTCTTCATCCTTGCCCACGCCGACCAGCAGCACGCGCTCGGCCTTGAGGTTCGGCAGGCTGTGCAGCAGCAGGCTTTGACCGACCTTGCCGGCCAGATCGCCACGCTTGAGCACGGCGCTGATCGCGCCACCGCTCAACTCGTCGACCTGTCTGGCGGCAACGCCGAGTTTGCGGCCTTCGCCAACGGCAACCACCAGGGTGGCGGTTTTCAACGTTTCTGGGCTAACGCTTTTTACAACCAGTTCCATGTCCGGATCCCTGAATGAATGGTCAACACGCAGGCGCTCGACGGTGTCCGCAGTCGCCTGCTTATAGATAGAAGAGGCGCAGGTCTGTGCCTGCGACGAAGGCGGCAGTTTGAACCTCGCTCACCGCGCCTGACAACCCTCGGTTGTGCGATCTTCAACGGAATCTACGCTTGGGTGAGTGTGCGCAGTGACAGGCGCCCTCAATCACAGGATAATGCCGCATCTTTTTTCGACGGCTCTGCCTTGCGGGTCGCTCGAAACGTTTGCTTGTTTGGCCGCCTTAGCCTGACAACCCTGGAGTGTCTGGTTTGATCGTCTTCCGTTATCTGTCCCGTGAAGTGATGTTGACCCTGAGCGCCGTCAGCGCCGTGCTGCTGGTCATCATCATGAGCGGTCGCTTCATCAAATACCTTGCCCAGGCCGCTGCGGGCCAACTCGATCCGGGATCGCTGTTCCTGATCATGGGTTACCGCCTGCCGGGTTTCATGCAACTGATCCTGCCGTTGGGCCTGTTTCTCGGGATCCTGCTGGCTTACGGCCGGCTGTATCTCGAAAGCGAAATGACCGTGCTCTCGGCCACCGGTATGAGTCAGCAGCGTCTGCTGCGCATGACCCTGTTCCCGGCAACCCTGGTGGCGCTGGTCGTCGCGTGGCTGAGCCTGAGCCTGGCCCCGCAGGGCGCCAACCAGTTTCAGCTGCTGCTGAACAAGCAGGACGCCCTGACCGAGTTCGATACCCTTGAGCCTGGCCGTTTTCAGGCGTTGCGTGACGGTACTCGGGTGACCTACACCGAAAGCCTGACCGACGATCGCGTCAACCTTGGCGGCGTGTTCATCTCGCAGAAGAACCTTGGCTCGGATCAGAAAGACCGCGGGATTTCCGTACTGGTGGCCGAGAAGGGGCGGCAGGAAGTCCACTCGGACGGCAACCGCTATCTGATCCTGCACAACGGTTATCGCTATGACGGCAGCCCGGGTCAGGCCGATTACCGCGCGATCAAATACGACACCTACGGCGTATTGCTGCCCAAGCCCGATGCCAGCGACGAAGTCACCGACCGTGATGCGATCCCGACTTCGACCCTGCTGAGCGCCGACGACGAGCGATCCAGGGCCGAACTGCAATGGCGGATTTCGCTACCGTTGCTGGTGTTCATCGTGACCCTGATGGCGGTGCCGTTGTCGCGGGTCAATCCGCGTCAGGGCCGTTTCCTGAAGCTGCTGCCGGCGATTCTTCTTTATATGGCTTACCTGACCATTCTGATTGCCGCCCGCGGCGCCCTCGAAAAAGGCAAGATTCCACCGGCCCTTGGCCTGTGGTGGGTGCACGGGATCTTCCTGTTCATCGGGCTCGGCCTGTTGTACTGGGAGCCGTTGCGCCTGAAGCTGGCCAGCCGTCGCAGCGCGGCGCTGGAGGTGGCCCGTGGTTAAACTCGACCGCTACATCGGCAGCAGCGTATTCGTGGCGATCATCGCCGTGCTGGCGATCATTCTGGGTCTGGCGACCCTGTTTGCCTTCATCGACGAGATGAGCGACGTCAACGATACCTACACGCTGACCGATGTGCTGAGCTTCGTCCTGCTCACCGCGCCACGCCGTCTGTATGAAATGCTGCCGATGGCCGCGCTGATCGGCTGTCTGATCGGCCTCGGCAGTCTGGCCAGCAGCAGCGAGCTGACGGTGATGCGTGCCGCGGGTGTGTCCATCGGGCGCATTGTCTGGGCGGTCATGAAGCCCATGCTGGTGCTGATGCTGGCCGGCGTGCTGATCGGTGAATACGTGGCCCCGGCCACCGAAAGCATGGCCCAGGCCAATCGCTCGCTGGCGCAAGGCAGTGGCGACGCGCAGAGCGCCAAGCACGGCATGTGGCACCGTCAGGGTGAGGAGTTCATCCATATCAACGCCGTGCAACCCGACGGCCTGCTGTATGGGGTGACCCGCTATCACTTCGACAAAGAGCGCCACCTGCTCAGCTCCAGCTTCGCCAAGCGTGCGGAGTTCGACGGCAAGCGCTGGCTGCTCACTGACGTGACCACCACGGTGTTCCACGAGCGCAGCACCGAAGTGGTGAATGCGCCGAGCGAGGAGTGGGACGTATCGTTGAGCCCGCAATTGCTCAACACGGTGGTGATGGCGCCTGAGTCGCTGTCGATTTCCGGTCTGTGGGGCTATATCCACTATCTGGCGGATCAAGGCCTGAGCAACGGTCGTTACTGGCTGGCATTTTGGGTCAAGGTGTTGCAGCCGCTGGTCACCGCTGCGCTGGTGCTGATGGCGATTTCCTTCATCTTCGGCCCATTGCGCTCGGTAACCCTCGGTCAGCGGGTGTTCACTGGTGTGCTGGTGGGCTTCACCTTCCGCATCGTCCAGGATCTGCTCGGCCCGTCGAGCCTGGTGTTCGGTTTCTCGCCGCTGTTCGCGGTGCTGGTGCCGGCCTCGGTCTGTGCGCTGGCGGGTGTCTGGTTGCTGCGACGCGCCGGTTGATGACCGCGTTGTTGCCAATGCTTTAACCGCGAAAACGCCTCGGTCGACAGACCGGGGCGTTTTCGTATGCAAGCCGGGTGACAGGCGAACGTGACGCTTGCGCCGTGTATCAGGTACAATTCCCGGCTATTTTTCGGCGGGCCAAGCCTGCAGCCTTTTTGAGTGTTGATCCGTGAGTGATTTGAGTCATATCCGCAATTTCTCCATCATCGCCCACATTGACCATGGCAAGTCGACGCTGGCTGACCGTTTCATCCAGATGTGCGGTGGCCTGGCCGAGCGTGAAATGGAAGCCCAGGTACTGGATTCCATGGATCTGGAGCGCGAACGCGGGATCACCATCAAGGCCCACAGCGTTACCCTCTATTACAAAGCCAAAGACGGCGTCACCTACCAGCTGAACTTCATTGACACCCCGGGTCACGTCGACTTCACCTACGAAGTCAGCCGTTCCCTGGCCGCGTGTGAAGGCGCATTGCTGGTGGTCGATGCCGGTCAGGGTGTTGAAGCCCAGTCCGTGGCCAACTGCTACACCGCCATCGAGCAGGGCCTCGAGGTCATGCCGGTGTTGAACAAGATCGACCTGCCACAGGCCGAGCCGGACCGCGTCAAGGACGAGATCGAGAAGATCATCGGCATCGACGCCACCGACGCCGTCACCTGCAGCGCCAAGACCGGCCTGGGTGTCGACGAAGTGCTCGAGCGTCTGGTCGCGACCATTCCTGCGCCGACCGGCAACATCGAAGATCCGCTGCAAGCGTTGATCATCGACTCCTGGTTCGACAACTACCTGGGCGTTGTTTCCCTGGTGCGCGTGCGTCATGGCCGCGTGAAGAAGGGCGACAAGATCCTGGTGAAATCCACCGGCAAGATCCACCTGGTGGATAGCGTCGGTGTGTTCAACCCGAAACACACTGCCACTGCTGACCTCAAGGCCGGCGAAGTGGGCTTCATCATCGCCAGCATCAAGGACATTCACGGTGCACCGGTCGGTGACACCCTGACCCTGAGCTCGACCCCGGACGTTGAAGTGCTGCCCGGCTTCAAACGCATCCAGCCACAGGTTTACGCCGGTCTGTTCCCGGTCAGTTCCGACGACTTCGAGGACTTCCGCGAAGCGCTGCAGAAACTGACCCTGAACGACTCCTCGCTGCAGTACACCCCGGAAAGCTCCGACGCACTGGGCTTCGGCTTCCGTTGCGGGTTCCTCGGCATGCTGCACATGGAGATCATCCAGGAGCGCCTCGAGCGCGAATACGACCTGGACCTGATCACCACCGCGCCAACGGTAATTTTCGAGCTGGTGCTGAAAACCGGTGAAACGATTTACGTCGACAACCCGTCCAAGCTTCCGGATGTGTCGGCCATCGAAGACATGCGCGAACCGATCGTGCGAGCCAATATCCTGGTTCCGCAGGAACACCTGGGCAACGTCATCACCTTGTGCATCGAGAAACGCGGCGTACAGGTCGACATGCTGTTCCTCGGCAATCAGGTACAAGTGACCTACGACCTGCCGATGAACGAAGTGGTCCTGGACTTCTTCGACCGTCTCAAATCCACCAGCCGCGGCTATGCTTCGCTGGATTACCATTTCGATCGTTACCAATCGGCTAATCTGGTGAAACTGGACGTGCTGATCAACGGTGACAAGGTCGACGCCCTGGCGTTGATCGTGCACCGTGACAATTCGCACTTCAAAGGTCGCCAGTTGACCGAGAAGATGAAAGAACTGATTCCTCGTCAGATGTTCGACGTGGCGATCCAGGCGGCCATTGGCGGTCAGATCGTTGCCCGGACAACCGTCAAGGCACTCAGAAAGAACGTATTGGCCAAATGCTACGGCGGTGACGTAAGCCGTAAGAAAAAGCTGCTTGAAAAGCAAAAGGCCGGTAAGAAACGCATGAAGCAGGTCGGCAACGTGGAAATTCCACAAGAAGCCTTCCTCGCCGTGCTCAGGTTGGAATAGTCAGGTCCTATGTCACTAAATTTCCCGCTGTTGCTGGTCATCGCCGTGTTCGTCTGCGGCCTGTTGGCGTTGCTCGATCTGCTGTTCCTGGCGCCGCGTCGGCGTGCTGCGATTGCCTCTTATCAAGGCAGTGTCAGCCAGCCGGAGCCCGTGGTGGTCGAGAAGCTGAACAAAGAGCCGTTGCTGGTTGAATACGGCAAGTCGTTCTTTCCGGTGCTGTTCATCGTGCTGGTGCTGCGTTCGTTCCTGGTGGAACCGTTCCAGATTCCGTCCGGCTCGATGAAACCGACGCTGGACGTCGGCGACTTCATTCTGGTGAACAAGTTTTCTTACGGGATCCGCCTGCCGGTGATCGACAAGAAAATCATCGAAGTCGGTGATCCACAGCGTGGCGATGTGATGGTGTTCCGCTACCCGAGCGACCCTAACGTCAACTACATCAAGCGTGTAGTCGGCGTACCGGGCGACACGGTGCGTTACACCGCCGACAAGCGTCTGTTCGTCAATGGCGAGTCGATTGCCGAGCAACTGGTCGGTTCCGAGCCGGGCACGCTGGGCAGCGCGGAACTCTACAAGGAAAAGCTCGGCGCCGCCGAACACCTGATCCGCAAGGAAATGAGCCGCTACCGCGCGACGCCTGACCATACCTGGACCGTGCCAGCCGGGCACTACTTCATGATGGGCGACAACCGCGACAACTCCAACGACAGTCGCTATTGGGATGATCCGAACATTCCCAAGGATCTGCTGGGCATGGTTCCCGACCAGAATATCGTCGGCAAAGCCTTCGCTGTCTGGATGAGCTGGCCGGAACCGAAACTCAGCCACCTGCCGAATTTCTCGCGGGTTGGCCTGATCAAGTAATCAATCACGGCGCTGTTGACCACAGCGCCGAATGCATTTCTGGCGTCGACACAAATTGGCGCCAGGGCATGAAGCCACGATATTCAGGACGTCATTTTTGAACACAGCGTTAATTGTCCCAGGCCTGCGCCGTACCCCGGCGATGGCAGTGGAATCCAGCCACGAACTCAGCGTGGGTAAACCGTGAGCGTTTCTCTAAGCCGTCTCGAGCGCCAGCTCGGTTACACCTTCAAGGATCAGGAGCTGATGCTGCTGGCCCTCACGCACCGCAGCTTTGCCGGGCGTAACAACGAACGCCTGGAATTCCTTGGCGATGCCATCCTCAACTTCGTCGCCGGCGAGGCGCTGTTCGATCGCTTCCCGCTGGCTCGCGAAGGCCAGTTGTCGCGTTTGCGCGCACGCCTGGTGAAGGGTGAGACACTGGCCGTGCTGGCTCGTGGTTTCGATCTGGGCGACTACCTGCGTCTGGGTTCGGGCGAACTGAAAAGCGGTGGTTTCCGTCGCGAATCGATTCTGGCCGACGCCCTCGAAGCGCTGATCGGCGCGATCTACCTGGATGCCGGCATGGACGTCGCTCGCGAGCGCGTGCTGGCCTGGCTGGCCGGTGAGTTCGAAGGCCTGACGCTGGTCGACACCAACAAGGATCCCAAGACCCGTCTGCAGGAACACCTGCAATCGCGCGGTTGTGAACTGCCACGCTATGAAGTGGTGGACATCCAGGGTGAGCCGCACTGCCGTACCTTCTTCGTCGAGTGCGAAGTGGTCTTATTGAATGAAAAAAGCCGAGGTCAGGGTGTGAGCCGTCGTATTGCCGAACAGGTAGCGGCCGCCGCAGCACTGATTGCCCTGGGCGTGGAGAATGGCAATGACTGATACAAACGCAACTCGCTGTGGCTACGTTGCCATCGTCGGCCGTCCCAACGTCGGCAAGTCGACGTTGCTCAACCACATCCTCGGCCAGAAGCTCGCGATCACCTCGCGCAAGCCGCAGACCACCCGTCACAACATGCTCGGGATCAAGACCGAAGGTGACGTGCAGGCGATCTACGTCGACACCCCCGGCATGCACAAGGGTGGCGAAAAGGCCCTGAACCGCTACATGAACAAAACTGCTTCGGCAGCGTTGAAAGACGTCGACGTGGTGATCTTCGTGGTCGATCGCACCAAGTGGACCGAAGAAGACCAGATGGTGCTGGAGCGCGTGCAGTACGTGACCGGCCCGCTGATCGTCGCGCTGAACAAGACCGACCGCATCGAAGACAAGGCCGAGCTGATGCCGCACCTGTCGTGGTTGCAGGAACAGCTGCCAAACGCACAGATCATCCCGATTTCCGCGCAGCAAGGGCACAACCTCGACGCGCTGGAAAAGGTCATCGCCGATCACTTGCCGGAGAACGATCATTTCTTCCCGGAAGACCAGATTACCGACCGCAGCAGCCGTTTCCTTGCTGCCGAACTGGTGCGCGAGAAAATCATGCGCCAGATGGGCGCCGAGCTGCCTTACCAGATCACCGTCGAGATCGAAGAATTCAAGCAGCAAGGCAAGACCCTGCACATTCACGCGCTGATCCTCGTTGAGCGTGACGGCCAGAAGAAGATCATCATTGGCGACAAGGGCGAGCGCATCAAGCGCATCGGCACCGAAGCGCGCAAGGACATGGAGTTGCTGTTCGACGCCAAGATCATGCTCAACCTGTGGGTCAAGGTGAAGGGCGGCTGGTCCGACGACGAGCGTGCTCTGCGTTCGCTGGGTTACGGCGACCTGTAATTACCGTTCCAGAGAACACCAATACCCACTGTGGGAGCGAGCCTGCTCGCGAAGGGATGTAACATTCAGCATTGATGTTGACTGTCACTCCGCTTTCGCGAGCAGGCTCGCTCCCACATTTGGTTTTGGGTGGTGTGTAAAAATCGCGTTTCTTCATCGAGAACTCCATGTCGCAAACCCCACCTCCCGCCCAACTCGCCTACGTCCTGCATTCGCGCGCCTACCGCGAAACCAGCGCGCTGGTCGACTTCCTCACGCCGCAAGGGCGGCTGCGGGCGGTGTTGCGCAGTGCGCGGGGCAAGGCCGGGACATTGGCGCGACCGTTCGTGCCGCTGGAAGTCGAGTTTCGTGGCAAGGGTGAGTTGAAGAATGTCGGGCGCATGGAAAGCGCCGGCAACGCGACCTGGATGGTCGGTGATGCGCTGTTCAGCGGCCTCTATCTCAATGAGCTGCTGATCCGCCTGCTGCCCGCCGAAGATCCGCACCCAGCGGTGTTCGATCACTACGCTGCAACCCTGCTGGCGCTGGCCGAAGGCCGCCCGCTGGAGCCGTTGTTGCGCTCCTTCGAATGGCGCCTGCTGGACGACCTCGGTTACGGCTTCTCGATGAGCACTGACATTCACGGCGAGCCAGTGGCCGCGGACGGCCTCTATCGCCTGCAAGTGGATGCCGGGCTGGAACGCGTCTTCCTGTTGCAGCCGGGTCTGTTCAACGGCACCGAACTGCTGGCCATGGCCGAAGCCGACTGGACCGCGCCCGGTGCGCTGTCGGCGGCCAAACGTCTGATGCGTCAGGCACTGGCCGTTCACTTGGGCGGTCGGCCCCTCGTCAGCCGCGAGCTATTTCGCAAGCCCTGATATGCTGTGCGCCGAATCTTTCCCTTCAGGAGCGCATCCGTGACCACCAGCAATCGCATTCTTCTTGGCGTGAACATCGACCACGTCGCCACCCTGCGTCAGGCCCGTGGAACACGCTACCCGGATCCGGTCAAGGCAGCGCTGGACGCGGAAGAGGCGGGCGCCGACGGCATCACCGTGCACCTGCGTGAAGACCGCCGGCACATTCAGGAGCGCGACGTGTTGCTGCTCAAGGATGTGCTGCAGACCCGCATGAACTTCGAAATGGGCGTCACTGAAGAAATGATGGCGTTCGCCGAGCGCATCCGTCCGGCGCACATCTGCCTGGTCCCGGAGACCCGTCAGGAACTGACCACTGAAGGCGGTCTGGATGTAGCGGGGCAGGAAGAGCGGATCAAGGCGGCGGTCGCGCGCCTGTCGAAGATCGGCAGCGAAGTGTCGCTGTTCATCGATGCCGACGAGCGCCAGATTGCGGCGTCCAAGCGCGTAGGAGCACCGGCGATCGAGCTGCACACCGGGCGTTACGCTGATGCCGAGACCCCGACCGAAGTTGCTGAGGAATTGAAGCGTGTGGCGGACGGCGTGGCGTTTGGTCTGACGCAGGGCCTGATCGTCAATGCCGGGCATGGCCTGCATTATCACAACGTCGAAGCCGTGGCGGCGATCAAGGGCATCAATGAACTGAACATCGGCCATGCGCTGGTGGCGCATGCGTTGTTCGTGGGCTTCAAATCTGCTGTTTCTGAAATGAAAGCGCTGATTCTGGCGGCTGCCAAGCACTAAGCCACAACACAAAAACCTGTGGGAGCGAGCCTGCTCGCGAAAGCGGCAAATCAGTCAACCATGATGTCGACTGACACGACGCCTTCGCGAGCAGGCTCGCTCCCGCATTTGTTTTTTGGGGTGTTGGTTAGAGCGGGGCAGGCTCTTGCGCCGGCTTGGTCTTGTCGATCCCCGGCACATGCAGATTGCCCTCGGCCACCTGATCGCCTTCGAGCTGCGGCTGGGTCACCCAGGTCAGAATGTCGTAGTAGCGACGGATGTTCGCCACGAAATGCACCGGCTCGCCGCCCCGGGCATAGCCGTAGCGGGTCTTGCTGTACCACTGCTTCTGCGACAGGCGCGGCAGCATCTTCTTCACGTCCAGCCACTTGTCCGGGTTCAGGCCTTCGCGGGACGCCAGTTTGCGCGCGTCATCCAGATGGCCGCTGCCGACGTTGTACGCCGCCAAGGCAAACCAGGTTCGGTCCGGTTCCTGAATCGATTCGTCGAGCTGATCCTTCATGTAGGCCAGGTACTTGGCGCCGCCCATGATGCTTTGCTTGGGATCGAGCCGGTTCGACACGCCCATCGCCTGAGCGGTGTTCTGGGTCAGCATCATCAAGCCGCGCACGCCGGTTTTCGAAGTGACTGCCGGTTGCCACAGCGATTCCTGATAACCGATGGCCGCGAGCAGGCGCCAGTCGATTTTCTCTTTCTTGGCGTAGGCCTTGAAGTGCTGTTCGTATTTGGGCAGGCGCTGCTGCAGGTGCTGGGCGAAGGTGGTGGCGCCCATGTAGCCGAGGACATCGACGTGGCCGTAGTAACGGTCTTTCAGGCGCTGCAGGGTGCCGTTTTTCTGCACCTTGTCGAGGTAGGCGTTGATCTCGTTGAGCAGGCTGTTGTCTTCGCCGGCGGCCACGGCCCAGCTCTGACTGCGCGCATCGCCGAGGTCGAAGGCCACGCGGATGTTGGTGAAGTACACCTGGTTCATTGCCACTTCGTTGGAATCGACCAGGGTCAGGTCGATCTGACCTTCATCGACCATGCGCAGCAGGTCGACCACTTCCACAGCGTCGGATTCTTCGTATTCGATGCCCGGAAACTTCTTTTTCAGCTCGGCCAGTTGTTCGGCGTGGGTGCTGCCCTTGAGCACCATGATCTTCTTTCCGACCAGATCGCCCGGGTCGGTAGGCCGCGACTGGCCGTTGCGGTAGATGATCTGCGGGGTGACTTCGAGGTAGGAGTGGGAGAACCGCACCTGCTTCTTGCGCTCCTCGCTGCTGACCAGGCCCGCCGCCGCCAGTACCGGGCCGTTCGGCTTGCCGATCTGATTGAACAGGTCATCGAGGTTGTCGGCGGTCTCGATCTTCAGCTCGACCCCCAAATCGTCGGCGAAGCGCTTCACCAGCTCGTATTCGAAGCCGGTTTCACCGCTGCGATCCTGAAAGTAGGTGGCGGGGCTGTTACGGGTAATCACCCGCAGCACACCATCCTCCTTTACGCGCTCAAGTGTGTTGGGTTTATCAACACAACCACCGAGCATCAGGAAGAGTCCGGTTGCGATCAGCCATTTGGCGTACCGCGGACGCAAAGCCGTTGGGAAAAACATGTGCGCAGTATACGCAAACGGCTGCGGGCGCCATATCTCGACAGTGAGGGGCTTGTCTGCTAGAGATCACAAAACCGCACGAAACCCCGCAGGAATGGGGCTTAGCGGCATTTTGTGACAGAAAAAATAAGCGTTGGCCGCGCACTCTCGAAATTTGACTTCAAAGGCAGAAACACAGATTGATATCCGAGTGCAACCGTGCGTAGCGTTTCGGGTGATGTTGAGGGCGGTTTAGGCTAGAATGCACGGCCTCAAAGCACACCCCTTCCCGAGGCTGTCCCGAAGATGTTGATCCTGCGCGGCGCTCCTGCCCTTTCTGCCTTTCGCCACAGCAAACTCCTTGAGCAACTGAGCCAGAAGGTTCCAGCTGTCAATGGCCTGTATGCTGAATTCGCTCACTTCGCCGAAGTCACCGGCGTCCTGACCGGCGACGAACAGCAGGTGCTTGCGCGCCTTCTGAAGTACGGCCCAAGCGTTCCGGTACAAGAGCCGACCGGTCGTCTGTTCCTGGTGTTGCCGCGTTTCGGCACCATCTCGCCATGGTCGAGCAAGGCCAGCGACATCGCCCGCAACTGCGGCCTGAGCAAGATCCAGCGTCTGGAGCGCGGCATCGCGTTCTACGTGGCCGGCCAGTTCAGCGACATTGAAGCCCAGCAGATTGCCGACGTGCTGCATGACCGCATGACCCAGATCGTCCTGGGCAATCTGGAACAGGCCGCGGGTCTGTTCAGCCACGCCGAGCCGAAACCGCTGACCGCGATCGACATCCTCGGTGGCGGCCGCGCCGCGCTGGAAAAAGCCAACACCGAGCTGGGCCTGGCCCTGGCCGAAGACGAAATCGACTATCTGGTCAACGCCTTCAACGGTCTCAAGCGCAACCCGCACGACATCGAACTGATGATGTTCGCCCAGGCCAACTCCGAGCACTGCCGCCACAAGATCTTCAACGCCAGTTGGGATATTGACGGCGAGAGCCAGGAAAAAAGCCTGTTCGGCATGATCAAGAACACCTACCAGATGCACAACGAAGGCGTGCTGTCCGCTTATAAGGACAACGCTTCGGTGATCGTCGGTAACGTCGCCGGCCGCTTCTTCCCGGATCCGGAAACCCGCCAGTACGGCGCGGTGCAGGAGCCGGTGCACATCCTGATGAAGGTCGAGACCCACAACCACCCGACCGCGATCGCCCCGTTCCCGGGCGCGTCCACCGGTTCCGGTGGCGAGATCCGCGACGAAGGTGCCACCGGTCGTGGCGCCAAGCCAAAGGCCGGCCTGACCGGTTTCACCGTGTCCAACCTGCAGATCCCGGGCTTCGAACAGCCGTGGGAAGTGCCGTACGGCAAGCCTGAGCGCATCGTTACCGCGCTGGACATCATGATCGAAGGCCCGCTGGGCGGCGCCGCGTTCAACAACGAATTCGGTCGTCCGGCCCTGACAGGCTACTTCCGTACCTTCGAACAATCGATCAGCACCCCGCACGGTGACGAAGTTCGCGGTTACCACAAGCCGATCATGTTGGCTGGCGGCATGGGCAACATCCGTGAAGAGCACGTCAAGAAAGGCGAGATCGTCGTCGGCTCCAAGCTGATCGTCCTCGGCGGCCCGGCGATGCTCATCGGTCTGGGCGGCGGCGCCGCGTCCTCGATGGCCACCGGCACCAGCTCGGCGGATCTCGACTTCGCTTCCGTACAGCGTGAAAACCCTGAGATGGAGCGTCGCTGCCAGGAAGTCATCGACCGTTGCTGGCAGCTGGGCGACAAGAACCCGATCAGCTTCATCCACGACGTGGGCGCGGGCGGTCTGTCCAACGCCTTCCCGGAACTGGTCAACGACGGCGACCGCGGTGGCCGTTTCGAACTGCGCAACATTCCAAACGACGAGCCGGGCATGGCCCCGCACGAAATCTGGTCCAACGAATCCCAGGAACGTTACGTTCTGGCAGTCGGCCCGGCTGACTTCGAGCGCTTCAAGGCGATCTGCGAACGCGAGCGTTGCCCGTTTGCCGTTGTTGGTGAAGCCACCGCTGAACCGCAACTGACCGTGACCGACAGCCACTTCGGCAACAACCCGGTGGACATGCCGCTGGAAGTGTTGCTGGGCAAGGCGCCGCGCATGCACCGTTCGGTGGTGCGCGAAGCCGAGCTGGGCGACGATTTCGATCCGTCGAACCTCGACATCGCCGATTCCATCGAGCGCGTCCTGCACCATCCGGCCGTGGCGAGCAAAAGCTTCCTGATCACCATCGGCGACCGCACCATCACCGGCCTCGTGGCCCGTGACCAGATGGTTGGCCCATGGCAGGTTCCGGTGGCCGACGTCGCCGTCACCGCCACCAGTTTCGACGTCTATACCGGTGAAGCGATGGCCATGGGCGAGCGTACTCCGCTGGCGCTGCTGGACGCTCCGGCGTCGGGCCGCATGGCCATCGGCGAAACCCTGACCAACATTGCCGCTTCGCGCATCAACAAGATTTCCGACATCAAACTGTCGGCGAACTGGATGTCCGCTGCCGGCCACCCGGGCGAAGACGCGCGTCTGTACGACACCGTGAAAGCGGTCGGCATGGAACTGTGCCCTGAGCTGGGCATCACCATTCCGGTCGGCAAGGACTCGATGTCCATGGCCACCCGCTGGAACGACAACGGTGAAGAAAAAACCGTGACCTCGCCGATGTCGCTGATCGTGACCGGTTTCGCCCCAGTGGCTGACATCCGTCAGACCCTGACCCCGGAACTGCGCATGGACAAGGGCACCACCGACCTGATCCTGATCGACCTTGGTCGCGGTCAGAACCGCATGGGTGCCTCGATCCTCGCTCAGGTTCACGGCAAGCTCGGCAAGCAGGCACCGGACGTCGACGACGCGGAAGACCTGAAGGCCTTCTTCGCGGTGATCCAGGGCCTCAACGCCGACGGTCACCTGCTGGCTTACCACGACCGTTCCGACGGTGGTCTGCTGACCTCCGTGGTGGAAATGGCCTTCGCCGGCCACTGCGGTCTGAGCCTGAACCTCGACAGCGTTGCTGAATCCTCGGCAGAAATCGC
Organism: Pseudomonas sp. IT-P260; assembly: GCF_949768395.1. Taxonomy (NCBI): domain Bacteria; kingdom Pseudomonadati; phylum Pseudomonadota; class Gammaproteobacteria; order Pseudomonadales; family Pseudomonadaceae; genus Pseudomonas; species Pseudomonas sp. IT-P260. The sequence continues at coordinate 18,917 of NZ_CATKPO010000012.1, forward strand.
CGCGATCCTGTTCAACGAAGAACTGGGTGCCGTGATCCAGGTTCGTCAGGACGCCACGCCAGATATCCTCGCGCAGTTCAGCGCAGCCGGTCTGGGCGACTGCGTGTCGGTGATCGGTCAGCCGATCAACAATGGCCAGATCAACATCACCTTCAACGGTGACACCGTGTTCGAAGGCCAGCGTCGTCTGCTGCAACGTACCTGGGCTGAAACCAGCTACCAGATCCAGCGTCTGCGCGACAACGCCGACTGCGCCGAGCAAGAGTTCGACGCGCTGCTGGAAGAAGACAACCCGGGCCTGAGCGTCAAGCTGAGCTACGACGTCAACCAGGACATCGCCGCGCCTTACATCAAGAAAGGCATCCGCCCCCAGGTGGCCGTGCTGCGTGAGCAGGGCGTCAACGGTCAGGTGGAAATGGCCGCCGCATTCGACCGCGCCGGTTTCAACGCGATCGACGTGCACATGAGCGATATTCTCGCTGGCCGTGTCGACCTGAACGAGTTCAAAGGCCTGGTGGCCTGCGGCGGTTTCTCCTACGGCGACGTCCTCGGCGCCGGTGAAGGCTGGGCCAAGTCGGCGCTGTTCAACAGCCGTGCCCGCGATGCGTTCCAGGGCTTCTTCGAACGTAACGACAGCTTCACCCTCGGCGTGTGCAACGGTTGCCAGATGATGTCCAACCTGCACGAGCTGATCCCGGGCAGCGAATTCTGGCCACACTTCGTGCGCAACCGCTCCGAGCAGTTCGAAGCGCGCGTGGCGATGGTGCAGATCCAGGAATCGAACTCGATCTTCCTGCAGGGCATGGCCGGTTCGCGGATGCCGATCGCCATCGCGCACGGTGAAGGCCATGCCGAGTTCTCCAGCGAAGAAGCCCTGCTGGAAGCCGATCTGTCCGGTTGCGTGGCGATGCGTTTCGTCGACAACCACGGCAAGGTCACCGAAGCCTACCCGGCCAACCCGAACGGTTCGCCGCGCGGGATCACCGGCCTTACCAGCCGCGACGGTCGTGTGACGATCATGATGCCGCACCCGGAGCGGGTGTTCCGCGCGGTGCAGAACTCGTGGCGTTCGGAGGACTGGACCGAAGATGCTCCTTGGATGCGCATGTTCCGTAACGCGCGCGTCTGGGTGAACTGAGGCCTGTGTACAAGCTCGCGTTTTTTGTTCCTGACAGTCATGTCGAGGTGGTCAAGGACGCTGTATTCGCTGCCGGTGGTGGGCGGATCGGTGACTATGACCACTGTGCGTGGCAGGTGCCTGGGTCTGGTCAGTTTCGACCGTTGGACGGCAGTCAGCCGTTCATTGGCGAGGCGGGGCAGGTTGAGCGGGTCGAGGAATGGAAGGTTGAGCTTGTGGTTTGTGACGCGTTGATTCGTGAGGTGGTGGCTGCTCTCAAGCTGAGCCACCCTTACGAGACGCCGGCTTATGAGGTGTGGCGGCTGGAGGATTTCTGATCTTCCTTCCGCTGGAATGAGAAACCCGCAGATGAGTGATTGTCTGCGGTTTTTTTGTTGCCTGCGATTTTCCGGGCAATGGGGTTCCAATGTGGGAGCGAGCCTGCTCGCGAAGGCGTCGGATCAGGCGATGATGTTCTGACTGATCGGGTACATATCCGTTGCTGCGGTAACGGCTGCTTAGGGTTTCGCCCTTACGGCGACTCACTTTTTTTACAAACGCCTAAAAAAAGTAAGCAAAAAAACGCTTGCTCCTGCGTTTGGCCCGCTCGCTGGGGCTCGGGGTCCCTTCGCTGCGGGCTCGATCCGGGCGCAGCGCCTACGGTTTGCTTCGCTGCACCTCCTCTCGCTGTGTTTGGCTTCGCCAAACGGTCGCTGCGCTCCCACGCCCGGATCAATCCCTCCACTCAGCCTTCCGACGTCGCCCGTGGATCAAGATCAAAAGCCACAGCCGAGCTTGCGCTCATCCTGGAGTGGGGCGGCTTCGCCGCATGGCGGTGTTCACAAGTTAAAAATATGGGAGCTGGCTTGCCAGCGATGGCGGCCTGACAGCCGACCAATTTCTATCGGGTGCAGTACTCACCTATAGGAGCTGCCGAAGGCTGCGATCTTTTGACTTTGGTTTTTTACAGTCAAAGGGCAGATCAAAAGATCGCAGCCTTCGGCAGCTCCTACACGGGATGTTTTGTGTTTAAGAGTGTGTGGAATTACCAGAACCTTCCCACAAGGTTTTCAGGTTGTCCCTCGGACGTCCGGTCTCTAGGCTTTGTCTGTCGCTGCCAATTCAGCGATCGGGAGGTGAGATACCCGATTTGGATCCCCAGACAAGTGCCCCCATAATTGCGGCCAGCTTTCGCTGTCAGCAATTCCTTATGGCGGCTATGTACGGGCGGACTTCGGTCCGGCCGGATTTGGGGTCCTTACCGGTAATCTCACTCCGTACATGGCTGCCACCTCTTCTCCGAGTGAGATCGGGAGCAAGTGGCTACAACACTTAAAAGGACTTGTTCGATGGACAAACTGATCCCCGACCCACCCCACAGAGCCACATCTCCACCCGCCGACGCCATCCGCGTCGAAGACCTGACGAAAGACCGCGAAGCCATCAAGTGCGCTGTCGATTTCTACTTCACCCCGCAGCCCGCCCAGGCGCATCAGTCCGGCACGATGTTCCTGGTCAACCCCAACGTCGACTCCGAAACCCTGCTAGCCCACGCCTACGAATCGTTGGCCTGCGCCAGTGCCATGGCCAGCAACTTCGCCAACGAGCTCAGCGGTCTGCAACGCAGCACCGCTCTTGCCATCCAGCAGATCGTCATGCTCGCCGAACTCGCGGTAAATCGAGCGCTGGATCGAGTCGATCCACAGACCTGATCTCTCAGGTTCACCGCGTTATCGTTCTTCGCGAGCAAGCCCGCTCCCACATTTGACCGGCGTACACAGGTCAATGTGGGAGCGAGCTTGCTCGGGAAGAGGCCCGCCCAGACGCCGGCGAGTCAAACCTTGGCGCTGACCTCACTCCGATTAACCAACGCCTCAATCGCCCCACTCAAACTCGCCGCTTTCTCACCAATCAACAAATGCCAGACCCCACCTTCCAACGGGCTGACACCCTGGCAACCCAACTCTTTCAACTGAGCCTCGGACAACGCTTTGCCATCGGCCAGTTGCACACGAATACGCGTCAGTGCGATGCAGTCCAGCTGCATCACATTCTCGCTACCGCCCAACGCAGTCAGCCATTGTTGAGCTTCCGGTGCAGCGACCAATACAGCTTTCGATTCCTCGACCACCGCAGCAGGCGCAGCCACCAACGCACGCCCAAGCGCTGGCATGGCGAGGCGGATTTCGTCGGCGATGCTGTCGGCCAATGGCCCGACCACCACCTGCAAGCTGCCGCCTTTGCCCGGGCGTACCACGGCCATCGCGCCCAGCGCTTTCAAATCAGCGTCGGAAGCCTTGTTGCGATCAACCATTTCCAGGCGCAGACGAGTCGTGCAGGCGCCAACTGTGACCAGATTCTCGGCACCGCCCAAGGCTTTGATGTACGCAGCCGCACGTTCGTTTTCTGTCAGCACCGACTTTTCGGCCGACGCCACATCCTCACGTCCCGGCGTCTTCAAATTGAAACGACGAATACAGAAATCAAACACCGCGTAATACACCACGGCATACGCCAGCCCGACCGGAATCACCAGCCAGCCATTGGTCGAGCGCCCCCAACCCAGCACCATGTCGATGAAGCCGCCGGAGAAGGTGAAACCCAGGTGGATGTTCAGCGCATTGGTGATCGCCATCGACAGGCCGGTCAGCAGCGCATGCAGCAGATACAGCAGCGGGGCGAGGAACATGAAGGCGAATTCGATGGGCTCGGTCACGCCGGTAAGGAACGAAGTCAGGGCCATCGACAGGAAGATCCCGCCCATGACCTTGCGCCGCTCTGGCAAGGCGTTGCGGTACATCGCCAGGCACGCGGCGGGCAGGCCGAAGATCATCATCGGGAACATGCCGGTCATGAACTGGCCGCCCTTTGGATCGCCGGCGAAGTAGCGTGACAGGTCGCCGGTGACCAGTGCACCGGTGGTCGGATCGGTGAAGTTGCCGAACACGAACCACGCCATGTTGTTGAGGATGTGGTGCAGGCCGGTGACGATCAGCAGGCGGTTGAACACGCCGAAGACGAAGGCGCCGAAGCTGCCGCTTTCCATCATCAGGCTGCCGAAGCTGTTGATGCCGTGCTGGATCGGCGGCCAGATGTAGCCGAACACCACGCCCAGCGCGACGGCGGCGAACCCGGTGACGATCGGCACGAAGCGCCGGCCGCCGAAGAATGCCAGGTACTCCGGCAGCTTGATGTCCTTGAAGCGGTTGTACAGCGCGCCGGCCATCAGGCCGCTGACGATCCCGGCGAGCATGCCCATGTTGATGCTCGGGTCGAGCACCTTGAGCGTGGAGATCATCACCAGGTAACCGATCACCCCGGCCAAACCCGCGGTGCCGTTGTTGTCCTTGGCAAACCCGACGGCGATGCCGATGGCGAAGATCATCGCCAGGTTGGCGAAGATCACTTGCCCGGCATCGTGAATGATCGCAATGTTCAACAGGTCGGTGTCACCCAGACGCAGCAGCAGGCCGGCAATCGGCAGGATCGCGATCGGCAGCATCAGCGCGCGGCCGAGGCGTTGCAGGCCTTCGATGAAGAGTTGGTACATGGTGGTTCTCCCTGCTCTTTATAGAGAGCTTGTTGTTAGTGCAGAGGCCAATGCTGGTGGCAGGCGTGACGAACCGCAGCGGCGCTGTTGAGTTTCAACAGGTCCAGGCTGAGGCGTTGGCATTCGGCCTCGTGCAACTGGCGCACGCGATCCTTGATTTCACCGATTTGCACCGGGCTCACCGACAGCTCGGTCACGCCGAGGCCGATCAGCACTGGTGTCGCCAGTGGATCGGAGGCGAGGGCACCGCACACGCCAACCCAGCGTTTGTGCACCGCCGCGCCTGCGCAGGTCATGGCGATCAGCCGCAGCAACGCCGGGTGCAGGGCATCGACGCGAGCGGCGAGACCTGCGTGGTCGCGGTCCATGGCCAAGGTGTATTGCGATAGATCGTTGGTACCGATCGAGAGAAAGTCGGCGTGCTCGGCCAGTTGTTCGGCTTGCAGCGCGGCGGCGGGGACTTCGATCATCACGCCGATTTCCGGGCGCTGGCTGATGTTCAGTTCCAGGCACAGCGCATCGACCCGCTGACGGATGTGCAGCAGTTCATCGACTTCGGTGACCATCGGCAACAGGATCCGGCAACGGCGCAGCGGGCTGACTTGCAGCAGTGCGCGCAGTTGTTGATCGAGGATTTCCGGACGGGCCTGAGCCAGACGAATGCCACGCAAGCCGAGTACCGGGTTGGCTTCGGCAGGCAGCGGCAGGTAGTCGAGTTGCTTGTCGCCGCCGACGTCGATGGTGCGGATGATCACCGAGTGTTCACCCATGGCATCGAGCACGGCTTGATAGGCAGAGCGCTGCTCTTCGACGTCCGGCGCGGTTTGCCGGTCGACGAACAGAAACTCGGTGCGCAGCAGGCCGACGCCATCGGCGCCGTTGACAAAGGCGTCCGCCGCTTCATGGCTGGAGGCAACGTTGGCGACCACTTCAATGGCCACGCCATTGCGGGTTTCTGCGGGCAGATGCGCCTTGGCCTGTTGCGCATCGCGGCGTTGCTGACGGTCGATTTGCGCCTGCTGGACCTCAGCCAGACGTTCGGCGCTCGGCGTCAGTTCGAGGCGACCGCCATCGGCATCCAGCACCACCGACTGACCTTGTGCTTGATCGAGTAAAGCGGCGCCCAGTGCAACCAGGCACGGCAGACCTTTGCCGCGCGCCAGAATCGCCACGTGCGAAGTCGCGCCGCCCTCGGCCATGCACAACCCGGCGACACCCTGCGCGCTGAGTTGCAGCAGATCCGACGGCGTCAGTTCATGCGCAGCAACGATGGCGCCGGCCGGCACGTCGTAATGCCAGGCTTCGCCGAGCACGGCGCGCAGCACCCGTTGCTTGAGGTCGCGCAGGTCGTTGGCACGTTCGGCCAGCAGTGCGCTGCCGGTGTATTGCAGCACTTCGCACTGCATGTCGATCGACTGGCTCCAGGCGTGAGTCGCCGCTGTGCCTTGATCGATGGAATGCTGCGCGGCGTCGAGCAGGGCCGGGTCTTCGAGCAGGGCCAGGTGCGCGGCGAAGATCGCTTCTTCGTCGGTGCTCTTGTGCTTTTTCGCTTGGGCTAGCGTGGCGTTGATTTCGTTGCGAACCTGCTTCAGCGCCGACTCCAGCACCTCCTGTTGCACCAGCGGATCATGGCTGCCCGTATCTGCCGGCAGGCTGATCGCATTCAAGCGAAACAGCGGCCCGCCGACCAGACCCGGTGCGGCGCACACACCCTGCAATACACCAGCCTCGGAGGGACGTTTGCGCGGTGCGGAGCTGGCCGGCGCAGCGGCGTGATGATCGTCGGGCAGGGCGGTCGCCAGCGCATTGAGCAAAGCCTGCAGCGCAGCTTCGGCGTCCGGTCCCTGACAGCTGACCTGCACCTCATCCTGCTCGCCGATGGCCAGGCCCATTAGCCCGATCAGGCTGTTGCACGGCGCCGATTTGCCGGCGAAGTGCAGCTGCGACTGGCTCTTGAAACCTTGTGCGGTCTGGCGAATCAGCGCCGCAGGACGTGCATGCAGACCGCCACGATGGGCCACCAACACCTGCGCCTGCACCGCTGGCCCACCCAACACTTCAGCATTCGCCGCCGTACTGGTACGAGCAATGATGTGCAGCAACGGCTCGCCGACCTTCACCGCTTTGAGCGTGATCGGGCGCACCTGGAAGTCCTGGCTGTTGGTCAGGATCAACAGGCTGACCAGGCTTTTGCACTGCTGGCCGACCTTGTCCAGGTCGTAGCGCAACAACGGTTGGCCCTTGTCGACCCGCGTGCCTTGCTTGACCAGCATCGAGAAGCCTTCGCCGTTCAGTTCGACAGTGTCCAGGCCAAGATGCAGGAGGATTTCCGCGCCGTTGTCGGCGCGCACGGTCAGCGCGTGGGCGGTGCGTGCGACGTGGATGATCTCCCCGGCACAGGGCGAGTACAGGGTGTCATTCAACGGGTCGATGGCGATACCGTCGCCCATCGCGCCACTGGCGAACACCGCGTCCGGGACTTTGGCGAGCGTGAGCACCGGGCCGCTGAGCGGGGCGCTGAGGGTCAGCTCTTTATTGTTGTTGTGCATGGCTCGGTCTCATCAGTAATTTCGCTTTCCCCTGTAGGAGCTGCCGCAGGCTGCGATCTTTTGATCTTGTTTTTTTGAACGTCAAAATCAAAAGATCGCAGCCTTCGGCAGCTCCTACACGGGTTACATGCCTAAACAGTGGTCAGTGCGTACGGGTCACTTTGCTCAGGTGGCGCGGCTGATCCGGGTTCATGCCGCGGGCCACGGCCAGGCCAGCGGCCATCACGTAGAAGCTCTGGATCGCCAGAATCGGGTCGAGGGCCGGGTGTTCGGCGCGGCTCAGGGTCAGGTCGCGTTCGAGAATGTCGTCCGGCGCGGCCAGCAGCACGCGGGCACCGCGTTGACGCATCTCTGCCGCAAGGCTGATCAGACCGGCCTGTTCGGCACCGCGTGGGGCGAACACCAGCAGCGGGTAATGCTCGTCGATCAGTGCCATCGGGCCGTGACGGACTTCGGCGCTGCTGAAGGCTTCGGCCTGAATCGCCGAGGTTTCCTTGAACTTCAGCGCGGCCTCTTGGGCGATGGCAAAACCGGCGCCACGGCCGATGACCATCAGCCGTTCGCAATCGCGCAAGGCGTCGATCGCGCTGCTCCAGTCCTGTTTTGCCGCTTCGCGCAGACCTTCGGGCAGGGCGTTGTGCGCTTCCAGCAGTTCGTTGTCTTCTTTCCAGTGCGCGATCAGGCGGGCGCTGGCGCTGAGGGTGGCGATGAAACTCTTGGTCGCGGCGACGCTGCTTTCGGTGCCGGCGAGCAGCGGCAGGCTGAATTCACACGCCGCTTCCAGTGGCGAATCGGCGGCGTTGACCATCGACACACTCAGCGCGCCACGCTTGCGCAGTAGACGCAGGCTGTTGACCAGATCCGGGCTCTGCCCCGATTGCGAGAACGCGAACGCCACCTGACCGCTGACCTTCAGCGGCGCCTGTTGCATGGTCACCACCGACATCGGCAACGACGCCACGGGCACCCCCAGTTGCTGCATGGTCAGGTAGGCGAAGTAGCTCGCCGCGTGGTCGGAACTGCCGCGCGCGACCGTCATTGCCACTTGCGGCGGCTGACGGCGCAGGCGCCCGGCGATCTCGATCATCTGCGGGTCGAGCTGTTGCAGTTGGGCTTGCACGGCCTCGAACGAGGACAGCGCCTCTTCAAGCATTTTTGAAGTCAATGTCTTCTCCTTCGACCATGACGGCGGTCAGTGTGAGTGAGCGATCCAGCCGCACGCAGTCGGCCCAGGCGCCCGGTTCGAGGCGCCCGCGTTCGGTGATGCCGAGGTAGTCTGCGGGAAATTGCGACAGGCGCTGCGAGGCCTCGGCGATCGGCAATCCGATCTTCACCAGGTTGCGCAGGGCCTGATCCATGGTCAAGGTGCTGCCGGCCAGCGTGCCGTCGGGCAGGCGCACGCCGCCCAGGCATTTGGTCACGGTATGGCTGCCCAGCTTGTATTCACCGTCGGGCATGCCGGCGGCGGCGGTCGAATCGGTGACGCAGTACAGGCACGGGATCGAACGCAGGGCCACGCGGATCGCACCGGGATGCACGTGCAGCAAGTCCGGGATCAGTTCGGCGAATTTGGCGTGGGCCAGCGCGGCGCCGACGATCCCCGGCTCGCGGTGATGCAGCGGGCTCATGGCGTTGTACAAATGGGTGAAACTGGTGGCGCCGGCATCGAGGGCGGCAACGCCTTCCTCGTAGCTGCCGAGGGTGTGGCCAATCTGCATGCGGATCCCGCGGCTGCTCAGCTCACGGATCAACCCGTCGTGGCCGGCGATTTCCGGGGCGATGGTGATCACCCGGATCGGCGCCAGCGCGAGGTATTGCTCGACCTCGTCCATCAACGCGGTATGTGCGAAATTCGGCTGCGCGCCGAGTTTGCCGGGGTTGATGTACGGGCCTTCCAGGTGCACACCAAGGACGCGGGCGGCGCCTTGCGGACGCTGTTCGCAGAACTCGCCGACTTCTTTCAGCACGCTTGAAATCTCGGCGCTCGGTGCGGTCATGGTAGTGGCCAGCAGCGAGGTGGTGCCGAAGCGCACGTGGGTTTTGGTGATGGTTTCGAAGGCGCTGGCGCCTTCCATGATGTCTTTGCCACCACCGCCGTGGACGTGCAGGTCGATGAAACCCGGCAGCAGGTACGGCAGGTCATTGTCGGCCGGATCGCAGGGCACGCCTTCGATCGACACGACTTTACCGTGTTCGTGAATCAGCCGGCCGCGAACCCAGCCGCTGGCGGTGAGGATGTTGTCTTCGGACATTTTGCTTCTCTCGTTTGGCCTGGCTGCCGGTCAGCGGCGAAGCTCTGCAACAAAGTCGTAGTAGTCGTTGCGGCAATAGGTGTCGGTGACTTCGATCGGCGTGTTGTCTTCCAGATAGCCGACCCGGGTCATCAGCAGCATGGCGGTGCCGGGGGCGATGCCGACCAGTGCGGCGAACTCGTCCGAGGCGTTGATCGCCTGGATGTGCTGCAGGGCGCGGACGATCGGTTTGCCGATGCCGTCGAGGTACTCGTAGAGCGAATCGCCGACCAGGTGCGGCTTGGGCATGATCGAGGCGGGCAGGGTGCTCATCTCGATGGCCATCACGGTGTCGTCGGCCTTGCGCAGGCGTTTCATGCGCGCCACCTTGTCGTTCGGCGACAGGCTCAGGCGGATCAGTTCTTCGTGAGTCGGCAGGGTGATTTCGCGCTCCAGCCACTGCGAGCTGGGGACGAAACCCTTGAGGCGGAGCATTTCGCTGAAGCCCGAGAGGCGTGACAGCGGTTGTTCCAGGCGTGGGGTGATGAAGGTGCCGGAACCTTGCAGGCGGCGGATCAGACCTTGATCGAGGAGCACTTCCAGTGCCTTGCGCGCGGTGACCCGGGAGATGCCGAGTTGCTCGCTGAGGTTGCGCTCGGAAGGCATCGCCTGTTCAGCCTTCCATTGCCCGGAATGGATCGCCGATTCCAGATTGCGCGCCAGCTGCAGGTACAGCGGTGTCGGCTGGGAGTCATCTGGGCGTAGGGCCTGGAGGTCGTTCATGTAGGTCATTTCCGACGCGAGTATAGGATTGTTGTGGCTCGCTTGTGGGGCGGAAATTAATACCACTTGAATACCATGTCAACGCAGTGAATTGGCGTGTAGCCCAATGAAATGGCGGGTTTCGGGGGTTGTGGTTTGAAGTGGTATTAGGGGTGGGCTGTAAAAAGCAAAAGATCGCAGCCTGCGGCAGCTCCTGCAGTGGGAAGTGGTATCAACCCTGTAGGCGCTGCCGCAGGCTGCGATCTTTTGATTTATTTTTTTTCTGGTGACCAGTGGTCGCTGGTTAAGGACGAATCTCGATCATCGTGCCGTCTGGCACCAGACCCCAGACTTCACGCATGTCCATGTTGCGCATGGCGATGCAGCCGTCGGTCCAGTCCAGGGTGTGGAACAGGTCTTCCGGGGTTTCTTCAGAATCCGGCGTGCCGTGAATCATGATCATCCCGCCAGGCTCGACGCCTTCGCGGCGGGCGCGGGCCGAATCGCTGATGTTCGGGTAGGAGATGTGCATCGCCAGATTGAATTTCTCGCTGACCTTGCGCCAGTCGATCCAATAGAAACCTTCGGGCGTGCGTTTGTCGCCTTCAATCAGTTTCGGACCTTTTTTCGCGCCCTTGCCCAGGGAAATTCGATAGGTCTTGATCGGCTTGCCGTCGGCGATCAATTGCAGTTGATGCGCCGATTTGAGCACCAGGATTTTTTCGATCAGCGGGGTGTTCGACGGCGTCACGGTGGTCACGAAGGACGCTTGGGAGACTGAGACGAATGACAGGCAAAACAGAGCAAACAACCAGCGCATTGAAACAATTCCCCAAAGAGTGACGCAACGTTAAGTGTAGGAGCTGCCGAAGGCTGCGATCTTTTGATCTTTTGATTTTTTGAGTCAGCTAATGGCAGGCTGAGCCAGCGGCGGAATCGATTCGGAGCGAACCGGGTAGTTTTCGGCGCGGCGATCAGCGAAGAAGCATTCTAAGGTACGCCCCACGGTGCGGAAAGCCAGCTCGTCCCAGGGAATGTCGGCTTCGTCGAATAGTTGCACTTCGAGGCTTTCGGGGCCGGCCGCGAAGTCCAGGTCGGCCAGTTCTGCGCGAAAGAACACATGCACCTGGCTGATGTGCGGCACATCGATCAGGGTATAGATGCTCAGATTGCGCACTCTGGCGCAGGCTTCCTCGGCGGTTTCGCGGATCGCGGCCTGTTCGATGGTCTCGCCGTTTTCCATGAAGCCGGCGGGCAGCGTCCAGTAACCCAGGCGTGGTTCGATGGCACGGCGGCAGAGCAGCACCTGGCGACCCCAGGTCGCGACACAACCGGCGACGATATTGGGGTTTTGATAGTGAATGGTCTGACAGCTCTCACAGACAAATCGCAGCCGCGAGTCGCCTTCGGGAATGCGCTGGGTCACCGGGTTGCCGCACTGGCTGCAAAATTTCATGCTGGGGTTCCTGAATGCTGCGCCTATCTTGGCGTGCAGCGGTGTCGGTCGGCAAGTTGTCGTTTCGCGACATGGCCCGGCGAAGGGCTTGGGCGGCTGCAATGATTGGTGCATGATGCAGGGTAAGGCACAGATCGAGAACACTCATGCTGGACGAGCTACTGCATAGGGTAAGCAACCACACACCGCGCACGCTGGAGACCGATAAACGTTTCCCCGAGGCCGCTGTTCTGGTGCCGATCACCCGCAGTGACGAGCCCGAGCTGGTGCTGACCCTGCGGGCCAGCGGCCTCTCGACCCATGGCGGCGAAGTGGCCTTTCCCGGCGGTCGCCGCGACCCGGAAGACCCTGACCTGATTTTTACCGCGCTGCGCGAAGCCGAAGAAGAAATCGGCCTGCCACCGGGGCTGGTCGAAGTCATCGGCCCGCTCAGCCCGCTGATCTCCCTGCACGGCATCAAGGTCACGCCGTATGTCGGGGTTATCCCGGATTTCGTCGAGTACCAGGCCAACGATGCCGAGATCGCAGCGGTATTCAACGTGCCGCTGGAGTTCTTCCGCAAAGACCCGCGTGAGCACACGCATCGCATCGATTACCAAGGCCGCAGCTGGTACGTGCCGAGTTATCGTTACGGCGAATTCAAGATCTGGGGATTGACCGCTATCATGATTGTCGAGCTGATCAATCTGCTCTATGACGAACAGATCAGCCTGCATCACCCGCCCAAAAGCTATATCAACACCTGAATCCATCGCTCGAATGGCCCGTCATCGTGAGCCCTGAGGAAAACAAGATGAAATACCGCCTGGGCGACGCCCGCGTCGAGACCCATCCACAGAGCTGGGTTGCACCCAATGCCGTGCTGGTGGGCAAGGTCAAGCTGGAAGAAGGCGCCAACGTCTGGTTCAACGCCGTGCTGCGCGGCGACAACGAGCTGATCCTGATCGGCAAGAACAGCAACGTCCAGGATGGCACGGTGATGCACACCGACATGGGCTATCCGCTGACCATCGGCACTGGCGTGACCATCGGCCACAACGCCATGCTCCACGGCTGCACCGTTGGCGACTACAGCCTGATTGGCATCAACGCGGTGATCCTCAACGGCGCGAAAATCGGCAAGAACTGCATCATCGGCGCCAATTCGCTGATCGGCGAAGGCAAGGAAATCCCCGATGGCTCGCTGGTGATGGGGTCGCCGGGCAAGGTCGTGCGTGAACTGACCGAGCCGCAGAAGAAAATGCTCGAAGCCAGCGCCGCGCACTATGTGCATAACTCGCAGCGCTATGCGCGTGATCTGGTCGAGCAGGAAGAATGAGTACTCCCGAAAGACCGGTTGCCTCGCCGTGTGTGAATATCTGTGCGCTGGATGAGGACGATATCTGCACCGGTTGCCAGCGCACGGTCGCGGAGATCACCCGCTGGGGCCGCATGACCAACGACGAGCGGCGGGTTGTGCTCGAGTTGTGTCATGAGCGGGCGAAGGCCAGTGGGTTGGTGTGGATGATCCCGGCGCCCCCCAACAAGTAGCGAAGATCAAAAGATCGCAGCCTGCGGCAGCTCCTACAGGAAGATCGCATTCCCATGTAGGAGCTGCCGCAGGCTGCGATCTTTTGCTTCTGCTTTGCCTGAAGTAACCTGTGCGCCAATTTCCCAGGTCGCCAGCATGATTTTCCTCATCGCCTACATCAGCAGTGTCGTGCTGATCAACTTCGCTTTCTCCACCGCGCCACACCTGGACATCATCTGGTCGGCCTGGGGCGGATTGGTGTTTGTGTTGCGCGACATGGTGCAAACCCGTTTCGGCCACGGTGCCATCGTGGCGATGCTGGTGGCGCTGGTGTTGTCCTACGTCACCTCGGATCCTTCCATCGCCCTGGCCAGCGCCACGGCGTTTGCGATCTCCGAGTGCATCGACTGGCTGGTCTTCAGCATCACCAAACGGCCGTTGCGCGACCGCCTGTGGATCAGTTCGGCGCTGAGCATTCCCCTCGATACCTTCATCTTTTTCGGCATGATCGACCTGATGACGCCACCGGTGATCATCACCGCATTGACCTCGAAGTTCGCCGGTGTTACTGCCGTCTGGCTGATCATGGCCTGGCGCGAGCGCAAACAGGCTGTCGCCAGCTGAGCCAAACCCTGCGGTTCATGTAAAATGCCGCGCTTTCTCCCCATGGAAAGCGCGTCTGGCGTTGCTTTCCTCGATGATCCGCTTCTTTGAGGACCTGAGATGACCCGTATCGGAACTCCATTGTCGCCAACCGCGACCCGCGTATTGCTGTGTGGCTGTGGTGAGTTGGGCAAGGAAGTGGTGATCGAGCTGCAACGCCTGGGCGTTGAAGTGATTGCCGTCGACCGTTACGCCAACGCGCCGGCCATGCAGGTGGCGCACCGCAGCCACGTGATCAACATGCTCGACGGCGCCGCGCTGCGTGCAGTCATCGAAGCCGAGAAGCCACACTTCATCGTGCCGGAAATCGAAGCCATCGCCACCGCCACCCTGGTCGAGCTGGAAGCCGAAGGCTTCACCGTGATTCCGACCGCCCGCGCCGCGCAATTGACCATGAACCGCGAAGGCATCCGTCGCCTGGCCGCTGAAGAGCTGGACCTGCCGACCTCGCCGTACCACTTTGCCGACACCTTCGAGGATTACAGCAAAGCCGTTCAGGATCTGGGCTTCCCGTGCGTGGTCAAGCCAGTCATGAGCTCGTCGGGCAAAGGCCAGAGCCTGCTGCGCAGCGCCGATGACGTGCAGAAAGCCTGGGACTATGCGCAAGAGGGCGGTCGCGCCGGCAAAGGTCGGGTGATCATCGAAGGCTTCATCGATTTCGACTACGAAATCACTCTGCTGACCGTGCGCCACATCGGCGGTACCACGTTCTGCGCACCTGTCGGTCACCGTCAGGAAAAGGGCGACTATCAGGAATCCTGGCAGCCACAGGCCATGAGCCCGATTGCTCTGGCTGAGTCCGAGCGCGTGGCCAAAGCCGTGACCGAGGCCCTGGGTGGTCGTGGTCTGTTCGGCGTCGAGCTGTTCATCAAAGGCGATCAGGTGTGGTTCAGCGAAGTTTCGCCGCGCCCGCACGACACCGGTCTGGTGACCCTGATTTCTCAGGACCTGTCGCAGTTCGCCCTGCACGCGCGCGCCATTCTCGGTCTGCCGGTGCCGCTGATCCGTCAGTTCGGCCCGTCGGCTTCGGCGGTGATTCTGGTGGAAGGGCAGTCGACCCAGACCGCGTTCGCCAACCTTGGCGCAGCGCTGAGCGAGCCGGATACGGCACTGCGGCTGTTCGGCAAGCCTGAAGTCAACGGTCAGCGCCGGATGGGCGTGGCGTTGGCGCGGGATGAGTCGATTGAGGCGGCTCGTGCCAAGGCGACCCGTGCGGCTCAGGCTGTTGTTGTAGAGCTGTAAACCGAGGCGCGGCATTCGCGAGCAGG